>JADJTD010000001.1:2400000-3000000 GCA_016711345.1 Chloracidobacterium sp.
ACGCACTTACTAGATCAAGGCGCCGACCTCCGAGACATCCAGGAACTCCTCGGCCACGCGAGACTTTCAACAACGCAGATCTACACGCAGGTTTCGATGGAAAAAATGATCGAGGTTTATGACAGATCTCATCCTAAGGCATAGCAAAACTCCACCATTTTCGTTTATACTTTGCCTAAGATCTTCGCAGTTTTTTGTTTTAAGAATATGAAAAAAATCCAATGGTTAGTTGTTGCCGTAATTACGTTTTCGGCTGTCGCATTTGCTCAGGACAAGCTGCTTACGCTCGACGATATTTTCAATCCAGATGCCGCGAAACGGGTGCGGTTTGGCGGGACGCAGGTTTTTGTGCAGTGGTCGCCAGATGGGAAGTCGTTTAAACAGACTGTCAATGGAAGATTGATGCGCGTCGATGCGGCGACGGGTCAGGCGGTGCCGTATTATGACAGCGGTTCGTTGGCGAATGCCTTGATGCGTGTCGGCCTGAAGGCGGACGAAGCAAATGGATTGGCAAACTCTGCGGGACTGCATTTCAATGCTGATGAAACTTCTATACTGATCAACAATGCGAAGGACCTTTGGTTTTACGATATTTCCAGCCGCACGTTAAAGCGTCTTACGAACAACACCGCCGAGGAAAAAGAAGAAGACTTCAGCCCTGACGGCAAATTGGTGAGCTTCGTTCGCGGCAATAATCTTTTTGCCATCGATGTTGCAAAGGGCGGCGAAAAGCAGCTCACGCGTGACGGACGCGAGGGCGACAAGGCGATCTACAACGGCTACCTTGATTGGGTTTACGAAGAAGAGCTTTACGGACGCGGACAGAAACGCGGTTACTGGTGGTCGCCGGATTCAAAATTTATCGCATTTCTCCGGCTCGACGAATCACCGGTGCCGAAGTTCACGTTGACGAACGACGTTCCGCAGCCTCAGGAAGTCGAGACGACATCCTATCCAAAAGCAGGCGATCCAAACCCGATAGTTAAGCTGGGCATTGCCAATGTTGGTAAGACTTCGTTCGTGCCAAATGCCGGAAAAATTCCCAAGGTCGGTGACAAATTGCCTCCGTCACTTCTTCGTGTTGGTGACGCTGTGAAGTTTGTTGACACTTCGCAATACAAGCCGGACGATCTGCTGATCGCTCGTGTTGCTTGGGCACCAAACAGTCAAACCGTTACTTTCCAGGCGCTCAATCGCGAACAGACATATCTCGACCTGAATGCTGCAGCACTGGACGGCAAGGTCAGGAAGCTCTTGACCGAAGAGTCGCCCGCCTGGGTCGAGGTCTATGACAATCCTGAGTTTTTCGCCGATGGCAGCTTTGTGTGGCAGTCGGCGCGAACCGGATGGCGGCACCTTTATCGTTACAATGCAGCAGGACAGCTAATGAACCAACTTACGTTAGGCAATTGGGAGGTGCGTTCGCTGCATGGCATGGATGAAAAGACAGGCTGGATATATTTTTCTGGGACAAAGAACAGCCATATCGCTGAGAATGTCTATCGCGTCAGCCTTAGTGAAAACGAAGTTCAGCGGCTCTCGGACGGCAACGGCTGGCACTCGGCATCTTTTAATAGGGACTTTTCACAATTCGTCGGCTTTTCGAGCGACGCAAGCACACCTTCGCAAGCGAGGCTCATTAAATCAAACGGAACACTGACACGCGTTATCAACGAGAACAAGGTCGATGTGTTGTCACAATACAAATTGAGCAAGCCTGAATTTCTCAACGTAAAAACGCGCGACGGTTTTGAAATGGAAGCGATGATGATCAAGCCGTCCGATTTTGATCCGTCAAAAAAATACCCAGTGTTTCAATACACTTATTCAGGGCCACACGCTCCGTCGGTTGCAAACCGCTGGCAGGGCAGCAGGATGATGTGGTTTCAAATGCTAGCGCAGAAAGGCTACATCGTCTGGGTTTGTGATAACCGTAGTGCGAGCGGTAAAGGCGAAGAATCCGTCTGGCCGATCTACAAGCGAATGTACGAACTCGAACTTCGTGATCTCGAAGACGGAGTGAATTATCTTAAATCTTTGCCGTACATTGACGGCGAGCGCATCGGCCTGCACGGTTGGAGCTACGGCGGTTCGATGACGTCGTATGCTATGACGCACAGCAAAGCATGGAAAATCGGCATCGCCGGCGGCACCGGAACTGATTGGAGGCTTTACGATTCGATCTACACCGAACGTTACATGATGACGCCGCAAAACAATCCTGAAGGCTACGACCGAACATCGATAGTCAAAGCCGCAAAAAATCTCTCAGGCAAGCTGCTGCTCATCCACGGCCAGATCGACGACAACGTCCACATGCAAAACACGACCCAGTTCATCTATGAACTACAAAAAGCCGACAAACAATTTGACCTGATGATCTACCCAACCGCCCGCCACGGCATCACAAACCCAGCCCAGGTCAAACACTGGTACACAATGATGACGGAGTTTATTTTGAAGAATTTATAAATACTACTCTCCACGATCATCGATATTGATATCTGGATATTCTGCAACGAATTCCTCGTGCGGCTTGCTGTCGATCTCGCCGCGTAAAGGCCGAGTGCCAACGTTTTGTTTGAAATTGCCGGATTCGTCGTAGAGGCGGCGGTATTGGGCGGAGTTGCGTATGACGCCCTGAACGTAGCCTTTCGTTTCTTTGAAAGGGATGGCTTCGACAAATTCGTCCATTTCGGCGGGTAAAGTCGCACGCCATTGCGGAACGCGGCCGGGGCCGGCGTTATAAGCAACGGCCATGTATTCTATGCGGCCAAATTTGGCAAGCTGGTCTTTCATATAAGCCGTGCCGAGCTCGATATTAAGTGGCGGCTGATAGAGAGAATCGGACGTGACCATCGAGGTTTTAGAAACGTATTTTTTTGCCATCGACTGAGCTGTCGGCACGAGAAGCTGCATCAGGCCGAAGGCATTTGCGTGTGAACGCGCTTGCGGATTAAATACGGACTCCTGCCGAATTAGACCCGCGACTTGATAAGGGTCAAGCTGCCGTTCGCTGGCCCAGTATTTGATCTCAGCCCAGTTTAAGAGCGGATAGAAAACTTCCCATTCCTCGCGACCCATTTCCTCGGGAAACATCTGAGCGTAATCGGGGTAGCTTTTGGCAAGAGCGAGCAGGGCGTTTACGTTGTCGCCTTTTAATCGGTAGTGTTTGGCGAGAGCGAGATTGATCTTCGGGCTTTTTTCGGCGGTTTTTTTTGCTTCCTGAAGTTCGTCGATCGCCCAATCAAACAAGCCGATCGTGCTTAGCTCTTCGCTCTTTTCAGTTCGAGCAACTTCCTTTTCGATTGCCGTCTCAGCCGCGACTGTGACCGTTTTGAGATTGGCTATCGCTTTTGTGACTGTGGGATCGACAGCGGTGTTTGTACGGCAATTGCCTTGATTTTTTAATGTCGTCAGACGGCCAAATGCCAGATAGCCATACCAATTCGCCGAGTAGCGATAGATCACAGCGTCGTAAAGAGCACACGCCTCGTTTATCTTGCCGGAGCGTTCAGAGTCTCTTGCGGCCCAGTAACCGGCTTTGCCTCGGCTAGCAGTGTCTTTATCCGCATAACGTGCAAGGTGGTCGATGAACATTTGCGACGAAAGGGCAAAATTCTTGTTTTCATGCTGCATCCAGGCGGTTTCAAATTGCGCCTGAGCAACCTCGACAGCGTTGGGAAACGCGGCGACAGCCCTATTTAGAAAATAGGCTTCGTCGGTTCTATTTTTGGCATCACGAGCCGCAAAACCAGCGTCGATGAAGGTTTTGGCGACAAGTGTTCCGTATGGAAACCTTTGCTTCATTTCATCAGCGGTTGAACGGGCCTGCGGCCACATTTTTGCCTTTGCATAGCCGAGGACGAGTTGCCGGTGAGCTTCTTCGCGCTCCTTGGATGATTCGGGTAGCGAATTGAGTGCGGTTAGAGCATCCGGCATTTTGCCGGAGTTTGCCAGTGCGGTCAGTCGTTTTAGTCGTGTTTGCGGCGTAGCGGCAGCGGGGAAATTTGCAGCCAGATCGCTATAAGCCGATGCGGCGTCTGCGAAACTTTTAGCGTTAAATAATTTCTCCGCTCGAGCCAACTGTTCGTCGCTGGTCTGTGGAGTTAGCGGCTGTGCCAACGACGTCAATTTAGTTTCGGCTTCCTTTGCCGCGGTCGAACCTGCTGCAAAGAAATATGTGCGCCGATAGTATTTTATGGCGTCGGCTTGCAAGCCTTGCGCTTCGAAAGCCTTTGCCGTGAGAAGCAATGCGTCTGCGTCATTTTTCTCAGTTAAGTCTATAAGGAAAGGCGGAATATCTATGGCTCGGCTCGCCGAGATCGCTGAAGTCGCCCACGCCAATTTCGCATCACGAACTCTTATAAAATCAGGAAAATTACGAATCAAAGTTTCAAAGGCTTTTGCAGCATCTGCATGATTTCCGGCTTTTTGCAGAGCTTGTCCGCGCAGCCACAAGGCGTGATCGGCGAGCTTAGTTTTCTTTGCGAAAACATCTGCGTTCAATATCGCTGCCGCGCCTGTGAAATCACCATTGTCATAGCGAATGCGGGCATGGAGCAGCTTTGCCAGAGCGCCTGTCTTTTTACCGGCAAACCGCGATTCAAGCCCGGCCACAAAATCTTCAGGAGGCAGCTTACCGTTACGGGTCATTTCACGAAGGCTTCGCAAAGCCTGTTCTTCGTTCTGCTGTGCGGAACAGCCGACGGTGAATAAAACAGCAAGTAATAAAAAGGATACGCCGAGGCGAATAGATCTTTCGAACATAGTAAATATCAGATGCAAACAGCGGGGCAAGTGTTTATCGGGTGATCGGGCTTGGGCTACATTACTTTCAAACAAACTCAAACCGTAATATCATAACAAACATCTAACTTTAGAGAGAATAGATATGAAAAAGGCGTCGTTAATTTTTATATTCACGTTTTTGTTTTCGACTGCGGCTTTTTCGCAAGGTGCAAAACCGGCACAGTCTGCTACGCCGCCCGAAGATAATGATGTCGTAAAAATATCGACCAGCATGATTCAGATCGATGTTTCGGTGAATGATTCGAAAGGTAAGGTCATCATTGACCTTCGGCCTGAAGAGATCGAGATCTACGAAAACGGCGAAAAGCAGAGGATCACAAATTTCTCATTCATTTCCAGTGTAAAGACCACCACCGAAACACCAAAAGTCATTGATAAAAATGCGATCCCTGTGCCGCCGGTTGCGCTCAGGCCGGAGAACGTTCGGCGGACTTATGCGCTTGTGGTTGACGACCTTTCACTGTCGTTTGAGAGCGCGTATCAGACGCGCAGAGCGTTAAAGAAATTTGTTGATGAACAGATACAGGAAGGCGATCTGGTCGCGATCATTCGCACCGGCGCCGGCATCGGCGCTCTGCAGCAATTTACTTCGGACAAACGCATACTTTACGCGGCCATTGAAAAAGTTAAATGGAACGCGCAAGGCAGTGGAGGCATTAGCGCTTTCGCACCGATCGATGCTACTCCGGATACTTCCCTTCAAACCGATCTGTCTGAAACGCTTGACGATGCTGAACTGACGACAACGGGTACTGGCCTAACTCTCGACGATTTTCGCACCAGTGTTTTTGCTACCGGCACGCTCGGCGCTCTTAGGTACATTGTCACCGGAATGAGCGAATTGCCGGGTCGCAAATCGGTGATACTTTTTTCGGACGGCTTTAAGATCTTTGAGACAGACGCGAACGGGAATCAAGAAAGCGGTCCCGTTTTTGATTTTCTGCAGCAGCTTGTTGATGTGGCAAATCGAGCCTCAGTGGTTTTTTATACGGTGGACGCTCGCGGCCTGCAATACACAGGCTTTACCGCGGTGGACAATATTTCGGATACAAGCCCTGACTCAATGAATGCGTTAAGCCAGGACCGCCGTGACGAGCTTTTTGACACGCAGGAAGGGCTCAGCTTTTTGGCGGAAGAAACCGGCGGCCTCGCTATAAAGAACAACAATGATCTAAGCAGCGGCGTTCGCAGAATACTGAACGATCAAAGTTATTATCTGATCGCTTACGAACCGGACTCAGACACATTCGACGCTACAAAACGCAAATTCAACAAGCTCGATGTCAAGGTGCTGAGAAAGGGAGCGACAGTGCGTTACCGAAGCGGATTTTTCAATGTTGCTGACCGTTCAGAAAAACCCGTTTCCAACTTGCCCCCGGTAGCGCAGCTCGAAACTGCGCTGGTCTCGCCTTTCGCTGTCAGCGGCATCAACATGCGGCTTAACGCTCTTTTTGGCAACGACGAAAAAACCGGATCGTTCGTTCGTTCGCTGCTTCATATCGACGCGAACGATCTGAAATTCACCGACGAAAAAGACGGTACGAAAAAGGCCGCCATCGACGTGTTGGCGATGAGTTTTGGCGACAACGGGCAGATCGTCGATCAGCTGGCAAAAAATTATTCGCTCATTTTAAAACCGGATGCGTATCGTAAGGCCGTCGCCGAAGGAATCATTTATCAATTTGCGTTTCCGGTCAAAAATGCCGGAGCTTATCAATATCGTGTTGCGATCCGCGACACACAGGGCGGTAAAATTGGTTCTGCCAGCCAGTTCATAGAGGTGCCGAATCTCAAGAAAAATAAACTTACCGTGTCGAGCATCGTTCTCGAAAATATGACCAACGTGTCAAATCCCCTGTCGGACACTGCACTCCGACGAATAAAAGCAGGATCGCTGCTTAGCTATAATTATTTTGTTTATAACGCAAAACTAAACTCTGCAAAACTGCCGCAATTGCAGACAAAGATCCGCATTTTTCGAGATGGCAAACTTATTCTCGATGGTGTGCAAAAACCGCTCGCTCTTCGCGGCCAAACCGATATGCGGCGCCTAAGAACGCGCGGCGGCTTGGCGATCGGTGACAAATTTATGCCCGGCGACTATGTCCTTCAGGTCGTCGTCATTGACGAACTCACGAAAGCCAAACAACTGATAGCGACGCAGTTTGTGCAGTTCGAGATCGTGGGGTAAGACATGTTTACTATCCGCTCCGTCGAACTCATCGAGATCAACATGCCGCTTGTCCATTTTTTTGAGACGAGCTTTGGCAGAACGTATGAGCGGCGGATAGTTCTGGTACGTGTCGAGGATACTGACGGCGGCGAAGGCTGGGGCGAAGTAACGTGCGGCGAGACGCCGTCGTATTCGGACGAATGGACAGACTCGGCGTGGGTGACGATAGAGAAAATTCTCGCCCCGATGGTCGTCGGAAAGACGGTTGAAAAGGCTGCGGATGTCTGGAATGCTTTTGCTAAAGTTCGCGGCCACCGAATGTCGAAGGCCTCTATTGAAACAGCCTGTTGGGATCTCGAAGCCAAAAAACTCGGCATCCCGCTTTGGCGGCACATCGGCGGTGTGCTAACTGAGATAGACTGCGGCGTTTCGATTGGCATTCAGGACAGCCTCGAAAAGCTCTTTGAAAAAATACAAACAGAACTCGAAGCCGGTTACCGCCGCATCAAGATCAAGATCAAGCCCGGCTGGGATTACGATGTCATTAGACAGGTTCGTGAGCATTTTGGCGATATTCCGCTGATGGGCGATGCGAATTCGGCTTACACTCTCAATGACATCGAGCTATTTAAAGGCATGGACGAATTTGGCTTGATGATGTTCGAGCAGCCGCTCGCTCACGACGACATGCTCAACCATGCTAAATTACAAAGAGAGATTAAAACGCCGATCTGCCTCGACGAGTCGATAAAATCACCCGACGACGCACGCAAAGCCATCGAGCTAGGCGCGTGCCGTATCATAAATGTTAAACTTGGCCGCGTCGGTGGTTATACCCAGGCAAAGCAGATCGAAAAGGTCTGCAGCGAAGCAAATATTCCTGTCTGGTGCGGCGGAATGTTGGAAAGTGGCATCGGCCGCGCCCACAACATCGCGATGTCAACGCTCGCCGGATTCACGTTGCCTGGCGACGTTTCGGCAAGTAAGCGTTATTGGGACGAAGACGTTATCGAGCCGGAAGTTGAGGTTTCCCCTCATGGAACAATAACTGCTCCCAAAGGATCGGGAATCGTTTTCAAGGTCCGAACGAATACAACCAATAAACTGGCAAAGCGGACGGTGACAATCGATGCGTGATAATCACGATGGCATGATGGAGTTCCTCGATGCTTTCGAAAAAGAGGATCATTTCTTCACGGTCGTTGATTTTCGATCAAGGAGATTTCAGTTTGGGGTTTGGCAACCCGGTTATCGAACCTTACGGAAAGTACTGCAACTCCGCCCCTTCGACATGATGCCGGGACGAAAATATAGATACTTTTACGCGGGCTCCGGCAAGAGAGGGGGGCAGGACAATTTTGTTATGTGGATTCGAATCGAGCTTGATCGTGATGCGACAAAAGAGGAAGTGGCAATTCCGAAAGATTTACATGCAAACTTGCTTTGGTTTAGTAGACTGGAGACCATCGAGGAAGCAGCATATCTAGAAATTATATGAGTACACCAGAACCAAACAAGATCATCTTTTCGATGGTCAAAGTTTCAAAATTTTACGATAAGAAACCTGTCCTTAAGGACATTTACCTTTCGTTTTTTTACGGCGCGAAGATCGGCGTGCTTGGGCTGAATGGCTCGGGTAAATCGTCCTTGCTGCGGATAATCGCGGGCACGGACAAGGAATTTAACGGTGAGGTTGTTTTTTCGCAGGGCTATTCTGTTGGCTATCTCGAACAGGAGCCAAAGCTCGACGAATCGAAGACGGTCAAACAGATCGTTGAGGAAGCAGTTCAAGCGACGGTTGACCTTCTCAAAGAGTACGAAGAGATCAACGCGAAGTTTGCCGAGCCGATGGACGATGATGCGATGAATGCACTTATCGAGCGTCAAGGCGCGGTGCAGGAAAAGCTTGATCACGCTGATGCATGGGACTTAGACTCGCGGCTTGAGATGGCGATGGATGCGTTGCGATGTCCGCCGCCGGAGACGATAGTTAAAAACTTGAGCGGCGGAGAAAAGCGCCGCGTTGCTCTGTGCCGTCTGCTGCTGCAAAAGCCTGATATTTTGTTGCTAGACGAGCCGACAAATCACCTTGACGCCGAGACGGTCGGGTGGCTCGAACAGCATCTGCAAAAATACGAAGGCACGATCATCGCCGTTACGCACGACCGTTATTTCCTCGACAACATTGCGGGTTGGATACTCGAATTAGATCGCGGTGAGGGAATTCCGTTCAAAGGAAACTATTCGAGTTGGCTCGAGCAAAAGGGCGAGCGTCTCGCGCTGGAAAAACGCAGCGAAGACAAGTTGCAAAAGACGCTCGAACGCGAGCTTGAATGGATACGAATGTCTCCGAAAGGCCGCCACGCGAAATCGAAGGCTCGTATCAACGACTACGAAGCGATGGTTGCGACGGAATCAGAAAAGCATGCTGACGACCTCGAAATATACATTCCGCCCGGCCCGCGGCTCGGCGATATCGTCATCGAGGCGCACGGCGTTTCGAAAGGCTACGGCGACACGATCCTATTCGAAAATCTCGAATTCTCGCTGCCAAAGGGCGGCATAGTCGGCGTTATCGGGCCAAATGGCGCCGGTAAGACGACGCTGTTCCGGCTCATCACCGGGCAGGACACAGCCGATTCCGGTTCGTTCAAAGTTGGCGAGACGGTCAAACTCGGGTACGTTGATCAGTCGCGCGACAGCCTCGGCGGCGAGAAAACGGTTTTTGATGAGATCGCCGACGGGCTCGATAACGTTACGTTGGGAACGCGAACAATGAACGCACGGACATACGTGTCTAAATTCAACTTCTCGGGCGCTGATCAGCAGAAATTTGTCGGTCACCTTTCGGGCGGCGAACGCAACCGCGTTCACCTTGCTAAGATGCTAAAGACCGGTGCCAACGTGCTGCTTCTCGATGAGCCAACTAACGACATCGACGTGAACACGATGCGTGCGCTCGAAGAAGCTCTCGAAAACTTTGCCGGCTGCGCCGTTGTAATTAGTCACGACCGCTGGTTCCTCGATCGCATCGCGACGCATATTCTTGCGTTCGAAGGCGACAGCCACGTCGAATATTTTGACGGCAATTACAGCGAGTACGAAGCAGACCGCAAACGCCGTCTCGGCCACGACGCCGACCAACCGCATCGGATCAAGTACCGCAGTTTGACACGAGCCTAGTTCGTTAGAGATGACCGTACGACGCAGCAGAGACCGACGGCCGGTGCCGATCCGAACAGACCGTGACCGGGCGATACTGCTCGTTTCTATACTAGCGGTATTCTTGATCGGCTGGGGGTTATTCATCAATACGCGATCCGTTTTCGCGCAGGCGGAGCCCATGATGCGTGCGGCTTTGGGCGCTTGGGTCTCCATCGGTGTGACGATTTTGGTGACGACCTTTTCATTCGTATTCGTCGCTCTGTCATTGGTATCGGTGCAATTTTCGCCGCGGATCGTGCGGCATTTTTGGCATCGCGATAGGTTTCGAGCGTTGTTTCTTTGGTCCTCGATCGCTGTTTGCGCCTTCTGTTTCGTGGTCCAGTTCACCGAAAATTCGCCACTGCATGCCCTCGGTCTATTTCTCGGAGCATATCAGACGTTTGTTTTGTTTCCATTGTTTTTGGGCTACTTGGCGGACAATCTGAATGCCGCCACGATAACAAAAAGCATCGCCGACCGGACCGTCGCCGAGATTGATGGCGTTTACGATCTTGTGCCGGACGATTCTGCGAGGGAGGTTGCAGACGGCACGATAGTTTCGGAACGAAGCGGATTTCTTGAGAAGATCGACGCCGACCTGCTGGTACGAGCCAGCGAACGTCTCGCAAATACTCATCCGGAAAGTTTGATACGCGTCACGAATTATCTGGGCAGTTTTGTCGAGGTTGGTTCGTCATTGGCTACGATCGAGCCGCCGGTTCCTATCGACAGTGAGCTGGAAACGTTGATCAGAAAGAGTTTTTCGATTCAGAAATTTCGCAGTTTTGATCAGGACGTCGAATACGGAATCAGGCAGCTTGTCGATATCGGCATCAAAGCTATCTCCCCTGCGGTCAATGATCCGACGACGTGCGTCAATTGCATTCATTATCTGGGCGTTATCATTAAAGAACTTGCTACGCGCGATCTCGATTCGAAGATAGCGAAGGATGTCGCAAAACACCGTGTTATCATCAAAGAGCCGAGTTTTGAGCAGTTTGTCGATGATGCGTTCGATCAGATATTTCATTTTGGGCGACGCGACCATGTCATCGTCCGTACGCTGATCGGCTCGTTGGCCGAGGTCACAACAGCTGTCGGTGACGAGAAAAGACTGCGGATCTTGGTCCGTGAAGTTGCGGAAATGGAACTTTCTGAGCTGTCGAGGCCCGACGGCGAAACGGCCTTCGAAACGGCCGAACAGCGAAACTATCTTCGCAAATCGCTCGTAAGATTTTATAAGACCGCAGCGATACGAGCCGAGGCCATCGGCGAAACGGCACTCGCCGCAGAGTATCTGGGCATACAGCGTGGCTATGCCGATGCCATAGAATAGGATTTTTGGCCGATGAAATCTGCCGTCTTTTATTTCATTGCTGCAGCAATCCTGGGAGCCTCGTGTTCGAAACCCGTCGAACCGCTGGCGAATGCGAAATTCGTCACTGCGTCGCCCCAGTTGCAGTCTCGAACCGTTGTCCCGACGCCCTCAATCCCAAACCTTCAAACCGAACTGTTCGACGACCGAAATAAAACGACCACGTCACCGATAGGAAATTTCGATTTCAAAAACTACACCTACGAACTTCCGCGCGGCTGGCAAAATCCTGACGGCACGGCTGATTTTACTTTGACAAACGGACGCGTTGCACCAGTCGAAGGCAAGGTCATTAAAGAAGACATGACCGATGAGGAAAAGGCCGAAGTGAAATTGGGTCGCCGCATCGGAATGTCGTATGTCACGACAAAATTCATCGACGTGACTGGCGACGGACAGGATGAAGCGATCGTCATCTTAAAGGTCGAGACGGCAGGTGCGGCGATACCGCAGATCGTTTATATATTTGATTGGAAGGACGGAAAGCCTGAGTTGTTATGGCCGTTTCGCACCGGTGATCGTGCGGACGGCGGATTAAAGGACATCCGTTTCGAAAACGGCTTACTCGTTATTGAACTCTACGGCCAGGATCGTTTTCTTCTCGGCCAAACCGAAACCGGCAAGATAACCGGCGACGAAGAACAACTCTGCTGCCCAACGCATTGGACGCGCTCATTCTACAAATGGAACGGCAAGAGTTTCACCATGCAGGGCAAGCGCCTGACCTATTCCGTGGCCGCTCCATCGGAGCCGCCTACTGAGAATCTTGGCGACAAGGTGAACGTGAGGCTTGAGAGGCAAAGTATACGCCGCAGCCACAAATAGAAGTGCGAAACATCTCAGGTTCATAGTGATTTTTTAAGTACGTTGATTTAGACGCTCGCGATCCGCGGAAGGTCGCAATTTTATCCCGCCTTGTGACACTAGTCACTTTCAAAGTATATTATGCGAATTATGCTAAAAAGCTAAGGCGAATATTGATTATGACAGCTCCGAGCTGTTGTTTTTTCTAAAGAGTCATCATGGAAGCCAACACACTTGCGCGTATTCAATTTGCGTTTACAATTACCTACCATTATTTATTCCCGATGCTGACGATGGGGCTCGCACCGCTGATCGTCATTTTCAAGACGCTGGCGATATCGAAAAAAGACGAACGCTGGAACGAGATAGCACGATTTTGGGGCAAGATCTTTGGTATCAGTTTTCTTTTTGGCGTCGTTACAGGCATTCCCATGGAGTTTCAGTTCGGTACGAACTGGGCGGTGTTTTCGAAGTTCGCCGGCGGCGTGATCGGCCAGACACTGGCGATGGAAGGGACGTTCGCTTTCTTTCTCGAATCGGCTTTTATTGGCCTATTTCTCTTCGGTGAGAAACGGCTCGGGCAAAAGCTGCATTGGCTGTCGGCATTTCTGTTATTTGTCGGTACATGGCTCTCGGGCTGGTTCATTATCGCGACAAACGCCTGGATGCAGCATCCCGTTGGTTACGAAACCATGCCTGACGGTTCGGTCCAACTGACCAGCTTTTGGTCACTCGTTCTGAACGAATGGGCCGTCTATCAATACATGCACAACATGGGCGGAGCCGTCGTCGTCGGTTCGTTTGCCGTGTCCGCTCTTGGTGCGTTCTACATTCTTTCGAAGAAAAAGGTCGAATACGGCCGGATGTTCATGAAGGTCGGTGTCGTCGCGGGTTGTATCAGCAGCATCTGGATGCTCTTTCCGTCCGGCGACCATCAGGGCAAGATGATCGCCCAACATCAACCCGTCACACTTGCTGCGATGGAAGGCTTGTTTGAGACCCAAGACGGAGCTCCGATCGCCCTCATCGGCCAGCCCGATATGGAAAAAAAACGGCTCGATAATGCTATCCATATCCCGAACATGCTCAGCTTTATCACCTATCAGCGATGGGACGCCAAGGTCAAAGGCCTGAACGAGTTCCCGAAGGAAGATCACCCGACCAACGTGCCGCTCCTCTACTACAGTTTTCACATCATGGTCGGCCTCGGCACGATCTTTATTGCGATTATGTCGATCTCCGCTTTTTGGCTGTGGCGAGGCTGGCTGTTTGACGCAAATTGGCTGCTCTGGATATTGATGCTCAGTTTTCCGTTCCCTTTCATTGCAAATACGGTTGGCTGGGCAGTTGCCGAACTCGGACGCCAACCTTGGCTCGTTTACGGCCTGATGCGGACTGAACACGGCCATTCTCCGTTGGTCTCGGGCGGCAACATACTGTTTACGTTGCTCGGTTTTGCCGGAATGTATACGATCCTGTCGCTGCTCTACATATTTTTGATGCTGCGTCGGATCGAGCACGGTGCCGAAGAATTGGGAGCTGAGATCACGCCGGAAACGGTCTAAGGAGGACGAAATGGAAACATTTTGGTTTGGGATAGTCGCGTTTATGCTGGTCTGTTACGTCATTCTCGACGGTTTTGATATCGGAGCAGGAATTGTCCACTACTACGTCGGCCGCAATGAGCGGGAACGTGCCGCCACCATCAGTGCCATCGGCCCGGTGTGGGACGGTAACGAAGTATGGCTGCTGGCTACCGGCGGAACGCTTTACTTTGCATTTCCGGCGCTTTACGCAGCGGGTTTCAGCGGATTCTATCTGCCGCTCATCATGGTCCTGTGGCTGCTGATAATGAGGGCGACCGGCATCGAACTGCGGCACCAGCTAAATAATCCGCTGTGGACAAGCTTTTGGGATTTTGTATTTGCGCTTTCAAGTGTCCTGCTCGCGATTTTCTTCGGGGCGGCACTCGGCAACGTCATTCGCGGCGTGCCGCTCGATGCGACCGGTTACTTTTTTGAGCCGCTGTTCACACATTGGGGAACGACTGGGGAAACAGGCATCCTCGATTGGTTCACCGTGCTTTCAGGTGTCGTCGCTTTCGTCGCATTGGCGATCCACGGGGCGAGTTATTTGGCGATCAAGACCGAGGGCGATATGAACGCACGTTCACGCAAGGTCGTGAGCGTCGGCTGGTTCGCATTGGTGATCGTTACAATTCTAAGCCTCGCGGCAGTAATGAGCGTGAGGCCAACGCTGCTCGATAACTATTTCTATCTGCCGATCGGCTGGCTGATACCGTTAGCCGTCGTCGGGTCGCTGATCGCGGTCAAGTACTTCAACGCCAAGGGCAATGACAAAGGAGCCTTTATCGCGTCGTCGGTCTATCTCGCAATGATGCTCGGTGGTGCCGTTTACGGGCTGTACCCAAACGTATTGCCCGCACTCGATCCGCAATACAGCCTGACCGTGCACAACGCCAAAGCAGGTGCCTACGGCCTCGGCGTCGGCCTGATCTGGTGGACGATCGGCATCATTATCGCTCTCGGATATTTCATATTTCTTTTCCGAACATTCAAAGGAAAAGTTACTCTCGACGACCCACACTAGATCAGGATCCTCTTTCTCCATGAGAATTTCGGCGGCCCTAAAAGGCCGCCTCTTTCTATATTTATACTTTATAATATAAAGTACTTGACAAACGAAATTACTTGAGATATTCTTGTTTCACTATGGCGAACAATCAAGCTCTCCGAAAAGATGACGACTCACCAAACGCGGCGGTAAATCTCGGTGACCGTGCCATCGACAACCTTCAATTTATACGCGAAACGATGGAGCGCTCGACGGCGTTTACAGCTGTTCCGGGCTATGGTGGAATTTTGATGGGCGTTACGGCGTGTGTTGCTGCTTATATTGCAAACCTGCAGGTTTATCTTGTCGATTCGCTCACCGTCTGGCTTGTCGAGGCGTTTCTCGCATTTGCTATAGGCCTGCTTGCGATGTGGCAAAAATCGAAGATCGCGGGTCAATCGCTCGTTTCCGCTCCGGCGAAAAAATTCGCAATGGGTTTTGTGCCGCCGCTCGTTGCCGGTGTTATCGCCGTGCTCGGTTTGTGGAAGTACGGCCACTATTACGAAATGGCCCCGGTTTGCATGCTCGCATACGGCGCAGCGGTCGCAAGCGGTGGAGCGTTCTCGGTTCGCGTAATTCCCGTGATGGGCTGGTGCTTTATGGTTCTGGGAGCCGTTGCATTCGCACTGCCGACAAATTACGGCAACCTGATGATGGCACTTAGCTTCGGCGGGCTTCACATAATTTTCGGAGCGATCATCGCGAAACGCTACGGCGGTTAAAGAATTTCAATGGCAAAGAATTTAGCATTAAAAAAAGAAGAAAAAACACGCGGGTTGACGGTCGCACGAGCGGCTGAAAAAGTCTCAGGCGAACTCGATAAGGTCATTCACGAACGCATGCGTCTCGGCATCATCAGCGCACTCGCGGCGAATGAAAAACTGAGCTTTACCGAGCTGAAAGATCTGCTTGCAACATCAGACGGCAACATCTCAGTTCACGCACGCAAACTCGAAGAGGCCGGTTACCTGACCTGCGAAAAATCGTTCAAAGGCCGCATGCCGCTCACCGAATACAAGATCACAAAAGAAGGCCGAAAGGCTGTAGAAAGGTATCTTGATCACATGGAAGCGTTAATCAACGCCATGAAGAAGGCATAGGCGAAAGAAATGAAGGCGATCTTAGTAGCAGTTGGTTTAGTGGTGGGTTTAGTCATTGGAATAACACTTGGGGCTATTGCAATGCATTTTCTTTACTCACCGATTTTCGGCGAGACACCAATGAATTTTCAAACGATTTATTTTCCGAATATCAATAGGAAAATCTACACGGTTGCTCGCGTATGGGGCATAACTGGCGATCATGAAGAGGTGCGTTTATGTTCCGAGCCTTACGAGTTTGGGAAAAGAGATCAGACCGATCAATGCGTTGTATTTCATACGGAAAGAATTTTTTACAAAAAGGATGGAGCTTCGGGCTTAATTGTTTTCGCACCGAGCTTTTCCATATCACCGACTAATAAAGAAATGATCGGTCCGATAAAAATCTCAACAAAAAGCTTGAAAAACTTCGAAGAGATAAACGATTACGAACAAAATTTTGAGAACTACGGGTTAATGACAATTGCCGCTCCATAAGGAGTGGACTGGTGGTGCCAGTGGTTTTAATGCTTCTATGCGAAGAACACAATCAAGTAATTGCTCGATGTTATAGCAAGATAGGTTTACGAAAATGAACGAACGAACAAAAACTGGTTTAGAGATATTACAGGTAGCGGCGGTGCTTGGTGTGCTGGGCGATGTTTTGTTGCGGCAGACGCCTTGGGGATTGAATGTGCTGCTGTTTAACCTGGCGTTTGCGGGCGGAGTGTTGACGCTGCTTTGGCGTCATGCTCCTAAGCGCTTAAATACACAGACGTACGCGCTGCTCGGAGCATTGGTGTTTTTCGCATCGATGTTTGTTTGGCGCGATGCGATCGAGCTTCGCGTCGCTGATACGTTCGCTATCATTGCGATACTCGGCGTACTCATTTTGCCGACGCTGAAAGTAACGGCGAAGGTTGCTGGTGTGTTTCAATACGCTGTCGGCGTCGTTTGGGCAGCCTTGAATTCCGTGTTTGCTCCGTTTGCTTTACTAGCCAGCGATATTGGATGGAACGAGCTGCCGATGAACGGCTGGCGAAAACAAGCTTTTGCCGTGTTTCGCAGCCTGCTGATAGCGACGCCGTTGATCCTCATTTTTGGCGGCTTATTTATGGCCGCAGACGCTGTCTATGACGGCTGGGTGCGAAAGATCCTTAATCTTGATTTCGACATTGTGCTTTCACACGGAGCGCTGTTCGCATTGTTCGCGTGGCTGACTGCCGGGTATTTTCGAGGGGCAATTTTTTCCGGAACGGCGCCGGTTGTCGTGCCGTCACTTTCGATCATCGACACCGCTGCGGCGAAAACCGATGAGAGCAAAGTGGATAAATTTCGTGCAGAATCAGGCGAACATCCAGTCGTCTTGCCGGACAACAAAACGGTCGTTGAGTATATAAATACATCCGATGCACCGAATGTTGAGGCAGAAACAAAAACAGATGATTCGTCCGCAAAGAAAACAACTTGGACATGGGCCAATATCGACAATTCGATCGCTCCGGGCTTTACGCTTGGCACGGTCGAGGTTGGCGTCATTCTCGGTCTCGTAAATCTCCTGTTCGTCAGCTTTGTGATCTTTCAGGTGCCGTATCTTTTCGGCGGAATGGAACTCGTGCAAAACACGCCCGATTTCAAACTCGCCGAATACGCCCGTCGAGGCTTTGGCGAACTCGTTGCCGTATCGGCGCTCGTTCTGCCGATGCTGCTTGTCGGCCACTGGCTCATCCGCAAGGAAAACCCATTCACCGAAAAGCTGTTTCGCATACTCGCAGGCATTCAGATCGCCCTCTTGTTTGTGATCATGGCTTCGGCAGTCCAGCGGCTCGTTCTATTGACCGGCAACCTCGGCTACGGAATGACGACGATACGATTGTATCCGCTCATCTTCATGACGTGGCTGGCGATAGTCTTTGTGTGGTTCGGCGTGACAGTCCTACGAGGGGCCCGCAAACATTTCGCGTGGGGAGCGTTGTGGTCAGCATTCTTTATTCTCGGGGCGACTCACGTGTTGAATCCTGACGAGTTTATCGTAAAGACTAATATTGCGCTTATGCAGCAAGGTAGGGATTTTGATGCAGGTTACAATTCGCAGTTGAGCGATGATGCTATTCCGGTGCTGTTGGATTCCTTTGAAACCATTTCCGGCGACGATCAACTGTCAGTTATTCGCCGGATTGCCAGACGCTACTGTGAAAAGCAGGAAGAGGGCGACCTTCGAAGTTGGAGTTATTCGCGTTGGTTAGCGCACGGGATGGTAAATTCAAACGAACAGTTGGTGGCCGAAATCGGAAACTGCCGTTCCGAGAGCTTTACTTACCCTAACCAAGATGATTTCTGAAGCAGTGGATCAATCATAATACGGGCCGGCCTCAATTATCTTCATGCGCCTGTTTATTCGGACTATACGCACATCAAACGCGGGAAATATCAATATGTCGATATACTTTGTTCCTTGTGGCAAGCCATTGCAATCCGCATCGCATTCGAATGTCCTAGGCTTAAAAAAGGGATGGTATCGCTTTCCCCAGTCTGCGAGCGATTCGCGAAGCTGCGAGGTGGGTTCGCTTCCTAACCGATTGACGTGTTTTCGAAGCGGTAGAGATGCCATCTCCCAAGTCTCAGTCATGCTTCGCACTTGTTCGACACTTTCAAGATTTTGAAAATTGAGGTCGTTGTTCATTTTCATAAAAAAACGATTCTTGCGAAGAATTCGCCATACGTCGGCAGGAAACTCCTTCTCCAATGGGATACTGTCGTCGGACCTCGAAGAATGTTTACTGTAAATGTATATTGTGCTTAGATAATTCCAATTAAAGAATGCAACATAGAAGCGCGTCAAGGATTTACTATCGAGTTTTCTTGCCACGTCCGTCTTCATAAAGAGATACTGATCGCTTTCGAATCCAATCAAAGAGTTCGCCATAAAATTATCCGCAAAAAATTCGGAGATCAAGGGTTTTACATCTTTGGTTTGCTTGAGACGGCGGGAGAATGCGCGTGCTAGTTTGATGGCGTCGGCTTCATCCTTATTCGTTGTTTGAGCGGCGTTCGAAACAACATTTCCTACGAGAAGCAATGCAGTAAAAAGGAAGACTTTAGAGCGTATCATCATCAGTAATAATATCATCGACTAATCAATGCCGCTTGCCTTGCAATGCTAGAATAGCGGTTTTCCTTGCTTTTTCAATGATTTATCTTTTAGTATTTAGCCAATCGAGGTCGTCTGGTAAAATGGCCCTAACATCTTTACTTCCAATCGCTCGAAATATCTTCAAATGCAAAATCCGTCGCATGAAAAGCGTAACCTGATCCGCGAATATCTTTCTTATTGCCGTGTCGAAAAGGGCCTTGCTGCGAATTCGATTGAGAGTTACGGAACTGATCTTGCGCGGCTAGGCGACTGGTCGGGAAAGAATGGCTTTGATCTCATGACTCTCACCCGGCAGGACCTTCGCGAATGGCTGATCGATCTTGGGGCTGAAAAGTTGTCTGAGAACTCAAGACGGCGTCTTATCAGTGCGGTTCGCGGGTTTTACAAGTTTTTGATGTTCGACGGGCACATCAAAAATAACCCTGCCGAAGATCTCGTTGCTCCGCAAAAAGGTGTTTATCTGCCGCGGTTCCTAAATCAAACCGAGATCGAAATGCTGCTTGCGGCTCCTGATACTTCGACGGAAATTGGCCTTCGCGACCGCGCGATACTTGAAATAATGTATGCTTCCGGTTTGCGTGTATCGGAGGCCGTAGATCTTAAGATTGGCAACATAGATATTGACCTTGGCATCGTCACAACCACCGGAAAAGGCAGTAAAACACGGCGTGTGCCGGTCGGTTCGAGTGCCATTGAGTGGTTGAAAAGCTATCTTGTTTTGCGTCGAAAGAAGGAAAATATCGAGATCGACAATATTTTTGTCGGCGCAAACGGAAAACCGGTCACGCGGCAGATGATCCATGCATTTATCGTCGAATACGCCAAAAAATGCGACCTCGAAGGCGTTTCGCCGCACACTCTGCGCCATTCTTTTGCAACGCATTTAGTTCAAAACAGTGCCGACATACGCTCGGTGCAGCAGATGCTAGGCCACGCCGATATTTCGACGACACAGATATACACGCACATCACGAACAAACAGCTCAAGGACAATTACAAACGCTTTCACCCGCGGTCGTGAATAGTTTGAAGACTTTGAAGTGGCCGTTTCGCTAGATCCAATCGATTCGGTTGACGAGATTTACTCTAGCGGAAGCGAAAATCTCAGCGACGCTGCGGTGGCCGATTGAAAACAGGTCCGTGGCAAATTTGCAAGAAAATACCGTCTTTAAAGATGGTTTTTTTGGGGGATTCTCCGATATCTTTCCAAAAGTCTCCATTGCAAACAAAGGCATTCCGTGGCCGGCGGTGGTTGTCGAGGCGGCTGTTTTGCGGGCGAGGCGGCGAAATCGGCGGAGCTGACTGGTGGTCGACTAGTGGAAATCGCAAAAAACGACGTTTTTAAAGCCGGAATTGTCTTAAATATAAAATTTTTCCGATGGCTTTTTGGGTGTCTCCGATGGCTTTTTAGGGGTCAGCGATGGCTTTTTGGAGTCAGTAGATGGCTTTTTTTCTCTAGTTATCAGATAAGCCCTTACAGATCATATAGTTAGCTTGGTAACACGGCCTTTTGAAAGCGAGGCGATCTCTCTCGTCTTCCATTCACGCTGTCGTCAACTGCATCAATGGTTATCGGCTTTATTTCACTAGCCGCAAACGTGAATAATCGCGGTTCACTTAAGTTGAATGCAACGCCCTACGGTCGGCAGCGGTTATTTACTACAAAAACGAAGGCCTCGAGCGGGAATTAAGAATTTAGGGTAAATCCGACTTGCAACTTGCTTTTTGTTTATATATCATTGGAAATTTGCTAATTGGCTCGAAAAGTCGGCTGTAGCATTTATAAATAGATCACGCATGGGTGGTCGAGCGGTCAAAGGCAACGGGCTGTAAACCCGTCGGATTAATTTCCTACGTAGGTTCAAATCCTACCCCATGCACCAGTTAGGCGATTTTAGATTGCCGATTTTAGATTTTGGATCATAAGAAATTGTTGAGGGAATTGCCTTCTTAGGGTAATCCAACATCGTATTTCTAAAATCCAAAATCGGTATGCGGGAGTAGCTCAATGGTAGAGCGTCAGCCTTCCAAGCTGAATGTTGCGAGTTCGAGTCTCGTCTCCCGCTCCAGTTATTTGTCAGGCGAGACGCACTAGAACCGGCCCAAGTAGCTCAGGGGTAGAGCGCATCCTTGGTAAGGATGAGGTCGCGGGTTCAAATCCCGCCTTGGGCTCCAGTTATTATTTAGTTTATTTGATTACTTTAGGGGAAGAGATAAAGAGATGAGCAAGGAAAAATTCGATCGCAGTAAGCCGCACGTGAACATTGGGACAATCGGGCACGTGGATCACGGCAAGACGACATTGACGGCAGCAATAACAAAGGTGATGTCAAAGCATAACGCTAAGATGACGTTCCGGTCGTTTGACTCGATCGACAACGCACCTGAGGAAAAGGCTCGTGGTATTACGATTGCGACTTCGCACGTTGAGTATGAAACGGCTAACCGCCATTACGCCCACGTCGACTGCCCGGGCCACGCCGACTATGTCAAGAACATGATCACAGGAGCCGCCCAGATGGACGGAGCTATTCTCGTTGTCGCAGCGACGGACGGCCCGATGCCGCAGACACGCGAGCACATCCTTCTCGGCCGTCAGGTTGGTATCCCGACGATGGTCGTCTTTATGAACAAAGCGGACATGGTCGACGACGCGGAACTGCTCGAGCTCGTCGAGATGGAGATCCGCGAGCTGCTTAGCTCGTACGAGTATCCGGGCGACGACATTCCTGTCATTCAGGGTTCTGCTCTGAAAGCCCTCGAAGGCGATGCCGCTTGGGAGCCGAAGATCGACGAGCTGATGCAGGCGGTAGATGATTTCATTCCGACGCCTGCACGCGAGACGGACAAGCCGTTCCTGATGCCGGTGGAAGATATCTTCACCATTCAAGGACGCGGTACGGTTGCGACCGGAAGAATTGAACGAGGCACGATCAACGTCAACGACCCTGTCGAGATCGTCGGTATCAAAGAGACGAGAAACTCGGTCTGCACAGGCGTCGAAATGTTCAAGAAGCTGCTCGACAGCGGGATGGCAGGCGACAACGTCGGACTGCTGCTTCGTGGTGTTGAGCGAAAAGAGATCGAACGCGGACAGGTGATCGTTAAGCCGGGTTCGATCACGCCGCACACTAAGTTCAAGGCCGAGGCATACGTTTTGACCAAAGAAGAAGGCGGACGACACACACCGTTCTTTACAGGCTACCGCCCGCAGTTCTACTTTAGAACAACGGACGTAACGGGCGTTGCACACCTTCCGGCAGGAGTCGAGATGGTGATGCCGGGCGACAACATACAGATGGAGATCGAGCTCATCGCTCCGATCGCCATGGAAAAAGGCCTCCGCTTTGCTATCCGCGAAGGCGGCCGCACGGTTGGTGCCGGAACAGTGTCCGAGGTCGTGGAATAACAGTTTAGAGTTGCGCCTTCGGGCGTGTTTCGCACAGAGTTACGCTTACAGCGTAGCTCTGAATGAGGAAAGAAATGCCGAGAGATAATATAATTTTACAGTGCACCGAGTGCAAAGAGCGTAATTACGTGACGACAAAGAATAAAAAGAACACGCCTAATAGGCTTGAGCTTAAGAAATTTTGCCGTCGCTGCCGTTGCCACCGAGTTCACAGAGAAAACAAATAAGTTGTGAGTTCTGAGAGTTTGAAGAGTTCAGAGAGTAAAGATCTTACTCACAACTCTCCAAACTCCGCACTCGTAACTATTTAAAGGGGTATGGTGTCAATGGTTAGCATGGAGGTCTCCAAAACCTTAGGTGCGGGTTCGAGTCCTGCTACCCCTGCCATATTGAGATTTAGGAGAGCTATTAGGAGATAGATACGTGTCAGAAGCAGTAGCAAAACAGAAAGAAGGCATTGGCGAGTTTATTACCAAAACACGCGCCGAGTTGGATAAGACCACGTTTCCTTCGTCAGATGATGTCAAGGGCACGACCATTATCGTAATTATCAACGTAATATTTTTTGCGGTGTATTTATTTCTTATCGATCAAGGCTGGGTTTACTTTGTAGAAGCTCTCACATGGGTGATCAATCAGATCGCCGGGGCTTAAGGATATTTGAGATGAAGCAGTGGTATTTTATCCACACTTATTCGGGGCATGAGAACAAGGTCGTTGAGAGCCTGCACGCGAGAATTCGCGATATGGAGCTCACCGAACAGATAACCGAAGTTTTGCTGCCGAAAGAAAAGGTCGTCGAGATGCGCGGCAACAAGGAGTATGTCTCAGAACGAATGTTCTATCCAGGCTACGTGCTTGTCGAGATCGAGTGCGGAGACAATAAAAAACCGCCTGATAACGTGTTTCACGCGATCAAATCGACTCCGAAGGTGACCGGGTTTTTGGGTGGTAAAGACCCAACTCCGCTAACGCAGGAAGAAGTTGATCAGATCGTCCGAAATATTGAGGTCGCGACCGAAAAGCCGAAACCGAAGTTTACTTACGAGGTCGGCGAGGTCGTGAGGATCAAATCGGGCCCATTCGCCAGCTTTACCGGCAAGGTCGAAGAGGTCAACGAGGACAAGAGCACGCTCAAGGTCTCGATCACCATTTTTGGGCGTTCAACGCCTTATGAACTGAGTTTCTTAGAGGTTGAAAAGGTTACTTTTGCAGAAGAAGAATAAATGAGGACATTCCCGCAAGGGATCGTTAATCGAAAATGGCAAAGAAGATAGAAGGTTACATTAAGTTACAGATTCCCGCCGGCAAGGCGAATCCGGCGCCGCCGATCGGCCCGGCACTTGGCCAACACGGCGTGAATATCATGGAGTTTTGCAAGGCGTTCAACGCCAAGACGCAAAACGACGATCCGGATATGAAAATTCCGGTCGTGATCACGGTTTATGCGGATCGCTCGTTCTCATTCGAAACGAAAACGCCGCCCGCAGCCGATCTTTTGAGAAAGGCTTCGGGAATCGCAAAGGGTTCGGGAAAAGCAAACCGTGAAAAAGTCGGCTCTATCTCAAAATCGAAGATCGAAGAGATCGCCAAGCTAAAAATGGTCGATCTCAACACGTCTGACCTCGCCGCCGCAATGCGGACCATCGAGGGAACGGCAAAATCGATGGGTTTGACAATTGATTAACAGTTAAGTCTTATAGGACATATAAGTTCCATAAGTCTCATTAGGGAGAACGGCAAAGTCGTTCGTTAATACCTGGAGGTAAAATGAAAAGAGGAAAGAAATACCGCGCGGCTCTGGAAAAGATCGAGTCGGGCAAGAAGCACACGCTCGACGAAGCTGTCTCGAAACTAAAAGAGATAGCCTTCGCCAAATTCGACGAAACAGTTGAACTTACAATGTGGCTCGGCGTTGACCCGCGAAAAGCGGATCAGCTTGTCCGAGGCACTATTGTTCTGCCTCACGGCCTTGGCGGTACGGCGAAAAAGATCGTTGTTATCGCTCAAGGCGACAAGATCAAGGAAGCCGAAGATGCCGGTGCCGATATGGCAGGCGGCGACGATCTAGTAGAAAAGATCAAAGGCGGCTGGCTTGACTTTGATGCACTCATTGCGACGCCCGATATGATGGGCAAGGTCGGTCAGTTGGGCAAGGTGCTCGGTCCTCGAGGCCTGATGCCGAATCCAAAAACAGGAACGGTAACGATGGACGTGAAAACCGCCATCGAAGAGACGAAGGCCGGTAAGGTCGAATATCGCGTCGATAAAACGGGCGTTATTCACTCACCTGTCGGCAAAGTATCATTTGATCAGGCAAAACTTGCGGAAAATACAAGGGTACTTATAACCGCAGTAATGAAGGCAAAGCCGACGACTGCGAAAGGCCGTTATCTGAAGAAAATAAACTTAGCTGCGACGATGAGCCCGGGCGTTATGCTCGATGAGCTTGCGTACGCTTAAGTGAGGAGCGAATTTAAGAAATGAAAACAAGAGAGACAAAACAAAACGATTTAAACGCCCTCACTAAGTCGCTTGCTAATTCCACATCCGCGATGGTCGTCAGCTTTACCAAGGTGACCGTAAACAAAGACCAGGAATTTCGAGCGCGACTTCGTGAAGCGGGCGCAAAGTATGAGGTTGTAAAAAATACCCTTGCTCGTATCGCCGTCAAAGGCACGCAGTTTGAGGAAACGACAGAGCATCTCAAAGGTGTCACGGCCATCGCGTGGACGGAAAATGATCCGGTAGTTCTTTCGAAAGCAATTTCGAAGTTCATGAAGGACAACGCCGACATCTACACGTTCAAGACGGGCGTTGTCGATGGCAAATTGGTGGACCTCACGCAGTTGACGACGATAGCAAATCTGCCTTCGAAAGAAGAGCTTATTTCCAAGCTGTTGTTCGTTCTCAATGCACAAGCACAGCGTATCGTCACGGTCATTAACGCCGTACCGCGTGACTTGGCTATTGTGATCAAACAAATCGGCGACAAGGAAGATCGAGTCGCGGCCGCTCCTGCAGCCGAAGCAAAGACTGAAGCTCCAGCGGCGGCACCTTCGGTTGCTGAAGAGGCGGCTCCTGCGGAATTAGAAGCTGAGGCTGAGGCTCCGGCTCCGTCAGTGGAAGAGGCGCCGGTCGTTGAGGCGGCTCTGGCAGAAGAGGCTCCAGTGGCTGAGGCTGCTGCTGAATCGGTTGAAGCTGCGCCTGTGGTGGAAACCGCAGAGGCCGCTGTTGAAGAGGATGATATTTTGGAATTGCCTGCTGAGGAAAAAGCAGGCGAATAATAAGTTTTTCGGGACCATTGTCTCGAATTTTGAAAGCCGATACTCAAGGTAAAACGGGCATCAAGGTTTGTCAGGCCAAGATGCTACGGGCTTAGAAAGATGAGGAGATGCAACCCGCGTCTTTCACCAAGTCCCTGGGTTCGAACGGCGAAATGGAGTAAATATTAATTATTTGCTCACAATAGAACCCTAAATAGGAGATATAAGAAAATGGCAGTTACAAAAGATGATGTAGTTGAGTATTTGAAAGGGATGACGCTTCTCGAAGCGTCTGAATTGGTCAAGGAACTCGAAGAAGTATTTGGTGTTTCGGCGGCCGCTGCGGCAGCTCCGATGATGATGGCAGCTGGTGCGGGTGCAGATGCTGCTCCTGCTGCTGAGGAAAAGGATGCATTTGACGTGATCCTATCCAGCGCCGGCGGCAACAAGATCGCTGTTATCAAGGTTGTTCGCGAAGTCGTCGCGGGCCTCGGTTTGAAAGAAGCCAAGGATCTCGTCGATGGTGCTCCGAAACCGCTGAAAGAAGGCGTTTCGAAGGCAGAAGCCGAAGAGATCAAGACGAAATTGACCGAAGCGGGCGCAACCGTCGAGCTCAAATAATTGCTTGCAACCATTCCGGAGAGTCGCTCATCGTAACGGCTCTCCGGTGGCTTGCAAACACTTGGTTTTATGATAAACTAGTTGGTTCGCGCCGTCTTACTTGTTTTAGGTGGTGTGGGTCGCCGGCTTAGTCGGATTCGGAGACTTCGTCATAACGGTTTCCGTTGGTTTTTTAGACGCGATTCTTTTGTCGCAAATAGTGGAGAGTGGGTGTCTCTTTTTGGCACGCTCGAAAAACTTAAAGTAAGCAATTGCTGCTGAAAAGCGGTCTGGGTAGATTTTACCTATGACCGCATTTGCTGTCTGTATCGCAAAATTTTTGGGTAAACTTCGCTCACGTGCATCGTATCAGCAAGTTTCGCAAAAATCAACAGGTTTTTTTATAGTTCGCAATTAAATTAATTATATGATTAATAATCCTCTTCAAAGCAGCACAACCGGCCTCGGCGTCCGCACCAGCAAGGCGCCTGAGCGTGTGGATTTTTCGAAGATCTATACATCTGCCCAAATCCCGAACCTTATAGAGGTGCAGCGCGAATCGTATAACCGCTTTCTACAGATGGACCTTATCCCTGAGGAACGCGATTACATCGGCCTGCAGTCGGTGTTTGCATCGATCTTTCCGGTATCGGATTTTCGTGAGACGGCGACGCTCGAATATGTTGAGTACCAGATCGGCAACTGGCAGTGCAAATGCGGCAACCTCGAAGGCTTGCAGCACCTGCGTGCCAACTGCAAAAATTGCAGCGCCAAGATCAAGGTCGATCCTTTCAATCCCGCCGAGGTGCTTTGTAAGAACTGCGGAACGTTCAACGCCGTTCGCCCAAATCTATGCGACAACTGCGGCGAGCCTGTCGGTCTGAAGCACAAGCACGACCAGCAGGAATGTCAGGAACGCGGAATGTCTTACAGCGTTCCGCTTAAGGTGAAAATTCGTTTGACGGTCTATGACAAGGACCCGGAGACGAACGTCTCGACGATCCGGGACATCAAGGAAGAGGACGTTTTCTTTGGCGAGATCCCGCTGATGACCGATAACGGCACGTTTATCATCAATGGAACCGAGCGCGTCATCGTGTCGCAGCTTCACCGTTCGCCGGGCGTTTTCTTTAAGGGCGATCGGGATGATTATCTGGCTAAGATCATTCCGTATCGCGGCTCTTGGGTCGAGTTTGAATACGACCAGAAGGGAATCCTTCACGCACGTCTCGGAAAGCGGAAATTGGTTGCCACGGTCTTTTTGCGTGCATTGGGCCTCTGGCTAAATCCGCAGATCGACATGAAAACTGTCTCTGACAACATTCTCGAAGAGGTTGTCAAGAATGCGGAATATCCAGACTCCAGCATCCTCAATCTCTTTTATGTAACCGATGAGGTAAACATCGAAAAGGGCAAACTCTCAATCCTTGTCAAAAACGAAGGCGAAACGCATCTCGTCGGAATGAGGGCCGAAGAGGATATTAAGGACAAGAAAGAAGATATCGTACGAAAAGGCAAGAAGGTCACAAAATCTGCAATTGCCGATCTGCGGCGTTTGAAAAAGACGAAGGTCCAGGTTGCAGCGGCTGACTTTGAAGGAGCATACGCTCTCGAAGATGTTGTCAATCTTGAAACTGGCGAAGTGATTGCCGAATCAAATACCGAGATCTCTGCCGGCAAGTTGCAGGAGATCATCGAGGAAGGCGTGACCAGCTTTTCCGTGTTTTTCCCGAAACGCGACGTTATAGGCGAGATCATCTCGGCGACATTGAGAAAAGATCCGATCTCAAAACCGGTTGATGCACTTCTTGAGATCTACCGCAAAATGCGTCCCGGCGATCCGCCGACGGTGCCTACCTCTTATCGTTTGCTCGAAGGAATGTTCTTCGATGCACGTCGATTTGACCTGTCGCGTGTCGGGCGTTTGAAGTTCAACATCAAAATGGGCCGCCCCGATCTTGAGGATATTAAAAATCCGCTTTTGAAAGCTGGTGATTTCATTGAGGTCGTTAATTACCTTCTTCGCATGAAGAGGGACAGCGAGCATTACGGTCAGGATGATATCGATCATCTCGGCAACCGCCGCGTCCGCGCGGTGGGCGAATTGCTCGAAAATCAGTTCCGCATCGGCCTCGAACGCATGGAACGGGCGATCAAGGAGAAGATGTCCATTCAGCAGGATATGTTCACCACGATGCCGCGTGATCTTGTAAACGCAAAGCCTGTGACGGCTGCAGTCCGCGAGTTTTTTGGCTCGTCGCAGCTTTCGCAGTTCATGGACCAAACCAATCCGCTGTCCGAGATCACGCATAAGCGTCGTCTTTCGGCCCTTGGGCCAGGCGGTCTTTCGCGTGAGCGTGCCGGCTTTGAGGTTCGAGACGTTCACCCAACGCACTACGGCCGTATCTGCCCGATCGAGACGCCTGAAGGCCCGAACATTGGTTTGATCTCGTCGCTGTCGTGCTTTGCACGGATCAATCAGTTTGGATTTATCGAATCTCCTTATCGTAAGGTCGAGGACGGTCGTGTTGTTGAATACGTTCGAGTTCAGAATGGCGGTGAAACAAAATTCAAGCCCGGGGAGCATGTTCCGCAGGAAGCCGTCGATGCTGCTAACAAGAGGATCAAGGATGGCAAACTGGCTGAGTATGAGCCGTGGCCTTTCTACCTGACCGCTTGGGAAGAGGACCGTTACATTATCGGTCAGGCGAACATCGAGCTTGATCCCAAGGGATTTATCGTCAAGGAGCGAAACGCTGCCCGTCAAAAGGGAGAGTTCATTACTGCCGCTAAAGCTGAGATTCAGTATATGGATGTCAGCCCGAAACAACTTGTTTCGGTGGCCGCATCGCTGATCCCGTTTCTTGAGAACGACGATGCTAACCGTGCTTTGATGGGTTCGAACATGCAACGTCAGTCAGTGCCACTGCTTCGTGCCGAGTCTCCGTATGTCGGAACCGGAATGGAGCGGATCGCAGCACGAGATTCCGGAGCCGTGGTTATTGCAAAGCGCGACGGCGTTGTCGATTTTGTCGATTCCGAACGAATCATCGTAAAAGCCGATCATCAGGTTGACGGCACGATCTCACGTGAGGTGACGGCTGACATTTACTCGTTGGTCAAATTTAAGCGTTCAAATCAGAACACTTGTATAAACCAGCGTCCGATCGTTCAGGTCGGCGAACGTGTAACGAAAGGCCATGTTATTGCCGACGGTCCTTGCACCGACCGCGGCGAACTTGCTCTGGGACGCAACGTGCTCGTGGCATTTATGCCTTGGCGCGGTTACAACTTTGAGGATGCGATCCTCGTTTCCGAACGGCTCGTGAAGGACGATTACTACACATCGATCCACATCGAAGAGCTTGAGATCGAGGCCCGTGATACAAAACTCGGCCCTGAGGAGATCACTCGCGATATTCCGAATATCGGGGAGAACATGCTCCGCGATCTCGATGAATCAGGCATTATCCGCATCGGTGCTCAAGTCAAGCCAGGCTCGGTTCTGGTCGGTAAAGTTACGCCTAAGGGCGAAACTCAGTTGACCGCTGAAGAAAAACTGCTTCGTGCGATCTTTGGTGAAAAGGCCGGTGACGTAAAAGACGCTTCGCTCAATTGCCCTCCGGGAATTGACGGAACGGTCGTTGATGTTCAGATCTTTACCCGAAAAGGTCAGGACAAGGACGAACGTAGCCTCGACATCGAGGGAATGGAAGAAGAAGATTTCCAGCGCGACCTTGAGGACGAAATTCGAATCCTTCAAGAACAGCGTGACGAGCGTATCTACGAACTTTTCGAGGGACGCAAACTCAACGCGGATCTAAAAGATGGAAAAGAGGTCATTCTCAAAAAGGGAACGGCTCTCAATCGTGAGATGCTGGCTGAACTCGATCCCAAACTGCTGAGCAAAGCTGAGGTCTCATCGGGACGTATCGATACGGCCGCGGAGGTCAAGCAGTACCAGCAGCGGACCGAACGCCAGATCAACATTCTTCGCGACATCTACGACGAAAAGATCACCAAACTCAAGCAGGGCGACGAATTGCCGCCGGGCGTGATCAAGATGGTCAAGGTTTTCGTTGCCATGAAACGTAAACTCAGCGTTGGCGACAAGATGGCCGGACGCCACGGTAACAAGGGTGTTATCGCCCGCATCTTGCCGGAAGAAGATATGCCGTATTTGCCGGATGGAACGCCGGTCGAGATAGTGCTCAATCCGCTTGGCGTGCCTTCGCGTATGAACGTTGGGCAGATACTTGAGACTCATCTTGGATGGGCAGCACGTGTACTCGGTCTGCACTTTGCAACGCCGGTCTTTGACGGTGCAAGCGAAGAAGAGATCAAGGGCTACATTGGCCAGGCAAATGCGAAATACGACGAACTCGGCATTCCGGCCTCAGTAGGCCCGTCAGGCAAAACGCGTCTCTTTGACGGTATGACCGGTGAACAGTTCGAGCAGAAGGTTTGCGTTGGGTATATCTATATGCTCAAACTCTCGCACCTTGTGGATGACAAGATCCACGCTCGCTCGATCGGACCATACTCACTCATTACTCAGCAGCCGCTGGGTGGTAAGGCTCAGTTCGGCGGACAGCGTTTTGGAGAAATGGAAGTTTGGGCACTCGAAGCCTACGGAGCGGCTCACATCCTACAGGAATTGCTGACATGCAAATCTGACGACGTGGCCGGACGTTCGAAGATCTATGAAACGATCGTCAAGGGCGTTTCAAACTTCGAGCCGGGCATTCCCGAATCGTTCAACGTTTTGGTTCGCGAGCTGCAATCGCTCTGCCTAGACGTTGAGCTTATTCAGGAAGAGGACATCGATCCTGAGGAAGTTGTGGCCGGTGTCGATGCTCTCGTAGGCGTCGATTAATGACACGTCGCTGTCCCGCGAAAAAAAAATCGTGGGACAGTGGGACAGTAATGGCTAAGCCTAATGTTTCCAAAGGTTTAGCCTGTCCCATACAGTTTGGGACAGTTTGGGACAGTGGGACACGCAGATTGGAGATATATGTTTCGATTAAATAACGATAACAAGACGCAATTGACGACAAATTACGAAGCGATCCGCATCAGCCTTGCTTCGCCGGACAAGATCCGTTCGTGGTCACACGGCGAGGTGACCAAGCCGGAAACGATCAATTACCGTACATTTAAGCCGGAGCGCGACGGGCTTTTTTGTGCTCGTATCTTTGGCCCGGTGTCCGATTGGGAATGTCTCTGCGGAAAGTACAAGCGGATGAAACACCGCGGCGTCATCTGCGACAAATGCGGTGTTGAGGTTACGCAGAGCAAGGTCCGCCGTGAGCGGCTCGGCCATATCGAATTGGCGTCGCCCTGCTCGCACGTATGGTTCTTCAAAGGATTGCCGTCGCGTATCGGCCATCTGCTCGACATCACGCTTCGCGATCTTGAAAAAATTCTTTATTTTGAGACATATATCGTTGTCGATGAAGGCGATGTGCCTGATCTTAAACAAAAAGACCTGCTCACCGATGAGCGTTTTCGTGAACTGACACGCGATTATCCGAACCAGTTCGTCGCAAAAATGGGTGCTGAGGCGATCAAGGACCTTCTTGCGCAGATAGACATTGCCGAGCTTGTGGACGAACTTCGCGGAAAAATGCGCGAGGAAACTTCACAGCAGAAAAAGCTCAAGTATTCCAAGCGTCTGAAAGTTTCGACTTCGTTCCTTCGCAGCGGCAATAACCCGCAATGGATGATCCTCGACGTAATTCCGGTCATTCCGCCCGAACTTCGTCCACTCGTGCCCCTAGACGGCGGACGCTTTGCAACGTCGGACCTTAACGATCTTTATCGCCGCGTTATCAACCGCAACAACCGTTTGAAGAAGCTGATCGAGCTTCGCGCACCTGAAGTTATCGTTCGCAACGAGAAACGTATGCTTCAGGAAGCTGTTGATGCGTTGTTTGATAACGGACGCCGCGGCCGTGTGCTTCGCGGTGCTAATAATCGTCCGCTCAAATCGTTGTCCGGAACTCTCAAGGGCAAGCAGGGACGTTTCCGTCAGAATCTGCTCGGAAAACGTGTCGATTACTCTGGACGTTCGGTGATCGTGGTCGGTCCGGAGCTCAAACTGCACCAGTGCGGATTACCTAAGAAAATGGCATTGGAATTGTTCAAGCCGTTTATTTACAACAAGCTCGAAAAGGACGCTCATGCTGCCACGATCAAACAGGCTCGTGAAATGGTCGAACGTCAGGAGCCGATCGTTTGGGACATCCTCGAAGAGGTCATTCGCGAGCATCCGGTTCTCTTGAACCGTGCTCCAACGCTTCACCGTCTCGGTATTCAGGCATTTGAGCCAGTTTTGGTCGAAGGTAAGGCTATCAAGATCCATCCGCTTGTCTGTACAGCATTCAACGCCGACTTTGACGGCGATCAGATGGCGGTTCACATTCCGCTTTCGGCTGAGGCACAGATCGAGGCGAGCGTTCTTATGCTTGCGTCGAACAATCTGCTTTCACCGGCCAGCGGCCAACCCATTGCGGTCCCGTCTCAGGATATCGTTCTCGGCTGCTACTATCTGACGCTTGCTCGCGACGAGATGAAAGGCGAGAACAAAGTGTTCGGCTCGATCGATGATGTGATTCTCGCTCTTGATGCGGGTGCAGTCGAAACTCAAACCAAGATCAAACTGCGTTGGCGCGGCGATCTGATCGATCTGACGCTCGAACATAACATGCAGGACGTTATGCGTGCCACGGCGCGTGAGAAAGTCGATCTCATTCTCGATACAACCGCCGGTCGTGTGATCTTTAACGAACGCCTGACTCGCGACGGGCTGCCTTATGTAAATGGCGTTCTGAAGAAGAAAGGCTTGCAGTCGCTGGTAACATTTTGCCATCTGCGGCTTGGGCATGATGCCACTGTTGCATTGCTCGACGATCTGAAGGCGATGGGCTTTCTCTATGCGACTAAGGCAGGTGTTTCGATCGGCATCGACGATATGGTCACGCCTTCGAGTAAGAAAGGGATCATCGATAATGCTCTCAAGGAAGTCGAAAAACTTCGCAAACAGTATGAAGACGCGACCATGACAAATATGGAACGCGAAAACAAGGTGACGGCCATTTGGTCCGATGTTACCGATCTCGTTGCAAAAGAAATGTTTGTAGCGATGCACACGCGTGAAAAGGAGCGTAAGGAACTGAATCCGATCCTCGTCATGGCCGATTCCGGTGCTCGAGGTTCTGAGGCTCAGATCCGTCAGCTCGCCGGTATGCGCGGCCTGATGGCCAAGCCGTCGGGCGAGATCATCGAAAATCCGATCCTCGCAAATTTCCGCGAAGGCCTGGACGTTTTGCAGTACTTTATCTCTACGCACGGTGCACGTAAAGGGTTGGCTGATACGGCACTCAAAACCGCCGATTCGGGCTATCTGACACGCCGACTGGTTGACGTGGCACAGGATGTTATCGTTTCAGAACAGGATTGCGGAACGCTTCGCGGCGTTTGGGCAGAGGCCATTATCCGAAACGGTGAAGAGGTCGAATCGCTTCGTGACCGCATCGTTGGATGTACATCGCTTGACGATATCGTCGATCCGGTCGATGGTTCGGTGATAGTTGAGGCTAATGTTGAGATCAATGAAGATCTGGGAGCCAACGTCCAACTGTCAGGTTTGCAAAAAGTACGAATTCGCTCGGCTCTTACCTGCGAATCGCGACGCGGCATTTGCGTTAAATGCTACGGCCGCAACCTTGCAACTGGTAACACGGTTGAGATCGGTGAGGCTGTCGGCGTTATCGCCGCACAGTCGATCGGCGAACCGGGCACGCAGTTGACGATGCGTACGTTCCACGTTGGTGGAACGGCACGTCTCGAACAGGAGACCAAGCACGTTGCTGCGATGGACGGAACGGTAAAATATCTTGGTGACCTCAACGTCATTAAGAACCGAAGCGGCGAGATGATCTCGATGCGTCGTCAGTCCGAGCTTGCCCTTGTTGACGAACGCGGCCGCGAGGTAGCTCATTACAAGGTCGTTTACGGTGCTGAGGTTCACGTCAAAGACGGTCAGAAGGTGAAAGAGGACGACATTCTTGTTACATGGGATCCGTTCACGTTCGCCATCCTCACTGAGGTCAAGGGAACTGTGAAATATCAGGACCTCAAGGAAGGGAAGACGGTCGAAGAAGAGATCGACAAGGTCACCGGCCAGAAGCGTCTCGTCGTTAAAGATTCTGACGAGAAGAATCAACCGCGTATCGAGATCCGCAGCGGCAGCAAGGTGCAAAAGACCTATCAGATGCCGATCCGTGCCAACCTCATCGTTGAGGACGGCCAAGCTGTCGAACCCGGCGATGTGATCGCAAAGATCCCGCGTGAAACGACCAAGACAAAGGATATCGTTGGCGGTTTGCCGCGGGTCGTCGAGCTTTTCGAAGCTCGCCGTCCGGGTGAAACGGCAATGATGTCCGAGATAAACGGAGTCGTCAAATTCGGCCCGATCGCAAAGGGTAAACGAAAGATCATCGTTGTAGGAGATGACGGCAGCGAACGTGAATACGACATCCCGCGTGGTACCCACATCAACGTGCAGGAAGACGACCGCGTCCGTTCAGGCGAACCGCTAATGGACGGCCCGCTGAATCCGCACGACATTTTGCGTGTTCTAGGAATGGAAGCGTTGCAGAATTATCTGGTCAACGAGATCCAGGAAGTCTATCGTCTGCAGGGCGTGAACATCAACGATAAACATATCGAGGTGATCGTTCGCCAGATGCTTCGTTGGGTCAAGATCAAGGAAGTCGGCGATACGGAATTCCTGCTCGAGGAACAAGTTGACCGTTTCCGCTATGAAGACGAGAATGCACGTGTCCGCGATGAGAAGGGCCAGACTTCGGTTGGTGAACCTCTTCTGCTCGGTATCACGAAAGCGTCGCTTTCGACGGACTCATTTATCTCGGCCGCGAGTTTCCAAGAAACGACTCGCGTGCTTACCGAGGCTGCGATCTCAGGCCGCATCGATTACCTTCGCGGCCTCAAAGAGAACGTCATCATGGGACGCCTTATTCCGGCCGGAACCGGTATGAAGTATTACCGCAACGTCAAGGTCGCTCCCGATGCTACGGAAAACCGTAAGCAGGAGGATGAGTTCGACGAGATGGGCGATTACATCCGCGGCGGTATGCCGATGGTGCCGATCATTGATGACGTCGTTGATGACTTCGACGGTGACGTTGAAGATATCGAGGTGGACGACGATACCGAGGTTTTTGATATCGACGAAGCTATGAAGATCGAGATCGAGGATGACGAGATCTAGTTCGCGCTTTTACTTTAGGAACAAGGCCGGGATGCTATTCTTCCGGCCTTTTCTATTTGACCGGAACAAAGCTTTTGGCGACGCTTCGTTGAAGTTCCTTCGCCAGTTGTTTACGGTCGGAGTGTAGGATGGTTTTATCTCCAAAATTTAGGATCGCCGTGTATTCATATATCCTGAACAATCGCCAAAGGTGTGCAAAAAAACCAATATCATCCCACCAAGTAACGGTCATGCTTGCTGGCGGTTCGTCGGTCGGTGTTCGATAGGTTAAGGATGCGTATGAGACGGGAATTCCGCTCTTTGCGGCAAACTCAAAGAACGATGAATTGAAGGTCAGTACTTCGTCGCCCTTAGTGCTGGTACCTTCGGGGAAAACTATCACGCCTTCGCCATGTTCCAGCCGTTCGATTATCTTTTCGCCAGCACGCGGGATGTCGCGTCGATTGCTGCGGTCGATAAAGATCGTGCCCATATCGCGACATATCCTTCCCGCAAGGAACCAACTTTCAACTTCCTTCTTTGCGACAAAAATTCCCGTTACCGCGGCGCGTATAGCTCCAATGTCGGTGTAACTTAGATGATTGGTTACTAAGAAAAATGGCGCGGTCGGCGGTGTACCGGTCACTTCGATCTTCATATTCGAAATGCGAACAAAGCTGTTTGTCCATGCACCAAAGATCCACTGTCTCCAACGCCGCTTGTCGCTAACGAACGGATTTGCAGCCAACCACACCGCATACAGGCCGAGTGTTGCTGCGGTAAAGGTAACGAATCTGAACGCGGCTCTTACGGTCCTCATTTAGACAGCTTAGTCCTTGTCGGTCTTCTTAAAATTGTATCGCAGCAAAAACCGCATCGGCAACGGCTTGCCGTTACGTTCCGCCGGACGCCAGTTCATTGAACGCACAGCTTTTTCGACCGACTCATCCAGCCCATAACCTGCCCATCGTGTGATCTCAGTTCTGAGGATCAAGCCGCGTTCGTCGAGATCGACAATAATATCTACCGTCGCTGTTATCGCGTAAAGAAAGGCATCGGAAGTGTATTCAGGTTTAATTCGGCGATATGGGATCGGAGTGCGTAAGGATCTCGCAAGCGGCGAATCAGCGTCTGGCGGTTCGTCCATTTTGACAAGCAAAGGTTCTGCCAATTCGCTCTTCGCAGCTATTCGCAACTTGTTTGCGATCTCTGAGGCAAGCGGATTTGCAGCCGCGTTTAATAGTGCTTTGGCCTCTTGCTCGGTAGTGGCATTAAATCGAGGCAGTGCCCAAAACACTAGTCTTCCGGTGCGCGTGCTGACGGAGTAAACGGCAGCGTGAGACTCATAATATTTCGCCTGTACAGAGGAGCTTCTGCGAGTGGTTTCTGCTTTGACCAGAATAAAAAAATCGCATCCAATAGCTAAGCCGGCGGCCTTTGACTCTTCCACACTCATATTGAATTTGTCAGCGGCCTTTGTCGAGGCAAATGCAGCTTCACTCATTGTGGTATCAACGATGCGGTATTTTGCCGCGATCTCACCTTCGAGTATTTCGGCAAAATGACGACTTGCTTCACTCCCGTCCGGCGACATAATGGCGACTTGTTGCGCCACTGTTGGAATAACAAAGCTCAACAAAAGAAGGCAAATTCCCGGAAGGATTCTCTGCGGAAGCAACTGCATACTTAACTCTTATGGTAAAGACCTGCGATGTCGTTCTTTAACTCAGCCGGGAAACATATACGGTGTATTCGATAACCTTCCTGAAGGCCGCGAACGGCCGGGCTGACAGCGGATATCTCGCTTATTGTGGGGTTCGAGAATCCATGCTCGACAAAAATAAGATTCTTCGGATCAGAGGCGTCCTTTGAATAAAAAGAGTATGGAACATTGCCCGCCTCGTCCTCGACAAAATAATAATTGGGGTCAAATCCCGCATCACCTACGATCCTTCGCGAATCGGCAATAAACGCTTTACGTTCTGATTCGGGCATATCAAGGTCAAAGGCTTTGAAAAGCCTACGGTTCAAAAATCTTGCAGACAGATCGGAAAGGGTCGCGTCCGTCGAATGCTGCCAGCGTTTTATGCTGAAAAGGAAATCTGAATCATCAATTTCGAGATGTTCTTTCAATGTGAGTTTTTCGCCGGCGAGTACCTTCTCCATTGGCGTGCCCTTCGAGCTCCAGACATCGCCGCTGCTTTGAAATAGATCAATAGCACGACGAAGTAACACTTTCAAAACGGCTTCAGCGGAGCGCAGCGTCCTATGAAAATAGACTTGCCGATACATATAGTATCTGGCCTGAAGGTAATCTTCGACGGCGTAGATTCCTGGTGCGGAGACATACAGATGATCGTCAGCTTCGTTTATCTCGATAGATTTGATTATCCACTCAAGATCGAATACGCCGTACTTTGCACCGGTCATCAGACTGTCGCGAAGCAGATAGTCCATCCGGTCAACGTCTAGCTGAGAGGACACTAGCTGGCCGAGCGCACGAGGCTTGAAATCGCCTCGAATTATCGCCGCAACATTTTGCGGGAGGTTAGACGAAAATGAACTTAGAAGTCGGCCGACCTCAGTTTCGTCACTTAAAACGGCATCGATCGTAAATTGCTCATGATGGAACCCGAGAATATTCTCGATAACATGAGAGAAAGGACCGTGGCCGAGGTCGTGCAAGAGTGCGGCAATACGAACGGCGGTTTGAGCTTCTGCCGGAATATCGTAGCTGAAGCGCAGCTTTGCGATCATCCGGCCAGCGAGATGAAACGCGCCGAGCGAATGTGTGAAACGCGAATGTTCAGCGGACTGGTACGCAAAATATGCTAGCCCAAGCTGGCGAATTCGTCTTAGACGTTGAAACTCTGGAGTATCGATGAGAGAAACAACAAGGCGGCCTTCGTCTGTACCAGTATTTAATCGGATTATGTCGTGAACCGAGTCGCGATAGATGCGTTCTAGTCGGGGCATTGATTAGTTTGTGTCCTGCCGGGTTTTGATGTCAGATATTTCTTTGCGGATCGCGTCGGTGTCTTTAGCACTAGGAAGCAGCCTGAGGTACGTTTCAAACTCGGAAACGGCCTCTTTGTTCATCCGTTTGCGCGTATAGATCCGGCCGAGATACTTATGGATGATAGGGAAACTGTTTCCGCCACCAAGATCATTGACCTTCTCAAATGCCTTTTGGGCTACATCGCCATCATTCTTTGCCGAGAAGATCAGGCCGAGATAATAATGAGGCATCATCGAATAACTATTCAAATAGGCGGCGTTAACAAAAAAAGGCTCTGCCTCATTCATTCTGTTCAAATTAAAATAGGCGATACCTAAATTCAGATTAGCTTCGAAATCTGAAGCGTCATACCTAATTGCCTGTTTGAACGATGCTATCGCAGGCTCAAACTTACCCGCTTTTAACTCGATAGTTCCTATGGCTGTATGGGCGGGAGCAAAGTTCGGAGCGATCGCTACAGAACTGCGAAAAGCTGCTTCAGCTTCACTTTCTTTGCCGGACTGTAATAGATCGAAACCACGCTTCAAATGCTGAACTGCTTGCTTCGGGATAGCTGACCATTTTGCATTTAGCACCTCATTTCTTAATGATTTAGCCTTTTTAGGCAATAGATAGATAGGAGCGGTCAAGGTTTTTGGGATAGGCGCAACCCTAACGGTACCTGTTTGAACTTCCTTATCGATAAGAAAATACTCTCGGGCTATCTCAAATAGCTCTCCGGCATCAATGACTATCGTATAGGAGCCCGGATTTAAGCCAGTGAATGAAAATGTCCCATTGGTATCAGAGTAAATAGATTGCGTTGGAAGTGAAGTGCTCTGGATCTCTATCTTTATGGCCCGTTCAAGAGTGCGTCCATTGGGCAGATAGATCCGGCCACGGATCGAGTGTATGCCGCCGTTTCCTGTATTGTTTGAGTTCCCTTGCCCGTAAACACCAGTGAAACAGGAAAAGCATACTATCGACAGAACCAAAACAACTCGTAAATGGAATCTGAGAAACATAGTATTACCGCCTCTTGCCTGAACGATACGTTTGATACTCAATTCTATCAAATATCAGAGCCGAAAAATAAAAAAAGTCCGGAGAGACTGAGCTCTCCGGACTATAAAAGTTTCTAAGTATTAAAGAATTCTTAGAAGCTGAATTTCGCACCGATGCGAAGAGCCGACGGATACTGGAAGATCGTTCCGCTGCCCCAAAAAGGATTGGTAACAGGAGCAACACCGGCAACACCACTGTTGATGCTAAAAGTATTGTCAACTGTAACTGCACGCTGTGTGTTGGTTACGTTGAACCAGTCAGCGGTAAGACGCAGCTGTTTACCTTCACCCATCTTGATCGGGTAATAGAAGCCCAAATCGAGATTCCATGTCGTTGGTGTGCGGTTTGAACCGACTGAACTTTCCACACCCGACGTAAACGCCGAGTTTGGAATGATAGCAGTTCCACGGACAACACCAAATCCCTCATTGTTTCCGTATACAGGATGCGGAACCAGCTGATTGAAAGGAATACCTGACTGAGCATAGAAGTTGCCCGAGACCACCAATTTGAACGGTGTTGTATAGCTACCGTTAAATTTGAACTGATGCGGGCGATCGTTCGGAAGACGTCCATATGAATTGCCCAACAGGCTTACGAGGTCGAACAACGAAGTGATGTTCGGATCCGCTTGACCGTTGTCATTACGGAAGAGGCCTTCGTAGTTACCGATGAGGCTCGAGAACACATATGAACTCTGGAATGAGAAGTTATCTGCAAATTTACGGTTGAATGTAAATTCAACAGCTCTGTAGTAACGACGTGCACGTCCAAAGCAGCCGATAGCAGGATTGTTACATGCCTGATATTCGGTGTTTCCGGCTGGGCCGCCTTCTCCAGGTCCAATTGGCTCGCCTGGATTGAACAGGAAGTAATGGTCTCCGTCGTCAAACGAACCATCCTCAATAACAGAGCCTTGCGGACGATAGATTCCACGCATTCCGAATGCATAGTTACGGCCGACTTCGTATTCAAAACCTGCACTCCATTCATTTACGGTCTGCGGCTTCAAGCCTGCGTCGATAGGCGTTGCTTCAGCACCCAAATTACGTGTGCCAAAACCAGTTGCGACCGTCGAGTTCAGAGGAGCATTCAAGGTGTTTACATTGAAGTTCTTATCTGTCTGTGTGTCATTGCTTCCGGCTCTGACGTTAACGTCGAGAGGGATCGGAGTTTCCAGATATCGTGCGAAGTTGGCGAAGATCTTGCCTCTGCCTTTTCCGAACGGATCCCAGATAACACCGATACGCGGCTGAAAGTTGTCCCAGAAGTTGTTTAGCTTAAGATAGTCAACGTCGTTGTTGCCTTTGGCCTGCTGATAATCCCAGCGGCCGCCAATGTTAACCTGTAAGTTACGGGTGATCTTGTAATCATCCTGGATGTAGAAGCTCTGCACATCGGTCTTTGTATCAGCAACCAATTGGAAATCGCGAACACGAGTCGATGCACGTACGAGGAACGGATTGTTATTAACTTCGTCCGCTGTGATAACCGTTGCAACTGGATTTACAGTGTAACCGGCCGGCAATACAACGCCGGGCGACAAAAGTGCTGCGATCGGTGTTGCACTCGGGCAAGTGATCACGGTTCCACGGGTCGTACAAACGCTGAAGTTGTTTGTTACGCGGAAGCCGTTTACTGTTAGATTGGCAGGGTTCGAACCGTTGCTCGGCTGAACGTCAAGCGGGTTTGCAAAAACGTTGCTAGGGCCGGTTGATCGTTGATCAATGCCGTATTTGTTTTGATAGAGCTCAAAACCATACTTGAATGTGTGATCGCCTGCGATTGACTGCATACGAGCAGCCGCTTCCCAACGGTCACGATTCTGGTCTTGGTAAAGTCCAAAACCATCACGTACAAAGTTTCTCTGTAGACTGCCACCCGGCGAGAATACATAATCAACCTTACCAATGTTTGTATTTGTTGCGTTTACACCGGTCTGGGTAACACTAGCAACTGAATTTCCTTGCAAGATCGCAAAGTTGTCTGTGATCAGAGCTGTGCTTGCTACTGAAGAAGCAGGAATGATGTTGTTTCTCTGGTAGTGTAGGCCAAACGAGAATTCACCGATAAACTTCGAACCTGCGTTCGAGTTCAAGCGGAATGCATAGTTTGTGCCTCCGGTCTGACGTTCGCCGGCAAAGCTGTCCAAGTTTTGGCCGAAACCAGAACCGGCAAACAGATGGCCCTCTTCCTTGGTGTAGTCACCAAATGTCGAGAATGTGAACGTGTTGCTGTTGTTGACAGCCCATGTCAATTTACCTGAGTAGAAAGGTGTTGTGATCTCGCCTTCGACGTCATCACGGAATGACTGGGTCAAATAGCTGTTCTTACGTTTCTGCGGGTTAAATGCAGCAAAGAACCAAAGTTTGTCTTTGACGATCGGGCCGCCAATGTCGGCTCCTGCATCAACTTCCGAAAAACCATTAGGTGCGAGGCCGACCTGCGGTAGGTTCTTTGTTTCACGAACCATGCCCTTCGCGCCATAAAATACAAACAGGTCACCATGGAACTGGTTTGTACCCGACTTAGTGATGACGTTAAAAACGCCGCCGGTTGAGAGGCCCTGATCGGCACCATACGAACCGGTCTTGACCTGAACTTCCTGAACGAATTCGAACGGAAGGTTAGCACCAGCACCGCCAAAAGCAGGGTCAGTGGTGGTCACACCGTCAAGGATGTAGCTGTTTTCCGGTCCTGATGAACCTGCAACCGAAGGGTCGCGGTCACGTCCGGATGCGTCACGCAAGCCTGAACGTGCAACTGTCGGGGCGATCGTGTAGAGGCCCTGAACGGTTCTGGATGTCGGGATGTTTGAAAAGAACTCGGTTGAGATGTTCGAGCCAGTGGTGTTGGTCGAGTTATCGATCTCCGAAGTTGCTACAACATCGACCGTCGCCCCTGCTCCACTAGCAGAAAGGGTGATCTTCACCGTTGTGTTTTGGGCGAGGTTAACCTCAACATTATCCTGCTTGTAGGCACCAAATCCGGCTACGGGAGCCGTCGATATTGTGTAGCGTCCCGGAGGAACCTGCAGAAAACGATAAGCACCGTCACCGTTTGTAGATGTTGTCTGGGGACGAATAAGATTCGCTCCCGTTATGGTCACGGCTGCATTCGGAACAACTGCTCCGGTGGAGTCTGTTACGACACCATCAACCGATCCCGTAGAATTGGTTTGGGCCATACCTGTGGTTACAAAAAGAAACGTAACCATGGCAAATATAGCCAGCGTAAATAATTTAATATTTGTTTTCATATTTCAGATCTTCCTTAATCTAAAGGGTTATGTATTTTGTCGTCTGCCGTACGGCCGCAGAAACGCATACATTCGCATCAATTAAGGCAAATGCTATGCCTTTCGCGGTTCGCGGTCTAAATGTTGTATAAGAAGAGCTTAGGTGTGGCGTGCCGAAGAAGGGAAACTACAAATTTCCATATTTATGAATACGCAACTGAAAAGTTGAATCCAACTAAGAATTGAGGAGATGGCCCATTTTTTCTTTTTTTGTTCGCATGTAATGAGCCGCAGGTTCCTCGGCTTCGATCTCAATGGGAATGCGATCAACTATTTGTAGTCCTGCTCGCTCTAAAGCAGCCAATTTATCTGGGTTATTCGATATTACTTTTACTTTGCAAAGGCCAAGGTCAAAGAGAATTTCGGCACATTGCTGGTAATCGCGGGCATCAATGGCGAAACCAAGCTGAGCATTAGCTTCGACGGTATCGGCACCTTCGTCCTGCAGCGCATAAGCCCGTATTTTATTGAGAATTCCAATGCCGCGACCTTCCTGCTGCTGGTAAACGATGGCTCCGCGGCCTTCAGCTTCGATCATTTCCATGGATCTATGCAGCTGCGGCCCGCAATCACATTTTATCGAGCCAAAAACGTCGCCTGTGAGGCATTGCGAATGAATCCTAACCAAGGTCGGCGTTTCACCATCCATTTTACCCTTGTAAAGCACCACAAATTCTTCGTTGCTTATGGTTGAACGATAGCCCGCGATCATGAAATCGCCGAATTGTGTAGGTAATTTGGCCTCAGCAACCCGTTCGACGGTCACTGCGCGGTTCGTCCAAGGACAATCACTGCCGGTTTTTGCTAAATTCCCTTCGTTCAACATACTTGTGTCAATTATACTCCAAACCCCAGAATATAGTTATTCGTTCAGGGCGTAGAGCCGGATTCAAGGCCGTGATCGGTCAAAAAATCAGTCGAAATATGCAGTTTTTCATCCGAATATTGAAGCTGGTAAAGGCGCCAATAAAGCCCGCGTAGGCCCAAAAGCTCATTATGAGTGCCGATTTCTCGGAGTTCGCCGTGGTGAAGCACAATGATCCGGTCACATTTTTGAATCGTCGAAAGCCTGTGTGCAACAACGAGAGACGTTCGTTTTTGCATTACACGGTCGACCGCCTGCTGAATAAGCTGCTCTGTCTCGGTGTCGATCGAGCTTGTGGCTTCGTCGAGAATCAATATCGTCGGGTCAAAAGCCAACGCTCTGGCAAACGAGATCAACTGTTTTTGCCCGACAGACAGCCCGGCACCGCGTTCACGGACCTCAGAGGCGTATTTATCCGACATTTTTTGTATAAATTTGTCTGCATGCACCTCTTTCGCTGCCCATTCTACCCTTTCGCGGCCAATTTTAGCGTTTCCGAGCCTGATATTGTTCTCGATCGAGCCGCTGAAAAGGAAAACATCCTGCAAAACTACTGCAAAATTCGATCTAAGATCGTGCAAATTCCAATCGCGAATATTGACGCCATCGAGCAAAATTTGCCCTTTCTGTATGTCGTAAAATCGCATTAAAAGGTTGGTAATAGTAGTTTTCCCGGAACCTGTATGTCCAACCAGCGCAATACTTTCCCCGAGATCGACCGTAAATGAAACGTCTTTTAGGACCCATTCTTCGTCTTTATAAGCAAACCAAACGTCTTGAAACTCGATGCGGCCCTCCGCGCGGCCTGTTTTCAGTGGTTTTTCAGGGGTTGTGACGTCAATATCGCGGTCAAGCAGGATAAAAATGCGGTGTGAGGCCACGATCGCGGCCTGCAAAACATTGAATTTGTCCGAAAGGTCGCGGATCGGTTGGAAAAGCTGTAGCGAATACTGAATAAATGACGCCAAAATTCCTACTGTCAGCCCGGCGCCGGCGGCCGCAAAACCACCGATATATTCGTATCCAAAGGCAAAAATGACCACCGCGATGCCTATTGCACCGATAAAATCGACCAGCGGATAAAATATCGAGTAATAGAAGATCGTTTCGATATTTGCGTTGCGGTAATCGTCGTTTATCTCGCTAAAACGTGCCTTTGCCTTGTTCTCAGCGTTAAATAGCTGAACAGTTTGGGCACCGGAAAGATATTCCTGCAAAAAAGCATTGAGTTTGGCGTTTCGGGTGCGAACCCTATCAAAACCATTGCGAGCGTGTTTGCGAAACCAGTTTGTCGCCGTAAATAGAAGCGGCACAGTAATTAGCGAAACAATCGCGAGCTTCCAATCGAGCCAAAACATTATACCGATGATCGCAAAGATCACTACAAGATCGCCCAATACATCAATAACACCCGACGTAAACAGCTCGTTCAAAGCATCCACATCCGAGGTCAACCGTGTCATTATCCTTCCCACCGGGTAATTATCGTAATATGCGACTTCCTGCTGCTGCAGCTTTGTAAAAAGCTCGGTCCGCAGGTCAAACATCACTCTCTGCCCGACGTTATTCAGCAGTATTTCCTGCACATACGAGAAAATGAACCGAAAAAGGAAAACTCCAAAAAAAGCAAGAGCAAACAGCCAAATACCATCGACATTTTTGGGCGTGATGAAATCGTCAACCGCCATCTTTGTAAAATACGGCTGAGTGCTGATCAGGATATTTGTAACCAGCGTGAGAAGGAGTGCGGCTCCGGCGAGCTTCCAATACGGCTTTATATAACGAATAAGGCGACGCGCGACCCGAAAATCGTATGTTTTGCCAATTTCCTCTTCTTCGTGATATTTGCGAACCGCTTCGGACATAGATATAACTAGATTCTAGTCACCGCGAACGAATTGTGCCAACGCTTTGGCATAAGATCGAGGAAAGGGCGGCAGTATTACAAAACTGTTAATTCATTAGGGTTAAGAACTTCGATTCATCCGGATTCGTATTAATGTTCGCGAATGTTGTTATTGGGAGGGGTAATGATATGTCTGATCTGATCGTTCTAGGCGACTCCGGAGCTAGTCCTTATCACACAACCGAACACTACCTTCGAAAGGTGCTGGTCGGAGATATCAAAAGCGTCAGAGTCAGGCTGATCGCTGCACTTGAGCGGTTGGATTATGACATCCTCGACGACGAAGATCATATTGTCCGCGGCCGCCGTCAGGCACGCGGTTGGGGCACGTCATATTCTTCGGCAGATGTACTCGACTACCCGATGACATTGATCGTGAAGCTCAAGGAGCAAGGCGAACATGCAACGCGGGCAACATTCGACTATGTCGTGAAACACCCGTCGCTTACAAAAGGCGAAAAAGAGGTCCTAACCCGCGAAGCAGAAGCGATTTCCGCGTTGGCCGCCGTTCGAGCGGTTGACAAAATATGTTCGGCTTGCGGAACAGAATCAACCGACGATTCGCGATTTTGCCGACGCTGCGGAACAAAAATGACTGTCGAATCGAACGAACTCGAGATCCTGCGAATGTACTCCGAGATCCGGGCCGGACACACGTCAGTAGTCACGACCTTTATCACGTCCACCGCATCAATTGCTTTCCTAGGCTCGGCACTATTGGCAATGCAGTTAGGCGGGGTAGTTTTCGGAAAGGGAATCGGAGCTTTATTGATAATCGGCTTGGTTCTTTCGTTTCTTACGAGCGTATTTGTTAGCTTCGGTTGGAACCGGCTCAACCGCTCACTAAAACGGTCTCCAAATGAGAAGGAACCGACCGCTCTTTCGAATCCCACATTGTCCTTTCCAGACAGGTCAAGTCAATTCGAACCAGACATCCCACCCGCGTCAGTGACGGAGCGAACAACAAATCTGCTCGCAGTAAGTGCCGACCCCGCAAAAACCGGCGAATTTAGTACCGATGAGCTGCGTCCTGCGGGTCAATAAATAGACTTCTCGCGGAAAAAACGCGGTGTCTGAGACCAGCATTTTTTGGAATCGAAATCAGGGAAAAAATTCACTCCCAAAATTTTCGAAATTGATTTTTTAAAATATGTGTCCTGGCGGCATGTTTTTAAATGTGGCACGTGCCACATTTTGGATGTTTTCGGTGTAAATCGGCTGTTTTGTTGATGATCTTAGTGTTTTATGAGAGCCATTTGAGAAAGTGAAAAAGCCACTTTTGACCCCCAAAAAGCCATATTTGAATCCCAAAAAGCCACTTTAACAGATCGGGATTTTTGGCTTTTTGGGCAGTGGTCCGCTTCAAAAAACACCGTGCCTCAATTCTCAACCACACTTTTTCAATCTACTGTCTCCTGTCTGCAGACAACAGGCTACCGCTTATTAGCAATGGGCTTCGCTCCGGTATTAGTCCAGTTTCCCGAAACCTCGCCCATTAACAAAGCTGTAAAATCCTCGTCTGTTATATTACCGGCGACAGAAGCATAGTTTCTACTCGCAGGTGTAAATCTCCAACTCCCCGTAGACCCAAATCCCTGAAGCCCGGATGTATAACGCGCGATCTGACCAGCATCAAAAGATGAGATCGTCCCGTTCCCGCTGACATCGGCAACTATCAACTGATTGCCTGTCAAAGCGTTAACACCCGCCGTATGTTGCGCGACTCTTGCAGCATCAAAAGAAGTAATGCCATTCACATCGCCTTTTTTTGTCGGCGTGACGGTATAAGACCCCGAACCAAATCCGCTCAACCCATAAGTACCGTCTGGAAAACTCGAAAACGCCGAAACCGGAACCGAACCCGCACCGCTCAAGAACACATTAGAAACAAAGCGGGGCGAGACATCGGCATTACCATAAGTAATTATTCCACTGATGTTGCCGCTCTGCGAAGCATAAGTTTCGATACGCGCGATGCGGTTGCGAGGCACCGGGGTTCCCATATTTGGCGCCAGCGTGGTGAAAAGTCCTCCGGCAAGGATCTTACCGTCCGGCTGTACAGCGAGCGAAAAAACAGCCTGATTTGCGGTTGGTTTAAAAGAATCGGGTAACCCCGTGATCGCATCAATACGAGCGATATAATTGCGCGGCTGGCCTATTGGTCCGCTTGGTGCCGCAGGCCTGTCCGACGGGCCGATGGTCGTAAAAAAACCGCCTAACAATACGTTACCGTCAGCCTGCACTACCACTGAATTTACAATATTGTCAGCGATGGGGTTGAAAGCGTCGACTGCTCCGTTCACCGGTTCGAGGCGGGCGATGCGATAACGCTGTTGTCCGCCCATTGTCAGGAATTGCCCGCCAGCCAAAACCTTTCCGTCCGCCTGCACCGCTATGGACAATACCGCCTGACCCGCATCTGGATCGAACGAATCTGCCAGTCCACTCGCAGGATCTAATCTGGCGATGCGATTGCGCACTTGTCCGCCGATGTTTGTAAACGAGCCGCCCACCAAAATCTTACCGCTCGGCTGCAACGTAATTGCAGAGACCGGAGCGTTGGAGTTTGGGTCAAATGAATCAGCCTCGCCCGTCGTTCCGTCGAGACGCGCAAAAAAAATGCGCGTCTGCCCTCCGATGGTTGTAAATAAACCTCCGGCCAGTACCTTGCCATCAGTCTGGACAGCGAGCGAAAAGATGTTGCCATTAGCATTTGGGTCAAAATTCGCGTCCAATGTTCCGTCAGAGTTTAATCGTGCGATGTTGTTACGCGTGACGGCTGCCGAGCCATTTGGTGAGACAGTTGTAAACAATCCGCCGATAAGTATCTGGCCGTTCGATTGGACAGCTATCGCGACAATGCTTCCGTTAACGTTTGGGTCAAAGGCCGCGTCCAGCGTCCCGTCAGGATTTAGCCGCGCTATGTGGTTTCGCACGACCGGCGTTCCGCCGTTAGGAGAAAGCGTTGTAAAAACACCGCCGAGCAGGATCTTTCCGTCGGCTTGGACAACGATCGAGCGAACTGCTCCGTTAGCATTCGGGTCAAAACCATCGAGCGCGGATTGCGCAAAAGCGGCAATAGCAAAACAAGCAATAACCGCAGTGATGGAGAAAGTACGAAAAAATCGAAGACCCGGAAAAGAGTTTATGCGCGACATAGCCAGCCTCCTTAGTTGTACAAGAAAAAACGAATTGGTTCGATAACAGAACTCTACCAAAACTGCATCAAGTAAAGCAAAAAAAAGAGCGGGAACATATGCTCCCGCCCTTTCAACTATAATTACCGCCGGAGCGGCTTATTATTCAGCGATCATATCGACGTTTTGCGGATTGGTTTACGACGCTGACGGTGATCGGGGTGAAGCGGGACGATTTCCATTCGACTCTGATCGTGTAGGTTTGGCCAACTTGAAGATTGCCGAAGCGATAATCGCCTGTGCCCCAACGGCGACAAGCCGACAATGACGGCGTTTCGATATTAAGAACAGTTTTAGCCACAAAGAGCACGAAAAACACGAATAAGAAGGCCGCTTCATTTGTGTTATTCGTGTCATTTGTGGCTAATTCTTCTTTTTTTGATCGGAAAGTTGCGTCAAATCGAGAAAACCACGCCATATCGAGAAAGTTGGTCTTCCAATTTGGATCGAAATGCGCTAGGTTGAGTCGGGATCGTTGTAAAGTCGATGATCTTTGATCTTTGAAAACCAGTCGAACGGCAACGGAAAGCTGTAACAATCTGTGCCACAAACCGCGCATTTTGTAATACTTTGTCAGACAAACGGCGATTCTGAAAAATTAAAGGAATATCGCTAAGTCAAACCATAAACATAATGTTTACATAGTTTAAGGCGTCCAAGCTGGTTACAGATCGCCATATTTTGAACGAAAAAGTTTTTTTCAAAAAAGTGCGGAACGCAGCCAAAAACCGGGTAGTGTCTTAAGACACTACCAAAAACCGACAATAACCTTATTCGTTACAACATTTACATCGTTCCACACGAATGTGGAACGATGTGGAACGCTTGGAACGGAAAAAAAACGGTGGGACAGTGGGACAGTAGCTGGCGGAACATTCAAAGTTGAATGTGCTCGCCTCTTACTCGCAGCAGGGCTTGTGCATCTCAATAGCAAACTCTAAAATCCAAAATTGACGTGAACCGTTTTCTCGAAGAAAAAAAGGACAACTGGCAGCGGCTGGAAGACTTGCTTGCAATGCTTAGCGGCAGCTCGCTTCGCGGCCTGTCGAGAATGGAGGTTCGGGAGTTTGGTGAACTTTACCGACGCGCGGCGGCCGATCTCGCGATAGCTCGAGCCGAGACACGCGATCCAAAGCTGATAAATTATCTCAACAGCCTTGTGATCCGTGCTCACGGCAAGATCTATCGAGCTGAAAGCCAGGGCGTCGGATTGATCGGCAAATTCTTTGCACAAGATTTTCCACGGACCTTTCGCCGAAATGTCCGTTATATGGCGATCGCATTCGCTGTTTTTGGAGGCTTTGCCGTCTTTGGGTTTATTGCGACTTGGATCAACACCGATTTTACGCATTTTGTGATGCTGTCCGGGATCACGGAACAGATCAATTCCAACAATCAATGGTGGCTTAAACTCAATGATGCAAATCAGGTTGGAGCGAGTGCGATCCTCTCAAACAATATTCTGGTGACGATTCGAGTGTTTGCTCTGGGAGCGTTTTTGGGTGTAGGGGCGTTCTATGATCTGGCAGTTGAAGGAGCCCGTTTGGGCAGCGTTTTTGCCGCATGTTATAAGTTGAATCCGCCGTTCGGCAACTCGCTGGCGTATTTTGTGGTTGGCCACGGTGTGATCGAGCTTTCTACGATCTTCTTTTGCGGCGGTGCGGGAATGATGATCGGTTACGCGATCATAAACCCCGGCGATTTGACCCGTGCTCAGGCATTAAAGAAAAAGGGGATCGAAGCCGCACAGATCGTCATAGGCTGTGCCTGTTTCCTCGTTATTGCGGGAACCATCGAAGGGTTTCTTTCACCGTCCGATCTATCGCCGGCGATCAAGATAGCAACGGGCGTCGGTACAGGTATCGCAATGTATGCGTATCTATTTGTGGCAGGGCGAGAATCTGAAGAACCGATGGCTCAATGAATTAATGTATCGTCAGGCGTGCAATAGAGGTCCAAAATGCTCGACGAGTGTGTGCGTTCCATAAGATTGCGATAGATCGTTTCGACGAGAACGCTTTGACCATTCTTTTTCGGCACCGGCGTATTCCAATCCAGCACACGAAACCCGGCACGCTCGACAATTGCACAAAGGGTCTCAGGTGAAAAGAAAAAAAGATGATGCATTGCCGCATAATGGCGCCAACGATTTGATTTAAGCCGCAAACGGCTCTGCAAACTTTTTAGCCGAGGGCTGATCCCGTTTATATTGGGAACGCTGAGGTATAGAATTCCTTTGGGTTCAAGCAGCGCCTTACAGATTCTTAATTCCTGTAGCGGGTCCTGAGTATGCTCGAGTACATGATTTAGACGGATCAGATCAAAACGCTCGTCGCAGAAATCAATATCCTGCAGCCGGCCTTCCCATAGAGGGCACTTAAGCTCGTTAGCATCGGGCGACAACTTTATGTCCGCACCTGCGATGCTCCATCCTGCCTCACGGGCAAAATCGAGAAATGCACCGTTGCCGCAGCCGACATCGAGTACCTTTTTCCGGTCGCCGAGTAGTCTTTCAAAATCCGCAAGCTGGCGGCAAATGTAATGGGAGGTCTCGGGTGAAGCCTTGTTTGAACCATCACGCTTTGGAAAGTAATTGTCGGAATAGACCTTGTCAGCAAGCTCGTCAAAACTCAGCCTTGGCGTCACGAATTCCAAAGTGCACTGAGGGCATCGGCACAAAGTAAATCCCTGATAATCGACAGCAAAAGGTTGTGGCGAAATTTTACAGAGCGGACATAGTACGTCTTCAGTTGGCTGGAGATCACCGCTTGTTACTGCACCAGCCTTTCCGAAAAAAGTGGCGGGTGCCTTGGTTGGCATAGCTTCAATGTACACTGGTCAGCAGACAGGGTCAAAGTTTGATCTTTTCAGTATTCTCAATATGCCAACCAAAAGCCGCAGCGGCTGCATTTTTCATCGTTTTAGGATCACCCGTTGTTAAATATTTATCATCACCGCGGAGTTGAACATTCCACTTTCGCACCACATTTGCCAATGCAGGCACCGGATCGATAAAAACCACGTCGCCTCCAACAAAATCCTTCATCACCGGAATGATCGCCGGATAATGCGTACAAGCGAGAAGTATATGTGAGCAATTTCCCAGAGGTTTCAATATCCTGTTACATTCTGCTCTAAGAATTCCGGAGGACACATCGCCACTTTCTATAAGGCCGGACAGCGGCTGTGCGATGCGCTGATTGACCGTGATTTTATGGTGAGCAAAAGCCTTTCTGTAAATAGCTGAACAGACCGTTCGCCGCCCACCGATCAATCCGAGCCTTTTTGGTTTCAGTTTGACCGTTTCGGCAATGGCGTGTTCTATAACGCCCTCTATTTCTATACCGTGATTGTCCAAATTGGCAATTACTGTACTCGCGGCATTGCAGCCGATAATGAGGTGTGAGACGCCTTGCGATTTAAGGAATGTTATGACGACGTTAAGGCGCGAGACGAGTTCTGTTCGCGACATTTTGCCGTAAGGTGTTACGCCGGTGTCTGAAAAATATATTACAGGCACATCGCCAAGCTGTTTCTTTATCAGCTTAACGATGCTGATGCCGCCGATGCCCCAATCTATGATTCCGAGACGTTTCATTTAGGGATATGAGAGTTTAACCTCGACTCCTTTTTCAACCGCACCGGAATCGAACGCAACGATCCGCGAATTCCAGGCCATATTAAGCGTTTCCATCTTTTGTCCGGGAAAACGGCTTTCGAGATACCATTTCATCTCGTGCTCGGAGCGTATTGGATTGTATTCGAGCATCTTTTTCCAATCCGGATGCGAGACCAGCTTGTACAGAGCATTGTTGAATTTCGCATTCGATTTTTGGTCACGCATCGTACGCAGTTTATCTTTCAACAGTCGCGGATATTCGCTTAGTGCCACGGGAACAGTAACCATATCAATAATCAGGAACTTGCCGCCGGGTTTTGTCACGCGTTTTATCTCTTGCAGCAGCGGATCCCAATCGAGATATCTAAACGACATAAGCGAGATCACGACATCAAATTCAACATCTGGAAACGGCAGTACAGGCCCGCTGATCTTTTCAAATTCTAAATTTGTGATTTGAGTATTTTTTATCTTCGCTCGTTCGATGATGCGTGCAGATTCATCGACTCCGCAACCGGATTCCAGTCGTTCGCTCAATGCATTCAAAAGTGCTCCGTTTCCGCAACCGATGTCGAGAACTCGCAGCTTACCTACCGGAAGATGTTCGTTGAGCCATCGCCACTCGTCTTTGCGGACGCGAATATCCTCGAACGCTGCATCGTAAAGTTCCGCAACATGATCGTAAGATGTATCACCTGTCGGTGGCTGCGGCTCAAAGGCTTTCATTTTCTCGGCTGGCATAAGACCCAAAAATTTCTGTGCCGATGCGGCAAAGCCGTGCGATTTACGCCCTTTGCATCCGATTGTATAAAGTGGGCCGTCGGTGCTGTCGCCGACATATTTGTATGTGGTTTTGCTCCGTGAAAACGTCGTGTACCAAAAGAAGCCGTAGGTCTTTACATCAAACGTCCTTGCAAAGAACGGAGCGAACCAACGTGCCGAACGGCAGCAATGAAAATATGCAGATGCTCCGTCCGCAAAGGGTATCTCCATCTGTTCCCATTCATATGGCGAAAACTGTTCAGGAAACGCAACCGTTCCAAACATCGGCCCGTACATTCCCGAATGGCCGACAAAATGAAATTCGGAGATCTTCTTTCCGTCTTGCTTGATCTCGTTAATGACCTTCAAAACATCGCGTTTGCTCTCAACCGATCGTGTAATGATCTCGCCGCCAAATCCCGTCTCTCGTTTTTCAGCCGCGAGCGTCTCGGCGACTACTGGGAACTGCCTGCCGCCCAAGCGATATTTTGTTGTGTAAATGATGAGGATCAGGCTGTCATTTGGCATATTCGTCGCGGTTGGATTCAGTTAAAGCAGACCTCGTTCTTTAACCCGAAGATATGTTTCCAGAAGTCTCGGAGCAAGTGATTGAGTGGTTACATCAAGTGCAAGGCCGCCTAGCGATTCAACCAATTTTAGCGCGGATTCGCGTTGGTGGATTATTTCTTCAGCGGCAGACTGTGTGAAGACTTCTTTTACGTTCTGAGGAGCACTACTGACGGCGGCGTTCAGGTCGCGGTCGCCTATGGTGACAACGAGCGGCAAGTGTCGAGGTCGAAGCAGTTTGAGCGAATTTATTAGTTCCTTAGAGCTGTCTTTATCTACAAGATCAGTTAGGATCACTACGAATGAACGCTTCTTTAGATTGGACGAGATAAATTGAAAACCTCGGGCGTAAGACGGCTCGATAAGTTCGGGTTCGAGGTCATGCAGGGCTTCGAGCACTGCGTCTATGTGTTCGACACCTCGTTTTGGCGGTAGATATTTTATGACTCGGCGACCAAAGACGACGAGGCCGCAATTATCTCCGGCACGAACACAGGCAGACATCAATGCTAACGACGCATGTATCGCAGTGTCGAATTTTGTTTCGTTGCCAATGCGTCCGGTCATCAAACGCCCGGCATCGAGCGCGATGATCACAGTTTGGTCGCGTTCGATCTGGTATTGCCGTGTTGTCAGCTTAGATCGCCGAGCTGTTGCTGTCCACGAAATATGCCGAAGCTCGTCGCCGCGAACGTAATCGCGCATCGATTCGAATTCGCGTCCTTCGCCTCGACGGATCGCTTTTCGCTGGATGGCGAGAAAGGAACGAGCACCTAGCGCCTTCAATTCCATTTCGCGTGCGCGGCGCATATTTGGATAAACCTTCACATGTTGTGGCTCGCCAACTTCGGCCTGACACCACACAAGTCCCAACCGCGAAAGATAACGCATCGCCGTGCGGCCGAATTCATACTGCCCGCGTCGCGTCGGTGTTAATGAGTAAGAAAATTCCGCCGTCGTCTGAGCATCAACAGTAAATTCCGCTTCGCGCGGATCGTTGAGATTCATTTCAGACGGGTACTCGTCCTTGACCTTTATTTGAAAGGACTGCTCCGAAGCATTTTGAATCTTGATACCGACAGTAGTCGGGTCGCCGATGGCAAAGCGTTTGTCGAATTCTCGCGTGACTGTAAATTCCTCAGGCAGGTTTCTGCTGATAAATATATCGGCAATTGCCGCAAGAATAAGGAGCAAATCGTAACCCAGAACTGCATAACGCAACGTAGGGAAAGTCCACGAGATCGACAGCGGAACAATTCCTGCGGCAAGCAAAATAAAGAAAAGTCTTGAAAATGTAACTCGCATCGATTCGGTGTGATTATACAATGCAAAATATTTACCGCTAAATGCAACTAATTGGCCGGTTCGCGGTTCAAAGTCAAAGATGATCCATTAAGAAGAGCGAGGTCTGACGGTGCAAGCATGTTTTCTAACTATATTTTTGTTGTTGTTTAGTAGCTTGTCTTTTGCACAGGCCGATAACGTAAAGCCCAGCGGAGGCATTGAAGAGGTCTATCTTGCCAAAGACGACGGCAACGGGAAGGCCGGTGAGCAGGTGACCGAGTTTCGGACGACGGATGTGCCTATATATTGTGTTGTGCTGCTCGAATCAGGCTCACGCACAATAGTGAAGATGAACTTTGTCGCTGTTAATGTAACCGGCGTGAAATCTGAAACGAAGGTCGTCACCGCCAGCTATACGACTAAGGATGGCCAAAATCGCGTCAATTTCTCGGGAAGGCCGGAAGGGAAATGGACGCCCGGCAAATATCGCGTTGATCTTTTTCTTGATGGAAAAAAAGCAAGTGAGGTCGAATTTAATATCAAAAGTACGGGCGGCGCTATGAATGTTGGGACATCCGCTGTCAAAAACTTTCAAAATACCGACGCACCAAAACCTAAGCCGGGAAAACCAAATTCCTCAAAATAAAAAGGCTGCCTTTTCAGACAGCCTCTTTTCAAATTTATCTTAAAAAACTACCAGCGGTCCGAGCGTCCGCCGCCGCCGCCGTATCCACCACCGCCGCCACGTCCACCACGATCTTCGCGGGGCTTGGCTTCGTTGACCTTGATCTCGCGGCCGCCTTGTTCGGTGCCGTTGAGTTCGGCAATCGCTCTTTCGCCGTCTTCCTGATTTGCCATTTCGACAAATCCAAAACCGCGTGAACGTCCTGTCTCGCGATCCTCGACCACAGATGCTGATTCGACAGCGCCTATGCTCGAAAACATTTCCTCAAGATCATGACTCGAAGTCTGAAAAGAGAGGTTACCTACATAAAGTTTCATTGACATATTATATTATTTATCTTTCCCTGTCGGGAAGTACTACAAGTCACAGACGTGATCGGAAATCTTTTTTTCGGAGATCGGTTCTGTTCCGGGAAAGATCGCGTCTGAGTATCTTGCGTGCGTGAGCAGTTCTAAAGCCAAATTCCAACCAACCCCCGAACCATCCAAAACACGCCAAAAAAACTTTACGCCGGTCGTGGGCACATCGCCGCCGATGTGCGAGAGAAGGATTAACAAAAAATATGATGCACGCTTCGCGTTAGGGTTGCAAATTGTAAACATTGATTTTAACTGTTGTTTATGGAAAACTTGAAAGCCAACAATGACACCCGTCGAAACTCTTTCATTACCTAGAACGCCGACCGTTGCCGATATGGCAGCGGGCGAGTATGTTTGTTCGGTCTGTTCGCGATCTAACCGCAGCGAATATGTGCCGCTTGATTCGTTGGCAGAAGATCTGCAAAAGTTGATCCGTGCCAATGCTCCGGGTAAGAACGATTGCACGGAGGTTTGCGGACGATGCGCAAGGCTTTTTGAACGTGCTAAGGATCACATCATAAAAGACGCCGCGATGCAGAAGGACGGCTCGCATGTTCTGTCGACCCCGCTAAGGCTCGATGCTGATGATCGCTTTACCGGCGAAGGCGTCACGATAGCATTTCTCGATTCCGGATTTTATCCGCACGTCGATCTGACCACGCCCGAAAACCGAATTTTAGCCTATCGCAATATGCCAGACGCAGACCGCGATCTGTCGTCGCTCTTTGAGGCGGACGTTGCGAGTTGGCACGGAATGATGACGTCGGTCGTCGCGGCGGGAAACGGTTCGTTGTCTAATGGGTTCTATCGCGGCATCGCACCGAAAGCCGATGTCGTGCTCGTAAAGCTCGCGCGTACCGGACGCATTTCGGAACAGGACATTCAGAACGGTTTGGAATGGGTTCTCGAACACCGCGAGGAATACAACATTAAGATCGTCAATATTTCAGCGGGAGGTGATGATGAGCAGAGTTATTTGCATGATCCGCTGTCCCAAATTGTTGAGGAATGTTCTGCCGTCGGCATCACTGTTATATGTGCCGTAGGCAACGCCGGTCATCTGCCAAATCATCCGGTATTTCCGCCGGCGAGCGCTCCGTCGTGCATCGCGGTAGGCGGCCTCGACGATAATAATTCGATCAATCGTGCGAAACGCGGTATGTACCGTTCGTCATATGGCCCGACTGTTGACGGCCTGCAAAAGCCGGAAGTTATCGCTTCCTCGATCTGGGTTCCAGCTCCGATACTTCCGCATACGCCGACTGCGAAACAGGCAGCTCTGCTTGAAAAACTCGATAAGAGCAAAGACGATGAACTTCACAAAATAATTAAAGAAAATCCCGGCGTCGACCCGGAGCTTGATGCTGCAACCGGATTGCTGGTTCACAATATCAGACACATCATTGCTTTAAAGATGCGGCAGGAAAACGTGATCAATGAGCATTACAAATATGTTGACGGAACTTCGTTTGCTGCTCCGATCGTGTCGTCCGTTGCTGCTCAGATGATCGAAGCCAACCCAGACCTATCGCCGTCAGAGGTCAAAAAGATCCTTATCTCAACCGCTGAACGCCTGCCGCATCACGAAGTCGACCGCCAAGGATGGGGCGTAATAGATGCTCGTCGCGCGGTTGAGCTTGCGCTATCGCTTTCCTGATATCGTCGATATTTTATTCTTTAGATAAATTGCCACTAGGTTTAGCTAGTGGCAATTTCGTTTCAGGATCAATTACGATTGCCAGCCGGACGGTTTGACGTCATAGTCGGCGGGCGCGGGGACGGCGAGACCGCAGGTTTGATGACGTTTGCCGGCTTTGGTGTCGGGCTTGGGCTTGCAATGAGCGGTGTCGGCGAAAGCGTTGGGCTTTGCTTTGGCGTCGGTGTATTTGTCGGCGTTTTTGAACTCGCGTTGAAGTTGAAATTAAAATTAAAGTTCGAACTGTAATTAGCGGTTGTGTTCGCGTTGGTGTTGTGGTTGAAATTAAAGTTTGAGTTAAACCCGAGATTGGAGTTTAGATTCGCATTTAGGTTTATCGGGTTCGTGTTTACATTGATCGCCATTGGTTCTTTCTGAAAGAGCCAGAACAACCCCGCTCCGAAACTCAAAATAACTAGCGTTCCGACAATAGTAAGAGCAACGACCTTGGCCGTATTCGGCGGTTCCGGCGGTGGATAATAAACCTGTCGCTGCCTAATACGCGGCTCACTGGGATCAGCCGTTGGAACAATGATGCGATCAGGTTCGGATCCGATAGAACCGGACGTCGATTTGCGGCGAATGACAGTTTCATCGCCAAAGTCCGCAGGCGGTTCCGGATTTTCGCTAGGGAGAATAACAAAATTTGGCTGACTGCTCTCGACGAGAGTCGTACCGTCTTTCGTACAAAATTTTATGGTCTCATCGTCGTAACATGCGTCACATATCGGGCAATGTCTCATATATTTTTTTCAGCCTTGCTCTTGTTGGCGGGAATCTAGAAAACGACACATTTTAGCACGAAAAAAGACCTAAACGCGACTGTGAGAAATACTAACTCTGATAGATCTCCTCCGACAAGAATTACTTAGCCGTGGAAGGCCTGGGCCACACGTTCGATTTCTTGGGCAAGCGAGCGGCCATTGCTTTGCCTTCCGTGGATGTCCACGGCTGGCCGTAGAATAACGAAGTTGACGGTCCGGCTAGACGAGCGTCCATCGGTGCGCCGTTTGACGGTATTTCCATGTCGATCAAATAGGAATTAAAACCAAGATTGATATTGCCACGTTGTTCAGGGTGCAAGGCGGGGCGTCCGTCGCGGCCTATTACCCAACGCCACGTTCGCCAAACTTGTCCCGCTTTTTCTATTTTGCACACCCAATTACCCGGGTAGTTTTCCATCAGGAGACGCCCCGAACGCTGGTCGCCGCCCCAGGATAACGGTACGAGCATGCGGACAACATAGAATTGCATTTTCTCTTCGTACGGAAGGCCCGCCTTAAATTTTGGAGAAAGCCGGTCTTGGTAAACGGCGAAATCATTCCGCACATATTTCATGTTTGCTTCGGTCGCATAATCGACCGGCCCTGGCAGCGTAAGCGGCTTTCCATCCACTGTGCAGCTAAATGTTGTAGCGGGCAAAGGGTTCATAACGTCGGTCGGAGGACTGACGCTGAAATGAAGTTCGACCTGATTTTGACCGGAGCGTTCCGGCCGCTGCGCGTAGTCGAAATAAGGAATGTAGTTCGTTGGGCGAAGATACATAAAGCTGACTGCGGCCTCGTTGTGCCGGTTGATCATATAGACCGGCGGTTCGGTTCCGGGTTGCTGTCCTGAAGGAACACGATTGATCGCATGCACGTCGATCTTGTATGTGCGAGCAAGTCTTTCCGCTCCAGTCGAGCCGTTGACCGTAAACACAGCTACTTCAAACATTCCGGTCTCCTTTGTCGCCGATGCCTTTTGCCAGCAGTCGTTGGTCCACATAAAACTGTAGTCTATGTCGCTCGAAGTCTTGTGATATTGAACGGTATCGCACAACGTAGTGCCGGCCGTGCGGCCGCCTTTAGCGACAACGAATTTGATCTTGCTGCCTTGCGGGTATTCACCAAAGACGCGGACGTAGCTTTTGAGCATCCAGCCCTGGCTTGTCGGAATATTGTTGCCGGTCAGCACCTGAGCAACCGGAGCTTCAAACCAAGTGTAGCCGTCGTCAACTACATCCTGGCGAACTGCTTGAGCGCTTGTAGACATAACAAATAGAAAGGTGAATGTGACAGCAAAGATTACATTTTTCATAAGTTTTTTTGAGGAATAATAGCACATTCTTTGCGAGCGTGTTCACTCATTTGCGGATAGTCCGATGTATAGCAGCGGCGGTTTGTGCGTGCTATACTGAGGCCTATGAAATTACCCGGTGGATTAGACTTAGATTCGATGATGAAGCAGGCTCAGCAGATGCAGGAGCAGATGGGCCGTGAGATGAAGGAAATGACCGTTGATGCGGCTGCTGGCGGCGGTGCCGTGACGGTGAAAATGCGCGGCGATTTTGAGGTTGTCAGCCTGACGATCTCGCCCGATCTTGTTAAAGATGGCGACGTTGAAATGATACAGGATTTGACGGTCGCGGCATTAAATGAGGCTCGCCGCAAAGTCGAGGAAACGCTCAAAGGCAAGCTCGGCGGAATGCTCCCTCCTGGTTTGATGTAATTTTTTTAACGCAAAGACGCAAGATCGCAAAGACGTAAAGTAACTTTGTATGTCGTTTTTGTTTTTCTTTGCGTCTTTGCACCTTAGTGGCTTTGCGTTAAATAATTTCTGAAATGCTTGATTACTCGGAACCAGTCGCTAAACTCATCGACGAATTCAAACGTTTGCCCGGAGTTGGCCAGAAGTCAGCTCAGCGGCTTGCTTTTTATATACTTCGGCGTCCGCTGGCTGAAGTCGAGAACTTTGCCAATGCGCTTCGCGAGGTGAAAGAAAAGATCGTTTTTTGCTCCGTTTGCAACAATTTAACTGACGTTAACCCCTGCCTCTATTGTTCAAGCCCAAAACGCGACCGCTCGATAATTTGTGTTGTAGAGGAACCGTACAATCTCGTCGCTGTCGAAAAGACGCGCTCATTTCGCGGGCTTTATCACATCTTGCACGGCACGCTTTCACCGATGCGCGGTATCGGCCCGGACGAATTGATGATCGTCAATTTGCTGCCGCGGCTCAACCCTGAGAACAATGACGGTATCGAAATAAAGGAAATAATTATCGCGACCAACCCAACAACAGAAGGCGAGGCAACTGCTAATTACCTCGCCCGTCTATTGAAACCTTTAGGTGTGATGGTTACTCGAATCGCGATGGGAATGCCTGTCGGATCCGATCTGGAATTCGTCGATGAAGTAACAATGGATCGAGCTCTCGCCAACAGACACGCTATCTAGAAACGAACATTCTCACCGACCGCGTCCGAATCGGCGTGCGTTGCTTTCCATTCACCTTCGTCTCCGTAGAAATTTACGTCGAATTTGAGAAGTGACTTTGCTGGAACGCCGTCGAATTCCTGCGGAGCGTCCTCAAATGCGGCTATCGTGCCGATGCCGATGACCTCTGCGCCATGCTCTCTGGCAAGATTCATCGTTTCGGTGATCGCTTTACCGGAACGATTGATGTCATCAACGATGATCGCGGGAAATATGTCGCCCTTGTTTACATACTGTCGAAACTGTCTCGTGCCTTCTTCCATTTCTGCCCAATAGATCTGTTTTGCGCTCAGGGCCTCGCGGACACCGAAAGCAACCATGATGCCGCCCGGACTCGGGCTGATAATGGAAACATCGGGCAGGCGTTTTGCTATAGACTTTTCCATTCTGAACATGCGGCTCAGGCCTACGGACAGGATGCGTGCATTGTCGTGATACCTAAAAGCAAGCGGCATCTGGAAATAATGCGAAGCGTGTCTGCCGTTCGGGTAAACGAAATGTCCTTTTCGATATGCGCCCGTTTCAGCAAGGATCTCCATTACTTTTTCGGGCGGCGGGATCAGATTAACCATATTAATTCTCCTTTACTAATCTGACGATTATACCGTTCATAAAGTGAGCTTTCCAATCAGCCGCTTTCTTTTTTTAAATCATCGGACCGCAGGGCTTTTAAGATCAAGGATTGCTGATCCTGACTCATTTCCGCAGGCATATTATCGATGTCGAACCACCCAAAATCGGTGATCTCACGGCTTTTTACATCCGGTTCACCAATGCCTCTGGCGGTAAAAATGATCTCGATATGCCGGTGCAAGGTGCGAACCTGCGCAAGATTTACGCCGGTCAATTCGATACCCGTTTCTTCGCGTAGCTCCCGCTGAAGGGCTGCTTCGGGCTGTTCACCGGTATCCATAAAACCGCCGGGCAAGCCCCAGCCGGAAACCGGGCGCAAAACGTGGTCAAGCAGCAAAACCTCACCTTTATCATTGATAATTATGCCAGCGGCCGAGACTGTAAAGGTGGCTTGAAAACGACGCGTCAGCCATCGCCGCATACCCTTTGGCATCTTTTTCCATATTATCCCGGCAACATTGAACAGCATTATAAAGAAGGCCCGTAAATAAAGGTTGAAAATGCTCGCAAACTATGGAAAAATAACAACGTTGAACATTTATTAACACTATGGGCTATACCGACCGTATAAAAGGCCCAACATTATCTTAATAATACTAGTTTTTCCGTTAAGGGTTTTAATAATGGGTAGCAGTTTTATCCTCCGCAATATATTTTCAGTTTTACTTCTATTTTTTTTCACCGTCGCGGCGTTCTCGCAGGATCGACGGATGAGTACTGATATAGCGAATTCGCTGCGAAGCTTTGATGTTGTGCGCCTCAATGCGTCCAGCGAAACGCGGTCGCTGTCATTGACAGCCGCAGGCCGTTCGGTGAATCTAAATGTGGCGCCGCATGATCTGCGAAGCACTTTTTACAAAGCACAGAACAAAGATGCTAACGGTGAGACTCTTCTTGAGCGAACGCCATCCACCACATTTAAAGGACAGGTTGCAGGAGACGCGGATTCGGATGTCAGGCTCGCGATTGACGGCTCACACATCGAAGGCTACTACAGAACGCACGGCGAGAGATATTTCATCGAGTCGGCCAGCAAGTATTCGCGATTTGCTCGAGCAAATGAATATGTCGTTTACCGCGCGGAAGATGCGATCGCGCGTTCGGCATTTCAGTGCGGAGCGACGCTTGAAGAAAAGATCGAGGATGGCAAGTCGCTTATCGATCGCGGAACGGTCGAGAATTCTCTAATTGCAAAACGTATCGAGATAGCGACCGAGGCCGATCTCGAATATGTGACCGCTCTTGGCGGGCCGACACAGGCGAACAATGAGATACTCAGCATTCTTAACATGGCCGAGGGCGTTTATAGCGAAGAACTGGACCTTGCGATCACTGTAATCTTCCAGCACACCTGGTCGACCCCCGATCCTTTTGCGGGAGTAAATTCACAGGCGACGGTGCAGAATTTTCAAAGCTATTGGAATACAAATTTTCCGGTCACAACAAATCGGCGAGATGCTGCGCATCTGTTTTCCGGAAAAGCGAACGTTCTTTCACAAGGATGGGCGTATGTAGGCGTGATCTGCCGAAATCCCACTTTTGCATACGGCGTCAGCGGACGTGTCGATTGGGCACCGGGAAAATTTCTGGTCACTGCCCATGAGATCGGCCACAATCTCGGAGCAAATCATGCAGACGCCGCACAAAGCTGTACAAATTCACTCATGAATCCGCAGCTCACGACATCTACGCCGCTTTCATTTTGTGCATATTCGCGGAATGAGGTCTTTACGTTTACCGGAAACAATAATGCGTGTCTTTCGCCGGTCGCGGGATGCAGATTCGATTTTGACGGAGATGCGAAGGCGGACATCGCTGTCTTTCGTCCCGCCGGAGGCATCTGGTATCTCCATCAAAGCAGCGCCGGTTTTAAAGGAGCTCAATTCGGCCAGAACGGTGACAAAGCAGTGGCTGCCGATTACGACGGCGACGGGCGATCGGACCTTGCTGTGTTTCGTGACGGGACTTGGTTTCGACTCGACAGCTCGACGAACACATTTCAAGCCACGGTATTTGGGTTAGAAAATGATGTAACCGTGCCCGCAGATTATGATGGTGACGGCAAAGACGACATTGCGGTCTTTCGGCCTTCAACAGGTTACTGGTATCAGATGCAAAGCCGCACCGGTGCTTTTGCGGCCGTAACTTTCGGAATGAACGGCGATGTGCCGATGCCCGCTGATTATGACGGCGACGGCAAAGCCGATATCAACGTTTTTCGTCCCTCAAACGGCACTTGGTACCGTATCAATAGTCTGACAAATTCGTTCTTCGGAATTCAGTTCGGCTCTCCGGCAGACAAAGCCGTTATGGGAGATTTCGACGGCGATAAAAAAGCCGACATCGCAGTTTGGCGTCCATTAAACGGAGCGTGGTACATCCTTCGTTCTAACGGCGCGATCTATGCCGAACTTTTTGGCCTATCAACAGATATTCCAACATCGGCAGATTATGATGGCGACGGCAAAACAGATATTTCGGTCTATCGCCCGTCGAACGGAACTTGGTATCGAATGAACAGTGCTAACAATTCTTTCTCTGCGGTGCAGTTTGGTATTGGCTCTGATGATCCTATTCAGTCTTATTATGTAAGGTAAGATTAGGTTTTAGGTCGGATCATTCGATAACTGATAAAATCAATCCACGATGATCGGGGTGGTTAATCTTTACGAGACTAATATCGGCGATATTTTTTCGTGGGATCAGGTCAGCTCGATCCACAAAATTCGCAATGGCATCTATCAACTAAACGGTCGCCTCATCTCACTGCTCACCGATTTTGGCCGTATAAATCCTTGTTATCCTGATGTTCACGGCGACACGCAAGATTCCATCCTCTACACCGGAAACGGACGTCGCGGTGATCAAAAACTCGACGCACAAAACAGAGCTTTGCTTAACGCCATTCCTCTTGAGATAAGCGTGCCGCTTTTCAACAAACTAAAGCCAGGCCGTTGGGAATTTCTCGGTCACTGGAGCGTGACCGACGGCAAGTATATTTACGACCAGTCGCAGCAACGAATGGTATGGAAATTTACGCTGGAAAAGTCCATAAACTAGATCATTTTTTGCCAAGTTCAACTGCCCGCTTATACGCCGCATAAACGGCCTTAGAAAGCACTGTCCTCAGCGATCCTTTTTCCATTTGGTAGATGGCTTCGGCGGATGTTCCGCCGGGTGAGGTGACCATGTTGCGGAGTTCGGCGGGGTGTTTGTGCGATTCCATGGCGAATTTTACCGAGCCGAGCATCGTTTCCTGGACGAGTTCTTTTGCCATATCGCGCGAAAATCCGAGGTGCACTCCGGCGTCGGTCAACGCTTCCATGACCATAAAGATATAAGTCGGCCCGGTCGCCGAAAGCGATGTGGCCATGTCGATCATATTTTCGGTCTCGACAAAAAGCTCCTTTCCGAGTGCGGCCAAGATCTCACGAACGTGGCCGCGTTCCGCTTCGACGACAGCTTCGGTGCATGTCCAAGCAGTGATGCCGGCGCCGATCTGCGAAGGCGTATTCGGCATTGCACGGACGATCTTAGCCGTGCCGAGTTCGTCGGCAAGATGCTCGATGGTTGCACCCGCAATAATCGAAAGGACAAGTTGATCGAGGTGCAGAACACCGTTGAGATCCACCAACACACGCCCGAGTCGCTGCGGCTTTATACAAAGGACGACAGCCGAATTTTCTTGTCCGACAACAGTCTTTGCGGCGTCCGCATTGTGCTCGAAAACCTTGATTCCGTATTTTTCCGCTAATTCCTTCCGTCGCGATTCACGCGGATGGCTCGCGACGACATTTTTCGGATCGACAAGGTTCTTTCGCAGCAGCCCGGCGGCCATCGATTCGCCCATCACACCGCAGCCGATAAACGCCAAATGCAAATTTTTCAGATCGTTAGCCATATATCACTCGTTTGTTAAAAGATACCCGTTAAGGCAAAATATCGTAATAGAAAAGTCGATTTAACCACTTATGACCATTGCCGAACAACTCGAATTCCTGAAAAAGGGCACGGTTGACCTTATTCGCGAAGAAGATCTGCTGAAGAAACTCGAACGTTCCGCCAAGACCGGCAAGCTCCTGCGCGTCAAGCTCGGCCTCGACCCGACCGCTCCAGACATTCATCTTGGGCATACGGTCGTCATTCGTAAATTAAAGGCGTTTCAGGACCTCGGCCACACGGTAATTTTTCTGATCGGTGATTTTACGGGCATGATCGGCGACCCTTCTGGCAAGAACGTTACACGGCCGCCGCTTTCGCGTGAAGAGATCGACGCCAACGCCGAAACGTATAAGACACAGATGTTCAAACTGCTCGATCCTGAGAAGACCGAGCTGCGTTTCAACGGCGAATGGATGGACAAATTCACCGCCGCCGATTTTGTTAGGTTGTGTGCTAAAACGACGGTCAAACAAATTCTCGAACGCGATGATTTCACCAAGCGAATGGCCGACGAAAAGCCGATCTCGCTCCACGAACTGCTCTATCCGTTGGTGCAGGGCTACGATTCCGTCGCACTTGAAGCCGATGTTGAGCTTGGCGGTACGGACCAAAAATTCAATCTGCTGATGGGCCGCAATCTTCAACGTGAGTTCGACCAGGAGCCGCAAGTCATCATCACAACGCCGCTTCTTGAGGGTCTCGACGGCGTCAACAAAATGTCGAAATCGCTCCACAACTACATCGGGATCACCGAGCCGGCGAGCGAGATGTTTGGCAAGATAATGTCGATCTCGGACGAGCTGATGTGGAAATATTACGAGCTTTTGACAGACTTAACCAGATCTCAAATTTCAGATCTGAGATCTCAGATCGAAGCAGGAGAAAATCCGCGCAATATAAAAGTCAGTCTCGCGAAACTCATCATCAAAGATTTCCACTCTTCATCGGACGCTGATGCCGCCGAAGATGATTTCACGCGGCGCTTTGTTCAGAAAGAAATTCCCGATGAGATCGAGGAAAAGAAGATCACCGCCGGCACCTACAAACTCGCCGAATTGCTTGCCGAAACCGGTCTCGCCGCTTCAAAAGGCGAAGCCCGCCGCCTTATCGAACAAGGGGGCGTAAAGGTCAACGGTGAAAAGGCCTCGGCTGCGAATGCGGACATCGCGATCGACGCCGACGGCGTCTTATTTCAAGTTGGAAAACGAAAATTCCTCAAGGTGTTGGCGAATTAGCCGCTGAGAAGGTTTTTGTTATCCATCAGTAACATCGCTATACTTGAGCATCACACATGAGCGAAACTGCCGCCAAGCGCGTAAAATTATCCCAACGCATCAACGCCTACGTCGGCTCCGAAGCGCCTATTCGCCAATTGGCAGGCAACTGGTCAAAGACCGCAAAGGTCGCGCTCGACGAGGCGAACAGCCTGTCGCTCGAACGCGTCGATATCTATCTCGAACGCTTGCCTAAAAAGCTCGACGGCTTTAAGATCATCCATCTTTCCGACACGCATCACAGCCCGTTTACGAGCCTCGAACACATAAAACGCACCGTAAAGATCGCTAATCGCCTAAAGCCCGATATGTTTCTGCTGACCGGCGATTACGTCTCGCACGACCGCGAATATATCCCGCCGGTCGCCGCTGAGCTTGGCAAATTGAAGGCGAAACACGGCATTTATGCTTGCCTCGGTAACCACGATCACTGGACCGACGCCGATCTCGTTACTCATATGTTTCGCGGTGAAGGAATTAACGTTTTGATAAATGAAGGCCTGCGGTTCGAGACTCGCGGAGCGTCGTTTTGGCTCGCCGGAGTGGATGATTATATGGTCGGCAAAACGGATGTTCCGGCGTCGCTTCGCGGTTCGTTTCCAGACGAAATGAAACTGCTCCTCGCCCACAACCCGATCATCTTTCGCGAAGCCGCGCGAGCCGGTATCGATCTCACGCTCAGCGGCCACACGCACGGCGGCCAGATAAAAGTTCGCAATCCCGAAAAGCGCATCCTGCCTCAGCGAAAGCTAAAGGCCGGCCTGCATGCAAAGCGCAATTCGCAGATCTATATCACGCGTGGAATAGGCACAGTCGTCGTGCCAATGCGTTACCAGTGTCCTCCCGAAATCTCGCTTTTGGAGCTGCACTGCGCCGAATGAGCGAATCACAAGTTTCAACTAAGGTCCTTACTCTTCCAAACATCCTGACTTTTCTGCGCATGGTGTTGATACCGGTCTTTGCCATTTTACTTGTTTATCATCGAGAAGGCTGGGCTCTGGTTGTGTTCACGGTCGCCGGTGTTTCCGACGGAATTGACGGATTTATTGCCCGAAGGTTCAAACAGGAATCCGAGCTGGGCACGATCATCGATCCTATCGCCGACAAGCTATTGATGACGACGGCTTTCATAATGCTCACGATACCCGGTATGCTCGGCGACGGCCGTCATCTGCCTGTTCCTTTTTGGGTGACGGCAACCGTCATCGGCCGCGACATCGGGATCATCGCGGTCGCCGGAGCGATAAATGTAATGACCGGCTTTCGAGGCTTTCAACCGTCGTGGCTCGGCAAAGCAAGCACCTTCGTCCAGGTTGTCGGCGTTATCCTAATATTAGTAGCCGCCGTCTGGCCCTCTCTTCAAGGCTTTTACCTCCCAACCGTTTACACGACCGTCGCCGCCTTCGCCGTGTTCTCCGGAATCCACTACATCTTCCACGTCGCCAAACTAATGCGCGAATCAGATGCGGAAGCCAGACATGCAGAAGCCCGCACGAAGTAAGGGCGTTCTTTTAATTCCGCATTTCACTATTTACTAAAACCCCATCGACAGGTAACGCTTTTTAAATTCCCCTAGCATCTGCACCGCGACTGAAACTGCGTCGATCTGATCGTCGTGCCTGCCCGTCGGAAACCGCACGATCTCATCGATAAACGCATCTATCCACGGCCCGCGCACGAGAAAAAGTTTTCCTTCCTCGGCGAGATTCAACCACGTCAAGGCGCGTGTTAATTTATCGCCAGCAACGCTCACCTCGCGAAAAGCAAACTGCCGCACATTCCAGTCCGTGCGAAGCTCCTGCACTACAGCCTTACCGTGCATGGCCGACTCGATGCCGTGTTCGGTGTCGAGCTCCTCATTCATTCGCGCGACAATATATCGCCGCTGTTCCGGATAATCGATCCGCGAGCGAAAGCCGTCAGCGATGTACAGATTGCCGTTGTTGTCGTACGCACAGCGAAAGCTCGCCGTGTAATCAGCCGAAGTTTTTGTCGAGATCGCCAGATCATAACCGCGTTTCCAACTCAATCCATTCGGCGCCGCATCGACAATATTCTTGAACCACTCACGCTTAAACTGAGAGCCCTCAGCCGGAGCAGGCCGCTGCTGATAAAGCGCCGAAAAAGAATACGTCCCTAATTTTTTCTGATACTTCAAAAGCGTCTTCACCGGAAACAACTGCGGACAGAGAGCTTCGCCGGGCTTACGACGTAAAGCGTCAAGGGATGAGGGAGGAAGGCTGAGGGATGAATCCGGAGTTTGCTTTTCATCCTTCATCCCTCCGCCCTCATCCTTTTCTTCCGGCTCCGCAAGAGCTGGAAGAGAAACCACTTCCCACTGCTCGCCGCCGTCGTTCATCTCTTTCAATAATCTGCCGGCGAGGTCGTCTTCGTGCCAGCGCGTTTGGATCAGGATGATCGCGGCGTTTGGTTCCATACGCGTGTAGATGTCGTCATTGAACCAATCCCAAACGCGATCGCGATCAGTCGCCGACTCGGCCTTAGCACGATTCTTTATCGGATCGTCGATGACAATAAGCCCCGCACCAAACCCCGCAATACCGCCGCTACACCGACCGCACGCACAACACCGCCGCCCGGCGTTTCCCACTCGCTTGTAGTGTTAAGCAATCCGCCCTTTGGGTTTTGTCCGCTTGCCGAGCGGAAAGGCTCTGCCTTTCCGTCCGTCTCCGATAATTGATCTGGGGCTATGCCCTCATCGGAGGAGCAGCCTCCTGAACTTTCGTGGGCATCTTCGGAAAGGCTGAGCATTTCCGCACTGCGATCCGGCTGAGCCGCCGTTTGCACTATCCGCTTTACCCACCTGGAAAATCTATCTGCGAGCTTTTGATTGTAACTTCCAAGAATTACATTCAACCGCTGGTCCTGCAACAGCCGCCAAGCCGTATATCGCACCGTGATCAACTCCGTCTTGCCATGCCGTGGCGGCATAAAGACCATCAGCCGCTTACATTTCCCCGAAGTAACCGCTGCAAGCTTCTTATAAATGTAACGCTGATAATCCCAGTTCCACGTCAGCTCCGGCGAAGCCTCACCAAGCCAAAGCTCAAATTTCCCCCGCCTCTCGCGTGTCTTTTTAGTTATAGGTTCGTTTGTTGAAGAAAATTCCGTTGTATCTGTGTTCGCATCGTGTGATATTTTTTGTGTCATGTGATTTATTTGTGTTTAGTGTTTTTAAAATAAAGAAATAGCATGAGAGAGTGTATGTGTCAAGTGTGCAACGAGATTAAGAGTCAGGTCAAGAGATTGAACGCGGATAAAACTGATTTGGCGGATCCACACGAATTGACTGGTTCATACAAATTGTTTTAAATTATTGACCGCTCGGCAAACTCAATGGATAAGTTAAAACACTCCGATATAACCGGGGCGATCATTAGATCTTTCTATACTGTTTACAATTCGCTTGGTTATGGTTTTTTGGAAAAGGTGTACGAGAACGCACTTTTGATAGAGTTGCGCGAAGTTGGCTTAATAGTCGAACAGCAGAAACCGATCAATGTTTTTTATAAAGACCAACTAGTAGGTGAATATTTTGCCGATTTGATCGTTTCAAACACGGTGATCGTCGAACTAAAAACGGCCGTTACGATCTCTCGCTCTCACGAAGCCCAACTTCTAAACTATCTTCGAGCAACGGATATCGAAGTCGGTCTTCTCTTAAATTTTGGCCCAACCGCCGAATACAAACGAAAGATCTTCGACAACGAACCAACCAGCATTTAATAGAACACCGATTCAACGGATACGACGGATATACACAGATTTGAATCTCGTTTTCAGATCCGTCCTGATCAGTTCTATCCGTTCCATCCGCGTTCCATGTCTTTTGTTATAGAACACAGATTCAACGGATACGACGGATATACACAGATTTGAATCTCGTTTTCAGATCCGTCTTGATCCGTTCTATCCGTTTGATCCGCGTTCTATGTCTTTTGTTATAGAACACAGATTCAACGGATACGACGGATATACACAGATTTGAATCTCGTTTTCAGATCCGTCCTGATCCGTTCTATCCGTTCCATCCGCGTTCTATGTCTTTTGTTATAGAACACAGATTCAACGGATACGACGGATATACACAGATTTGAATCTCGTTTTCAGATCCGTCCTGATCAGTTCTATCCGTTCCATCCGCGTTCTATGTCTTTTGCGACGCCGTCATGCAAAGCCTCTACGCCAATAACCCCGGCAAACGAGCCGCCAGGAACTCCGCCTCCCACGTAGAACGCGCCCCCCAAAAAGCCAAACCACCAACGCTAACACCAGAAGAAGATGATGAATAATCACCAACAAGAAAGGACGGCTCCCCGCCGTCCTTTCTCTTCAATTAATGGCAGGCCTGATCCGGTTCCTTGGTGAGGCGCACATGTAAATAATAAGGTTTCAAAAAATAAAAAAATAATTTGCAAACGCCGTGATCTTAACCGGCTTCCCGAAGATGATTGTTGGCTTATACTGAGCTTGTTTTAAAGACGCCATTGCACTTCTTACCAAAAGAGGATGTCCGCATATAGCTTTTGCGTCTATTACTTTTCCTTTTTCGTCGATAATTATCTTGAGAACGACAGGGCCTTGAGCTCGATCTAATTTTGCTTCTGCCGGATAAGCCGGTTTAGGCCAGCTGATTTGTTTGTCCGCCATGAAATTTGTCGAGTCCTCACTGTTCCAAAATTTATTTTCCGCATCATCAAAATCAAATTTATTATCAAGTTTGTACAGGCGCTTTTGAATTTCCTTTGACTTTGTTACATTTTTTATCCCGGTCAGTAAACATACATAACGATCAAGAGAATTGATCAAAGTTGAGTCGTTTTTACCTGGCAGCTTTTCCAGAACACTTATATATCTGTCATAGGTGGCTTCCGTTTCTTTGTTCATTTTTTTCGCCAGTTGCACTTCGGCAAGATTGCGTAATGCAGCAGCTACCAATTCATTGTCGGAACCTAAAGCTTTTTCGCGCAATGCTAAAGCACGTTCGGCGAGCGGAAGCGCTTCGTCGTATTTGCCGGACTTATATAATTTTACAACTTTCGCGCTCAACTGTTCGGCCTCCACCAACTCTGGAGACTGAGCAGACGTTTGTGCCCTCAAATTAAAGGCTGTGAGGAAAATGATTAATAATAGACAACACTTCATACTCTTCTCTCTCCAAAAGTTTATTCAAGGGATTTGCTACGGAAAAAGTAACACTAACCGTTTGGCTTGGCAAGAGGCTAATACTTGCGGTTCTGGTTGCGGTCGTGTTGTTCGAGTGTGTATTGAATATCTTCCCTCTCCTTGTCGGTGAGGTCGCAGAATTTGAGAAGAAAGCTGCCAAGCTGTTGAACGGTGCGGCCAAGAGCGACGTAATGATCTTCGCCTTGAGCATCGGCAAGCTCCCGCGTCTTCGCCAGTGTGCGTTCGACGCTTGTTCTGAAATGCTTTGTCACCCGAAGGGCAAATAGCCACGCTCGTTTACGGCGTGGTTAAGATTGCAAGAATTGATCCAAAGGGCGTTTTAACGTCCTTATCAAATCCGGGCTTTAGCTGTCTTGTTCGGTGAGTTTTGTGAGGGTAGCTGGAAAGGACGTTAAAACGCCCTTTGAGAACTGTATTGATTTCAATCCCACGCCCTGAAGGACGTGGCTATTTGCCCTGACGGGAAAGCGGCCGGAAAGTCCAATTTCACCGGCGGCCGATGTTGATCGTGTTTTTTAGCCAGAGGAACATTGTTCCTTCGGTGTTGAACTCGATGTCGTTAAATAGTACAGTGCTCTCGAAGCGGATCTTGTGATGCCTGCAAAAGGGCTGGATGTTGATGCGGCGCGTGCTGCCTTGGCTGTGGAGTTTTACCGCAAAGGCGTTCCGATGCCGCACGTCAGTCGGTTTGAGCGCGATCACGAGCTCGTTCTCGTCGTGAAACAGCTTCACCGCAGCAGGGCTGCCAAATGTTTCGAAAGCCAGTTTGTTCAGGTACAGCACGCCACGCTTATCTAATGTCACACGCGGTTCTTCAAGTCTCACTCGGTTCGGGGTGCCTTTGAATTCTTCCAGTCTCAAATTTTTCATTTAATACAAATAGCACAAGTGCGGATATGTGTCAAGCGTGCAACAAATGATATCTTTGCGTCTTTGCGACTTGGCGGGAGACAAACCGTTTTCCCGCAAAGCCGCAAAGACCGCAAAGTGTCTCGACGAGAGGATATGTTGACAAATCTGGCGAGAGCAGAGCTTCACGACGCAAAAACGAAATGATGTAGTGGATGGTCGCGGTCAAAACTGACGAAAGCCTATCGTAAAATTGGTCAAAAAAGAGATTTTTCCCGATGGCTTTTTGGGTGTCTCCGATGGCTTTTTGGGGGTCGTCCGATGGCTTTTTGGCGTTCTTCGATGGCATCCATACTGTAGATCGGCTTTCCTTTGCGTTCTTTGCGTCTTGGCGGGAAAACTTCTCCCGCAAAGCCGCAAAGCACGCAAAGAGGGAAGAAAAATCCTGAAAGATTACGATCCATTCGCCTATAATTTAAACTTGACAACAACACACTCAAGTATTATCATTTTCATACGCTCACATCATTGGATTTATATTTGAGCATTCGCAATCATAGTTTTTGGAGATTAAATATATGGGCAAAATTATTGGGATCGATCTGGGAACGACTAATTCGGTCGTGGCCGTTATGGAAGGCGGCGAGCCCGTCGTTATTACAAATTCTGAGGGCGGACGCACTACTCCGTCGGTCGTAGCGTTCGGAAAAGACGGCAATCGTCTTGTCGGCCAGGTCGCCAAGCGTCAGGCTGTTACCAACCCGGAAAACACGCTTTATTCGATCAAACGGTTTATGGGCCGCAAGTTTGACGAGGTCTCTGACGAGATCAAACAGGTGCCCTATAAGGTCGAAAAGACCTCGAATGGCGACGTCCGCATCAATGCGGACGGCAAGCAGTACAGCCCGCCTGAGATCGCGGCAATGGTGCTGCAGAAATTAAAGCAGTCGGCCGAAGATTATCTTGGCTCGACCGTCGAACAGGCTGTAATTACTGTGCCTGCGTACTTTAACGACGCACAGCGTCAGGCTACGAAGGACGCCGGTAAAGTTGCCGGACTCGAGGTCCTGCGTATCGTCAACGAGCCGACGGCGGCCGCTTTGGCGTATGGTCTGGACAAGAAAAAGGACGAAATTATCGCGGTTTTTGACTTTGGCGGCGGTACGTTCGATATCTCGGTCCTCGAGGTCGGCGAAGGCGTGGTCGAGGTAAAATCGACCAACGGCGACACGCACCTCGGTGGAGATGACGTTGACGAGGTCCTGGTCGCGTGGATCATTGACGAGTTCAAAAAAGACCAGGGAATCGACCTTCACAACGATAAAATGGCCCTTCAAAGGCTTAAAGAAGCCGGTGAAAAGGCCAAGGTCGAGCTTTCAAACGCTTTAGAAACCGAGATCAACCTGCCGTTCATCACGGCGGATGCTTCGGGGCCGAAACACCTCGTGATGAAGCTCACGCGTTCGAAATTTGAACAGCTCGTCGAGCCGATACTCAAACGCTTGATGCCGCCTGTCGAACAGGCCATCAAAGACGCCGGTTTGACGCCGAAAGAGATCGAAGAGATCGTGCTGGTCGGCGGTTCGACGCGTATTCCAAAGGTCCAGGAAATGGTCAAAGCATACTTCGGCAAGGAACCAAACAAATCGGTCAACCCGGACGAAGTCGTAGCCCTCGGAGCAGCGGTCCAGGCCGGTGTTTTGGGCGGCGAGAAGACGGACATTCTTTTATTGGATGTCACGCCTCTGTCGCTTGGAATCGAGACTTTGGGTGGTGTTTCGACGCCGATGATCCAGAAGAACACGACAATCCCGACGCGAAAGAGCGAGATCTTCTCGACAGCTTCGGACAATCAAACTTCCGTCGAGGTCCACGTCATTCAGGGCGAACGACCGCTTGCCGCGGACAACAAGACGCTGGGCAAATTCCACCTCGTCGGCATTCCGCCTGCACCACGCGGCGTCCCGCAGGTCGAAGTGACCTTCGACATAGACGCTAACGGCATCGTCAACGTCTCCGCAAAAGACGTCGGCACAGGCCGTGAGCAGAAGATAACCATCACTTCGTCGTCGGGTCTTTCGAAAGAAGAGATAGACAAAATGATGAAGGACGCCGAATCACACGCCGGCGAAGACGAAAAGCGTAAAGCCGAGATCGAGGCCCGCAACCGTTTGGACGGCCTTGTTTACAGCGTCGAAAAGACTTTCGCTGAGAACAAAGACAAGCTCGACGCGGCAGCCGCCAGTGAACTCGAAGCAGCGATCGCCGATTCCAAGACCGCTCTCGGCGGCCAGGATGTTGACGCGATGAACAACGCTTTCGAACGCTTGCAGACTTCGTCGCACAAGCTGGCCGAGGCCCTTTACAGCCAGACACCTCCACCAGAGGGCGTCGCTGAAGAGCAGGCTTCTTCGGCATCGGCAAGCGGCGATGGCGGTTCGGCTTCGTCATCTGACGACGGCGATGTCATCGACGCTGAATACGTCGATGTTGACGAATCTGACAGCGAAAAGAAGTAAGCTCGATAAAAATGGTGAAAGGCCAGAGACGAGCGGTAGATGAATTTGCCTCTCGTCTCTTGTCACTTTAAACTTGTCTCTGATCGAACATGGCGAAAAAGGATTACTACCAAATACTCGGCGTAAAAAAGGACGCGAAAGCAGACGAGATCAAAAAAGCTCACCGCCGTCTCGCGCGTAAGCATCATCCAGATGTTAATCCGGGCGATAAAGCCTCAGAAGACAAATTCAAGGATGTCCAGGAAGCGTACGATATTCTCTCGGACGAGAAGAAACGCAAAGTTTTTGACCGGTTTGGATATTACGCAGACAACCTTGACGCTGATTCGCCATTTTCGACAGGTGCTGCGAGCGCCAGTCAGGGTGGATTTGATTTTTCAGGGTTTGATTTTTCCGGCACGCCCGGCACCCAAGGTGGTGGATCCAGCTTTCGCGACATTTTCTCCGACCTTTTTAGCGGCAGCAGCAGCGGTGCGAGGGCACAGCCGGAACCGCCGCGACCCATGCCAAGAAAAGGGCGCGATATAGAAATTCCATTGGCCCTGAATTTTGAAGAGGCATTTTCGGGACTGACGACCAACATAACGGTCAATCGTTCCGAGCAATGTTCCCGCTGTCAGGGTGCAGGTGACACCGGCGGGCCGGTTGTTCAATGTCCGACCTGTAAGGGTTCAGGACAGGTGATGCGAACAGGCGGGCGTTTACAGTTTTCGCAGAATTGTTCTGACTGTGAAGGCACGGGACGGCGCCGTCAGCCGTGCTCACTTTGCAACGGTAAGGGGGTCACGCCAAAGTCGGAACAAGTCAAGATTCGCATTCCGCCGGGCGTTGACACGGGTTCGCGTGTTCGTATTCCGAAGAAGGGCCACGGTGGACGGCTTGGTGCTGAGCCGGGTGACCTTTTCATTCTAACTAATGTCGGCAAACATAAGTTCCTTGAACGAAAAGGCGATAATATTTATATCACGGTGCCGATAACGGTGTCCGAAGCCGCACTCGGAACAAAGATCGAGGTTCCGACGGCTGAAGGCAAAGCTCAGCTAAAGATTCCGTCGGGCACGGAATCCGGACAGAAATTTCGCTTGCGCGAACGTGGTTTTCCCAGCTTAAGAAATCCTAAGCTTCGCGGAGACCAATTTGTTGAGGTAAAGATCACTCTGCCGCGTGTTATTTCTGAGGAAACAAAGGATGTTCTGAGACAGTTTGAAAAACTGAATCCTGAAAATCCGCGGAAATTGATTGGGCTCGAGTAAATCTTGATTAGAGGCTGTTTCATTTGAAACGTTTCATTTGAGGTGAAACGAACGCTCAAAATGAAGAAAAAGATCAGAACATATACGATCAGTGCGGTGGCCGAGCTTTATGACATCCACCCGCAGACCCTTCGACTTTACGAACGTGAAGGACTGTTGACGCCGTCGCGTTCGATCGGAAATACGCGTCTTTACGAAGATTCCGACCTTGAACGCCTCGAAATCATCCTATCTTTAACACGCGAACTCGGCGTAAATCTTGCCGGTGTTGAGATCATTCTCAATATGCGTGCAAAGATGGACCAGATGCAGCGTGAGTTTGAACAGTTTTTTGAATATCTAAAAACTCACGCAAGCGAATTCGCTCGACACAATGAGGCATTTTCATCGAGTGAAGCACTCATTCCCGTATCGAGAATCCGCATGGCCCGCGTCCGTTCGGACATTTTTTCCGAAGACTAAAGCTAATTTCAATATTTCTTGGCTTCCTTAACAGTCTCGTAACTTAATCGAGCTAACATTGGTACTTCGATTGGATTTTGCTTTCAGGCCGCTTTTGCGATAGCATTGCAGAACGCAAAATCGTCATTTTGTAATACTTACATTTTTTGTCAGGAGAAACCGATGTTTGGAAGAATTTTGTCACGCGCGCTCGCGCTCAGTGTTTTTGTTTTTGCTTGCAGCCTTTTTCTAGTAGGCCAAGATCTGGACGACGTCACGATCAATGGAAAAGTGACCGATTCTAATGGCCTCGCTGTTGTAGGAGCGAGCGTAACCGTAACTGCCGTGGAAACGGGTGAGTCGCGAACGTTAGTTACAGACGATGACGGGCAATACCGCTTCCTTAAACTTAAGCCCGGTACATATAAAGTAAAAGCGGCTGCGAGTGGATTTGGAATTTTAGAAACTCCGGGAATTCCTACAATTTCCGCGCAAAATGTTCAGAAAGATTTCAAGCTGACGCCAGCCGATGTAAGGGCCGAGCAAACTGTTACCGTAACCGAAGATGACGGCCCGCCAGTAGATACCACCCGCACCATCGTCGGCGGCACCGTTACTGAACGCGAAATAGAGGAGATTCCAAACAATACGCGAAATGCGTTGGATCTGGTCCTTACACTTGGCGGAACTTCTGAAGAGCAATTGTCAACAAATGATCTGGCTGAGGATCGAGGTCAAAATCCTTCTAATGCCCCACTGGAACAAGGCAACTTTTCCATCTCTGGCGGAACGGCATATTCCAACAACTTGACGATCGATGGTTTTGATAACAACGATGACCGGTCTTCCCGCGATCGGTTTCAACCTTCTCTAGAAGGCATCTCTGAAGTTCAGGTGATCTCGAACCAATTCTCGTCCGAATACGGACGAGCGTCAGGCGGGCGTATCAACATTCGCACAAGGTCAGGCGGCAAGAATTTCCGCGGGCGGGTATTTATGTTTTTCCGCGACGAAAGCCTTAACGCTAACACTTGGTTCAACAATCAGCGCGGGATCCGACGTCCTGCCTTACAGGAACTTAATCCAGGGTTCACCCTTAGCGGACCCGTGATCTTGCCGGGCTTCGGTGACGGGGCCGACTACCCGTGGTTCGATGGCCGCAAGCATAAGACTTTCTTTGCCATTGCATATGAAAATTTAAAACTGGCGGATACAACCCTGATCGATGCGTACCTTCCGATCGACGCAAATCCAAACTATCCACTGCCGAATCCAACCGGGACGACCCTGTATTGTGATGCTCCGGGTTCTCCTGCTCCGCCATGTGCTGCTGGAGTGGCAGCGATTGCGGCCTATAACAAATTATACGACACCCCTAATAAGGGAAATATTTTTACGGCCAGGATAGATACTGAACTATTTAAGAATAACAATTTTACTTTTGGTTTCCAGTATGGGCGAAAGAATAACCAACGGACAAGCGGCAATACCGTTACAAGGCTCGAAAATGCGTTTCAGGCTAAAAACATTAACACCGATGCCTACAACTTCACGGACAATCACGTTTTTGGCGCCCGGGCTGTTAATCAGGTTCGCGTTCAATGGTCACGCTATGAGCCAAGCTTTCAAGCCCCAAATCCGTTCGACCCTGTTGTCATCGTTGGCATTCGAGACCCTATTGCAGGCGCGGTTAGGAGCCTGGTAATGGGTAATTCTACGGCCAGTTCCGGCAGCAACTTTCCTGATACGCGTAATGAAACAAGGTGGCAATTCCAGGAATCTCTTACCTACCTGACGGGAAGTCACACGCTTAAAATGGGTTTTGACATCCAGAACGTTGACTCCAAGGTCATTGGCCTCGGCGATGCTACAGGAACCTTCAATTTCCAAAATTCGTTTACATTTACACAAAACATGCTCAGCCGTTTCCGGCAGAATTTCGGAACAGGTCAGGATGTAAAAAACAGGTATTACGGTGTGTTCCTTAACGACGAATTTAAGCCATGGTCAAATGTGACCATCAGTGCTGGCCTGCGTTATGAAAGAGAAACGGCTGTTTCCGACAAGAATAATTTCGGCCCAAGGCTGGGAATCGCATGGGACCCGTTCAAAAAAGGAAAGGGCGTTATACGTTTCGGAACCGGAATTTTTTACAATCGGGTCCTGCTGCGTACCGTCGGTGATTCTATTCAAAACAGTGGCGGCAATCTGGTCAATTTTGATTCAAATGCGATCGGCACTGCGGCCACCGACTCGCGAAGAGTGGCTATTCTCGCCGCGCTCTCAGCTCGGTTTCCGAGCAGCTATCCATCTGTCAACGCCTTAAGGGCCCTGGTGACAGAGACGTGTGCGACTGTGGTAACTACTTTTTCGTGCAATTCTAATACCGGGTTTACCACCGGAAATGTCTCCAGCGCCGGAAATCCACTGCGGTCGGTTGAAGCCGATCTGAAGATTCCCGAAAGCTACCAATTCAATGTTGGTTTTGAACGTGAGCTCTTTAAGGGCTGGGTATTCGAGGCTAATTATACTTGGAACAAGACTGTTCATTTGTGGCGTGATTATAATTCGAATGCCGCCCTTCTTCCTGCTGGATATACCGATTGGAATGATTATCTTACGCGTACAGGATCACCCGGAAATGTCTACATTCTTTCGCCAACTCGTAGGTATACTTTTTTCAATGGCCTGACAAATGATCCCAGCGGCCTCCACGACGGTTCTCAGACCGGGGGGGCGTGCACCGTAAACACCGCGAATTGCTTTGTAAACTTGAACACGACAAACTCCAGTTCAACGGCACCAGCTATCGCGGTCACGGGTACGAATTTCAACGCGACTGGAGCTCCGATCGGAATTGCAACGGCCGCGATCGCACCTTTCCGACCCGATCAAACTGTGTCTGAAACCTCTCAGATCGGTTCGCGAGGCAACGCATTTTATCAGGGGTTGATCCTAGAACTTCGCAGCCGCTACCGCAAACTCGGCCACGGTTTTGGGGCGTCGTTCCGTTTTGCATACACATTGTCGAAAACAATGGACGACGGGCTAAATAATACCGCCAATGCGGAAGTGAACGGCGATTTCAGCCGTGAATGGGCAAGAAGTTTGCAGGATAGACGTCATCGTTTTTCATTAACGGGAACATTTGAGGGCCCATGGTGGTTGGGCAAGTTAAGATTATCGCCGCGATTTCGTTATGGCACATCGGGTCGCTTCAATCTGGGTGACGGCGGCTCAGACAGAAATCTTGACGACCTCGGTACTGACCGTGTAAATTTCAGCGGCAATTTGGATGATATTGTTTTTCGTGAGCCAGGAACGCCTCTGCCGGCCGATTTATTTACGAAGTTCTCGCTCCAACCGATCGGAGCGCGAAGTGGTAATTTGCCTAGAAATGCTGGAACTGCCCCGAGTTTTTACACTTTCGATCTAAGCGTCACACGCGAATGGCGGTTCCTCGAACGGTTCAAACTCAGGCCGGTTGTTCAGTTTGACAATATCCTGAATGCTGCCGTTTTCAATTACGGCGCTGCGTTTATCGATTTGACTGCGGGCTCGGCAAGTTTCCTCGTGCCAACCCGTACGATTCGCCCGAGGCAAATACGCCTCGGTATGAGATTCGATTTCTAAGCCAGATAAGTAAGGTAAATTTGAGGGAACCGTTTTTTATCGAAAACGGTTCCCTTTTTCATGTGATAATGAGGAGAGAATTTGGGTGACTTATACCTGTTAGATGTGATAAATTAAAGTGTTGAACATTTTTGTTCACCTTTACCTATGGACCAGGTTTTAGAAATAGGAACGGTGCCGGTTAGCGAGATTACGATCGAATCGGTTCTGCTCGATGCTGATCTTTTTGTAAAGTACAGCTCGCCGGAAAAGGCCTTTGGGCTGCTTCGCAATTCGCTTGAGCGCTCGCCCAGGTCGATACCGCTTCGCGAGAAAATGCGTGACATTAGCGTCAGGCAAAAGAATCTTAACGAAGCCGCCAAGCAGTGCCTTGCTCTCGTAAGCCTGTATATTGCTCGTGAAGACTTTGACCTTGCTTATGACAGGCTTCAGGAAGCAAAGCTTCTCGATCCTCGCATCTCCGTCGCTCCCGGCCTGGAAGCAATTCGTCGTGCTCGACGCCCTGATTTTGCGACAAATCGTGACCGTCCGCAAAAGGTCCGCACTGACGTCACATTTGCGGGAAATCTCGCGTTTGTGAGTATTTTCGATGCTGTTCAGGTTATTGAGGGCGCCAAGATGACCGGCTTGCTGATCATCAAATCTGACCTTCATTTGGCTAATGTGGCGTTTAACGAGGGAAAGATAGTTGATGCGGAATGTAATGAAAAGAACGGCATAGCGGCTTTTCGAGACATCGTAGAGATCAATCATGGTACGTTTGAATTCTCTACAGTAGATCATGAGTTTCCTGTCGTTATAGCGGTTATAAGCAACACGAATTTTCTGCTCGACGTTCTAACCGACCTCGACAACGAACGAGCAGAGAAACAGGGGCTTAGAAATATCAGTGATGAAGCCGTTTAGATTGACACATTTTTCTTGTAAAAGTAAGCCCCAAATTCCATTCTAAAAGGTTGACTTCAAACCCCAAATACAACAAAATATAGTGCTTTCCCAATTTTCGAGCACTATAGAATGTTTAAGCTCCAGCGTTTAGAAATTACCGGTTTTAAATCTTTTGCCGACTATACCGAGATCGTTTTCACGGGTAGCGGCATAACTGCGGTCGTCGGGCCAAACGGTTGCGGCAAGTCGAATGTGTCCGATGCCATCGCATGGGTACTCGGCGAACAACGTGCCAAATCTCTGCGCGGCGGCGACATGAAGGACGTTGTCTTTCAGGGAACCAAAAACCGCAAACCGGGCGGCATGGCTGAGGTTGTTTTGCACCTTGTACGCGATGACTCCGTTTTTGACATAGACGAAAACGAACTAGAGGACATCGACGAGGCTCTTACAGATATTGACGAGAATTTTGTCGAAATAGACGAGATCGACGCTATCGAGGCCGAGCCAGTCGAAGTCGTTGCGGAAATAGCCGTCGAACAAAACGGATTTCATAACGAAGACGTTGAGGTCGAGACAGTAAAGGTCGCGGCGGTTGGCTCAACCCAAACTCTTGAGACAAAGGTAAAGACGAAACGCCATTGGCGGCCTCGTGCATTCGCATTGGATTTTGCACCGGGCGAAGCGGTTTCGGTCACACGCCGCCTGTATCTTTCCGGCGAGAGCGAATACCAACTCAACGGTAAAACTTGTCGTCTTCGGGACATTAACGATCTATTTGCAGGCACAGGTTTATCAGGCTCGCATTATGCGATCATCGAACAGGGCCGCATCGGCCAGATCCTTTCCGCAAAGCCTGCTGATCGCCGCAACCTTATCGAAGAAGCTGCCGGTATTTCGAAGTTTCGTTCCCGTCAGCGTGCCGCAGAATCACGTCTCGAGTCTGCAAAGGGCAATCTCAGCCGTATTTCCGATATTGTTTCCGAGATCGAGAAACAGGTAAATTCGCTCCGCCGTCAGGCTGCCAAAACACGCCGCTTTAAGATCTTGCAGGAAGAGTTTCGCACGCTGCTCCGGCATCTTTATGCGGCTGAGGGCAAATATCTCACCAATCTTTCTGAAGATCTAAAACTTCAGCTTGGCAAAGCGGTTGAGGTCGAAGCCGATCTTCAGGTGCAGCTTAAGTCTAAGGAAGAAGCTGCCCGTGAAGCCACTCAAAAGGCTCGTAATGCTGAGGAAAGCCTCGCTGAGCTTCGAAAAATACACTCCAACAATGCTCTTGAACGTGACCGTGCCGAACGCGAGCATATTTATAAATCCGATCAGATCGTAAATCTCAACAATCGCTGCGAAACCCTGCGAACCGAGATAGCTGCGAGCGACGAGCGGCTTAATTTGCTCAAGTCCGAACTTGAACGCCTGCAAAAAGAAGAGCAGAACGAAACTGCCGAGCATGCTAAGGCCGAATCTGCCCTTCGCGAATCCGAAGAACATCACCGCGGCGAAGCCGATGCTCTGGCGGTCATTGAAACGTCGATAGAGACACTTCGTGCGGCCTTGATGCAGCATACCGGAGCGGTCGAGCGTTTTGACGAGATCGGACGACAGCTTGAGAACAATCTTGAGCGGCTAACAATGCGTGCGGACGGCCTTGAGAAGGAAGGTGTGCGTACGGACGAGACTTTTTCGGCAAATCAAAAGCAGGCCGACGAACTCGCGGAAACATTGAGCGTAGAAGAGAAAAAGCTTGTCGGGCTCAATGGTGAAAAGGACGTATTGCTCGCGGCTACCGCTGATTCTCGAAACACTTTGCATAAAGCCGAAGCCGAACTGCAAGTCTTACAGGAAGAACATTCTGCCAAACGTCACCGGCTGTCAACGCTGCTTGAACTGGAAGAAAAACGTGCTGTTTACACTCCGCAAACGCAAAAGCTCTTTGCCGAGGAAAAGAACATCGGTGTGCATCTGGCTGGTGTTTTGGCTGACAGGTTAAATGTTACAAGGGAAGCGGAAACTGCGGTCGAGACTCTTTTTGGCGATTTTCTGGAAGCCGTCATTGTCGAATCGCTGAGCGATGCCAAAATTTTATCGACTTGGCTCAAGGCGAATGACATCGGTCGAACGGCGATGATAATCTTGCCGCACACCGCAACTCGTGAGAACGATGCAGTTCTTGGAATGGGTGATACGGTCGCCGATCATCTTGGCGTGTCGGGTGAATTGGCGGACGCTTTGCGGCAAGTGTTTCCCCGCGAAATGTCGGCTCGAATTGTCAAAGATCTGGATCAACAGGATGCCTCCGACGGCAATATTCTTATAAATTACGACGGCGATCTGCTGCTTGGCGGACGGATGTTTGTTGCCGGTAATCGAAACTCAACAGGCACCAATGAATCGCTTCTTGCTTTCAAACGCGAACTGAACCAGCTTGAAAAAGATTGCACACGTTTTTCATCTGCGATCGAAACCGCAACGTCCGCAGCCGATTCTGCACGCAAGGCGTTGGTTGAAAACGAGAGCAAAACCGTCGATCTGCAATCGCTCATAATCAAGGTTGATCGCGGTATTCATGGCCTGCAAATCCAGCTTCATGCGGCCCGCGAAGAAATACAAAGAACCGAACGTCACCGCAAGGTCGTTGCCGACGAGGCCGGGCAGATCCGGTCGGAGATCGTCGAACTAAAAGACCAACTTGCTGACGCTCTCAGCAATAAACAGGCTGCCGAAACCGCTCGTGTTGAGTCAGCAGCCTCGCTCGAAAATATCGGAGCAAGCTTGAACGAAGCACGTTCGAAGACCGAGGCTGCAAATGCAGTTTTAAACGAAAAACGCATGATCGCTGCCACGTCCGAAGAACGTCGGCGTTCCGCTGTTTCTGCCTTGCGGCGAGTGGAGAACGAGATCAAGGAACTCCAATCGCGGCTTGCTTTGCAGCATCTCGAAATGACCGATGCCGAGTCCAAAATCAAAGACCTCCACACGTCGATAACCGAGATCACTGACCGTATCGCTTCTGCCGGTGATGAGATCGCCAATGAGAACGTCGAGATCACGTCAGGCATCAACGCTCTGGCCGCTGCCCGCGAGATGTCGGACACGTTGAGCAACGAACTCGCAGATCTCAACCGGCGTTCAGCCGAAGCTATCAATGAGCGTGCCGATATAGAGGTGCGACAAGCTGAGGCTGTTACGCAATTGAAGAACACGGCGGAAAACTGCCAGCAAGAATTGAACATATCGCTTGCCGAGATGGTTGACTCGGTCGAATTGCCAGAAGATTTTATCCTCGAAAATGCACGTCGTGAGGCTGACGATCTGCGGCAAAGGCTCGATAATTTTGGAGCGATCAATATGCTCGCCCTCGAAGAACTTGGCGAGGCTGAGGAACGCAACCTTTTCCTCACTTCACAGCGAACGGACATCATCGACAGCATCGCTGCGACCGAAGCAGCATTGCGTGAGATTAAACAGCGTTCGCGTGAAAAATTCAAGACCGCGTTCGAGACTATAAATACTCACTTCATACAGTTTTTCCAAGAGCTGTTCGGCGGCGGCAGCGGCGAGATGACATTGCTCGAATCTGACGACATTCTCGAAGCCGGTATCGAGGTCGTCGCCCAGCCGCCCGGCAAACGTCTGCAAAATATCCTTCTCCTCTCCGGCGGTGAAAAGGCGATGACGGCTATCGCACTTATTCTTGCGATCTTTAAATATCGTCCGTCGCCGTTTTGTTTGCTGGACGAAGTTGATGCACCGCTTGATGATGCAAACGTCGGACGATTTGCCGGAAAGATCGCCGAAATGTCTGAAAAGACACAATTCATCGTCATCACCCACAACAAACGCACAATGGAAGCCGCTCGTGCCCTTTACGGCGTGACGATGCAGGAAGCAGGCGTGTCGAAGATAGTTTCCGTCAAGTTTGAATAAACATTTGGTAAACTAAGACGAATGAGACAGGCCGTAAACGTAATAGTTTTCCTGATGTTATTTTGTTTGTTAGCGATCGGGCTGAACGCTCAATCTAAAAAAACAAAAAGGCCGTCTAAGCCAAAATCAACGACTGCTGCACCGCAATCTACTCCGGCAACACCGACAGAAACACCCACCAAACGCAACGAACGCCCTAACAGCGGAGATGCAACCAACGTCTCGACTGTCTCTTACACACCCGTATATTTTTACGAATTCACCCGTCCGGGTTTTGCGTATGAGCGGATATTGATCGAGCATGACGAAGCGGGCAAGGGAAAAATTTCTTTCAGCAAAAGCGGTTCTGACGAAACGATCTCCGACCCGATTCAATTGACCGCAGTGACCATGTCGAACCTGACATCGGCTTTCACATCGCTCAATTTTCTCGCGTCAAACGAAAATTACCAGACCGAGCGAGACCATTCGAACATGGGAAACGTTTCGATCACGGTGAAAAAAGACGGAAAGCAGAGAACCGCCAAATACAACTGGACGGAAAACAAACAGGCGAAATCTCTGATGGACGAATACCGCCGAATTGCTAACGAGTACACATGGAAGTTTGAGATCGCCGTTGCATGTGAGAATCAACCTCTGCAAACCCCGAGCCTGATGACAACACTTGAAAGCTATATCAAACGAAACGAAATATCCGACCCGCCGCATCTTGTCGCTATGCTGACCGACCTCTCAACCAACGAACGCCTCCCGCTCCTCGCCCGCGACCACGCCATTAAGATCGTCAAACAGATCGAAAAAATAAAAAAGTAACTGTGGGTACGGATCTATTTGATTGTGATCGTGCCGTCGTCGGCGATCTTTGGGGCGTTTGTGCCGAAGTCGGTGGTTGAGAGTTCGCGGACCTTTTTGATAGCCTCGCCTGATTTGTCGAGGACGGGAACGCCGAGGCCTTCTTGACGTCCGGCGTGAATTTTGCCGCCGAGGAATTTGCCGTCGGGAGCGATCTTGACTTCGAGAATCTCGGTCAAAGCCGTTTCAGCAACGAGCTTGAACCAGCCGTAGGTGCAGAAATTGCCGAGCGAGTAGGCGATCAGGCGATCTTTGTAAATTTCCATTCCGCGAAGAACGTGCGGGCCGTGGCCGAGGACGAGGTCGGCTCCGGCGTCAATGACCGAGCGGGCAAAGAGCGGCAGATTGCCGCGAGCTTCACCGACGTATAGCTCAGTTTTATTAGGAACGTGCTGGCTGTCTGTGCCTTCGGCTCCGCCGTGAAAAGAGACGATAACGATGTCGGCCTTTTTCTTTGCCGCAGCGACAAGCTGACGGGCGAAGGCAAGGTCATTGACGTTGGGCGTGATCTTATTATGAGCAAAACCGACGACGGCGATCTTTTTGCCTTTGGACTCAAGATAAGCGGTCGAAAAAGCTTCGCGGTCACTGCCTGCGTGCTTGATGCCGAGATCGTCGAGAACTTTGCGAGTGCTACTGCGTCCGAGGTCGCCAAAATCACCTGCGTGATTATTCGCTAGGCTCATCACATCAAAACCAGCTTCTTTCAAATATTTGCCGTAACGTGTCGGCACGCGAAAGGCGAAACACATCCTCGAATTCGGCGGGCATTTTGACGAGACGCCGCTATCGACCATCGGACCTTCGAGATTGCCAAATGCGATGTCGGCAGCGGAAAGGATCGGCGTCACATCTTTGAGCAGATCGGCTCCGTCATTAGGCGGCATACGGCTGTCGTTAGGAAAAGGAGAACCCATCATTATGTCGCCAACGGCTGCGATAGTGATCGGACCATCTTTCTTTGGAGTAGGCGAAGCAGCACCGGCGAGTGTGGAAGGCTCTTCGCTGCTTACAACTTTTGGCTGGCAGGCAAGCAGAGCAAAAACGGCCACCGACATCGCTAATATTATTGACAAACTGATCTCCTGTTTCATGAGCTAAGCGGTCGCCATTGTTTCGTTTTCATTTATCGCCAGAGAATCTGTAACGATCTGATCCTGTTCGAGATTGTGGATCGCATACGAGCCTGTCGCGGGCGAAGCTGACGCTGCACGGCCGATGTATTGCAGCGACGCATTGTCAGGCAGAATATTACGCAGACGCGGCTCGACAAACGTCCATCCGCCCATGTTTTGCGGCTCTTCCTGAGTCCAGACGATCTCGGTTGTGTTTGGATACGAAGCAAATATGTTTTTCAACGCCTCGGCAGGGAACGGATAGAATTGTTCGAGACGGACAACGGCGACATCGCCTTTATCATTTTCCGAGCGAGCGGCATCGAGATCGTAAAATACCTTGCCGCTGCATACGACGACACGTTTTACTTTTGATCGATCAGAGATGTGAGCGTCGTCGATGACGGGTTGGAATCCGCCGGTTTCGAGTTCGGACATCGTAGAACTTGCAGCAGGAAGACGCAGCAGACTCTTTGGCGTCATAACAATGAGAGGCCGAACGATCTCTTGCTTTACCTGTCGTCGCAGCAGATGAAAATATTGTGCGGGCGTCGTCGGATAAGTTACCTGCAAATTATTCTCGGCACAGAGCTGTAGATAACGCTCAAGTCTTGCTGACGAATGTTCCGGTCCTTGTCCTTCGTAGCCGTGAGGCAAGAGCATAACGAGGCGGCACTTCTGCTGCCATTTGTCTTCGCTTGATGAGATGTATTGATCGATGACTATCTGACCGCCATTCGAAAAGTCGCCGAACTGCGCTTCCCAAGCGACAAGCTGATCTTTGGCAACGACGGAATAACCATACTCGAATCCAAGCACACCGTATTCCGAAAGCGAGCTGTCATAGATATACGCACGAGCCGACTTGTTCGCTTCGCTGTGAAGTTCGTTGAGCGGAGCCCACCGGTCACCGGTCATAGTGTCGTACATATTCGCATGACGCTGTGAGAAGGTTCCGCGACCGGAATCCTGACCGCTAAAACGAACCGGAAAACCGTCGAGCACAAGAGAACCGATAGCCATCGCTTCGCCAAATGCCCAGTCCATCGGCACTTCGCCATCACCCATCTTGGCACGACGAGCAAGCTGGCCGACCATTTTTGGATTGATGTGGAAGTGTTCGGGAACGAGCGAGATCTTTTCGGCAACCTGCTTTAGAATATTTGCCGGAACGCCGGTTTCGAGAATTGCCGAACCGTCTTCGTCAACAGGTGGTTTTGTAAGACTCGCTTTAGCAGGTTTTTTGGCGGCGATTTCTTTTGCACGAGCCAGAATGCCTTCGTATTTTTCGACGACCTTGTCGGTCATCGCGGTCAGCTCGTCTTCGGTGATGACAGCGTCGCGGATCAGGTGCTGTGCATACAAATGCCGAGTGCCGGGATGAGCTTTGACGCGAGCGTACATTACGGGTTGAGTGTAGCTTGGCTCATCGCCTTCGTTGTGGCCGAGTCGGCGAAAACCGACGAGGTCGATGACAACATCTTTGTTAAATTCGCGTCGATAATCGAGAGCGATCTGAACCACTCGAAACGCGGCTTCGGGATCGTCGCCATTGACGTGAAAGATCGGCGTCTGCGTAACGTGGCCTGCGTCCGTAGAGTAGATCGAACTGCGGCTAAGTCCGGGCGAAGTCGTAAAGCCGATCTGATTATTTATAACGATGTGGATCGTTCCGCCAGTTCGATAACCAGGCAGACCGGCGAGTTGCAGTGTTTCCATCACAACGCCTTGTCCGGCAAATGCAGCATCGCCGTGAAGCAGCAGCGGCAATACTTGACCGTAAACTTCCTGACGAGGTTTTGTTCCGCCGACACGCAGTTCGTCCTGACGAGCACGTGCCATGCCTTCGACGACGGGATCGACAGCCTCAAGGTGGCTGGGGTTACACGACAATTGGATCCTCAGATCTTTACCGGCTTTGGTTTTGCGAGTGCCGATAGCACCCTGATGATATTTTACGTCGCCTTCGTCAGCGGGAAAATCAGGATGCGACGTACCTTCAAAAACCGTAAAGATGCGTTCGGCCATTGCTCCCGTTTCAGGGTCGCCGATTATATTCGAAAGCACATTCAAACGTCCGCGATGTGCCATGCCCATGTAGATCTCGTCAACGCCGCGTGCCGAAGCACCTTCGATCATTTGATCAAGCATCGGAATAACCGTTTCGCAACCCTCGAGCGAAAAGCGCTTTTGGCCAAGATATTTTTTGTGCAGAAACTGTTCGAATTGCTCAGCCTCGATCAATTTTTGAAGCAGTTCTTTTTTTATCTTCGCAGCAAGCGGCTGTGTATCTACAAACTGTTCACGCACACGAGCCCTGATCCAATCCTTTTCCTCGTTACTTTGGATGTGTCGATATTCGATACCGACCTTGCCGCAGTATGCTCGTCGTAGAATTTCAAGAATGCGCCGAAGCGTTGCTGTCTGTTCGCCGTGAAGTCCGCCTGTTATGAAATCACGGTCGAGATCCCAAATGGTAAGTCCGAAGTTTTCAAGATCAAGCTCGGACGCCATATGCGATGTCATATTCAGCGGATCGATGTCAGCTAGAAAATGTCCACGAACACGATATACATTTATTAGCTGAAGGACGTTTGCCTGTTTTTCAACCTGTTCTCGCTCATGGCCAAAGAGCGACGGATTGTTGTCCTTTGCCCAACGCAGCGGCGGATAATTGATCTCAAGGTCGGAGAAAATATCATCGTAAAACGCATTCTTGCCGGTCAAAAATTCGTGTATCTTTGCAAGAAACAGTCCGCTTTCAGCACCTTGAATAACACGATGGTCGTAAGTGCTGGTCACAGTCACTGTTTTGCTTATTCCAAGCGACGACAGCGCAGAGTCGGTCATTGCCTGATACTCGGCTGGATATTCGATCGCGCCGGTCGCAATTATTGCACTCTGGCCAGTCATTAGACGCGGGTTCGAAGCAGCGGTTCCTATGGTTCCGGGGTTGGTGAGCGAGATCGTGGTTTCTTGAAAATCGGCTATCTCAAGTTTGCCTTGGCGGGCACGTTTGACCTGATCGTTGTAAGCCGCAAAAAACTCAGCGAAATTCATTCGGTTTGAGCCTTTGATGTTGGGCACGAGCAAGTTGCGTGAGCCGTCTTTTTTCTCGATGTCGATGGCGATGCCGAGATTTACTTGTTCGTGCTCTAGGCGCGACGGAACGTTATTTACGAGGCCATAGCCGACATTTAGGTGCGGATAAACATTAACGGCACGGACGATGGCCCAGGCTATGATGTGCGTGAAAGAGACCTTGCCGCGGCCTTGTGAAGCGAGATGTTCGTTGATGATGCGGCGGTTTTCTTCGAGAACTTTTACCGGGATCGTGCGGAAGCTGGTAGCCGTTGGAACGGTCAAACTCAGCTCCATATTTTCGACGATTTTTTTGGCAACTCCGGTTATCGGCTTTGATTCGGTGTCGATCGGCAACGGCGTTGTGGAAACCTCTTTTGGTGCTTCAGCCACTTTCTCAACAGCGGGCACACTCCCTACCGGTCGTGTTTCTGCCTGTTGGTCGATAGATGGCGAACCGCCGTTAAGCAGGTCACTGAAATAGGCTTGCCACGACTCGTCAACGAGCTTTGGATCGGTTTTGTAACGATCGAGCAGGCCCTCGACATACGTTGCGTTAGAACCAAAAGATTCTTGTATAAATTCGGATAATTTTGCTGTTATTTCGCTCACTTTGTTCTCAGAGTCCTCGACTAAACTTCAATTTTAACGCAAAAGGGCTAAAAACCGTAACCATTGTTCAGTCCGTCAACGGATTCTTAATTTTCATATCGATCTTTACGGGAACGACACGTTTGAAACTGAAGCCATAGCGATCAAACTTGCCGAAAACAAAGACGGTTCCGGTCACAGTCCATTCCTTTTTTGATTCGATCAACTCTTTGTAAGCGGCCTTTGCGATGCCGACGATGCTGAGCGTGGAACGGACGGGCTTTGGAAGGGAAATAGGCAGGTTCTTTTTGAATGAGAAGGCTGAGTTATATTCGTCGATCTCCAGAGCAATTCCATTGACGCGGAAATCTTGAAACGTGACAAAATCGACCTTACCGCTTTGCCGCATCGCAGTAAACTCTGCTCCAACCTCGATGGCTACGGAAAACAGTCCGTCTATCGAAACTTCGGGTTCGCCAAGTTTTACCAGAACATCCGTTTTGTCTTTTGTTGTTGATTGGCCGGTTTGATCTTTGACTGCGACCTTAATGTTGTGGACCTTGTAGCCGCGTATTTTGTCAGGCAGTTTCTGTGCAAATGCGGAGGAAAACAGCATCAGAACCAGAATGGTCGTGAATAAGGCCGTTGTTCTCATTACGGAATTGACAAAATGCTAGATTGACGAAGCTTTTGATCTCTCAGTATTCTCACTGCTGTCAGCTGCGGTTTCGATATCTTGTTTGATGCCGTCGAGAATGCCGTTGATAAATTGGGTTGCTTCAAAGGATGAAAAGCGACGGGTCACTTCCAGCGCTTCAGTGATAGCAACATTGTCAGGTGTGTCGTGGTGAAGGAACTCGAAAACTGCGAGCCGCAGAACATTGCGGTCAACAATTGCCATTCGCTCTATCCGCCAATGCTCGGCACGCGTTCGGATGACATCGTCTATTGCCGCTATCTTTTCAATGGTTCCGCTGACGAGTCTGTTGGCAAAATCTCGGGTCTTATCGTCGATGGCTGTATCGCCGAGCTCGTTCCAATAATCACGGATCAATGTCGCTGCATCGCCGCCGGCCATGTCAAACGCGAACAGCATCTGCAAAGCACATTCGCGCGCCTTATGCCTCGTGCCGGAACTCTTCTCTGTTTTTTCAAACGACATTCGGTAAAACTCTTGCGTCGCTCCCACCTTGTAATTTACTGCTGCTCATCTCGCTAAATAAGTTTACCATTTCCACGGCCGAGATAGCGGCTTCGTAGCCCTTATTGTCTGATTTCTCACCTGAGCGCGCCGTTGCCTGCTTAATATTGTCAGCCGTAATTACGCCAAACAAGATCGGCACTCCGGTCTGCAAAGAAGCCTGCATCGTGCCGCTGGCAGCTTGTCCGGCGACGTAATCGAAGTGCGGCGTGTCGCCGCGAATCACGATCCCAAGTGCGATGACGGCGTCGAAATTGCCGCTCTCGGCGGCCTTTAGACAAGCGACAGGTAGTTCGAACGAGCCCGGAACGCGGAATATCTTTATCGATTCGGGATCGGCCCCGGATTCGTAAAGTGCCTCGACCGCTCCATCAGCCAGCCTCGATGTCAGTTCATCATTCCAACGGCTGACAACAATGCAGAAGCGAAAGCCCGCTGCCGAGAATTTTTCGCGTTTGATATTAATTTTCAATTTTCAACTCCAACATTTGCACCACTTAAGTATAAAGAACGCCAAACGTTATTGACAAGCAAAAAGGCGATTTTTGCAATCTCTGGTCCAAACTCGTAATAATATGCCAAGCGTATGCCGCGAACGATCATTCAGGCCGAAGAGAAGTTTATCATCGAAACGCCCGAGCGCGTTCCGCTGGAATTTGCGCTTGCGTCGATAGGTAACCGCTTTCTGGCGGTGTCGATAGATCACTTTATTCAGTACGTGTCGATATTTCTGATCGCATGGTTCGTACTCGGCATTTCAGGTTACAGCACATCGGATGTACCTGACACTGCCGAGACACTGTTGGCCGAAATGCCGAAGTGGACGCTTGCAATTTTGATCGTCGTTCTCTTTCTGATATTTGCCGGCTATTTTATTGTTTTCGAATGGCTGTGGAACGGCCAGACGCCGGGCAAGCGGATGTTAAAGCTGCGCGTGATACGCGAGGACGGAAGGCCATTGACGCTTTGGGAGGCGATCGCACGAAACCTCTTACGAATTTGCGATGCTGTGCCGGGCTTTATTCTTCCGGTTTATTCAGTGGGGCTTATCGTTATATTTTTGAGCGACCGCGACCAACGTGTCGGTGATATCTTTGCCGGAACGGTCGTTGTTCGCGAACGCACCGACGAGGCCCCGACATTTGCCGAAACGTTCTCAAACCGTATCACAGATGTCGCATTTACGCGGGTGCAGAAACCCACGGGCGCCGAGGCGAACGTTAGCCTGCTTACTGAAAAGGAAGTAGAGGTTGTCGAGAGTTTCTTACGCCGCCGCTGGGACCTCACCGAACGCCAACGCCTGTGGATGGCATGGCGCATCGCTTTGCCAATAATGTACAAACTCAAACCGAGCTATAACTTAGATACCTTTACCTACGAAGGATTCCTCGAAGACATCCTTCACCGCTTTCATGCAAAGCAGCGGTTTTTGAATTAGCACCTTACTTTGCGTCTTTGCGGCTTTGCGGGAAACTCACTCTATGCACGAAAATGATATTGCGACTTTGCGGGAGAAAATTTCCCGCCAAGACGCTAAAAGACGCAAAGATAAGAAAAGGTAAGAGAAAATGTCAGATAGAAGAATAATTATTACCGGCGGTGCCGGATTTATTGGATCGCATCTGGTTGACCGGCTGCTGGGTGAGGGCGGTTGGGAGATCACGGTTGTTGACGATTTTAATGATTTTTACACGCCGGAGATAAAGCACGCAAACATTGCCGAGCATGTGAAATCGCCCAATTACCGGCTGGTTGATGCTGATATTCGTGATGCGGCGACGATGGCTGCGCTTTTTGCCGAGTACAAGTTTGATGTAATTGTTCATCTGGCGGCCAGAGCAGGAGTTCGGCCTTCATTGAGCGAACCAAAACTTTATGCCGAGACAAATATCAATGGCACGCTCAACCTGCTCGAACTTGCCCGCCAGCACAGCATCAAACAATTCGTTTTCGGCTCGTCGTCGAGTGTTTACGGCATCAATGCGAAGGTGCCTTTTGCGGAAGAAGACAGGATCCATCAGCCGATCTCACCGTATGCCGCGACAAAGGCCGCGGGCGAACATCTCTGTCACGCGTACTCGCACCTTTACGGGATTCGGATAGTGGCATTAAGGTTTTTTACAGTTTACGGAGCCCGTCAGCGGCCCGATCTCGCTATCCATAAATTTTCAAAGCTGATAACCGAAGGCAAGCCTATACAAGTGTTTGGCGACGGTACAACGCGGCGAGATTATACTTATGTTGACGACATCATTCAGGGCGTGCGTGCGGCGATCGATTATGACAGATCGATGTACGAGGTATTCAACCTTGGCGAATCGCAGACGATCGAGCTTGGTGAATTGATAAGCCTGCTTGAACGCAGCCTTGATATGAGCGCGGTCATCGACCGCCAGCCGACGCAGCCCGGCGACGTACCGATCACGTTTGCCGATATCACCAAATCACGCGAACTGCTCGGCTACAATCCCACGACAAAGATCGCCGACGGCATCCCGAAATTTGTCGAGTGGTTCAGATCGAGGATGTAAATAAAGGTCATAATGCTAGATGTCAACGACGAGGATGTAGATCGAAGACGAGAAGCATTTTCGCTAGTCGATGGAGTCGTGATTTCATGCTAAATGTATGATCTGCAATGGGTTATAGACAAACGCGATCAAAAAGCCATCTGTAACCCCCCAAAAAGCCATCGCGCACCCCCCAAAAAGCCATCGGAGACACCCAAAAAGCCATCAGCAAATCTCAGTTTTTTTTACTTAAAAGACGTGGCAATAATTCCGATCCACTGCGTATATCATGCATACGTTCCCTTGATCTCAAAAGAGCCGCCGATGCCTGGTGCGGCATAGATCTCAAGGCGTAGTCCGGGTTGCAGTCGTGGTGGTTTGGTGGAAAAACATATCTCGCAAAGGCGCGGAAAAGGAACATTTTAAATAAGATACTATCTTGGCGCTTGACAGATGTGAAATGGCGTGCTATCTATGATACATAAATTGTTAAAGGAGAAGAAAATAAAATGGCACTATATTGGGAAGCATTTAAGGGCGGGCCGACGCGGCCGGAAAATCACGATTTTGGAATAACCATCAATCATAAAAGCGTATTAACCTTCAACCGGTTCGCGGTGAATGAGCTTAACAACGCCGATGCGGTTAAGCTGCTTTTTGAGAAGAAGGAGAGCCTGATAGGCATTGTGGCTTCTAGCCTAAACGACAAGGATGCGTTTCCGCTCAAGCCAAAGAACAGCGTCAACTGGGTCGTTAACGCGGCGCCGTTTTGCCGTCATCATAAGATCGTGATCGAAAAGACGGAAAAATTTGATCACCCGGTAATAGACGAGAAGGGGATTTTATGGCTTGACTTGAAAGCTACGCACGACGTCAGCGTTCGGAGAAAAAGAGGGTAAAGCGACAATCTGAAATTTTAGCTAGATCTTCTCCGTGTTCTCTGTGTCTTGCCTTGGTGACCATTGTGTTTAAATCTTTTAACACAGAGAGCACAAAGCGAAGATACAAAGGACACGGAGATTTCAAATCGCACTGCATTGGTGGCAACCAGCTATTTCGTTGACCACGACCAGCCGGTTATAGCCCAGCCGTTTGCGCCTTTGTTAAGCGAGAACGTAAACAGCGAACCGATCTGCGCGACGCGTTTGCCTTTTTGTTTATAGACGTAGCTTGACGGAATGACGACATAGGCGTGATCGGCGGTCATTTCAAAGTGCGAAGGTTTGCCGAGTGTAACGACGCCGTCCTTGATGCCACTTCTTTCGGCATCAGAAACGTAGTCATCAACCCATCTTTGACATGCTCCCGCTCCGCTCCAGGTGTGCGGCGGAAACTCGTCGATGATCGCGGTCGCCTCTGAACAAGCAGCCATTGCCGACTCCATATCACCCTTGTTAAAGCCATTGACGAATTGATTGATCGGCTTCATTACATCTTTACGCTGCCCGAACGCAACGCTCGAACCTGCGAACAGTACAACTACCACGAACACAAAACTTAGTTTATGCATATATGATCTCCTTAGATTTTGGTTGAAATACGATTTCTCGGTGCAATTATATTGCTATGTGACAATAAAGTCACACCGTTTGACATTGATTACATTTAGAATTATTCTAAATACATTTAGTTCAATGAAGCAGGCGATAAAAGACATCGAGAGTTTGGGGATCACAAAGCAGCGGCAGGCTGTTTTGCAGGTTATTCGCGAATCTCACGAACATTTGACAGCCAACGAGGTCTTTGAGGATGCTAAGCAGATATTGCCGGGCATTTCGTTTGCGACGGTATATAATTCGCTGCGTTATCTGAAGAATGAAGGGCTGATCGGCGAAGTGCGTTTCGGCATGGACGCTTCGCGTTACGACCGCAAATTGACTCGTCACGATCATGCGATATGCAATAACTGCGGAAAGCTTGTCGATCTCGAATTGTCTATTCCGGAAGGCTTGTTCAAAGAAGCGGCAAAGCGTTCGAAATTTGAACCTGAGTCGATCGAACTGACGCTGCACGGTTTATGTCCTAAGTGTGTTAAATAGAAAAGTTCAAGTGTTATTTTTTGAAATTAGATATTAGAAAAATAGGGAGACTATCAGAATGGGAAATACAGAAGACCAAAATAGTGGCGAAGCTTTAGAAATAAACGATTCGAGCAGATGCCCTTTCACAGGCGGTGCGGTGAGCTTTACGACCAGTACAAAAAGGTCGAACCGCGATTGGTGGCCAAATGCACTGGATCTGAAGATCCTGCGGCAGAACTCGTCGCTGGCAGATCCGATGGGCGAAGATTTTAATTACGCCGAAGAATTTAAGTCACTCGACCTCGACGCCGTGATCAAGGATCTGACTGCGTTGATGACAGATTCGCAGGAGTGGTGGCCGGCGGACTATGGCCATTACGGGCCGTTCTTTATCCGTATGTCGTGGCATGCAGCGGGTACGTATCGCGTCTCGGATGGCCGCGGCGGAGCCGGACAGGGCGAACAGCGTTTTGCTCCGACAAACAGTTGGCCCGACAACGGCAATCTCGACAAAGCCCGACGCCTTCTCTGGCCGATCAAGCAAAAGTACGGCCGCAAGCTTTCGTGGGCCGACCTTTTTGTCCTGACAGGCAATGTGGCACTCGAATCGATGGGATTCAAGACATTTGGCTTCGGCGGCGGGCGTGCTGATGTATGGCAGCCGCAGGAAGATGTTTATTGGGGGTCTGAGGGCGAGTGGCTGGCGACCAGCGACAAGCCGAACAGCCGCTATTCAGGTGAACGCGATCTCGAAAATCCGCTTGCTGCTGTGCAGATGGGCTTGATCTATGTCAATCCCGAAGGCCCGGACGGCAATCCTGATCCGCTATTGTCGGCACGCGACATCCGCGAAACATTTGCCCGTATGGCTATGAACGACGAAGAGACGGTCGCTCTCGTAGCCGGCGGCCACACATTTGGAAAGGCTCATGGTGCGGGCGATGCGGCAAATGTCGGTGTCGAGCCTGAAGGCGCTCCGATCGAGGCACAGGGATTTGGCTGGCTCAGCAGTTATGCATCCGGTAAAGGTGCTGACACTATCACAAGTGGCATCGAAGGTGCGTGGACGCCGACGCCGATCACGTGGGATCACAGTTACTGGGAAACCTTGTTCGGTAACGAATGGGAACTGACAAAGAGCCCTGCCGGTGCGAATCAGTGGCAGCCTGTCGGTGTCGAACCAAACGTACCCGACGCTGCCGACCCGAGCAAGAAGCATTTGCCGATGATGACCACCGCCGACATGGCGATGCGAATGGATCCGGCGTACGAAAAGATCTCGCGTCGATTTATGGAAAATCCAGCGGAATTTGCTGATGCTTTCGCACGTGCGTGGTTCAAGCTGACGCACCGCGATATGGGCCCGAAAGCTCGTTATCTCGGCCCGCTCGTTCCGCAGGAAGATCTGATCTGGCAGGATCCTATCCCGGCCGGAACCAGAATCGATGCGTCTGACGTAGCCGCTCTCAAGGCGAAGATACTTGTATCTGGACTATCGATCTCGCAGCTTGTGTCGACGGCTTGGGCGTCTGCATCGACGTTCCGCGGCTCGGACAATCGAGGCGGAGCGAACGGAGCACGCATTCGCCTGACGCCGCAGAAGTACTGGGAAGTCAATAATCCGGGACAACTCGCCGGCGTGCTTTCGACCTACGAAGGCATTCAGGCTGAGTTCAACGCTGGCGGCAAATCGGTCTCGATGGCTGACCTGATCGTTCTCGGCGGCTGCGCTGCTGTGGAAAAGGCCGCAAAAGATGCCGGACACGATATTTCGGTTCCATTCACGCCGGGACGCGGCGACGCGACGCAGGAGCAGACCGAGGTCGATTCGTTCAAATTTCTTGAGCCGCAGGCTGATGGTTTCCGCAATTTCAAGAAAGGCCATCACAAGACTTCTGCTGAAGAATTGCTGATCGATAAGGCTCAATTGCTGACGCTCACGGCACCGGAAATGACCGTTCTAGTTGGCGGAATGCGTGTCCTCGGAACAAATTACGACGGATCGAATCACGGCGTTTTCACCGGTCGCCCGGGCACGCTGACCAACGATTTCTTCGTCAATCTGCTCGATATGAGCACAAAGTGGGAACCGGCAAACGGCGACGGACAGGTCTTCAACGGAACCGATCGCGCGTCAGGCAACGCCAAATGGACGGGCAGCCGTGTCGATCTCGTCTTCGGCTCCAACTCCGAACTCCGAGCACTCGCTGAGGTTTATGGGTGTGCAGACGGCAGTGACAAATTCGTCAAAGACTTCGTCGCTGCTTGGGACAAGGTGATGAATCTTGATCGCTTTGATCTGGCGTAAGGCTATTCGAACGTGAATAAAATGGCGGCTCGAAAGCGGGCCGCCTTTTTTATTTGTGCGTGGACAATGTCTTCAAAGATTCATCGATCATTTCCTTTAGAACCTTAATGTCCACATCGGCGAGCTTATTGATGTAGAGACAGCCGACACCAGTCTTATGCTTGCCCAGCCGTTCGAGGGCTGCGAAGTGTTGCTTTAGGCCAGCGGTGAGATAGAGCGACAGATTCGCTTTTCGCGGTGAGAAACCTATCTGTAGCCAATCAACTTCGCGGCCCGTCGCGGGGCTTTGGTATCTCTTATTGCCAAATCCAATGATCGAACCGCCCCACATCTTAGGCTCTTCGCCACTGGATTTTTTCATCATCTCCAAGATCAGAAAGCTGTCTTTGCGCTTCTGTTCATCGGCAATGTCATTGAGAAAATCTTCCACGCTCGCGGCGGTTGGTTTTGTTTTTATTTCAGCTAGTTTTGATTTTTTCTCGGCCATCTAAAAACGCTCCTAAAAACTCCGTCCGAAACATCCTGTGTCGATCAAAGTTACTTTAAGTTTTTTACGATCTCTTCGGCGGTTAATAATAACTTTTCCAGTTCAAGCTTTAGACAGTCAAACGGCTTTGCAAAACATATTTAATCCCAATCATTCTTGAGCATCAACTGTTCTAGAAGATAAGCATGGTGCATCTCGTGGACGTATAGATGCCGAAACATGATGAATATTGAATAATGATCGAACGCCTCGTGGACGGCGGTTTTTTGCCATTCGTCGGGCGTGAGTTGTTTTAGCCTTTCAACAAGCGAAGCCCGCTCGCGGAGGTATCTGTCGAGACTTTCGTCCAGATCAATGTCGAGCATCGCACCTGCTTCGTCATCAGCAGAATTTTCTATCGTTTCAATGAACGGTTCCGGCGTGGACAAGATCAGGTCCAGCCGCGCGCGAAACGCCACGTCAGACTGCGACAAATGAACCGCATTCTCATAAGCCGACCATGTTCCCGGACTCGGACGACGCTTCAATATCTCCGGCGGCACTTCTCGGATGAGAGGAATGATCACGCCGGGCACCGTTTCCAACGCGGTAATCAAGATTGCTGAATCGCTCATTGTTTCTCGAAAGAAACCGGTACAAGTTGACCGTCAACACATACCCAAAGACGCGTCGGACCTGAATACGTCTTTCCTTCTCCAAATCCCTGTGGCTTACTCGTAACCGAAAACGCGTATCCGGTTTCCGTTACCGCAAGGTCAGCCCACTGCTCGTTCGTTTTTGGTCCATACGGGGATTCGAACTTCTTACGCCATTCGCCGGAGAACTCAAATAAGCCCAACCCCTTAAAGCTGGCAACTAGCGCACCGGACGGCGATCCTGCTATAACTTCACACTTGCCCGGCGAATCGATTTGTTTGATTCCCTCGCTTGTTAGTTGAAAAATCTCGCCGTTTTCTGTGCAAACATAACCTTGATCGTTGGCGTAAACACTATGTTCAACTTGGTAACTCCCGCTCCGCTCCGTAATCGCTATAGCAATAAGGTTACGTTCCAGAGGCGATATATCTCTGTCTAAAGATTCCTCGGTATTCCAGGATGAGGTTTCATTGTTCCAGCGCCATGCGTGACCGCCTCCCGCAAACCAGAAGCCGCTTTTCATGCCAAGCCCTTTAAAACCCCTAAGAACGTCGCCTCTAGTATATCCAGACTTGGGCGTCGGAAGGTCAATCAGGCGCCAAGTCGACCCATCAAAACGAATCAGCTTATGCAAACCGTCATGCATCGCCCAAAGGGCGTCATCGGCTACGTCTAGCCATGGTCCGGAGACAACGTCGTCACCGTCCTTCCATTTGTACAGCTTAGAGGGTCTAGCACCGTCCACTTCGAGGATGCCCACGTTTGTGGCCGCGTACAATCGGCCTTTGAAATAAACGAGCCCCGAATAGCTCAATCTCGTATAGCTCGGAATCTTGTTCAAGACAGCTGGAATCTCGTTTGCAGATAAGACCCGCGGCTCGCTACTTGAGCGAAGCGAAACGGGAACCGCACCGCAACCAAAGGCAAATAGCGAACTCCAAATTGACACTAACAGTAGAACTGATTTTGAAATCATGCGAGGATTTTCTCGACTCGGTTGTAAATAGTATCCCTTTCCACTGCTTCGAAGCCGGCTCGGTGGATCATTTCGATGATCTCTTGTTTGGTCATTTTCACTTCGCCTTCGGCGGCGTAGGCGTGGGTTAGTTCGCCGCCGTCGGTGATGGTGCCGTCGAGGTCGTTGGCGCCGAAGTGGAGGGCGGTTTGGGCGGTGGCTTTGCCGAGCATGACCCAGTAGGCCTTGATGTGGTCGAAGTTGTCGAGCATCAAGCGTGAGACGGCGATGGTCTTGAGATTGTCGATCGCGTCCGGGCCGGGCAGGCTGTCGAGCGCGGTTCCCGGCGGGTAGAACGCGAGCGGGATGAAGCACTGGAAACCGCCTGATCTATCCTGCTGCTCTCTCAACTGTACGAAGTGGTCGATGCGGTCTTCGATAGACTCGATGTGGCCGTAGAGCATCGTCGCGTTGGTCTTGAGGCCGGCGGCGTGGACCTTGCCCGCGAGCTCAAGCCAGCGAGCCCCGTCGCATTTGTGATCGCAGATACGTGAACGCGTTGGTTCCGCGAAGATCTCCGCACCACCGCCCGGACACGAGTCCATTCCTGCTGCTTTGAGCTTTTCGATGACGTCTTCGTCGCTCATCTTGTAAAAGTGGGCAAAAAAATCAAGCTCGACCATCGTCAAGGCTTTGAGATGGAGCTTTGGGAATTCCCGCTTGAGCGACGAGAAGAGATCGGTGTAGTACGTAAAAGGGAGTTTGCTGTTCAGGCCGCCTACGATATGCAGCTCGGTCGCACCTTCGGCGACAGCGTCCCGCGCTATTTGTATGCCCTCCTCGATCGAGTGAGTGTACGCACCTTCCTGACGCGCACGTTTGTAAAAACCACAGAATTTGCAATCGGCAACGCAGATATTAGTGTGGTTAAAATGACGGTTGACGTTGTAATACGTCGTCAGGCCGTGCTTTTTGCGGCGAACAGTGTCGGCGAGCTTGCCGAGGGCGTTGAGGTCGTTCGTGTTGTACAAGGCAAGGCCTTCGTCAAACGTCAACCGCTCGCCGTCCTCAACCTTGTCGGCAATGTCACGTAAATTCGGATCAAATGAAAACTGCATAGCTTTATGTTACGATTTTATCAAAAAAGGACACAGCAACTACACTCGATATGAAATTCGGACAAGTCCCAAACCCTGAAGAGATCGATTTTACGATCCCGCCCGATCATGCAGACACAAAACCTGTTCTCGCAAAATCCAAGGCTAAAGGTCTCGAAATTCATGTCGGCTGCGCGAAATGGAACAAGACCGACCTCAAAGGCTTTTATCCGAAAGGCATAAAGGATGAGCTTGCCTATTACTCGACGCAATTTAACTGTATCGAACTAAATGCTACGTTTTATCGGCTGTTTGCTCCCTCGACGTTTGAGAAATGGTATGCGACCGTTCCTGAGGGATTTAAGTTTTTTCCGAAGTTTGAGCAGACGATATCGCACTTTCGAAGGCTCAAGGACGTGAAAGAGGTGGTCGATAATAACGTCACTAATTTCTCGCATTTACAGGAAAAATTGGGGATGCCGTTTTTGCAGATGCACAACAATTTCGGGCCGAAAGATTTTGACCGTGTTAAAGAATTTGTCGCAAATTGGAAATACGACATTTCGTTGGCAATGGAGTTTAGACATACGGATTGGTACAACGATCCTGCGGTTTCATCCGAGCTTTACGATCTGCTCGAAAAAAACAACATTACCAACGTCCTAGTCGATACCGCCGGACGCCGCGACCTGATGCATATGCGGTTGACGACGCCGAACGCTTTTGTGCGTTGGGTTGGTGCAAATGAACCGACGTCAGATCGTAAGAGGCTTGATGAATGGGTTGAACGTGTTGCAGATTGGAAAAAGCAGGGATTACGGCAACTCAACTTCTTTGTCCACCAAAACGTGGAAAATGAATCACCGCTGCTTTCTGCTTACTTTATCGAAAAGTTAAATAAGAAGATCGGAACTGACCTACAGATACCAAAGACGCTCGAAGGCTAATCTGGCTATTATATTTCAGGATAAAATTTAAAACCTGTCGCTTCGGCAAGATCGGGATATTTGTGGAGCAGATGCTTGCACACGACCTTTGGGCTTTTGAGTTTGTGGAGCGTCTTGAATAGCAGCAGCTCAAATGCCGAGGACTCGATCCAATCTACCTCTTTCGTAAATCCGGTAGCGAGAGCGACGCCCGTCTGCTCGACAAAATACTCAACCTCACGCGGTTTTCTCAATGTGCTACACGTGCCGAAATGGATGATCCAGTTTGTAAAGCGGTGGTTCATCATGCCGGCTAGTTCTGTGAGCGAGATCTTGTCGCGGTGCAGATGGATCTTACCCGGCGAGCCGTGACAAGCGAAGTACAGAATGCCGTAATTACGTTTACATAACAGATTTAGGTTGTATTGCAGCTCGTCGCGCGTGTTGCAGGTGAGGTGGCTAAATTTTGCGTCCTGCGTTTTTGAGATCAGCTCGAGCGTAGGCAAAACATTGAGCCTGAGCTCGGTTTTGCCGCTCCAGAGGGATTCGAGGCATGCGATGTTGCGTTTTCGTGCGCGCATAATTTACGGCTTTGCGAGGAAAATTGCCCCGCCAAATGTCACAAGTAAGATGACGCTCACAAACGCATTGGTTGTGAAAAAAGCGGCGTTCATCCGTGACAGGTCACTCGGTTTGACCAGAATATGCTGGTAAACGAAGAGCGTACCGACCGTGATCACGACTGTCAAGGCAAGCGAGTACATTCCCGTCGGTAAGTATAATAAAATCAATAGGATAAGCCTGAAATCAAAACTGCGGGGCAACTCATAAGGCACTTTTTTTGGGCACACCGAACCTCCAATCCACGTCCCATGTTTTTCAGCTTGCAACATAATCGTGTGCAAGCGCACATACAACGGGTTCGAACGAACCTATCCTCCCAAAATTAGAGGAGTACACCAATATGATCTGATTGAAAGGCAAGAGTAGTCTTTTCCAGCATTATTGCACTGTTAGAAGATAAATCTACTTTATGATTGCAATCATTTTTTCGAAATGGTCACGGCGGTATCGTTAAGCCGTAGAAAGAAAAGGAAACAATGAAACATATTAATTTAATTGCAGAAATGGGGCCTGACGATGGAGTTGAGCAGGGCCAGGACAAAGAAGTCAATCAATTGTTCGACGGAGAGTTTCGCCGGATAGTCGGCGTTCGGCTGCGGAACAACGCCGTTCTGTCAAGACATCACGCCGCCGTTCCGATCACGGTTTACTGCATTTCGGGCAAGGGCATTTTCAGTGCAGGAGCGAATTTGGAAGACACACAAGATCTGCGTGCCGGCACGCTGATAACGCTAGAAGCTGGTGTCGAACACGAGGTCATCGCCGACCCCGCGCTTCATATTTTAGTGTCGAAATTTAAAAATAGCTAACTTTCTGTGTAGGAGGTGTTGAGATGAAAAGACTATGGATGATATTGGGCGCGGTATTTATTTTGTCGTTTGCGATATTGGGATGGGTCGGGACAGAGATATTTCGTCAGGCCCCGCCGATACCTAAAGAGGTAATCACGACCGACGGTACGGTGGTGATCGCTGCTGAACAGGTAATGGACGGCCAAAACGTATGGCAGGCAATGGGCGGTATGCAGGTTGGCTCGATCTGGGGACACGGCTCGTATGTCGCGCCCGATTGGACGGCAGACTATCTGCACCGAGAGTGTGTTTTCATTCTCAACACCTGGTCGAACCGAGAGTTTGGCTGCGGCTATGACGAGGCGAGCGGCGAACAGCAAGCCGTCCTGAGACAGCGGCTGCAGGATATGTTTCGTAAAAATACATACGACGAGGCGAATGGAAAGATCACAATAGATTCTCTGCGTGCGAAGGCGTTTGAGGACAATCTGAAGCACTACTCGGATGTTTTCGCGAACGGCAACAAGGACTACGCGATCCAAAAAAATGCTCAATCGGATCCCGTGAAACTCCGCTCACTAACATCATTCTTTTTCTGGACGGCTTGGGCTTCGGCGGCTAATCGTCCTAACAACACGATCTCTTATACAAGTAATTTTCCGTCGGAACCGTTTGTCGGAAACGTGCCGACAAGTTCTGCGATTGTTTGGACCGGCGTCAGCGTGATCATGCTGATCGCTGGTATTGGAGCGATGGTCTGGTTTTACGCGGGTTGGCGAAAAGAAGCTGAGGACAGCGACACGCCGGATTCGGATCCACTGATCGGGGAAACACTGACGGCTTCGCAAAAGGCGACGGTCAAGTACTTTGTCGTCGTGTCGCTGTTGTTTTTGCTGCAAATAATCATGGGAATTGTCACGGCGCATTACGGCGTCGAAGGTGGCGGATTTTACGGCATACCTCTGCAGGACTATCTGCCATACGTTGTTTCGCGAACGTGGCACACACAGCTCGGCATTTTCTGGATCGCTACGGCTTGGCTCGCGGCCGGGTTGTTTATCTCGCCGTACATCTGCGGTAAGGAGCCCAAGTTTCAAAAACTCGGCGTTGATCTACTGTTCATTGCGTTGCTTATCGTCGTCCTCGGTTCGATGGGTGGCCAATGGATGAGCGTCATGCACAAACTTGGCAGCGGCGATTTGTGGTTTTGGTTTGGACATCAGGGGTACGAATACGTAGACCTTGGCCGCGTCTGGCAGGCAGCATTGTTTGTAGGATTGTTGTTGTGGTTGTTCCTCATCGCTCGGGCCGCAATATCGGCACTCAAACGCGAGGGCACAAACAAGTCGCTGATCTGGCTTTTCATGGGAACGACGGCGGGCATCGCACTGTTTTATGCGCCGGGCTTGTTTTGGGGAATGCGTTCCCACTTGACGGTGGTCGAATACTGGCGTTGGTGGGTCGTGCATCTGTGGGTCGAAGGTTTCTTCGAGGTCTTTGCTACGGTTGTCATTGCATATTTGTTTGCCCGGTTAAGGGTCATCAAGGCAGAGCATGCCGCTCAAGCGTCCTTACTGTCAGGTGCGATATATCTAAGCGGTGGAATAATCGGTACGTTGCATCACCTATATTTTGCTGGAACGCCGACGATCGCGTTGGCATTTGGTTCCGTATTTAGTGCACTTGAGATCGTTCCGCTGGTATTTGTCGGTTATGAGGCGTTCGAACATATCCGTCATTCTAAGGTGCGGCCCTGGCTCGCTCAATATAAGTGGGTCGTCTATTTTTTTGTCGCTGTAGCATTTTGGAATCTGGTCGGCGCGGGAATTTTCGGATTTATGATCAATCCGCCGATCGCTCTTTATTACATGCAGGGATTGAATACGACGGCGGTTCACGCCCACGGAGCCCTGTACGGTGTTTACGGTACACTTGGCCTTGCATTGTTGTTGTTCTGTATGCGGGCCATGCAGCCCGAGCGTAAGTGGAACACAAAATTGCTGGGTTTTGCGTTTTGGGCGATAAACATCGGTATGATGATGGAAATATTGTTTAGCTTGCTGCCGATAGGCTTGCTGCAAACTTACCAGTCGGTGGCGTACGGCTATTGGTCAGCCCGCAGTCCAGAATTTATGCAGACCAACTTGATGCAGACACTTAGATGGATGCGCCTCTTTGGTGACACTATATTTGCGATCGGAGCGGCCGCGTTCGTTTGGTTTGCGTTAGGGCTAATGCTAACTGGCGGTAATAATGGTCACGAAAGTGAAAGTGAGGCAGTTGTGGCATGACCTTGCGGATCGTACAGATCGCTATGCCGTTTATCTGGTTTGGGATGGTCGGTGCCATATCCTTTATGGAGGCGCCGATCAAATTTCAAGCTCCAGGTATAACGATACCTCTCGGATTGGGAATCGGGCGATTGGTCTTTTTCACGCTCAATAAGATGGAGATCGTTTGTGCTTTGCTGCTGCTCATCTCCTTTTTTCCGAATCGCCCGAATACGCGGGCGATGAATCTCACGTTCGGTTTAGCCCTGCTGATCCTGATTCTCGAAACCGTCTGGCTGCTGCCGGTTCTTGATGCACGGGCCGAGTTGGTAATCGCCGGAACGGCATCGCCATTCTCGAATTCGCATATTGTCTATATTGTTTTTGAAGCAATTAAATTGATCGCTTTGGCAGTGTTAGGCATAGCGACGACGCGGCGAATGATCTCAGATATCTCGTATGAAACCAGACATTGAAAACCGTGGCGATATCGATCTGCTGATGCTGAATTTTTACGAGCGAGCGTTGACTGACGACATTATCGGCTACATTTTCACTGACGTTGCACAGCTTGACCTCAAATCACACCTGCCCATCATTGGTGATTTTTGGGAGACGATGTTGTTTCGTGCCGGCGCCTACGCCGCCCGCGGGCGCAATCCAATGGAGGTGCACCGACAACTGCATCTCAAGTCGGCGTTAAAGCCGATACACTTTTCTCGATGGCTCGAGATGTTCGTGTCCTGTGTAGATGACGAATTCGTGGGGCCGAGAGCAGAGTTTATCAAGATGCGTGCCAACGCGATCGCAAACCGGTTTCAGGAAAATCTTGGATCGATCGCTAATTCCGAAGAAGTTTTTGGAGCGGAGCGATCGAGTCGATAAAGATCTTTCCGTGTACGATCCGTACAATGCCCTGATCCGCAAAACGGCGAATAACGCGTATGGTCGTCTCGGTCGTCAGGCTCGCCATTTCGGCAATGTCTTGGCGGCGGATCGCTATCCTTAGCGGAAAAGCGGAGCCCTGCGCTTCGGCAAGTTTGACCAGAACATTTCCTACCCGTTGCTCAGGCGAAGCGGTCGCTAGATTGCGAATGATAGACGTTTTTTCACGTAGCATCTCGCAGGTCCAAGCGATCACCGCCAAAGCGAACTCAGCCGAATCCTGCAATATCTGCAAGAAATCTTTGCGATAGACTTGCAGAATGATTGAATCCTCGATCGCAGTCGCGGATGCAGGGTAGGGACCGCCGTCAAAAACGGGAGGCACTGCAAACATCTCTCCGACGCGAAATATCCCGATTATCACTTCTTTGCCGGGTTCGGGTGAGCGGATCATTTTGACGGCTCCCGAAATCACAATGGGTAGAAACTCGGCTACGTCACCCTCAGCAAAGATCTCTTGATCTTGGTTGTAAGCACGTTTATGGCCACGCTTTTGTAGGATTGCGGTCAAAGCAGGGCTGGCATTTTCGAGCAGTTGTTTCATCGACTGAGAAAAACCGCACCGCCGAAGGTCACCAGCAAAATCACGCTTACAAACGCATTTGTCGTAAAAAACGCGGCGTTCATTTTGCTTAGATCATGTGGTTTGACCAATGTGTGCTGATAAACGAACAATACTCCGACTGCGACGACTCCGACAAGCGCAAGCCAGTGCATTCCGGTCGCGAAATACAGCAAAACCAAGACAATAAAAGACTGTAAATGAAATAGGCGAGCGATCCAGAGCGCGTTCTTTATACCAAAACGTGCCGGGATCGAACGAAGACCGTGTTTACGGTCGTATTCAAAATCCTGACAGGCGTAAAGGACGTCAAAACCTGCGGTCCAGATCATCACAAAGAGCGAAAGCAGGATCGGTCTTTCATCAAAAAGGTCTCCGCGAACCGCTATCCAGGCCGCCGAAGGTGAGATAGCGAGAGCCGATCCGAGCAACAGATGAGCAAATGCTGTGAAACGTTTGGCGTAGGAGTAACCGAGCACAAAAACAAGGGCAACCGGCGACAATGCGAATGTCAGCCAGTTCAAGGAATACGATGCCAGCTCAAATACGCCTATCGAAACATAAAGAAACGCCCAGGCGAAGGGAACCGAGAGTTTGCCAGTTGGTAGTTCGCGATTTGCGGTGCGCGGGTTTGCGGCATCGATGTCGCGGTCGATTATGCGGTTAAAGGTCATTGCTGCTGAACGAGCTCCGACCATCGCAACGGTTATCCAGATTATCTGCCGCAATTCAGGCAGGCCGTCTGCCGCGAGGATCGCCCCGAGAAAAGCGAATGGCAACGCAAACAGCGTATGCTCGAACTTGATCATCGCGAGCGTCGTTTTTAGTTTTTGTCCAATGGATGCCATCTACCAGCGAGAATCAAGATTCTAGCACAATTGCCAATTGAGCCACCTCCCGCGATAGAATAAACTGATGCCAAGCGGAAAATATCACGATGCCATCACGTTTAATCTTGCACTTCCGGCGTGTGCGGCGAGTTATGCTGTGAACGGAAGCCCATCGGTCTCGGCGGTCGTGTTCGTAGCATTCATATTTGGCGGATTGATGTTCGGCCCCGATCTTGACACGATTTCGCGTCAGTATTCTCGTTGGTTGATTTTTCGTTTTATTTGGTTTCCGTATCGTCGATTTTTTAAGCACCGTTCGCGATTTTCACACGGATTGATCTTCGGAGCGCTTGGCAGAGTGGTTTATTTCATCGGTGTTTTGACGCTGATGGCATTTTTTGCCGCGTTTATTTACATAGCTTTTGCGGGCGGAAAATTACCAAATCTCATCGATTTCGCACGAGTCTGGAAAACGATCGGCGAATTTACACAGTTGTATTTTAGTGAATATTTTTTGCTCGCAGTATTTGCCGGATTATGGTTTGGGGCGGCAAGTCATACGTTTACCGATATGGCAGGCTCGTTCATAAAAACCGGAAGGATCGCGAAATTTCTTTAATGTTTATTGCCGGTCCGTGCGTTATGAAGCCGCACGGCCTGTCGTCGTACAGCATCAGATACATTGCGATTCTTTGTGAGAGCCACCAGGTCGCGAAGCTGCAAGCGGCTCATGATCGTGAGTACATTTGCCATTGGCGTACGGGGATTTTTTGCGAGGGCGTGCATGACGCCGTAGCTGCGAGACCATTGCCGGTTTGAGGCGATCTGCCTCAGGATATCCTCGGCAAGCGAACGCATAGACGCGATCATCTCGATCTCTTGCTCCGTAATTCGCGGATTGTTGACGACCGCCGATGAGACAAGGCGGTTCGGATCACGGATAAGGATGTTTCGTGCTTCACGGTCGCCCTTCATACCGAGCTTGACGCGATCCTTGACGCCCATCTTCATGATGCGGTTGATCATCGAAACGCGTTCGCTCGAGATCTCTTCATCTTCTTCCGATTGAAGCTCGCCGAGGATCTTGCCGATAGTTGCCTTTCGCTGGTCCTCGGTTTCCTCGTAGATCTCTTCGATATATTCGAGGCTTAGCCATGAATCGTCAGTTTCGTGATCGGGAACTTCGATATGCTGGGCGAGAAAGAGAGCGTCATCGACGGTCATTCCCGCGGCATCCATGTCTACGCCGAATTCCGACTGTTCCAGAAACTCGGCCGCGGCTTCCTTGCCTTGGGCACGAAGTTCGTTTGCGATCTGCTGGGCGCCGCGTTCCTTTTCGAAGAATTCGCGTCTCGTTTCAGCGGCTCGGCGTTCGGCCTCTGGTGTACGGAATTGGTTGCCGATTATCGCTTCGATGATCGCGGGATTTTGGATCAGGAGTTGCTGATTGACCGATATCAGTTCGAGCAGTTGACCATCTTTTGTTGTTTGGGCAAGTTTTGAGATCGCTGTCGCGGGTGTTCGAGCGTTCAAGATGATCGCTTCGTGAATTGCAGCGGGAAGTTCGGCACGAGCAGCGAAATACGCCAAAACTCGTGGAGCGATCTCGTTTGAACGCATTGTCGCGTCCATGCCGTCGATATTTTGCGTTGCAAGAGCGGCGAGGGCATTATCCTTTAATTCTGCGTCTGAGCCTTCGGAAAAAGCGACAAGGACCTCGAGCAGATCGGACTGCGGAAGCGGCAAAATGCCGCGCGCCGCTGCCAATTGGGCCGGACGCGGCGCTGTGCCTTCGATAACGGCCTTGACTACAGGATTTGTCGAGGATATCTCCAAATTCATAAATCAGCGGAGAACGGATACAATTGAGAGTTTAATTATCGAGGTGTTCCGGTGCGTTTAAGCACGAGTAGTTTAGCATATTCCACTATAATATTGACTAAGACCGGCTCTTGGCATAGTTTAGAAGTGGTCAAATTTAAGAAAAGTCACACACCGGACCACCCATATTACATAGAAAATTATCCGATCAAATAAATAATGATAAAGAACGAATTAGAGAAGCTAATTGAAGAAAAGGGAGCGCTTATTGGCGTCATTGGATTGGGCTACGTCGGCTTGCCGCTGATCGTCGAATTTTGTCTAAAGGGATTTAAATCGATCGGCTTTGAGGTCGATGAGTCAAAAACCGTCGAGATCAATGCCGGACGCTCGTACATCGTTGATGTCACCAGCGAGAACGTCAAAAAGTGTTTAGATGACGGTAATCTGACCGCGACGACCGATTTCAGCAAGCTGGCCGAGTGTGACGTGATAATTATCTGCGTTCCAACCCCCTTGCGAAAGACAAAAGATCCAGATATGTCGTACATTTTGACTGCCGGCGGCGAGATTCAAAAATACTTGCGGCGAGGCCAGTTGATCATACTCGAATCGACGACCTATCCGGGTACGACCGACGAAGTTTTGCAGCCGATGTTCGAGGAGAAAGGATTTAAGCTCGACGAAGATTTTCTGCTGGCGTTTTCGCCTGAGCGTGTCGATCCCGGCAATCCCCAATACCAGACGCACAACATTCCGAAGGTCGTCGGCGGTGTTTCGCCCGATTCGACCGACGTTTCCGCGATGCTGTACGGGCATATCGTTGAACAGGTACATATTGTGTCTTCAGCCCGCGTCGCCGAAGCGGCAAAGCTGTGGGAAAACACGTTTAGGGCAATAAACATAGGCATGGCGAACGAGATGGCAAAGCTTTGCAACGCTCTCGGAATCGACACATGGGAAGTGGTCAGAGCTGCTGCGACAAAGCCGTTTGGCTTTATGCCGTTCTATCCCGGCCCCGGAATCGGCGGCCACTGCATACCGCTCGACCCGCATTATTTGTCGTGGAAGGCACGCCAGCACGGATTTGATTCGAAATTTATCTCGCTTGCCGAACAGGTAAATTCAAACATGCCTGCGTATGTCGTCGAACTAGCCACAGCGGCCCTGAACGACAACAAAAAAGCGGTTAACGGCTCGAAGGTCCTGATTCTAGGCGTCGCTTATAAAAAAGACATCGACGATATGCGGGAATCTCCTGCTCTGTCGATCATCGACCTCTTACGAGCCGACGGAGCCGACGTTTATTACCATGATCCGTTTGTTCCCGAAGTTACATTTGATCACGCATACACGATCGGCGACGCGGAGCCGCTTTATAACAAAGAGCTTACAGACTCGCTGATTGCTGATTCAGACTGCGTAATAATCTGCACGGAACATTCGGACATAGATTACGCGCGAGTTTGCAAACTTGCTTCCGTCATTGTAGATACACGAAACGCTCTTTCTGTGGAAACACGCAACGGCAGTAAAGCGAGGGTCGTCAGGCTGTAGCATCTAGCTAAGAGGAAAAATTAGCCCGAAAAAGCCATCTGAGATGTGTAAAAAGCCATCGGAGACACCCCAAAAAGCCATCTTACAGGGTCAAAAAGCCATCGGAAAAATGGCCCGAGACATTAAGGTGATGCCCGCCATCATCTTTTTGAGCGCACCGGATCATCTCAAGTGTTCATGCAGGCATTGACCATGTTGTTCATTTGCACAGAACATTCGGTCATGGATCATGCCCGAGTTTGTAAACCGGCCTCAATGATGGTAGATACGCGAAAGCACTGACTAACAAACTTCTCGTAGGACCCCAAAATATGCCAGGCTCATTGCCAAATCCAGTTTTTTATTTTCCCGCCAAGGTTGTAGTTTACTCGTTGGCCGGATGGATACTTAACAAAATTTATCACGAAGGTGTCAATCCGCTGATATTTGGAATTGTGCGAGTGGTGGTTGGATTTGGATTTGGATTCTTAATACTTGTTGCCATTACATCAACGGTTCCCGATTCCACCTCGCAGGGCCGTTCCGATTTCATTTGGCTTATACTAACGCGCCTAATTGTGTGGACGGGAATAATCTGGGTATTCTACGAAAGGAAAAATCTCTCACTCATTCGGTTTCTTGTCGTCGTTATCTTAGGAACCCTGCTGTCGTTCGGTTTTGACGCGGCTTTTTCGTGGATAGACGATGAATTCGCCAACACGTTATCCATCGGTATGTGCTAGTAATGAAGAAAATTTTTCTTATCGCCGGCGCTCGTCCTAACTTCATGAAGGTCGCGCCGATCTATGCTGAGATGAAGCGGCGGGCGGCGGAGTTTGAGGTGAAGATCGTCCACACCGGCCAGCATTACGATGCGGCGATGTCGGATGCGTTCTTTGACGATCTTGGGATGCCGAAGCCGGATATTCATCTGGGTGTTGGGTCGGGTTCGCATGCGGTACAGACGGCTAAGATAATGACGGAGTTTGAGCCGGTTGTACTTGCAGAGAAACCGGATTGGGTTTTGGTGGTCGGCGATGTAAATTCGACGATTGCGTGTGCATTGGTCTGCGCAAAACTCGGCATAAAGATCGCCCATGTCGAGGCGGGCTTGCGTTCCGGCGACCGTTCGATGCCCGAAGAGATCAATCGCATACTAACCGATTCGATCTCGGATCTGCTGTTTACAACCTCGCAGGATGCAGATGAGAATTTAAAGCGCGAAGGAATTCCGGCGGAAAAGATCGTCTTTGTCGGCAATGTGATGATCGACTCGCTGCTCGATCATTTGAAATTGGCGGAAAGGTCGAATGTCCGAAAAGACGTCGATATAGAAGGCAAAGATTACGCGGTTCTCACGCTCCATCGTCCGTCGAACGTTGATGATAAAGAAACGTTCTCCGGCATACTCGACGCATTGCTTTCGATATCAGAAAACCTGCCGATCATCTTTCCGGTCCATCCGCGAACAAAAGCCAAGATCGAAGAATTCGGTTTTGCAGGCACAATGGAAAACTCAAACATTCGTCTGATCGAACCACTCGGTTATCTTGATTTTATGCGGCTTTACAGCGGGGCGCAGTTAGTGTTGACCGATTCCGGCGGGTTGCAGGAAGAGACGACCGTGCTCGGCATTCCGTGCCTGACACTGCGGCACAACACCGAACGCCCGGTCACGATCGAGATGGGAACAAATGTTCTGGTTGGTACCGATCCGGAAAAGATTCGACGCTCCGCCGAAATTGCTCTTGGCAAGGATAGAAGTTCCGAAATAAAAATCCCTCCGCTCTGGGATGGCAAAACGGCGGAACGCATCTGCAACTCTCTTATTTCTTTAACGAATTAGCGTTAGCCTTATTCTGTTCGACAACAGGTTGTTCAATGACCGGCTGTGCTGCTACCGGCGGTGTTGTTGTGCTCGATTCCATCGGGTAGCCTGCATTTTTCCAAGCTGCTGTTCCGCCTACGAGTGCGTAGGTGTTTGAGATCTCTTTTTGGTTCATGTGGAGTGCCAGACCGGCACTCGTGTGTTCGGCCGGTCAGGAACAATAGACTATTATCTTTTTCCCTTTTGGTATCTCGGAAAACTTTGGGTTGTCCGGTGCACCGAAAGGAACATTCAATGCTCCGGCGATGTGTTCTTGTTTATATTGCGCTTCACCGCGGCTGTCAACAATCACTACATTTCCCGCGTCGAACTCTTTCTTTGCTTCTTCAATAGTGATGCGCGGAACGTCGGCATCACTATTGTATTTAACGTAGGGCGCCACCTTCGAGCTGTCGCAGTCGGCCTGAAAACCGAGAGAAGAGATCGCCAGAAACAAAACGGCAAGCTGCAATATATTTCTATTTTTCACCAAACGCCTCCAATACTTCATCGGCATGTGCCGCCACATCTACTTTATCAAATATCTTGGCGATCTTGCCTTTTTCATCTATCAAAAAGGTCTTGCGATTCGTGCCCATGTATTTTTTTCCGTACATGCTCTTTTCGCCCCACACGCCGTAAGCTTCAACGATCTTTTTGTCTGTGTCTGCCAGCAGGTCGAATGGCAGTTGGAATTTCGAGATAAATTTCTGATGCGACTTTTCGTCGTCGGTCGAAACGCCGAGAACACGGATGCCCTTGCTGCGATAAACGTCGTCAGCATCACGGAACGAGCAAGCTTCTTTTGTACAACCCGGCGTGTCGTCCTTAGGGTAAAAATACAAAACCACTCGCTGGCCCTTTAAATCGGCCAATTTTACAGCTTCGCCGTTTTGGTCATTGGCGTTAAAATCCGGTGCCTTGTCGCCTTCTTTCAGCATAAAACTCCTTAATCAGTTAAAATCTATACAAGAACTATATCAAATGAAACTTGTCAGTCAAAAAAAGGCACTTGAACGCTTGCAGACAATTATTTCAGATCTCAAATTTGAAATTTCAAATAATTATGAACACCGAGCAAGAAGCTGTCTGACTTGCGAGACTAAAGGGGCTTGCTGCCTCGACGCACATTTTGTGAATGTTCACATCTCACGGCTTGAGGCCGTCGCCATAGAAAGATCGTTGAGCAAACTGCCTACATCACATCAGCATGAAATATACGCCCGCATCGAGGATACGGTCGAAAAATACTCGCTAAAGGCGGAAGGTGACACTTTTGCGCAGACCTATGCGTGTCCGTTATTTGAGAAGGGAATTGGATGTTTGGTGCATGAGGATGGCAAACCTGTTCCGTGTATTATGCACGCATGTTACGAAAGGGCAGAGGACCTGCCGCCGAATGAATTGCAGATACGGGCGGAATATCAAATAGAAGATCTCAATACGCGCACTTACGGCAAATCGCGTCCTCTCCTGCCGCTGCCGCTTGCTTTGCGACAATACGCTAAGGCTTCTTCTTCAAGATAAAACCAAGAACAAATCCTGCCAGCAGCCAACCGACGATCTGATCGATCAATTCGGCGGTCACAAAATTTGTCGGGAAACGGTACCAATTCCAATACGAAACATTGATCGAGAGCCAGCCTGAAAGGCCAACCAAAGTGGCAATGGTCACACCGCGGCTAAAGCCTACGACAGCAAGAGACAGGATCATTCCTACGACCAACGCGGCGGCAATATTCGAGCTGAGCTCAACGGCAAATCTCTTAAAGGAAAATGCTTCGTCGCCGGTAGGATTATAGATAACGACTGCCGTTGGCCCTTCCTTATATTTTGCGTCCCACGCAGCTTGTTCCGCCTCGGTGGCAGTTTTTCTGTCGAAACCGGGCATTACATAAAAGCCGGGTTCGGACAGGTTGGCTTTCATCGCTGTTGTCATCGCGGCTTCGTTAGGCATAGGACGAACTCCCGCATCAGCGATGCCAAACACCATGTGCGATAAAGCGCCCCAGATGAACATCACTATGCCGGCGAGTACCGCCGCAACTATCAAACGCATAAAAAGCTCCTATGTGGTCTTTTTAAGATATCCGCCCGCGATCGTCATCGGGATAAGCAGAAGCAAAAATATCAAGTGATACCAGATCGGCAACAAATTCCACGCCGATGCTTGAACCGCTATACCAACTATGAGCAGCAGCAGGCCGAGAATGGTCGTCGTTCTCTTATTTTCATTCGAAAGCAGGACAGCAAGATAACCTGATATCAACGACGCTATGATGCTGTGAAAAAGCTTGAACAACAATATCGTCGAATTCGCTTCAAATGGCGTGTTATTAAATGCCGCTTTTTCAAAAGCGAGTTTATGCGTTCCGTACCAAGTCGGCGACAAAGAACCTAATGCCTCGTCACCGCCGACCCAAAGTATCGACCACACGATAAATCCGACTATCACTCCAAGAATAATACGAACCATAAAATTCAATTTCTCCTTGACGAAAAAAGGTTGGCGAAAAACATACCGCGAGTGCGGTTGGAAAAGCTAAAAAATTGTTATTTTGAAAAAGCGCGTGCTAAAAAGCTTCCGATTAGAAACTTTATTCGCACACGACGTGAATGTCAACGTTTATTTGATCTCGAGATCGAACGGCAGCATGAGCATTGCTTCTCCGCGCTGCATCTGGTCGAACAGCGCAGCGTAGCGGAACGCTCGTCGAATGTCGGCAGGCAGAGATTCGAGAAGTGCTGCCTGAGCCTGTTCTGCTTTTGTATCAGAGGATTCGGTTGACGCGTCGTCTCCGAGAAAACTTTCGAGAAAAGGCCTTGGCTCCGGCAGGACAATTCTTCTGACGTCTTTGTCTTCGGGCAGTTTTGCGAGTTCTTTGGCGACTGAGATCGCCTTTTCCAAACCACCAAATTCATCAATAAGGCCGCGCTCTTTTGCCTGAGTTCCGGTCCACACACGCCCTTGGCCCAGAGTGTTTACTTCTTCCGCAGTTTTGTTGCGGCCTTTACTGACCTTTGGCAAAAAGTTGTCAAAATAAATTGTGTTGGTTTGCTGGACCATCTTTTCGCGTTCTTCGGGCGTCCATTTTTCTGTCTCACGAAAGATGCCTGCGTTCTTTCCGCGCATTACATATTCGTTTGTAACGCCGAGCCAATCATATAGTCCTTTAACCACCGGTTTGCCCATAAAGACGCCTATCGAGCCTGTAATTGTCGAAGGCTCGGCGATGATCTTGTCGGCGTTGCACGCGATGTAATAACCACCCGAAGCCGCCACGTCGGACATCGAAACGACAAACGGTTTCTTTGTCTTAGCGTTCTCGATGGCGTGCCAGATCAAGTCGGATGCGAGTGCCGAGCCGCCGGGAGAATCGACTCGCATTACGATCGCTTTTATCGATTTGTCGTCACCGGCATTTTTGATCGCATCGACAAGCGTGTCGGAGCCGACCATTTCACCGTTGAAGGCACCGTTGCTCGATTTGCCGACGTTGATCGCTCCTGAAGCGTAGATGACCGCTACTTTTTCGCCGTTATTCAGACCGAGCGAATCGGATGGAACTTCGCGATATGCGCTGCCTGTTACCGTTCTCAATTTCGCGTCTTCTTTGTAACCGAGTGCAGTTTTCAATTGCGCATCGACTTGGTCACGATACAGTGCGTCGTCGATCAGGCCGAATGACTTCGCTTGATTTGCATTGTAAGGAGCTCCGTCGATCAGAGTTTTGACATCTTCGACCGATTTTTTTCGAGTGTCGGAAATGGCGGTTGTAAAGCGGGCAAAATATTCGTCCAAAACTGCATTGATAACCTCACGCTGGCCATCGGACATTTCCTTTTTGGTGTATTGGTCGGGTGCGTTCTTGTATTTCGGCCCGATCTGGATCACATCGGCCTCAATGCCGAGCTTGTCGAGCGAACCTTTGTAAAACATCGCTTCGGCGGCAAATCCATTGATGTAAATGTCACCCGATGGCGGCATGTAGATCTTGTCGGCGGCGGTGGCGATATAATATTCGCGGTTAGTGCCGATCTCCATGTAGGCGTAAACGGGTTTGCCGGACGTTTTTAGATCAGCTATCGCTTCGCGCAGTTCATATGCCTTGCCCCAGCCGATGTCGGGAAAATTGATCTCGAGCATTACGGCACCGATCCGCTTGTCAACCTTCGCTTTTCGCATCTGCGTCAGAAGACCGGTAAACGATTGCTTTTGGCTGATGCCGAAAGCTTTCGCAAGCGGCTCCTCGGCTGCGTAGTCAGGTAGCTCGCCGGAAATATTGAGAACAAGAACGCTGTTGTCCGCCACATCCGGCCGTCCCATCGATTTTGCGGCATAAATGATCGCGATCAACGCGACCATAAAAAGAACCAACGCGATGCCGCCCAACAATAAAAATACTTTTCCCGTTTTTGAAAGTGCCATTTGTTTTCCTGTCTAATGTTACGTCAGATAGGCATCTAAAGTTTAGTGCCACTAGGAAGAATTATGCGCAAGCCCGCACGTAAGTAAGGGCGATTCACGCAAGTTGAATGTTTCGCCCTTACTTACGTGCGGGCTTGTGCAACTGTTAAGAATCTTCCGAAATTTGTTATATTCAAATCCTATGGCTAAGAAAGGCTCGATCCTGATCTGCGACGACGAAGAGATAATGCGCGACGTGCTCGAAACTATACTTTCGGGCGCGGGCTATAAGGTCGAGCTTGCAAAAACCGGCGAAGAGGCGGTCGAGCTGTACTCGCAAAAGCCATTTGACGTAGTGCTGATGGACGTTTCGATGCCAGGCATCGGCGGCCTGACGGCGCTCGAACAATTGATAAAGTTCGACGCTGAAGCGGTGGTTTTGATGGTCACGGCTTACGCGACATTTGACACGGCGATCTCAGCCTGGGAAAAAGGAGCGACGGGCGTCATCCGCAAGCCATTCAAAAATGAGCAGATTCTAGTGCTCGTTGCCAAAGGCATCAAGAAACGCCACAAAGAAGAAGAGCGTCAAAATCTGCGTCAGGCGATGGTGCGTTCCGTCCAACGCGAAGGCTTCATCGGCCGCAGCGAGATAATGGAAAACGTCTTTCGCCTTGTCGAACGTGTCGCACCTGCGCGTTCGACGGTTTTGATCACCGGCGAAAGCGGCACCGGCAAAGAGCTTGTCGCCAAAGCCATCCACCAAGCAAGTCCGCGGGCGGGTGACCCGTTCGTCGTTGTAAATTGTTCCAACATTCCTTCGGAACTTCTCGAATCGGAACTTTTCGGCCACACAAAAGGCGCTTTTACCGGAGCGGTCGCGGCGAAGAAAGGTCTGTTCGAAGTCGCCGATACAGGCTCGATATTTTTGGATGAGATCGGCGATCTTCGGCCTGAGATCCAGGTCCGTCTACTGCGTGTCATTCAGGAACGCGAGTTTACACCGATCGGTGAAACGACGCCGACCAAAGTCGATGTCCGCATCATCGCCGCGACAAACGTTGACCTGAAAGAAGCCGTAAAGAACGGCCAGTTTCGCGAGGACCTCTACTATCGCCTTTCGGTTGTGCCGATGGAACTTCCGCCGCTGCGGGAACGAAAGGAAGACATCCTGCCGCTTGCCCAGCACTTTGTCCGAAAATACTCCGAGGAAAATGGCCGCGAGATCTCAGAGCAGCTTTCGCCGGAAGTGCTCTCGCTGCTCGAAACCTACAATTATCCCGGCAACGTCCGCGAGCTCGAAAACATAATCGAACGAGCGATCGTCATCGCGCCGGGAAACGAGATCACCGTCGAATGCCTGCGTGCCGAGGTTCGCGATCCCGAACTTGCCATGGAAATGATGGCATCATCTGACGGCGTCTCGCACGACATCGACATCGCCCACGGCGTCAATTTCTACGATGAAGTAAAGAAGTTCGAGATCGACCTTATCCGCCGCTCCCTCGACCAAACCGCCGGCCACCAATCCCGCGCCGCGCGTTTACTCGGCCTCAACGCCACAACCCTAAATTCAAAAATAAAAACCTACAACATCCGCCCCCGAAACTAATCCAAAACGCCCCAGCCCGCACCAGTCAGAACCGTGAGCGATAGCGACTGGGTTCCTTATGCCGAAGCCCGCACGTCAGTAAGGGCATTCTTTTGCGAAAGCCCGCACGTAAGTAAGGGCGAAACACTCAACACCGAATATACCGCCCTTCTTATGGTGTCTTTCGTGGCTAACCCAGATGCAAAAGCCCGCACGTAAGTAAGGGCGAAACACTCAACACCAATGTACCGCCCTTCCTTATATGTGAGCCCGCGCAAATTAAAACAGTTCGATCTTTCCGTCTGCTATCGTAACTCGCGGCTCGCCCTCATTAAACACTATCCGCTCAAACGAGATCGGCGACATCGAACCCGATTCACCAACCGCAGTAAACCTTAGATTCAACAACAAACCGTCGCCATCTATCGGATAAGCCCCATAAACAACAACCCTCAAGAGTCCCGGCTCAGCCGCATTCGTCACAACCGAAAGCCCGCGACTTGCTGTTCCGCCCACATCAACCGCATCAACCAAAGGCTGCATCACCGAAGGATCATACCTGAGATCAAACTCATAAGAGATCACGCCCTTGTTAGCAATGCCTTCGACTGTCACCGGAACAACGATCTCCTTATCCGTCGAAGCAGTAACCGACGCCAACTCAACTGCAATGCCTCTCTCCGGCCCACTGACCATTTTCAACGGCCTACTGTCTGCTGCTCTCGCCGCCGTCGGGTTCCAGTTTCCTGTGACCTCGCCGACAAGAATGCCTATATAGTCCTGTCCTGTCTGAAGGCCGATCGGATCCTCGTAGCTCCGATTCGTCGGCGACGCGCCGATCGGGAACGTCGGTTGTGAAACACTAGGAACAAAGAATCTCCACTGCCCTGTAAGTCCGATCGGAGGCCCAAGGCCCGATACAAACCTTGCGATCTGTGCAGCGTCGGTTGACGACAGTGCACCGTTGTTAGTAACGTCCGCAGCGATCTTCTGTCGGTTGCTGGTGATAAACAATGTTCCGGCTACATGCTGAGCAACCCTCGCCGCATCGGCAGACGAGACACCGTTTTGTCCGGTGCTTTTCGACAGCGAAACGTTGTAAGAACCCGCACCAAACCCGGTCAGTGTATACTGCCCTGCACTCCCGCCCGGAGCCGCAGTTGTAGTCAAAACATTCGGCGAACCGCTGCCAGTAACTGCAGCATTTGAAATAAACTTAGTAGTAGGCGATGCCGGATTGCCGTACGTGACCGTTCCGCTGATAGACGGAGTCTCCGCAGGCGTTGGGGTATTCGTTGGCGTGTCAGTCGGAGTATCCGTTGGCGTGTTTGTTGGTGTATCCGTAGGCGTAAACGTCCCTGTTGCCGTGGGCGTCGGTGTATTTGTAGGCGTAAACGTTTCCGTTGCCGTCGGCGTCGCTGTATCTGTAGGCGTAAACGTCTCTGTCGCCGTTGCGGTGGGTGTGTCGGTGGCAGTTGCAGTCGGCGTCGGAGCCGGGCAATTCCCTGCACTGCCGGCGTTGTAGATGTCCTGTATTTCAGAGAGTGCGAGCGCGCGGTTAAAGATCTGGATCTCGTCGACTTGCCCTATAAACTCGCCCGATGTTCCCTGGTCCATGCCAATTCGCAATGGGTTAGTGTTAACGGGAATAGGCGAGCCGCCGCCAGAATTGATTGTCGTAATCAGCGAGCCGTTAACGTAGATTCGCGGCGTTACGCCGTCATAGGTCGCGGCAACGTGGCTAAAAACGCCGTCCGGCAATGTAAGAGTTCCCGTAGAAACCAAAGCTAGCGCACTTCCAGCCTCAAACACAATTTGTGCATCTTGGATATACAGCCTGAATCCCGAGCTTCCGCTTTTCTTATTAACGATTGTACGAGGTCCCGATTGGTTGAGCGGCCTGACCCACGCGTCAATCGAAATCGCTGAAGTCATGTCTAGACTGTCATTATCCGAAACCTCGACGAAATCGTCGACGCCGTCAAAACTGTATGCCTGTCCGACCTTGCCGGATGTGAATGTCGTGTTGCCCTGCAGCGTGCCATGATTCCCTGAACCTGAGGAATCGTTGGCATTCCCTTCAGCCTTGTGCCAAAACGTATTGTTCGATGGCAGCGGCGAAGCACACGTCGGCGTCGCCGTCGGCGTGTTCGTCGCTGTTGCAGTTGCGGTTGCAGTTGGGGTTGCAGTATTCGTCGGCGTATCCGTCGCCGTCGGCGAAGAGCATACTGCACCATTGTAGCGGACAACCGAGAAGTCATAGTCTGAGACGTTGGTACTGGAACCCGCGGCGACTATCATTCCATTCGGCTGAATTGCAACGCCGTATGCAAGATCGTCGCTAAGAACAGGGGTCGTCACTTTGCCGTCGCCGTCAAAGGTGTTATCCAGTGATCCGTCGACATTGTAGCGGACAACCGCGAAATCAAAGGTTGCACCGGCGCTGCTTTGTCCTGCGGCGACAATTTTACCGTCCGGCTGCAGCGCGACCGCGCTGGCCGCATCAGATGAACTCAGAACCGGCGTCGTAACCTTGCCGTCGCCGTCAAAAGTATTGTCAAGCGTCCCATTGGAGTTGTAACGAACAACCGCGAAATCGATGTTTGAGCCGAAAGTGATAGAACTGCTTCCCACCGCTACTATCTTTCCGTCCGGCTGCAGTGCAACTGAGTTGGCATTATCCGCTCCAAGCACCGCCGTCGTCACTTTGCCGTCGCCGTCAAAGCTCGTATCCAACGAACCGTTGGAGTTGTAGCGGACAACGGCGAAATCAAAATCTACACCGTTATTGCTGCTCCCCACAAGGACGATCTTTCCATCAGCCTGTACGGCGGCGGAGTACGCATTGTCGTTGGAGCTGAGGACTGCTGTCGTTACTTTGCCGTCACTGTCGAATGTAGTATCCAGCGAACCGTTGGAATTGTAACGGACCACCGCAAAATCATTGTTGGCACCATTAGTACTGTAGCCTGCGACGACTATTTTTCCGTCAGACTGAATCGCGACCGAACGCGCAAAATCATCCCCGCTCAAAACCGGCGTTGTCACTCTGCCGTCGCCGTCAAATGTCGTATCGAGCGAACCATTCGTGTTGTAGCGGACAACTGCGAAATCGCCGCTACTAAATCCTGCCGCGACAATCTTTCCATCGGTCTGTACTGCAACTGAGTAAGCGCCGTCACTCCCGCCAGGGAAATCTGTAGTCACTTTGCCGTCGCCGTCGAATGTCGTATCTAGCGAACCGTCAGCGTTATAGCGGACAACTGCGAAATCATTGTTTGAAATCGTTACGACACTGTAGCCTGCGGTGACTATTTTTCCGTCTGGCTGCATTGCGACGGATAATCCAAAGTCGTGCGATCCTAGAACCGCTGTTGATACCTTTCCGTCACCGCCAAATGAAGTGTCGAGGCTACCCGTCGGCGAACAAGGCGTTGCCGTCGCCGTCGGCGTATTGGTCGCTGTATTTGTTGGCGTATATGTTGGGGTTGGTGATGATGGCCCAAGTCCCGCGAAAACGTATGCCGCGCCGGACTCACCAGAACTCTCGTTCGCCGTGCTGTTCACACTGGTCGTACTGCTGTCCTCCAAATAAGCCCCAACAACAACAGTGTCGCCCGCGATAGCCACAGAGATGCCGAACCCGTCTCCTGCCTGAGTGGTGCCGACAGCGGCTGGCTTGAGATATGCCTGCTGCGTCCACACGCCTGCACTCCGGGTAAAGACATATGCTGCACCAGCGTTAGAGGATATCTCATTTGCTGGGCTGTTCACGCCCGTCGTACTGCTGTCCTCCTGAGGTGCCCCGACTACCAACGTGTCATCCGAGATGCCAACCGAATAGCCGAAATAGTCCCCCGCCTGCGTTGCTCCGACGGCTGCGGGCTTGAGATAGGACTGCTGCGTCCACACGCCTGAGCTTCGTGAAAAGACATAGGCCGCACCGGCTTGGGCGGCGCTCTCGTTTGGCGTGCTGTTCACGCCCGTCGTGTCGCTGTCCTCCCCGAAAGCCCCTACAACCACCGTGTCACCCAAGACAGCCACCGAGCGACCGAACTGGTCACCCGCCTGCGTGGTACCAACGGCGGCGGGCTTGAGATACGCTTGCTGCGTCCATACGCCTGCGCTGCGGGTGAATACGTAAACCGCTCCGGAACCGCCTGAGGTCTCGTTAGCGATGCTGTTCACTCCCGTGGTGCTGCTGTCCTCCCCGTCAGCCCCGACGACCACAGTGTCGCCCGAAACGGACACCGAGTTGCCGAACTGGTCATTCGCCTGCGAGGTGCCGACCGCAGCGGGTTTAAGATAGGCTTGCTGCGTCCATACGCCCGCGCTGCGGGTAAAGACGTAGGCCGCGCCGGAATTGCTGGAGCTCTCGTTTGGCGTGCTGTTCACGCCTGTCGTGCTGCTGTCCTCCAGAGGTGCCGCGACGACCACCGTGTCGCCCGCCACCGCCACCGAGACGCCGAACTGGTCACCCACCTGCGTAGTACCGACCGAGGCCGGCTTGAGATAAGCCTGCTGCGTCCACACGCCAGAACTGCGAGTGAACACATAAGCCGCGCCGGCTACGGAGCCGCTCTCGTTTGGCGTGCTGTTCACGCCAGTCGTACTGCTGTCCTCATATGGAGCCCCGACGACTATCGTGTCGCCCTCGATGGCCACTGAATAGCCGAACAGGTCAATTAGCTGAGAAATGCCAACAGGGGCGGCAGGCTTGAGATATGCCTGCTGCGTCCACACGCCTCCGCTGCGGGTGAAAACGTATGCTGCTCCGGAGTCATAGTTGCTACCGCCTGTGTCATTTGGCGTGCTATTTACGCCCAACGTGTCGCTGTCTTCATATGGAGCCCCGACGACCACCGTGTCGCCCGAGATAGCCACCGCGTAACCAAAACCATCACCTGACTGAGAAGTACCGACAGCACCGGGCTTGAGATAGGCCTCCTGGTCAATAGATTCAATGCTTCTGTTGCGGCCCGCCTCGTAAGCCGCCCGTATGCCGTCCCAATCTGAGTGCGAAAGCCCGTCCGGCACTTGTTCGCCGTCGGTTTCCTCAGTCGTGACAGTCGCTTCCGCCGAAAATAGACTAAGACCAAATCCGCTGCCCCAATTGGCACTAACGGCGATGTCTGCAAGGACGATCAAGATTGACGTGATAACGATAATGCGGACTGGCGATATACGCGGCATAGACGAGTCTCCTTAAGTGTTGTCGGATGTATACAATTCACGCTCGTCAGAAGAACCTGTCGGTCATCTTGAACAGCAAAGAAGATCGGCCTGAGAACGCTTATTAGCCAATGATGTTATACCTGAATTCCAGATTTTACAAGTAAAATATCGCATTCGGTGGCGACAACGACGATAACGAATAGAGTGACGATAACGAATGGAAAACGTTAATGAAGAGAACGACAGAAACTGAATGGAGACTTTTTTAAAAAAGCCAAAAAATCGCCTTTCGCCCGATGGCTTTTTGGGGTTCTCCGATGGCTTTTAGGGGGGTCTCCGATGGCTTTTTGGCACTGAAAGGCGGCTTTTTGGCAAAAAATAAATGTGCAATTCTTGCAAGTACAATATATTCAACAACTTAACACTGACAGCATAACCCCATACTTTAGCTTCTTCCAGAAAAGCTCCTTTCATAAAACCGCGATTTTGCTAACAAATCGCAACAATGTGGCACGTGCCACATCTAAAATTGGCCATTCTAGCGCGATTTTTAAAAACTATTTTTGGTAGGGAAGTTTTCCAAAATTTTGACTGGACTTTTAAGAAGTTGACAATGGAATTTGCTAAACTTCTCGGCAATGGCCAGTGTCGATTTTTTCGATTCCACTCAATCACTCTCACCGCTCGGTGCGGGCGATCTGATCGACAGAGCGGTCCGTTTTTACCGCAAGTACTTTTGGACGTTCCTTTTGATCGCCTCGCCGCCGGTTATCGTCGGAACGCTGATCTCGGTCGGCTGGACCGTTGCCGGACGACAAATGTTCTCGCTCAGCGCAGATGCGTATTCGCCGGAAAATGCATTTTACGCGGTCTTTCTGTGGCTCGGCACCATTGCGATCTGGCTCGTAGAAACTATCGCAACGCTGGTTGTCATGGGCGGTGCATCGAGAAATTTTGTGCGTCATCTGCTCTTTGGCGAGCCGATCACCTTTCGCGAAACCTATCAGAATGTATGGAAACGGCTGTCCGGCCTCATTTTTGCGTCCGCGATCATAACACTCCTGCTCGGAGCGATAGGTTTTGTGATCTTCTATTTCGGCCTGCTGGTCGGCGGCATTGCGATCGTGCTTGTTGTTTCGGTATTTAGTTGGATGCCGGTTTTGGCATTCATAATCTCGCTGCCGATAGGTGTGGCGGCGGCTTGGGGAACGCTGTGGCTTTTCTTTCTCGTGGCGTCGCGGGTAGCTTATATTCCGCAAGTGATGTTGGTCGAGGGGCAAGGCGTCTTTGCTTCCATCGCCCGAAGCGCAAGCCTCGCGGGCGGAAGTGTGCGTCGGTTGACCGCACTTTTTGTGTTCACTACCGTCGCGGCATATTCTGCTTTAGCACTGCTTTTTGTCCCGCTTGCCTGGTATGCGTCGGTCAATGGCGTTGAACTTATGTCCTTTGATGCTGACCTTGTACCGGCTTGGTATGAGATAGTTTCGAGCCTCATATGGCAGATAAGTTTTGTCTTGCTTTCGCCAGTCTGGATGATCGGCCTTTGCATTCTCTATGTCGATGAACGTGTGCGAACCGAGGGTTATGATATAGAACTGATGGCCGCGCGGCGTTTGGGTGAGATACCATCCGTACCTATTAGCTATGTAAACCCGCTGCACCCTGCTCTTTCGAGTACGATCGAAGCACAGGCAATACAACACGACAGGCCGAATTCTATTACGACTCTCGGGCTGAAATGAGATGGCATTGATGCACAATTCCAACAAGGTAATAAATGCGGCGATCCTTTTCGGGGTCTTGTTAGTTGCCTTGTGTCCTGTGTTTGCGGCAACGCTCGACGATTATCAAAAGCGGCTTGAAGCCGCACGTATGGACATTATTGCTCTTCGGCGTTTGGACGATGACGCTAGCGGTTTTGAGCGTTTGGAGCGTGAGAAGCTTGAAGATATCCGCAGATCGATTCCGAAAACCGAGCAGCTAGAATTACAGAGCGGCAGTGTTGCGACAGACAATCAGTGGCTTCATGACGAACTTGGGGCTTACCTTGAGGAGACCGATCCAGAACCGAGACAAACTTTACTCTTGAGTATTGAGGAGCGCATTACAGCTATTGGCGAGAAGGTCGGTGAACTGCAAGAAGCAACAACCATAGAAAGAACCAAGGATGAAGACAAGCAAAAACTGGCTGAAATTTTGCGTCGAGAAGAATATCAAAGAGCGGAAGTTAAGGACGAGAGCTTGTTTCAAAAATGGAGTAAGGCGTTTTGGGATTGGATCGCAACATTCTTTCCAAAGCCGTCTATATCGTCGCCGACCGAGCCCGGCTTTGGTTCGCTTAAATTTCTTCTGCAGATACTTATATATGCGGCAGTTATTGGTGCAATAGGGTTTTTGCTATATCGTTTCTGGCCTCTTATGGTCGGCCGTTTTGGCTTCAAAACAAAGGAGAAAAAACACGACCGTGTGATACTTGGCGAACGCATTGGGGAAGACGAGTCAGCAGACGATCTCTTTTCAGAGGCAGAACGACTCGCCCTCGACGGACATCTAAGAGATGCAATTCGCAAGGGTTATATAGCCGTGCTTTGCGAGCTAAGTGACCGCAAGATCATTGGCCTCGCACGGCACAAGACAAACCGAGACTACCTGCGTGACGTCCGAAAGCGGGCCGGACTTTTCGAAAATATGTCGGGCCTAACCGGCACATATGAACGCAATTGGTATGGCCTGCGTCCGTCGGAGAAAGAGGATTGGGAAGATTTTCGCGATAGATATAAGCAGACGATGACTTCTGCAAAGACTTAGTGATATGAAGCAAAAGCTGTTCATTTTTCTTTTTCTAATTCTGATCGTAGTTACGCTGGTCGGGCTGAATGCAGCGTCCTACGTTCAGAAAGAGAAAACACCGGACAGCGAATTATCACCAAATCGTTCGACCTTCAACGTCGGAGCAACGGGAACAAACGCACTTTATTCGTTGCTTTCGGAAACCGGCCGCAAGGTCATTCGATGGCAGGAACCGCCATCTGCTTTGCTGGCCGCAAAGAAAAATGTGCCGTCGGTCTTTGTGGTGATCGGGTCATTGCGGCGCGAATTTGCAGAGGATGAGATAGAACCTCTCTTAAAATGGGTCTCAAACGGCGGAAGGCTTGTCCTGATCGATCGAGAGCCGCCGTCTGAACTCGTCACAACTACGGCAAATTGGCGGATCAAATTTGATAGTGAGAGTCCATTCAAATTTCTGAGCGTCGATCCGTCCGACCAAAATCAGATGACCGCCGATATGCAGGCGATCAAACCGGTTCAGCCAACCACTTTTACAAACAGTATCAATGCGATCCAGCCGTCCCGATTGGCGTCGTCGATTAAGTTTGAGCGGTTTGAAAACGATGAAACCAAGTCAACCGGACAGGGAAGCGGCATTGGAAGCGGAACGATAATGCCTCCGCCACCCCCTAAAAGTATGCAGACCGCAGACGAGTATTATGATGACTCGGAATCTGAATTTTCAGCCGAACCTGAACCGTCGATGGAAAGCAGTTCGAATGATCCGACAACAAAGAAAAACAAACTATACACTGTCCCGTCTCCAACGCCTGTTAAGATCGAACAGTTTGTATTGAATACGGATAACACAAATTCTCCGAGTCAATCAGCGCCTGTCGTCCATTTCGCATCGGAATCGAGAAACTTACTTGTTGAAGTGCCGTTCGGCGAAGGCAAGATCGTTTTTCTTGCAGACCCGTTTATTGTTTCCAATGGTGGTATCGGACTTGTCGATAACGCACAGCTTACGATAAATATTCTGGCCGCGGGTAATTCGCCGATCGCATTTGACGAATATCATCAGGGATACGGAGCTAACAATAATAAATTCCTTGAGTTTTTCGAAGGGACGCCTGTTGTAGCGATATTCTTGCAATGCCTTCTACTCGCCGGTTTCGTTTTCTTCTCACAAAGCCGACGTTTTGCGCGGGCTGTGCCCGAAGTGGAACCCGACCGATTTTCAAAACTGGAATATGTTTCGGCGATGGCCGAGCTGCAGGAACGTACGCACTCTTTTGATCTCGCGATCGAGAATATCTACAAAGAATTTCGGCGCCGGGCCGCAAGGTTGTTGGGAGCGGATAATTACACTGTGAGATATGACGATCTCGCAAAGCTTATAGCTGAGCGAACAGGCCTCGATCCAACGAGCGTTGCCGGTACGCTTTTCAAATCTGAAGAGATCATTCGCGGTGAACCGACGAACAAGCGTGAAGTTTTAGAGTTGTCGGGTGAACTTCGTCATTTGGAAGAGAGACTTGGGTTGACGCGCAATCGTAAAAGCAGAATCTAGGATGACACTTTACGCACTAATAGTTTTGATCGTTGTTTTCTTTTTGACGAGTGTCGTTGGCGTCGTCACAGGTAGTAATTCTTTGATCGCTGTGCCGGTGATGTTCCAGTTCGGTATAGATCCACGCGTTGCTGTTGCGACAAATATGTTCGGCCTTGTTTTTATGTCGATCGGTGGTACGATCCCTTTTCTGCGGCAGGGGAAAATTGAGTTTGGAAGGATCGCTCCGCTTGTTGCTATAACATTACTTGGCTCGGCGTTGGGAGCAGGGATTGTAGGCCTTATCACAGGCGAAGCGATAAAAGTAATCGTCTCGGTTGCGATGATCTCCGTTGTTATTTTCACGCTCGTAAAACGGCGATCAGGAATTGAAAAGGCTAAACCGGTTTCGCGCAGCGCGATGGTTTTGACTTTTGTCCTAACATTTCTTTTGGGTATTTACGGAGGGCTTTACAGCGGAGGTTATGTCACGATCCTGACCGCAACGCTTGTTGCGTTTTTTGGGATGACTTATTCCGAGGCCGTCGCGAATACCAAGTTTATTAATGTCTTTTCGTCAGCCATTGCGACGGTCGTTTTTATGTGGCAAGGTTTAGTGGATTACAAACTCGGTGCGATCCTCGGCGTGACGATGTTTTTGGGCGCTTATGTCGGGGCTCATTACGTCACAAAGTTAAACGACATTTGGATAAGACGGATATTTTTATCGGCAGTATTATTGCTAGCGATTAAAACACTATATGACTTTGTTTAAGAGGCCGAATAATAAATGCTAAATCACACACCTTCTACCGTTGCACATATTTTGAATGAGCTTCGCAAGACCATTGTCGGTCAAGACGAGGTAATTGAGCAGATCCTCGTTGCGATATTGGCCGAAGGCCACGCTTTGATCGAGGGAGTTCCTGGAACGGCTAAAACGCTGACTGTTAAGACACTCGCCAAGATCATCGGAGCCCAATTCTCACGCATCCAATTTACGCCTGACCTGATGCCTTCGGATATTACGGGCACCAACGTTTTTAATATGCAGACGTCGCAGTTCAATATGCGTCACGGGCCGATCTTTACCGACATCTTGCTGGCTGATGAGATCAACCGCACGCCGCCAAAAACGCAGGCCGCTTTGCTCGAAGCGATGGAAGAACGGCAGGCGACAATCGACGGCGAGCGTTATCAGTTATCGCCGCTTTTTACAGTTTTGGCGACTGAGAATCCGATAGAGTACGAGGGAACTTATCCGCTGCCCGAGGCTCAGCTTGATCGTTTTTTGATGAAGATATTGATCGACTATCCGCAAGCTGTAGATGAAGAGGAGATAGTCGCTCGATGGGATGCCGGATTTAACTCGCGGCATCTGGAACAGGTGCATATCGAGCCGCTGCCGGATGCCGCTGCGATACAACATTGCCGCATGGAGGTTCGCGGGATGCGGATGGAACCAGGCGTCCAAAAATATATCGTGGAGATCGTGCGAAAGACGCGAACGCATCCTACAATTCTTTACGGAGCGAGTCCGCGTGCATCCGTCGCTCTGCTTCTTTGTTCAAAAGCCCTTGCCGCGATTCGGGGCCGCGATTTTCCAACGCCGGACGACATTCGCGATGTTGCCACACCGGTTTTACGTCATCGGCTTGCACTTCGAGCCGAGGCGGAACTCGATGGAGCAACTACCGACGCTGTGATCTCGGATATTCTAAAAACTGTTGAAGTTCCTAGATAACAAATTCCTATTTACTGAGTTTTCGGCTTGCTGTTTTTAGCCGGCTTTTCGACAGAGGCACCTTTGTCTTTATTTGGTTGACCGGTCAAGGGCTTGTCTGTTTTGGGCGGCGTTGCCAGCGGTTTTGGTGTCGTGACAGGTGCTGGTGTCGGCTGAACAGTAGTGTTAGCAGTTTGAGTCTTTGGTGTGGGTGAAGGCTTAACGGCTGTGCTTGTATTTGCCGGAACGGGAACAAGTATCACGCCGCCATCTTGTGGCATGAACTGGCTGCCATTTGGGTCGACAGTGTAATACTGGCCGCCGGGCGGAATGTATTGAGCCGGCGGGGCACCGATCGGCGGAGCTCCGCCGTTTGCCCATGCATTATATCCATCGCCGCCCGGAAGCGAATCCATCGGCAAAGCCGAATTGGAACTTTGAACTGCCATTATCTCGGCGTCCGTCATTGCAGGTAACTTCGCAAGACTTTCTTCCTGTGCACCAGTTGCCGGGCCAATGGGCTGAACCGGTAAACTTCCAACATCCGCTTGTAGCTGCACGGTTGGATCGGTCTTTTTGATCGAGGTTGCGTATATCAAAGCGCCAGCGAGAAGCGAGATGCCTATTAAAGCTATGAAGGCTGTTTGCCAGATGTTTCTTGTTGGTGCGGCAGCGGCTTTTTGCGGAACGGAGATGCCGCCGGAAACAAGTTCCAGGTCCTCGGCAAAGGCACGCATTGATTGATAACGTTTTTCAGGATCAATGGCGATCGCACTAAGGATCATCGGTTCGAGGTCGGGCGGCAGATCGCTGCGAAACGACGACAACGGTGCAGGCGGTTCGGAATCGTGTTTGAGTTTTAATTCATTTGTTGTCTTGCCTGCGAATGGAACAACGCCGGCGAGCATTTTGTAAATGATGACACCGAGCGAATAGATATCCGAACGTGCGTCGCCTTTGTTTGTGTCGGCATATTGTTCCGGCGATAGATATTCGATATCTGTGTTGGAATTCCAACCGACGGGTTGTATTCCAAAATCCAACACTTTTACTGATTCGTTCTCACCACTTGTCGCCAAGAATATTTTTTCCGGGGTCAAGGCTCCGTGGCGCAGATTCTTGCTGTGAGCAGATGCAATGCCGGACGCGGCTTGTTTTGCGATGTTCAAGGCTTGGGATATCGACAGTTGATCGTCTCTCTCAACAAGACTAGTTACAGTTTCACCGTCTGCGGCTTCATAAACGGTGTAGCTTACCCCGCGAGTATCTGTGCCAAAATCGGTGACGTTGAGAATGTTTTGATTTGCAGCTTGTGAGAGTGTTTTTGCCTCGGCCAGAAACCGTTCGACAAATCGTTTATCGACGGCAAGTGCGGGCGCGAGTATCTTCACCGTCACGGGCTTGTCCATCATGACATGCCAGCCTCGATAAAGAACGCCGAGATCGCTGTCGCGCAGGATCGATTCGATCCTGTACTTCTCGGCTATAATTTTCCCTTCAAATTCGTCGATCATCTATATTTAGAACGTTTGCAACGCTGTCAGGTTGCAACTAAAAGAATAAGTCTAATCAACCGTTCATTTCAATAACAAATAAAAGCGGACGAGACTTTTTGGAGGTCTCGTCCGCGATATAAATCTGACACTTTTGATTAAAGCTTGACGAAAACGATGAGCAGGGCAAAGAGCACCAGTGACTCGATAAGTGCGAGTGCGATGATCATAAGCGTCTGAACCGTTCCTGCTGCTCCGGGATTGCGTGCAGCACCTTCAGCAGCACGCGAACCAACGAGGCCCTGGCCGATACCTGCCAAACCGGCTGCGAGGCCGAAACCGATGCCGCCGCCGATTGCTTTTGCAGCAAGTACCGACGATTCGTTATCAGCGGCTCCGCCAGCCTGAGCAAATGTTGAAATTGCTAACAAGGCAATTGCCATGGTCGCAAAAAATACAAATTTTAAGTTTTTCATTTTTATCTCCTTTTTTGTTAAATAGGAAGACTTGTTTTCTCTCGCTCTGTTGACTTGCTGGCAATTTTTGCCGGGTATTATTTCGCCTCACTTCCGGTATGCCGCGGATTTTATACTCCCAAAGAGTCCGCGTCTCCTGCGTGCGGGCATAGTTGCTATATCGCAAGTTTTCAAATCGACGTGAATGTCAGTCTTCATCCAAAGAGAGCCGCTAAGGCGGACACTCTAAACTTTTTATGCGTGAGCCACAGCCGCTTCGCCGTGATGCTCATCGCCGTGATCATCATGCGGTGCGTGTGAGACTTCGCCGATATAGATCATCGAAAGAAGTGTGAACACGAACGCCTGAACAAATGCCACAAATACGCCTAACAACGTCAGAATGAGCGGCACTATGAAATGTGTGAACGGCGGTGCCAGATTTGTGATCTGTAAAAACACCTGCTCGTCCGAGAACATATTTGCAAACAGACGAACACCGAGCGTGAACGGCCTGATCGAATTACTGATGATCTCGATAAAGAAGATCAGCATCGTGATAGGTATCATCAGGAGCGGAAGTTTTGGCCCGGCAAAATGCTTGATGTGGCCAAAAAGCCCGTTCTCGGAAATGCCGATATAGTTGTAATAAACAAAGGACGAAACACCGAGGGCGTAAGTCACGTTTACCGAAGCGGTCGGCGACATAAAGAGCGGAAACTGGCCCATCAGATTGGATACAAGTATTAATGTTCCAAATGTCGCTACGACCGGAAAATGCCGCGCACCATGATGGCCTATGATGCTGCCGATCATGTCTTTGATAGCGAGATAACCGGCCTCAAGCGTTAGCTGTCCGGGCTTCGGGTCGTCCTCGGAAAGTTTGCCCTTGAGCAGTTTGACGACGATGACCGTGATGATACATGCAATGACAAACATTATCGTGTACCACGGGATCGCATTTTCAACAGTGTATTCAGCCCCGAAAACCTTCTCCGGTGTTGTGCCGAAATTGGCAAAAAACTTCGTCCAAAGCGGCTTTGTGTATGCCACTTGAAAACGATGTACCGGTTCACCAAGGTAGTGGTTTACAAACTCTACAATGAGCGGCATATGATGTCCGCCGCCTTCTGAAAATAAGAACATGTCTTAAGATCCTTCTTAAAAAGTACTCGAAATAATATTTTTCAATCCCTGTATAACAACCGCTAAAGCAAATGCCGAAAGTCCCAATATGACCGCCGCGACCGGAATGATGCCGGTCATATAGATCAGCAGCAGAACCGCTCCTAATGCGACGTAACGCAAGATGTACTTTGCGGCGAGCAGGCCGGTCGATGCCATTTCCGCATTCACGAACATCGCCCGAGTCGAGCTCTCAAGCCAGAAATAATTGACAAATGAAAGTATTCCGCCAAAAACAACACCTGAGCCGAAAGCCTTGCCGCCGAAAATAAATCCGGCGATCGTACTCGCTAAAACGACCACACCCATCACGATCAATATACCGCGATGCGAGATCGTCTGTGTGCTTTTATCAGTTGTCAAAGGATGTATATCCTCGCTCATCCGCGAATCCTAAATTTTACAAAGAAACGCAGTAAAACTCAAAGGCCACAGCAAAATGATGGTGTCTTTCCGACATATTTCTTTCTTTGCGGCCCTTACGGTTATGCGGGATCTATTTCCCGCCAAGCCGCAAAGGCCGCAAAGAGAGACAGGCCAACCGAACATCGTAAACCTTCGTGCAAAGTTTGGTCGATTTTGATCGTCAATCTCCCAATAAAATTTCTTCAAAATTGTGCCTATGTCACAAAATGTCACAAAATGCGATTAAAAATCATGCCGTTTTTGCCTGTAAATATCGGGTAATAATGAGCTTATATGTTTCATAGGGATTTTAGCGTTGTCCGGCGTGTCCGGTCTTGTCCGGTGCCGTTACCGGACAAGGTAAATGTTGTTATCATTATGGTTACGGCCGCATTTTTGCCTTGTCCGGCGAATTTTACAAAAAAAATTAGCTTTTTCTTTTTCCTTCATTTTGAATGCAGAAAGAATAGCATAATTTGCATCGATTGTCAAGAGTTTTATTCATGCAACGTAATGCGGATGCACGCACATTGGTGAAGGCGGACATTAACATGCTCCGTCCCGGTATATTCTAGATGCGTGTTTCGCCCTTACTAACGTGCGGGCTTCTGCAACTAATCCTCGTCGCGCGGCATGAGGGGCTGGATTGACGACTTATTACTTTTGGGGTTGATAATTTGGGAAGAGATCCTAAAAAACTGGATAAATCCGAGGATCGAGCCGATCACTATGCCGACGACGATGCCCCAAGGTTTGCTTTGAAAAAGCAGGTCTGCTCCCCAACCGATAAAGAGCATGAACACTATCGAACTGAAAAATACGATGCCGGCAGACCAGGCGAGGCCTCCGCGGCGAACGTTTTCGTCGGTTGAGTCGGGCTGATAAGGAACATATTCAACGGACTCTTCCCATTGTTTTTCAGTGGCTGTCTCTTGCCACGGATCGCCCCAAGCCGAGTTTTGCGGCTCATTTTGTGACCAGTAATCGACTGCCTCGACGGGCTGTTGGAAATTTGCCCGCTTAACTTCTTCCTGTTTTTCGTCGTCGTCCCAGTCGAAAATGTTGTTTCCCATTTAACTCTTGCTCCAAGGTCAATCCGTAATAATGACAGTTTCAGTGGGCGATTTCAATTCGTAAGTGATGCCGCGCCATTTGAGGCGGCGTGACCTCCAGGCAGCAAACGAATTGTAGAAGAAAAGCGCAGGCGTGAGCAGCCACAGCGTGTTTTGTGTCCAAAATTGATGCGAAAGTTCAGTTTTGTATTGGGTCAAGACGAGTTTCACAGCTTTTAATCGAAGCCAGGCTTTTCCGGTGCTGAATATCGAGACCAAAACGAGGGTCGCTATTGCGGCAAACACAGGAAGATCGTTTGTCGGGCTAAAGATGACGATCAAAAACGCCAAGATCATTACGATATTAAAGAGGCCTGAGCCAACAAAAGAAAGCAGCCAAAGATTGGGAGCATAAACACGCGTTATCTTCATTTGCCGCGTTGTGAATTCGAGCAACTCGCTAAATGAACAGTCTTCGACCGATGCTGTCAGGGCTTGCGGAACAAAAACTATTTTTAGATCTGCCTCGTTAACGGCGCGTGTGACGGCAAAATCATCGGAAAGCGTGCCGCGCCATTTGTCGCGAATTTCGATCTTCTCAAAAACGTCACGCCGCATTGCCATCGAACCGCCCCAGCAGAAATTTGTTTTCGTGTTCGGGCCGAGAGCAGATGCGATAGAAGCGTTCCAAGCTGACCGCATTTCAGATGCGAATGACGGTTTGTCAGAAATGAACCAGCGATAGCCACTCGCAGCCCCAACGGTTTTATCTTGCAATGGAGCAACCAGAGAATTCAGCCAATACTTTGACGGCCGCGCGTCTGAATCGACAAATACGAATGCTTCTGACCTGTCATCCGCATGCAATAGAGCTTCGCGCAGATTCTCGACTTTTTGACTGGCAGCCACTGCTTTGTCGGCGACTACCAATTGAGTGTACGGCACACTCCCAACCGGTCGTGTTTCTGCCCTTGCGGCTTTGCGGGAAACTTCCTCAATGATAGGAACAGCCGCATCATTTCTATCATCGACCACAAAGAGTATTTCGTATTCGGGATAGTCCTGTTCGAAAAGGGCGAGCAAATTATCTTTCAGGCCATCGTCTAGGCCGCGACACGGCGCAACAACTGTCACAAAAGGTGTGAAATTTGACGCGGCTTTTGCGAGTTCGGACCTGAAAAATCTCAGATATTCCAAACCGCCGCGAAAGGACCTGAAACTAAGCAAGATCAGAATGCCCGCGAAAAAATAGAACAAGAAGATCATGAGAGTGACTAGCCGTAATGTTTTTTTCTTACGATGTTTTTGTCGAGAACGGGCTGAAGATATTCAATTGTTTTCTCCACAGCACCGCGGCCGGATTCCATCGCGTTCAACGCATTGAAGCCAAGTTCGTGCCTTTTATCGGCATTGTTAAGTAGATCGATAAATACCTCGTAAAGTCGCTCAACAACTTGAAAATCCTGTGGGGCATCAGGTAGCTGAACCAAGGCGCGTTTTTCTATAAATGAATTTACTGCTGTATCGAAATTGTGAGTGAAAGGCCCGGTGACGATGGCTTTGCCTGCAGCAGCAGGCTCAAAAATACTATGGCCGCCATGTTTTATCAGGCTGCCTCCGACAAAAACTAGATCGGCAAGAGGATAAACGGAGCGAAGTTCACCGATACTGTCTAGCAAGACAACATCTGCGGCCTTATCTGTTTCCGATTGTGCGCGGGATCGTTTCACAAAACTGTAAGACTGCCATTCGCACCCAGTATTTTTTCGAAAGTCTTCGATCAGCGCCGCAACCTTATCAAAACGTTCAGGATGTCTGGGAGCTAGCAATAGGCGTGGCTTAGGACGCGGCCCATCATTTGCCGACGAACAAAAAGCATCAAGTATCCATTTTTCTTCCGGTTCATGAGTACTCGCGGCAACGATAAAAGGACGACTGTCATCGCCGCCGCAAAAACGACTCCTAAAATAATTCGTCAGATCGATTTCTGCCGCTTCAGTGAAATGGTCAAATTTGAGATTTCCAGTGACGCGGACCTTGCTCGCTCTAATGCCGAGCGACATCAGTCGCGTGGCGTCGCCGTTCTCCTGCATCAACGCCAGATCGAGATAGCCGAGTATGCGTTTAATAAACTGCCTTATCTTGGCGTAACGTGTCAGCGAACGCTCGGAAAGTCTTCCGTTAACGATGGCAAGACGAGCGCCGGCGTGATATGACTCGCGAATAAAATTTGGCCAGATCTCGGTCTCCATTAGAAGAACTACTGACGGTTTTATGCGATGCAGCGTTCGTCGAACGGTAAATTTCCAGTCGAAAGGGAAATAGAAAACGAGGTCTGCAACGTCGGCAAACACAGTTTTAGCAAGTTTTTGTCCGGTGCGCGTTGTAGTAGAGACGACAAGAGAAATTTCCGGGAATGTTTCTTTTAATTTTATTGCCAGCGGGCGTGCTGCGTTGGTTTCGCCGACAGAAACGCAGTGAAGCCATACGACTCTTTTACCTTTTTCATCGAACGCCGGCAAGTAGCCTAGACGCTGTTTGAATCCGGCTGCGTACTTTCCATTGAACAGAGCATCGAACAGGAATCGCGGCAGCAGCACGATAAAGGCGAGAGTGTAAACGATGCTGTAGATAAGAAACATCAAGAGTTATCTGAGTTCGCCGAGTTCGGCGAGTTTCTGACCTGCAACTCGGAAAACTCAGTCAACTCGCACAACTATTTCACCCGTTCCATGTACCGGCCTTCGGTCGGATTCACCTTGATCTTTTCGCCTTCGACTATGAACGGCGGAACTGATACGGTCACGCCGTTTTCGAGCGTGGCGGGTTTGTTCGAGTTTGAGGCTGTCGCACCTTTCATAGGCGGATCGGTCCGCGTTACAGTAAGTTCCATCGTGGCAGGAAGTGCTACGCCGATGGGCGTGCCATTGTAAAATTCGACCTCGATATTCAGATTCGGCATCAGCCATTGGGCCGCATCGCCGAGTTCATCCTCCGTCAGCGAGACCTGCTCATAGTTTTCCGAATTCATAAAATGGTGATGCGAGCCATCGGAATAAAGATAATCCATCTTGTGCTGTTCGAGAACGACCTTATCAAGTGTGTCGTTGGATCGAAAGCGGTACTCGAACGAATTGCCGGTGAGCAGATTTCTCAATCGTGCCTGCACCATCGCCCGCAAATTGCCCGGCGTGTGATGATGAAAATCCATAACCCGCACAGGTGAACCCTCGTGCACAATAACCATTCCTTTTCTTATATCGTTTGCTGAAATTGCCATAAAAACTGTGAATACTCCAAATTATTAAATGCCCTGCAATAAAGGCAAAGGGGTAAGTTTAGATTCTAAACCATCGATTTGTCTAGCGAACGCTTCAACCAGAGGCAGAAACACGACCGGTAGGGAGTGTGCGTTAAGATGGGCATTATGCAATCTTGAGCACCCTCGCTACCGCTTGGGTTTCCGCCCTTACTTCTTGCCTTTTTCGAACGGAAGCGGCGGCGGCTCTTCGCCTTCTTTCGGGTATCCGCGATTGATCGACTCGTAGATCATGATGATCTTGTCGATCCACTCTTTAGCATCTGTGTTTGATGGATCGTATTTCAACGCTTTGCGATAATCGCCAAGAGCTGAAGCGTATTGCCGTGCTTTGGTCAATGCCTCAGCCCGATTAAAATAGGCCGCGGCAACAGCTTTTTTTGCCTCGGCATCAGACGGTTTTTTCCCCAGAGCGACTTCGGCTGAGGCGATAGCGGAGTTAAATTCCTTAGTGTCGATAGGGTCGCCGCTCTGAGTCCATTTCGATTTCTCACCTGTCGGTGCGTCATTCTTCTGGGGCTGATTCTCTAAGGAATGAGCGATCGCGGTCTGCGGCTTTTCCTTATTTGAAGTGGCCGCCGCAGTGTTTGTGTTTTGCGGCAGGGGCTTTCCGGCATTGTCACAGCCAAACGAGGTCAATAAAAGAAGCGTTATAATAGTAAATTTCATTGCGGTCATTTCTTGTCGATATAGGGTCTTGCCTGAACGATGTAAATTTGTCCCTTCATTATACCCCATTCGATATCCTGTTCCTTCCTACCGCCGAAAATAGTGCGGATGCGAATAGCAGCTTTTGCCAATGCTCGTGTTTGCAGATCGGTGAGCACTCGTTTATTTGTGCCGGCGCAGTTATCGACAGTTTCCTTAAGATCGCCGTTCTCATCGAACGTTAGAGCATTTTGCTGCTGCGACAGAGTCATCACGATCACCGAATTAGATCTCGGGTTGAAAAGCACTTGTTCGGGTATGCCTTCGTTGTTAGGGATCTTGGAATTATGACCGCAAACCGCGCTGATATAGACAGAATTTTTGCTGCGGTCATCAAATGGGTCTTTTGTGATCATCACACCGCCGCGGTCCATATTGACGCCAGTTTGAATGAGGGCGGACATATAAACGTCCGACTGGCTGACGTAATTGCGAACTCGTGCTTCGTAAGCATCAAAATTCCAAAGCGACGCCCAGACTTTTTTAACGGCATCAATGAGTTTGTCTTCGCTGACAACGTTGGCAACGCTTGAATACAATCCCGCGCCGCTGAAATTTGGTAGGTCTTCGCTATTTGATGAGCTGCGGACGAATACAGGCATGCTGCCAAGCTGGGTTTTCCATTTGGCGATCAACTGTTTTTTCAGGTCTTCATCGAACTTGCCGTTTTGGATCGCAGCACGAAATTGTTCAAGCTTTTGACGCCGAATGCGCGGGTTGTGGACGAAATCATTGTTGTCAGTGAAGTCGTCGATCGTTTTGGCGAAGTTGTTGTCCTTCATAAATTTGTCGTACCAGTAAAACGGCACTGCAAATCCATCGGGAATTGCTACACCTGCGACTTTGGTATTCATCATCTCACCAAGATTTGCGGATTTTGATCCGTAAGCGATGCTGTTCTTTTTGCGCATTTCACGAATGCCGGCCAGCTTTGTCGTTTTCAGATCGACAGGCGGAATTTGTTCGTCTGGCGAATTGAATTTTGTTTTAATATCCTCCGGAGATGCTCGGTCGAGTTTGTAATCGGTGAGGTTGGCTTCGAGTTTAAACACATATGTGTTGTATTCACGAAATAGCTTGTCTGCGTCCTTGATGTAAACGTTCGGAATGTTCCAGCCGCGAGCAAGAATGTTAATGTGCGACAGCGGCGTCGAAGGCTGGGCGACGATGATGCCGCGAACCGGCGGCAGGCTCAGCGGCAGTTCGCGCAGCACGAGAATTTCGTTGTCGCCGATCTCGACGGTATCGTCAAGTTTGTCAATGATATGCAAACGGCCGACAGCCGTTCCGGTGTTTAGAGCGAGATAAACCTGATTTCGATTGAGTTCGTCTTGCAGTATGCGGTCGATGCCGATATTTGCCGATACATCTTCCTGACGGATCGAATTGGGTTTGAAAAAGGCCTTTTGAAAAAAGGTTTTGTTGATGACTTCGTTGGCGGTCTTGATATGCTCGGCGGTCGCAAGGTCGCCTTCCCAAAGTTCCCAAGTGAACTTGTCGACCGTTTTTTGCAATGCGACAGTTCCGACAATAAACCGTCGATCCTGTTCTATGTAAATAGGTTTGAAGACATCGGCACCACGCGGAACGAGGTAGGTCGAGAGCAGAAAATCTTTGTGAAAGCGATACTTTTGCGAATTGAGATAGTAGATCTTGTTATTGCTGCGACGGTCGATGACGAACATCGTGTGCGGCATCGCGTACGGTGTGCCCTGATGGTAAACACGCGCGATCGAATCGAAATCGGCTTGCGACGCGACACGCGGCAGCGAATTCTTTTTTGAATCCGGCCTTTTGTCCATTACGCCTGCAGGCTCGCGTGTCGGCGACGGCTTGCGCGACATCTGAGCAAGTCCCGAGATCGCGAAAAACAGGACAAAAATGAAAACAGTTAAAGCACGGATGGATCTGAGGGAAGGCATAAGCTAATTTGATGCAGGGATCGAGCCCTTGCGTTTGTCGCTGAAAAGAAAGCGTTCTCGCAGGCCGGACAATTCATCAGCAGTTTTAATAGTGATCTCGAGATCGCGGATCATGCCATCTTTGAGGCCGTAGATCCATCCATGAATTTCAAGCTGCTGGCCTTGACTCCAAGCGTCCTGCACGATGGTTGTTTCTCCCACATTCAGCACTTGTTCCGCCACGTTGAGTTGGCAAAGCATGTCGAGTCTTGCGTCAGGTTCGGCGATCCCGTCGAGAAGATGCGAATGAAGATTTGCAGTGTCCTGTATGTGCCGGAGCCAGTTGTCGATCAGGCCATGACGCTGATTTTCGAGTGCTGCTTTCACGCCGCCGCAGCCGTAGTGGCCGCAAACGATAATGTGCTCGACCTGCAAAACCTCGACGGCAAATTGGATGACCGAGAGGCAGTTCATATCGGTGTGATTTACCAGATTGGCAACGTTTCGATGCACGAATATCTCGCCCGGCAGTAGCCCGACGATCGTATTAGCCGCAACACGGCTGTCCGAACAGCCGATCCAGAGATAATCAGGGTTTTGCTGGGCTGCAAGGTCGGCGAAAAAATTCGGTTTTTCCTTTCGGACACTTTCCGACCAATTGCGATTATTTTCGAGGAGATCAGTGATCTTTTTCACGTTACTATCTTAGCCTTGAGGCTTATTTATTCAAAACTTCTTCGCTGCTTTCAGCCGCATTTTGCCTAAGCCGTGCCTTTGACTGAAAGCGCACACTCATAAAAAAACTGCACGCCGCAAGAACGACACTGACAAAAACGCCGTCTTTATTTTCCATATACAAAAAATAGGCGGCGATGCAGACAAGTATCACCGCCAGTATTTGAAATATTCGTTCCGTCTTCATGCCGCGTTTAACTCTTCTTTAGCCAGTTCGATTATGGTTCTCGAACGGCTGCGTCGCTTCCAAAAGTATCGCACGATGAGCATAATCGGTAAACCGATAAAGACAGCGAACGGAGCTATTGCGACAAAAAAGGTCAGAAGTCCGAGCACAAAATCCAATGCGAAATCGAGGCCGACACCAAACGATTGGCTAAGGCGGGCGCCGAATCCTTTTGACGAAGTTGAGAAGACAGCCTCGGGAGTTTGCAGTTTGATCTTGATGGTTGAAAGGCTGGATTGATTTTCGAGAAAGCGTTTGCGGCCTTCGATCTTTTCGATCTCTCCTCGAACCTCGGCAAGCTGGCTTTGAACCATCAATGCCTCGTTGATGCTAACCGCTCGTTTCATTATCTCGGTAAATTGCAACTCCAAGGCTTTCTTGGCTTTCAGCCTGGCCTCAATGTCGATAAATTCTTCGGTAACGTCATCGCCTTTGACCGTTTCGAAGATGACCTTCTCGGACGCTGAGCGAATCTGATCGAGTGTGTCGGCAAATTTCTGCGACGGCACGCGGACGCTCATCGTTACAATGTCGCGTTTTGTAGCACGAGTATCGCTGCTCGTTGGCTGCGATTCGACGACAAAACCGCCGTTTGCCTCCGCAATGGAAGTTATCCTTCGCTGTGTCTCCTCCGGCGATTGCGATTCGAGGCTGAGGTCGGCGTTACGGATTATCCTTCGGGCGGTCGGCGAAGTTTCCGTAAAAGCAGTTCGGGCCTGGCTCAGAGAAGTATCGTCAATTACTTGTTTGACGGCTTGGCCCACGGAAATAGGTTTTGAGGCGATGGCGGAACTATTGAAACTTGCACCGGCATTTCTCTGGTCCTGCACAACTAGTGAAGCTTCGTCTGTTGTTGCATTCTCAAATGTTGAGGCTGCGGCAGGTTTGTTTGCGGTAAGGCTTGCAGTTGTTTCGCCGCAGCCAAAAGCGGACAAAGAAACAAGCAATATAAAGGTTAGTAATTCGGTCTTTCTCATTTTTCGTTCTCCTTAAGGGGTGAATTTGCAAAATATGCAAAAGGAGAACGATTGAGGTCAGCCAGCCTTGCGTGCTACGTCGGCAAAACTTTCACCACGGAAAAATGCACCTATTGCCGCGAAGAGCCGTTTGATGGCACGAAAGACTTTTGGGAAAAACCACACGAAGACGATCAGAAATATGCCGAGCACCGACGCGATTATAAATGGAGCGAATACGGCCAAAAATGTGCCGATAAATGCAATGGCGTCTTCGACAAGTGAGAGAACCCAATTAGAAACTGGCTCGGGCGAAAGATTTGCGCCGATGCGCAAGGCCGATTTCGTTCCATGTGATGACAACGCGAGTCCGCCGCCGACCAATGCGGCCGGGATGGTAATGCTCGAATCCAGTTGAGCGGTCGCAGCATAAGCAACGACGGCACCGGCAGGAACACGAATAAAGGTATGCACAACGTCCCAAACGCTATCGACGTAAGGGATCTTATCGGCAAAAAACTCAACCAGATAAAGCCCGCCCGCAACGCCGATTATCCACCAGTTATCAAGGGCATCAAGCCCGCCGGGAAGTTTGGTCGCTCCAAATTTTTGCAGCAGGCCTAGTACTGTAACCGTCGCGTAGAGATTAATTCCTGACGTCCACGCGGAACCGAGTGCCAGACTTAATGTTGAGAACCATTCCATCTTACATCCACCTCGTTTCTAATTTTGTACTCTGTTCAAACCGAGTGGCCCACTCTTGGACTGTTGCATGGGTACCACGTCGCGCCAAATATAATGAAACCAGTAGAACGGCATTGCCCACGGGCCGAAAATGCACAGAAGAACGAGCCACGTTGTTCGCATTCCTGTCATCTCCAGATGTGGATTACGGGTCGCGTGGATTATAAATATTACTATGATTGCCGTGCAATAAGCAGTAAATAACAGACCTACGAGATTCATGATAGCGAACGGACCCTCAAAATACTCGGGGCCAACGTTCGCCGGAGCATTATAAACTAGGTAAATAAAAACCACTAAGAACAGAGCGGCACCCACAAATTGAGAAACGATTGCCAAACCGAGAAGGGTTTTATGAGATGTTTTCATTATCCTAAGAGTATTTCGACAAACGCCCCTTTGATATTTTTATGACTCGTCGCTTTCCTCAGTTCCGTCACCATCCTTTTTGAAGCCGAACTTTTCCAGCCGATATTGGAGCGTCCTGAATGTTAATCCTAACAGTTTTGCTGACTTCGTAATATTGTTGTCTGTTCGGTCCATTGCCTGCATGATGAGGCTTCGTTCGACTTCCTCGAAATTGACGCCTTCAGGTGGGAGTTTGAAAAGGTCGCCTGACGCTGCCGAAGTCATTTGCGTCATTTCGGGCGGTAGGTCTTCGAGAGTTACGGTGTCGTTTTCGCAGAGCAGGATCGCACGTTCCAGCGCCGATTCGAGTTGGCGGACGTTGCCGGGATAAGAATAGTCTTCCAATAAACGGCGGGCATCAGTCGCGATCGTGATCTTGCGGTCGGTGTTGCGAGTGTGCTTTTTGACAAAATACTCGATCAGGACGGGAACGTCGCTGCGACGTTCGCGAAGTGCAGGCAACTCGATCGAGAGCACGTTCAAACGATAGTAAAGATCTTCGCGAAAACGCTTTTCTTCAACCATGTGAGTTAGATCACGGTTCGTTGCCGCTACCACGCGAACGTCAACGTCGATGTCGCGAATACCGCCGACTCGGCGAATTTGTTTTTCCTGCAACGCTCGCAAAATTTTTGCCTGGAGGGAAATGTCCAACTCGCCTATTTCATCCAAAAAAAGCGTTCCGTTATGTGCTATCTCAAACAGCCCTTTTTTATCAGCGACCGCACCTGTGAACGAACCCTTCTCGTGGCCGAAAAGCTCGGATTCAAGAAGGTTTTCGTTTATCGCGGCGCAGTTTACGGCTTGAAACGCCTCGCTCGAACGGAGGCTGTTTGTGTGGATTGAACGAGCGATCAATTCCTTTCCGGTACCGCTTTCGCCTCGAATCAAAACAGTTGAACTGGATTTTGCGATCTTTAGGATGAGTTTTTTGACCTTGTCCATCTCGGGCGACACCGAGATGATCTCGGCGTCTAGCGTTGTTAGTTTGTTCAACGCACGCGAGACGGTGTCGAGTAGTTTTTCACTGTCGTACGGTTTTTGCAGGTACTCGAACGCACCCAAGCGCATCGCATCAACTGCTGAATCGACCGAACCATGTGCCGTTAGCAAAATGACAATGATCGACTTATCAAAATCGGTAAGTTCCTTAAGCAAGTCAAGCCCGCTCATGCCCGTCATTTTCAGATCGGTTAGCACGAGGTCGAAATGCCGATCAGCAACGAATTTCATCGCTGCCTCGCCGGACGAAGCGGTCGTTACGTCATAACCTTCACCCGAAAGGATCGTTTCTAATATTTCGCGTTGGTTTTTCTCGTCATCAACGACGAGGATGCTCTTTCTTGCCATAAATTTTTCACCACAAAGGCACAAAGAACACCAAGAAATTACTTTGTGTCCTTAGTGTCTTTGTGGTTAATTTCATCCACCTTTGGTAATTTTACCGTAAACTTCGTCCCTTCGCCTGTCTTTGATTCGACTGAAATCGATCCGTTATGGATATCGACGATCTTATGCACGATCGCGAGGCCGAGGCCGGTGCCGGTTTCTTTGGTTGAGAAGTACGGTTCGAATATTTTTGAGATATTTTCCGGTGAAATGCCGCGAGCGTTGTCTGCAACTTCAAAATTGACAAGGTTGCCTGCTTCGTCGGGGTAGATCTTGATATTTATGCGTCCTCCGGCGTTTTCCATTGCTTGCAGAGCATTGATGAATAAGTTGTTAAAAACTGATCGCAGAAATTCAGGATCGCCCATCACCTGCGGAACATTTTCGTGCTCGACGACACTGATCCGGACATTTTCCTCTGCTGCTTGGGCTTCGACTATTCGGAGCGAATCCTCGATCACTTTTCTCGCATCGATGGGCCTCAATTCTGCTTTTGCAGGTCGAGAATAATTTAGAAAATCGGAAATCTGCTGATTTATCCGTGCGACCTCGGCCTTAAGTTGCGAGGTCAGTTTTTCAAATGCAACGCGCTTTTCCTCGTCCGCAGGAGCGAACTTTGATCGCAAGTGGTCAAGCGTTAAATTTATGTAGTTCAACGGATTGCGGATCTCGTGAGCGATGGCGGAACCGAGCCTTCCGACGACGGCGCTTTTTTCAGCTTGCTGTAACTTAATTTCCAGATCGCGTTTCTTTTCGAGCTCGGCGGTCATTTCATTAAACCGCGAAGCGAGCCTTCCCATCTCGTCATTTCTATCAGCATCGGCAACACGGACACACAGGTCACCGTCAGCAACCTTGCGTGCTGCGTCGGCAAGATTTGCAATTGGCTGAGCAAAACGCCAGACAAGCAAAAACGTGATAAGTGACGAAACAAACAGAACTCCGAGTGTATAGATCAACGGCCGGGCCGCACGCCAGATCGCTTCGCTCTTATCGTTTTTTAACAACACCATCACATACCAACGGCCTTTGCTGGTTTCGATCGGAATAGCGTGTGCTTCATCGGTTAGATTCTTACTGTTTTCGGTTCTTGCGTTGGGAAAATTCTTGAGGTCGTCGCCCAGGCGAGAGCTTTCCATCAACGGCGGCAAACAGGTGAGGTCGCTGAGTTGTTTTGAAACGACATTGTTGTTTTCGTCATAGGACGGCAGATTATCAGGATTCAGACTGTCGGTAACCTGCCAATTGCTGTCAATGATGATAATGTCCTTGATCCGTTCTTTTGTTGCCTGGTCAAAATAGGTCTGGTCGGTCTCATCGACCAGATCCTGAACGCGCAAGTCGGTTAACGGAATGCTTGTAACTCCCAGCGTGATTCCGGCAACGAGAGCTTGCGCCTGAGCCTCGCGAAGTTCGTCGTTCTCCTTTTGAGTGAGAAGGTTCAGATAATACTGCACGCCGATCGTCGCCATCAGCATTATCAAAAGTATAAGCAGCAATCTGCCTCGAAATGTATTGAAGAACTTCATCGCTTCAGAAAAACAAAAGTAAGGAGATAAAACCGCTTGCCTCATCGACTTCTGAATGGTATATTCAGGATTAGTTTTTACGCAAACGTCCGAAAGGGCTAAATTCGACAGATCGAGATTTCGATCTCCTCCATAAATCTCAAATTCAAATCCGCCACCGAGGTAAAGCATGAAGTTAATGTGCCCCAAATACTCCGTCGCCAGCGCTATTGTGGCGCTTTTTGTTTTTGGCTTTCTATTCACCAGCAGTGTCTCCGCACAGTCAAAAAAGGCTGCCAATACCAAAAAGGCCGTTGCTAAGAAGACCGAAACCCATACAAAGGATGCCAAAAAAGGTCGTGACACTGCGAAAGTGGCTGACCGCGACAAGAAAAAGGACAAATTAACAGCTAAAGAAAAGTCCAAAGCAGAGGCTCAGGCAAAAAAAGATACAAAAAACACCAAGGTCGATCCTAAGAAGGCAAAGGAATCTAAGGCACTGGCCGCCGAACGCCGCCGCAAGGAAGAAGAGAGGCGGCAAACAATACTCGCAGAACAGCGACGCCGCGAACAGGCTCGGCGTGAGGCGATTGCACGAAGACTTGCCTTTGAGCGCGGACTTAGGACAGAAACGATCGCAAATATCTCAAATGACAAAACCGAGGGCGAAGACCTTAGAATAAGGGCCGCAGCTATCAATGCTCTCGGCGAGCATGCCGGTTCGGTCGTGGTTATGGAGGCACAGACAGGCAAGGTTTTGACGATTGTTAATCAGGATTGGGCGGTTCGCAGCAGCATACGGCCTTGTTCGACGATAAAGCTCGTGACTGCCGCCGCCGGACTTAATGAAGGTGTCATAAGCAAGGAAACCGGTGCGGTCCGTAACACCTCGACACGCCGCGATCTGGATGATGCTCTCGCTTATTCGGACAATCCTTATTTCCAACGTGCCGGTGCTCAGATTGGCAACAATAAACTTGTAGAGTACGGAAAAAAGCTCGGCCTCGGTGAACAAACAGGAATTAATCTCGAGGGCGAAGTTCCGGGCAGATTGCCATATTCCAATAATAATGCCCGTATTTACTCGCACGGCGACGATACAGAGGTCACGACCTTGCAGCTTGCGGTTATGGCTGCTGCGATAACGAATGGCGGCCATCGCGTTCTGCCCCGCATACCGAGAAACAACATTGAGAAGGCAAGTTTTCGCACTTTTTACCGTGCAAATGTCGATCTGCCGCAGCAGAACGTCCGTCGCGTGATACCCGGAATGATGGGTGCCGCCGAATACGGCACGGCTCGACGCGGGGTCGATCATTCGCAGGGCATCGCGGGTAAAACGGGTTCCTGTATCGATAAAGGTTCGTGGGTCGGCCTTTTTGCATCGGTAGCACCGGTTGAAAATCCGAAGTATGCAGTCGCAGTTATAACTCGCGGCCCGCGTGCCCGCGGAAAATACGCTGCCGCTGTTGCGGGGCAGGTATACAGAGCATTGAGCGATCAGATCGTCCGCACCGACCGAAATCTGGCTCAGACGGAATTTAACCTAAGGCCAAAGTATGATGCTCGCACCGCCGCCAAGCTGGGCGAAACGGATGACGAGGATGAGGTGATTTCAGATGAGGACAGCACCACTGGCGGCCGTGACATGATCATCGTGCCGAGTGTTCCGACACAGCCTACGACAAAGAAGCTAGTCACAAAGACGGGTGATTCGAAGCCTACATTTCCGCCTGTCGTCATTACCTATGATAAGAATGGTAATACGCAAAAGGCTCCCGAGCGTCAACGTATACAATAAGCTGATGGCATTTTAATAATTTCAGGCATCGGGTAATTTCTGTTTGAGATGGCCCGATGTCTTTTTTTGTTACGCTTTGGGCAGGTTTAGCTTGACACAGCGGAGGAAACTACGGGATTATGTACCTTTTCAAAAGAATTGGTTAGATTGAACATTTCGTTATTTTGAGATAATAAGCCTTGCAAACCATAGCAACTTTCCTGCAAAGCACTTCATCTGAAATAACGCGAATCGAGGAACGATAACCCTCGGACAGTACGGTCAGTAAAGTAAAAGCAATTTTGGTGTGAAAGCCACCGAGGATGAAACAAATGAAAACGATTTTTAGATATACAAACATAGCGGTCCTGTTGGCCGCGTTTATCGTGCTTGGAACTGTGGCTAGCTTTGCTCAGGATCCTTGCGCAGACGCTGAAGGCCAGACTACGTTGGGCGACAAGTTCAGGGCTGAATTTGCCGATAAGTCGATTGAAGGCCGCAAGAAAGCTATCGAGACCGGCAAGCAATTTCTTGAGAAATATGGTTCATGTGACTCAGCAAAGGATCTTGGAGACTATTTCAAAGGCCAGCTGCCAAAGATGGAAGCGGGATTAAAGGTTCTTCAGGATCAGAAGGCGAAAGACGATTTGACCAATCCTTTTGACGCAGCTCTAAAAGCTAAAGATTGGGACAAAGTTTACTCTTTCGGAAAACAGATTCTGGAGAAGTATCCTGATGAATATAGGCCCGTTGAAATCGTTTTGGGTTCAATTGGCGGAGAGGAGGCAGTCACTAAGGCTAATTTCAAGTACGCAGACGATGCACTCGTATTCGCAAAACAGTCAATTGCGGATTTGGAGGCAGGTAAGACTTTCGTTCTTGCAAACAAGCCTGCGTTCGGCTTTTCGTTCTTTTCCTATCCAAACAAGGATGACGCTATTGGATGGTTGAATTATTACATAGGTTTCATTACTAATGTCGTAAAAAAAGACAAGGAGGGAGCTTTACCTTATCTTTACAAAGCGACTCAGGCAGCGTCTGAATCAAAGACCAAAGCGGTTCCGTACTCGTTCATCGGCTACTATTATGCGGCGCAAGGCGACAAATTAGCTGATGAAATTCAGGCATTAATAAAAGCACAAGATGCAAAGGACACTGAAGAGGTTGCGAAACAAAAAGTCGAGGTCATCAAGGCTCGGGTAGCATTGTTCAACGGTACAAATGAACGAGCTGCCGACGCGTTTGCGAGGGCTATATCGCGGGCTCCTGATGCCGCATATAAAGCTGAGATAAAGAAGGCCCTTGAGTTCTCGTACAATCGACGGTTTGGAAAGATGGATGGATTTGATGCGTGGGTTGCGAACGCTCAGAAGCAGCCGTTTGCAAATCCAACTACTCCTGTAACGCCGATCTCGGATCCCGAACCAACTGCTCCGGCTGCGACATCGACCGCGCCGACCGCTCCTGAGGTCAAGCCGAGCGCTCCGGCGACGAAGCCGCCAGCAGTACCGGCGAAGCCTGCTACGACGACGCCGGCAAAGCCTGCCGCGACCACAAAGCCGCAGGCTAAGACGAAAAAGGGCGTTGTAAAGAAAAAAAACGTCTAAGTTAGTCCGTATATCTAAAAATCAGCCGGAAGCGTTCCGTAAGTGATGCTTCCGGCTTTCTTTTTTGTCTTAATCTTCTTAAAATTAGCCACAATGTCTGTTGCACTCGGTAAACTTGAAGCCATCATCGGCCACAAGTTTAAGAATTTGAAATTGCTCGAACGTGCCGTCACGCACCGTTCCTGGGCGTATGAAAATCTGCCGGGCGAACCGGATGAAAACGTGCGTGAGGCAGAAAATGAGTCGATGGAGTTCATTGGCGATTCGGTGATCGGCCTTGTCATTGCCGAACAGCTTTTTATTAGAAATCCAAAACTGAGCGAAGGCGACCTTACGCTGATGAAACACAATCTGGTCAGCGGCTCAGCGCTGGCAACGCTTTCGGAAGCAATAGGCATCGGCGAATTCCTGCGGCTTGGCGGCAGCGAGGTTAAGAGCGGCCGGCGAAAGCAAAGCTTGTTGACAAACGCTTTTGAAGCCGTTGTCGGAGCTGTTTTTTTGGACAGTGGCTACGTTGCGGCCCGCGTAGTGGTCACGAGATTGATGGAGGAAAGGCTGCAAAGCGTCACGCCTGAGGCATCGGTGGACTTTAAGTCGCGGCTGCAGACCGAGCTGCAGGCACAGAAGCAGAAAACTGCAAGTTATCAATTGTTAAAAACAGATGGTCCGCCGCACTCTCGAATCTTTTTTGTCGAGGTAACGTGGGAAAACGGAAAGGCTCGCGGACAGGGAAATTCGATAAAAGCGGCTGAAATGATGGCCGCCGCCGAAGCACTAAAAATGATCGAGCAAAACGAAAAGCCGACGGCGAAACGTGCGAAGCAGAAATAGCGTATTATTGTCCAGTATTTATGTTCAACGAACACACAAAAACAGAGGTGAACGACGCACCTCAGATCAAAGAGATCAAACCACTTGGCCCGCCAAAATCGACGATGCGCGAGTATTTCGAATCGTTTGTAGTCACGCTTGTGATGGCGATATTTGGAATGACCTTTATTTTGCAGGCGGTCACAGTACCGACGGGCTCTATGCAAAATACGATACTCGTCGGCGATTATCTGCTCGTAAACAAGTTTATGTTTACGCCCGGCGGCGGATCGCTTCCGTTTTTGCCGCAGCGTGAGATCGAACGCGGCGACATTATCGTTTTCAAATATCCCGGCAATAAAGTGCATCCCGAAATGGACAGCTCGCGAAACCTGATCCCATATCAAATAAATTACGTAAAGCGTGTGATCGGCCTGCCCGGTGAAACCGTCGAATTTAAGAACAATCAGGTTTTCATTAACGGTCAGGTTTTACCTGAGCATCGTATTATGGGCGACGCTAACGATAACCAGTCGGCCCTCGAAACAAAAGAATTTGAACCGCGACAACCCGATCAAAAATACGACGTCTTTTATTCAGAAGATACGATGGAGCCGATCAAAGCGGGCCAGCAGCTATCGCGGCGCGGTTATGAATTTGGCGTTGCCGGAAAACCTATGAAGGTGCCAGACAACAGCTTTTTTGTTATGGGCGACAGCCGCGATAACAGCGAAGACAGCAGATATTGGGGCTTTGTTCCGCGTGATGTTATCGTTGGGCGGGCGATGTTCGTTTACTGGTCTTGCGATCGCGGAGCGTCGGCTGGAAGCTGGTTTGGATGCATTTCGCATCCGCGCCTAAGCCGCATCGGGCAAATGGTGAAGTAATACCAAGGTTGTGCATATTTTTCCGCCAAAATGGAAAAAAAAGCCGTTTGGGATGTCCAAAAAGCCATCGGCAGTACCCCAAAAAGCCACCGGAAAATTCGTATGAACGACAAAGGTTATGCCTTTATTCATCATTTTGACTACACTTCATCATCGGATATGTTTTGCCGTCATTGATGTCTGCGATCATCTGCGTCTTAAAGTGTGCAACGATCAGCTCACTCGCAGTCTCGATTATGATCAAAATATCGCAGCCAGGATTCCAAAGCACCAAATAAAATTTTCTTAATGGAAATTATTTACAACACCGAGATCTCAAATGCTATTAAGGAAGGCCTGCCTATTGTTGCGCTTGAATCGACTGTCATCGCGCACGGGCTTCCTTATCCGCAAAATCTTGAAACGGCACAAAAGTTGGAATCAATTGTGCGGGAGAACCGAGCCGTTCCTGCAACGGTCGCAGTTTTAGGCGGGAAATTCTGCGTTGGCCTGGATTCCGCCCAGATCGAGAGGCTTGCAACCGAAAAAGGAATTCGAAAGATATCGCGACGAGATCTGCCGATAGCTGTCGCAAGAAAACTCGATTGCGCAACGACCGTTGCGACAACAGCATTCATTGCCCGTCGCGCGGGTATCAAGGTTTTCGCGACGGGCGGTATCGGCGGAGTGCATCGCGGATTTTCTGCGGATGTCTCGGCTGATCTGCCTGAACTCGCTCAGACGCCGATCACAGTTGTTTGCTCCGGTGCAAAGATCGTTCTCGACTTGCCCGCGACTCGCGAATGGCTTGAGACTCACGGCATTCCTGTGCTCGGATGGCAGTGTGACGAATTGCCCGCGTTTTATTCGCGGACAAGCGGATTGCCGATAGATGAGAGAGTCGAAAACGCGGGTGACGTTGCTGCGATCATAAACGCTCGCGACGGATTGAAGCTTGAAAACGCAATTCTCGTAACTGTTCCCGTTCCCACTGAATTTGAGATCGACCGAACAGAATTGGAATCGATCCTTGCAGATGCATTAAAATTCGCCGACGAAAAGGGAATTCGCGGCAAAGAGATCACGCCTTTTTTGCTAACCCAAATGTCAGAAAAAAGCGGCGGCAGAACGCTCGCAGCAAATATCGCACTTCTCAAAAACAACGCTCGCGTTGCTGCCGAGATCTCAAAAGCCCTAACTAAATAATTCTACTTTGCGGACTGTTTTTCCATCTTCGCTTTTAGGGCATCGAGGCGTTTCTGGGCTTCGACGGCCTCGGCTGAGTCGGGAAATTTTGTAATGATCTCCTTCCAACTCGCTCCGTTGTAATGAAACTGCCTCGCGGCCGAATTGAACAGAAAAATGATGCCGAGTTTCCGATAGCGGTCGAGGCTGACAAAGTTAAGATAGTAACTGTGTACCGGAGCGGCCGACGCAGCCATTTCGAGTCGTCTTAGCCTGTTTGTAGCGTCTTTCGAAAGCTTGGACGACAGTTCTTCGAGCAGGTCGCCAAACAGTAAAAGAATCGATGGCCGGTAGGGTGAATTGGGGTAAAGCTCAAAAAATTCAATGGCAGTCTCGATCTGGTCAAATCCGGTTTCAGCCTGAACAAATCTCGACAGTCGTTCCTCATCACCGGAGCGAAACTTACCAAAAACAGCATCTGCCTGAACCCAGCCGAATTGTGCCGGTGGCGCTGTGACGCGATAAAATTTGACGCCGTCTGCCTCGGTCACGCCTTGGATCTGCACTTTTCGCCCGCGACGCATTCTCTGGATCGGTTCGGAAAAAAGGCTTGGACTCATGCGGAGAACTGACAGGGTTTCATCAATGACGATCGCGGTCTGCCCGATCTCAGGCGATCTTGGCGGAATTGAAGGCCTTGTTTTTGTAGAAACAGGCGATCTTCGGTTTTGAGCGTCTGACGAGCCGTAAAAAACGACGGTCACGAGCGCAAGTGTTATAAGTAAACGGAGTTTCATATGGTTTTCTCCGGCCGATACACTACATCGGCTTTCGCGAGGGTTTTTGTTGTAATTTTTTTATTTTGTCCTGCATTCCTGCGTGATGAAAGTGGCAGATCGCTATCGCAAGAGCATCAGCTGCATCATGCGGCGTCGGTACCGTTTTCATCTTTAGCAATATTTTTACCATTTCCTGAACCTGATGCTTCTCGGCATTGCCGTAACCGACAACGGTTTGTTTAACGAGTCGCGGTGCGTATTCGGCGATCTCAATTCCACGCTGTTCCGCCAATAGAAGCATCGTGCCGCGAACTTGCCCGAGCTTTAGAGCAACCTGAGCATTGACAGCGTAAAATGTGTCCTCGACCGACAGCACATCAGGCGAATGCTCAGCCATTATCTCAGCGACGCCGTTGTAAATATTCAGCAAACGCTTAGAAAACTGCTGTTTTGTATTCGATTTAACAGTGCCGTAAGCGACGAGCGCGTATTTTGAGCCGCCACCGTCAACGACGCCCCAACCGAGCGTTTCGCTGCCGGGATCAATTCCTAAAACGCGCATCAAATTTTCCGTTTCGCTAGCTGAGAATATGCCAAGATACTCCAATATTTTGGTCAAATGCAAGTGTAGGAGAATTTTTAACGCAAAGGCGCAAAGGTGCAAAGACGCAAAGGAAGAATTTTTACCGCAGATAAACACAGATCGACGCAGATCTAATTCAGTTAGTTTCAGGTCTTATCTGTGTTCATCTGCGTCAATCCGCGGTTAATTTTCTTTCCGTTTCTTCGCATCTTTGCAACTTAGCGACTTTGCCTTAAATCCTCTTATATGTCTCAAAAGTTGTATAATATTGCCGATATTCTTATTATCAGAAGTTGCGAATGGACACTCTCATAACTGATTCTAACGTCATGCAATCGGTGCGAATGCTTCTCGCGGGTTCGATCGACTACGCCGGACTTTTTCCGCCTGCCGGGCTGTCGATGTCGGAGGCCGTGATCAATTACGCGACCTATCGCAGCAGCAACTACAACTGGATGCTCGGGCGGTTTATCGTAATGGCGGGGCGTCTGCACGAATTTTACGAAAACGCAAGCGAATTAATCCCGAAAGACGGTGCTGATCCGTGGCGGGTGAGCGTTGTTGTCGCGGAAGACGTTGTCGAAACGATGCACCGCATCAAAAATTTTAATTCGAAACACGGCCCAGGCGTTGTTTGCGATGTTGTCGAGATCAAGGTTGCGTCGCAGGGCGAGATCGCAAATGCTGTCGCGTCGCTGCCGGGTGATGTTACCGCGTATTTTGAGATCACGCCGGACGAGAATCTGCCTGATCTTATTGCGACGCTTGCGCTCAATGGCCAACGGGCAAAGATCCGCACCGGCGGCGTCACGCCGGACGCTTTCCCGACTTCTAAAGAGATCATTCGGTTTGTGCGAACGTGCCTCGCGGCAAATGTTCCGTTCAAGGCGACCGCCGGGCTTCATCATCCAATCCGCTGCTTTAGGCCGCTCACGTATCAAAAAGACGCGGTCAAAGGCACGATGCACGGCTTTTTGAACGTATTTATGATGACCGGTTTCGCCCGCGAAGGTTTTAAGGTCAGCTTTCTCGAAGACGTGATGGAAGAAGAGTTTGGCGAGGTTTTTCGGTTCGGAGAACACTCGATAACATGGCGCGACGATTTTTCGCTAAACCTGCTGCACCTCGAACGCCTGCGAAAACTCGGCATCCAATCGTTCGGCTCATGCTCGTTCGACGAACCGGTGTCCGATCTGCAAAAACTTGGAATTTTATAGCCACAAAAGTCACAAAAATGATTTATTTGTGCTTTCTGTGCTTTCTGTGCTTTCTGTGCTTTCTGTGCTTTCTGTGCTTTTTGTGGCCAATTGCTTATGACTTACGAGATAAACGAAACACACGACCCGAACCTCAAAAGCTGGGTCGAATCCGCCAACGATCCGAATACGGATTTTCCGATACAGAATTTGCCGTTTTGCATGTTCTGGCGCTCCGTGGAAAGCGAAGCTCCACACTTGGGCATCGGTATCGGGGACTATATCTTTGACCTTAAACAAGCAATCGTTGCGGGACTTCTCGGCAGTGGATTCGATCCGTTAGCGGAAGAGATCGATCTCTGCGACCTATCATTCCTGACTGAGGTTTACGGCACAGCGATTCTTTCGGATCTGAGGCGGTCGGCGTTTGAAGTCCTCCGCGATGATGCTGACATCGAGATCATCGAAGATGCGAAAGAATGCATGATACTAATGAGCAAGGCGGATCCCGAACTCGCATTTGAGATCGGCGACTACACCGACTTCTACTGTTCGATCTATCATGCGACGAATGTTGGGTCGATGTTTCGGCCGGACAATCCTTTGCTGCCAAATTATAAATATGTGCCGATCGGTTATCACGGGCGGGCTTCGTCGATCTTGATCTCGGGGACGGACATCAAGCGGCCGAAGGGGCAGAATCGTACAGATCAGGAAGCTCCGCCGGTGTTTATTCCGTGCAAGAGTCTCGATTACGAGATGGAGGTCGGGTTTTTTGTCGGGCAGGGAAATGAGCTCGGCACGTCGATACCGATCGGCGAGGCGGAGAAGCATATCTTCGGGCTGTGCCTCGTCAACGACTGGTCCGCACGCGACATACAGGCCTGGGAATATCAACCGCTGGGTCCGTTCCTCGCCAAGAATTTCGCCACGACGATCTCGCCTTTCGTGGTCACGATGGAAGCTCTCGCACCATTCCGCACGCCCGCGTTCGAACGCGAAGAAGGCGATCCCGCACCGCTCGATTATCTAGCCGACGAGACGAACGAAAAATTCGGCGGCATCGACATCAATCTCGAGGTCCTTATCCAGACCGAGAAGATGCGTGCGGAAAACATCGAACCATTCTTACTGAGCCGTTCAAACATGAAAGACCTCTACTGGACGATCGGCCAGATGCTCACGCACCACGCCTCAGGCGGCTGCAACCTCCAAACCGGCGACCTTATCGCCACCGGCACGATCTCCGGCAAGGAAAAGTCCGAACGCGGCTCGATGCTCGAACTCTCCTGGCGAGGCACCGAACCCATCGAACTCCCCTCCGGCGAAACCCGCCGCTTCCTCGAAGACGGCGACGAAATAATCATGAAAGGCTACTGCGAACGCGAAGGCTTTCGCCGCATTGGCTTCGGCGAATGCCGCGGGCGGATCCTTCCGGCGGATTAGGAGTTTTTGACCACATAGGAATATAGGACACATAGGTTTTTCTTGCTATGTGTTCTATGTTCCTATGTGGTTTGCTTAACCGCTCTGTTAAAATTCAATTGTGAAAGCAGCGCAAAGTTTATCTCAATCGTCAGTTCGGCGCGACGTTACTGGTTCGGATGAGCAGATGTTCGAGGATGTTCTCGCGGTTGAGGAACCGCTTGAGATCAGGCTTGGTTTTCACAAGAATGGAAAGACTGAACATCGGGCGATCTCGATCACGATGCGCACGCCGGGTAACGATGCCGAACTCGCCGCAGGTTTTCTATTTACAGAAGGCATCATCAAAACCGCTGACCAGATCAAGCAGATTAGACACTGCGGTCTCGCGATTGGCAAAGGAAAAGGTGCGATCGACCGTGCGAAAGCCCTGAACTCAAACACAATTCGCGTTGATCTAAGCGAAGGCGTTGACATTGATCTGAAACGCCTTGAACGCCACTTCTACACAACCTCAAGCTGCGGCGTTTGCGGAAAGAGTTCTATAGACGCTCTCAAAACCGGAGCCGAAAAGATCGACAACAAATATCAACCAAAGATCGAAGCAAAGGTCATTCACGCCCTGCCAAAAATTCTACGCGCATCGCAAGACGTATTTGAACAAACCGGCGGCTTGCACGCGTCCGCGCTGTTCAATTCAAAATGCGAATTAGATATTGTTCGCGAAGACGTAGGCCGCCACAATGCTCTCGACAAGGTCATCGGAGCAAAATTTATGGAAGGCGAAACACCGCTTTCGGACAAGATCTTGCTCGTCAGCGGCCGCGCGAGTTTTGAGCTTGTTCAAAAGGCATTGATGGCCGGAATACCGATCTTGGCTGCTGTTGGAGCGCCTTCGAGTCTTGCTGTTGAACTTGCCGCTGAATTCGGCATGACGCTCGTTGGTTTCGTTCGCGACGAGCGATTTAATATCTACACAGGCGAAGCGAGGATCATATGAAGTCTGAACAGCAAGATCAGATTCGAGAGAAGTCGGAAGATCTGCGCGTAACAAAACCCGCAACTACCGCCGCCGGGATCAAGTCGATCGGTAAAACGATGAGCAGCGCTTTTGGCAAGATGGGTGTCATTCGCGGCACTCGTGGCCTGCTGAACCTCAATCAAAAAGGCGGTATCGATTGCCAATCCTGCGCATGGCCCGACCCTGATGAACATCGCTCTATAGCGGAGTTTTGCGAGAGCGGAGCAAAAGCGCTTGCTGACGAAGGAACAAGGAAACTTATAACCGCAGATTTTTTTAAGCGACACAGCATTGATGAGCTTTTGGAAAAAGACGATCACTGGCTGAATGCCCAAGGCCGTTTGACCGAGCCTGTAGTTTTACGAAAGGGCGGAACGCATTACGTGTCCATTTCGTGGCACGAAGCATTTGATCTTATCGCAGAAGATTTAACTGCACTCGACTCGCCCGACGAAGCGATCTTTTACACGTCAGGCCGCACTTCTAATGAAGCTGCGTTTCTTTATCAACTGTTTGTTCGGCAATTTGGCACAAATAATCTGCCTGATTGTTCGAATATGTGTCACGAATCGTCTGGCGTAGCTCTGACCGAATCGATTGGGCTGGGAAAAGCGACCGTTCGACTTTCTGATTTCAAGAAAACCGATCTCGTTATAGTGATCGGCCAAAATCCCGGAACAAACGCGCCGCGAATGATGTCGTCGCTTCAGGATGCAAAACTTGCGGGTGCGAAGATGATAGCTATCAATCCACTGCCCGAGGCCGGCTTGATGAATTTTGTAAATCCGAACCCGCAGCATTACGCAAACCCGCTGATGTTTCCCATTGCGCTTCTCGGCGGCAAACCGACGCATCTTGCCGATCTCCATTTGCCCGTTCGCATCGGCGGTGATATGGCTGTTTTGAAAGGCATGATGAAGGTGATGCTCGACCGCGAGCGAGCAGAGCCCGGAACCATTTTTGACCAACAATTTATTGCCAAAAAAACCGTAGGCTTTGACGAATTGATCGATTGTTTGGACGCCACGATGTGGGACGATATTTTCAGCGAAAGCGGATTGACCGAGGCTCAAATTATTGAGGCCGCAGAGATGTTTATCAATGCGAAACGTGTCATCACGTGCTGGGCGATGGGCCTGACGCAGCATAAACAGGCGGTGGCGACGATACAGGACGTTGTAAACCTGCATCTGCTGCGCGGGCAGATCGGAAAGGAAGGTGCCGGACTTTGCCCTGTTCGCGGACATTCAAATGTGCAGGGCGACCGCACGATGGGAATTACGGAGAAGGTCAGTGAAAAATTCTCCGCCGCCCTCGAAAGAGAATTTAATTTTACGCCGCCATCGTCCGATGGTTTCAGTACAGTCGAAAGCATCAAGGCAATGAGCGAAGGCAAGGCTAAGATCTTCTTCGCGATGGGCGGTAATTTTGTGAGTGCGGCACCCGATACAAATATTGTGTTTGATGCGTTAAAACAATGTCGGCTGACCGTGCAGGTGATCACAAAACTAAATCGCACCGCCGTCGCTGTCGGTGAACAGTCGTTGATCCTTCCATGTCTCGGACGCTCGGAGATCGACGTTCAAGCGGAAGGCGAGCAGTTCGTTTCGACGGAAAGCACAATGCTAAATGTGCAGATGTCGAAAGGCATCTTTAAGCCTGCGTCGGAGAGTTTGCGAAGCGAACCGTGGATAGTCGCGCAACTTGCCAAGACAACTCTTGGTGAACGAACAACGGTCGATTGGGACAAAATGGTCGCGAACTACGACAATATACGCGATGTGATCTCGCGTGTCGTTGATGGCTTTGAGGACTACAACGAGCGGATTCGTAAAGACGGCGGATTTTATCTTCCAAATCCGCCGCGTGAGGGCGAGTTTAAAACAGAGACCGGCAAGGCTCAGTTCACGGCGAGTTCGATGGAAAAGATCGTATTGCAAAAAGGCCAACTGCTGCTGACGACGATCCGTTCGCATAATCAATTTAACACGACAATTTACGATCTAAGCGACCGCTATCGAGGCATCGAAGGCGGTCGCCGCGTCATTTTTCTTAATCCCGAAAACATCACTGAACTTGGTTTGAAAACAGGCCAGGTCGTCAATCTCACCAGCCATTTCGAAGGCGTCGAACGTCACGCCTATAGATTTATCGTCGTACCGTATCCGATTCCAAAAGACTGTGCCGCAGCGTATTTCCCAGAAGCAAATCCGCTCGTTCCGCTCGGCAGCGTGGCCGAAAAAAGCCAGACGCCTACATCAAAATCGTTGATAATTTCAATTCAGCCGACGGACGAAACAGCAGGGAAATTTGACGGTGAATATACAGGGGAGTCCTGATGGATCTCGATGCTTTCATATTGATCGGAGGCAGATCGTCGCGACTCGGCACGGACAAGGCGTTTGTCGAACTTGGCGGAAAAACTCTCGCGGTTCGATCTGCTGATATCGTCGAAACAGCTCTCTCACCGAACCGAATAACTTTTGTGGCACGCGATAAAGACCAATTCAAACCTGAACTCTTATCTTCACTTGGTCATTCGGTAATCGCCGATCAAAAACCGGGCTTCGGTGCATGGAGTGGCATTGATGCTGCCCTCCGAAACGCACAAAGCGAATGGATATTCATTTTAGCGTGCGATCTGCCATTTGTGTTGGCTGAATTACTGCAGCTACTCGCGGGTTTCGCGAAAGGCGATAGCGAAGCAGTTGTGCCACGACAAGCTGATGCACGGCTGCAGCCTCTATGTGCTTTTTACCGGATAAAACCGACGCTTGCCGTTGTAGAAACAATATTTACAGGTCAAAGCTCGCCGCCGCCGCTAAATGCGATCTTTGACGGTCTGCAAACCCACATCATAGAGCCTGACGAATACGCAGAACTTCCAAATGCGGAAAAATTGTTCTTGAATATCAATACTGAGAATGACCTATCGGCGGCTTTGTCCTAAAATGATATTTGAATGGATATCGTTCTCGACAAATTGCTTGAGGAATGCGGCATTTTTGGCATCTTTGGCCACGCTGAAGCCTCGACGCTGACGCAGCTAGGGCTGTTTGCCTTGCAGCATCGCGGGCAGGAGGCTTGCGGGATCGTTTCGTCGGACGGGTCAGATTTGTTTCAATTTCGTGAGATCGGTCTGGTTGCGGATGTGCTGAACGAAGAAGTTTTGAAGAAACTTACGGGTTCGAGTGCGATCGGACATACGAGATACTCGACCACGGGTAAAAACACGATCGAAGAAGTTCAACCATTTTCCGTCACGTGCCAGCATGGCAAGATCGCGGTTTGCCACAATGGAAATCTGCCATTCGCGCAGCAAAAACGCGGCGAGCTCGAACAAGCCGGTGCGATCTTTTCTTCAACATCTGATACAGAAACGATACTGCACGGCGTCGCACGAACACAGGCAAAGGACGCGGTCGAAGCGATCCGTGCCGTGCTGAAAGATACCGAAGGAGCGTTTTCGCTCCTGTTCCTGACGCCAAAGGCGCTGATCGCAGTCCGCGATCCGCGAGGCTTTCGGCCGCTGGTTTTGGGCAAGTTTCAGGGAGCATTTTGCGTAGCGTCCGAGACCTGTGCGTTCGACCTTATCGACGCCGAATACATCCGCGAGATCGAAGCGGGCGAGATGCTTATCATTGACGAAAAAGGCCTGCATTCGTCAAAACCATTTGAGACAAAACCGGTGTCGGTCTGCACATTTGAACACGTCTATTTTTCGCGTCCAGATTCGACGATCTTTGGTCGTTCGGTCAACGAATCGCGGCACAAAATGGGCAAACGTCTCGCGATCGAGCAGCCATGCGAAGCCGATCTGATCGTGCCCGTGCCGGATTCCGGCGTTGCGGCGTCGATCGGCTACGCAAATCAGTCGGGCATCAATTTTCGGCAGGCGATCATCCGCAACCACTACGTCGGCCGCACGTTTATCGAGCCTTCGCAGTCGATCCGTTCTTTTGGCGTGCGGCTTAAACTCAATCCGATCAAGGATCTTATTAACGGACGCCGCGTTGTACTGGTTGACGATTCGATAGTTCGTGGCACGACTTCGAAAAAGATCGTCGAAATGGTCCGTGACGCAGGTGCGACCGAGGTGCATATGCGTATTTCGTGCCCGCCGACCGCACATTCCTGCTACTACGGCGTTGACACACCAGACCGCAACGACCTCATCGCCGCCAAAATGTCGGTCAGCGAGGTCTGCGAATATATCGGAGCCGACAGCCTCGGCTACCTCTCGCTCGAAGGAATGCTCGAAGCCATCGACATCGACCCGTCCAGATCCTGCACCGCTTGTTGGACTGGAAAATATCCGACGCTCATCGCTGAAAGCAAGGCGGCTTCCTTTAAGGTTATCGGAGAGAACTAATGAATCGACTTGGTTTAATTATTACTTCTACATTATTGCTATTGGGTTCTTCAAGTTACGCCCAGACTTGGGGTTGTGGTGAGAGAGACTTCAAATGTCAACTAGATGGTAGGATGAAGGCTTTTGAAGATGACCCTAAAAATCCGGAAAACTATTACAATATCGGTATAGTTTTTCAAAGGAGTGGTGCGCACAAAGAAGCTGTCGAATCATTTAGTATGTACATTCTGATTCCTGGCCTTAAACCTGAGTTTGTCGCCGATGGACTTAACAATCGGGCCATTTCACAACGTGCGTTGAAAAAATTCGACCTAGCTTATGCCGATTATACGAAAGCTATCGAGCTCAATCCAAAAAAACCAGAGTTTCTTGTAAATCGTGGAAATGTATCTGTTGATGCGAGGAAATTTGATGTGGCCCTTGCGGATTATAATCGGGCTATAGTCGTTGACCCTAAATATGCACAGGCCTACGCTCAACGCGGGGTTTTATACACTAACCAATCAAAAATTGACGAGGCGTTGCGTGATTTTGGGAAATCTATTGAGATTAATCCCACTTATGCAGAGCCGTATTACAATCGCGGCACAATTTACTCAGGCAGGAAAGAATTTGCTAAGGCGATACCCGATTATGAAAAGTATGTTTCATTGATCAGCGATCCTAGGTATCTCGCCGACGGATTTATGAATCTTGGTATTGCTCGTTACTACACCGGTAGTCCACAAAAAGCACTTGATGATTTTACAAAGGTCATTGAATTACGACCAACATCGCCCAATGGTTATAGTGCAAGGGCTATGCTTTTTCGTGAAATGAAGAAATCTGAGCTTGCAGCGGCGGATGAAAAGAGAGCGGCAGAACTTACTGCTCCTCCAAAATGATAGAACAACCCTTTTGTGCAAACCCAAGCCTTTCATTTTTCATCAAACTAGCGTAAACTGACCTTCCTCAGAGTGGGGGCGACAGGCTTCGACAGGGGCTTGTTTAGATCTTTGAATGCACGTCGGGCTTTTTGCTTGTGAGCTCGTTAAAAAAACTTGCAAAAAACAAATGCTAATCAAGAATTAGCTCTTGCTGCTTAGTTAACTCTAAACCAGAAGTGTCTTACCGGAAGTCAGCTTGTAGCGACTGGTCAAGGCATAACTCAGTACAAGCTCGCATCACGTCTCCACCTGCGGCGTGAAGTTAAAGTTAGTCGGGTTAGCTGCCGATGAGGTCTTGTTGGTTCATCTGCTCTTTGACGGCGAAAATCAAGTGAACCAACTAAACGTGTAGATTTTACTGGTCGCAACCTTTGGATGCGGGTTCGATTCCCGCCGCCTCCACCACTTTCTTTCATAACTAGAATTTAATCACATCATTAATGTTGATAGTAAAGAGCGTTGCATCGTTAAAAATATTGATGGTTTGTGCAACAATTTGTTAAAATGCTCGTATCAGACATTATCGTTTGTCGTTGAGACCGACCATGAATTTGGTTGTCAAGTTGTTTGAAAATCTATCGTAATGGAACGCAGAAAAAGTTTTTTTCAAAAATCGTGGAATGGTGCTGAAATGCATCTATAACCCTAATGTTCACAAGGTTTAAACCGTTCCACTCCGCAGTGGAACGCTAGTGGAACGGGAACAAGCTCGAAATGCGGTAACACCTGTTTCTGCAATGTTTAGCGTATTTTAGGCCCATAGCCGTATTCCAAGCATTTTATACCGAAAAAACGTTGGGACAGTGGGAAAGTTTGGAACCTAGTCGAATGCCGCAACAGGGCAAATGCGATATAGTTGTTAGTAGCGTGAATAATTTACCGATAGGCATTTTTGACTCAGGCGTCGGCGGTTTGACCGTATATCGGGCATTGCACAACCGTCTGCCGAATGAGCATTTTGTCTATCTTGGCGACACGGCGCGTGTGCCGTATGGGACGAAATCGCTTGCGACGGTAGAACGTTATGCCATAGAGAATTCGCAGTTTTTGGCGTCGCGCGGGATCAAGATGCTTGTTGTTGCATGCAACACGGCATCTGCACTCGCGTTGCCAAAGATCCGCGAAAAGATCGGCCTCGATGTCGTCGGTGTGATCGGTCCCGGCGGGCGAAAAGCGGTTGAATTGACGAAAGATAAGTCTCATCCACGGATCGGTGTCATCGCGACCGAGGCGACCGTTGCCAGCAACGCGTATTTTGAAGCGATCCGGCGTGCGTCGGACACTGCCGAGGTGTTTCAGGCCGGCTGTCCCCTCTTTGTGTCGCTTGCCGAAGAGAATTGGGTCAGCGAGCCCGAGACGGCTTCTATCGCTGCCAAATACCTGGCTAAGATGAACGAATTCCGCCCCGACGCTCTCGTCCTCGGCTGCACACATTACCCGATCCTGAAAGATGTGATACAGCAGACAGTGGGCGAAAATGTTAAGCTAATTGATTCCGGCGAGGCAACCGCCGAAGAAGTCGAACAGCTTTTGGCCGACAAAGGCCTCGCAAATCCGAACGCGGTCATCGGCAAACGCGAGCTTTGTGACGATCTCGATCATTTTTACGTGACGGACGCCGCCGACAGATTCGCCCGCGTCGCCGAACGATTTCTCGGCACCAAACCGTCGAAACTCGAAGCGATCGAAGTTTACGGCGTTGATGAACTGAAGAGGAATTCACCGCTGATAAACGCAGATAGACGCGGATAATTTAGTGAGATCATATCTGTGTTTATCTGCGTCCATCTGCGGCTAAATTGATTTAATAAATGAGTTACGAACGAATAGACAAAAGAACCCACGACCAGATACGCAACACGAAAATCACGCCCAACATCTCGCCCTACGCCGAAGGTTCGGCGCTGATCGAGGTCGGCGGTACAAAAGTGATCTGCACAGCTTCGGTCGAGGATCGCGTGCCGATGTTTATGCGCAACAAAGGCCTGGGCTGGGTCACGGCTGAATATGCGATGCTGCCGCGTGCGACCAACACGCGTACACAGCGTGAAACAAACCGGCCGTCAGGCAGGACGCAGGAAATTCAACGCCTTATAGGCCGCAGTTTGCGTGCCGTGGTCGATACCAAATTGTTGGGAGAGCGCCAGATATATCTCGATTGCGATGTGATACAAGCTGACGGCGGTACACGCTGCGCTTCGATAACGGGTGCGTATGTTGCGTTGGCTCTTGCATGCCGCAGATTGGTAAAACAGGGAACTATAAAGACCTCGCCGATCTTGAGCGAGGTTGCTGCGGTCAGCGTTGGCATTATAGAAGGAACTCCAATTCTCGACCTTGCTTACGAAGAAGATTCCAACGCCGATGTCGATATGAATGTCGTTTGCACCGGTTCAGGAAAATTCATCGAGATGCAAGGCACAGCCGAACGCGAGCCGTTCTCACGCGAACAGATGGACGAAATGCTGATACTCGCTGACATCGGCGTGAACAAACTTTTTGAGATCCAACGACAAGCGCTGGCGGGATAAGTTATGAGTGTGAAGGAATTTGAAGGAAGATCGGCGATCGTTACCGGCGGCCCACGCGGCATTGGGAAGGCGATAGTTTTGGAATTGGCGCGGCGCGGCGCAAACGTGGCGTTTAATTATTCAAAGAGCGCCGATGAGGCTGAAAAGCTGAAAGCCGAGATCGAGGCATTGGGCGTCAAAGCATTTGCGGCTCAGTGCGACGTTGCAAATACAGAGGCGGCGGCGGAATTTGTCGGTCAGGTCAAAGATGTGTTCAGCACGGTCGATTTGTTGGTCAATAACGCCGGCATCACGCGTGATCAGCTCATTCTTCGTATGAAAGAAGAAGATTGGGATGCTGTGATCGACACAAACTTGAAAGGCGCATGGAATTTTTCAAAAGCAGCTGTGCGGCCGATGATGCGGAATGATAACGGCGGTTCGATTTTGAATATCACATCTATTTCCGGCGTCGTTGGGATGCTGGGACAATCGAATTACTCCGCGTCAAAAGCCGGAATGATCGGCCTGACAAAATCGCTCGCCAAAGAGATCGCCAGCCGCAAGATCACCGTCAACGCCCTCGCCCTCGGCCTCATCGAAACCGAAATGGCGTCTGAGATGAATGCTGAGTATCGCGAAAAATATCTTACGATGATACCGCTTGGCCGCCTTGGAAATGTCACAGAAGTTGCCCAGATCGCGTGCTTTTTGCTTTCTCCCGCCGCGGCATATATTACCGGCCAAGTCATCCAAGCCGACGGCGGCCTCGCGATGTAAGCAAAATGTCTCTGAAATACCAAACTGAAGACGTCGAGCCGGAAGTTCAAGATACACAGCCTGCTCGGAATTTAGGGCCGACTCCGTATTACACAATTATCTTCATCGCGGCTATTGTCGCTGTAGCTCTGGTTCAATTGGGAACGGGCCTCGAAGCATCTATATTAGCGGCCGGTTTTGTTAAGCCTGCGCTTATCAAGGGCCACGAATACTGGCGCATCCTGACAGGTGCGACGACGCACGGCAGCGTTTTGCATGTCGCGATGAACTGCTACGCATTTTATAGCTTTGGCAAGATCTTTGAAATGCTGTCGAACCGTGCTCATCTTGCCATCGTGTTTCTACTTTCGGCAATAGGCGGAGGCATACTGAGCCTCGTGTTTCAGCCGGATGGAATTTCCGTCGGAGCTTCGGGTGGGATTGTTGGGTTGATTGGGTATCTAGCGGTTTACGCTTTTCGACGAAGGCAGTTCATTTCGCCGGAGTTTAGAAAGAGTCTCTTGATCAACATCGGATTTATACTTGTTTTTGGCCTTGTTCTTTATCAGGTCATCGATAATTTCGGGCATATCGGCGGACTGATAACGGGAGCGGTTTATGGCTTTTTACAGATACCATCAGACGAGCATATAGATCCGAGGGAAGCGGGTTCGGTAGTGAATTCCATTGGACTTGCGGCGCTTGGGATTTACATTGCGGCGTGTGGATTTAGTATTTTGCTGATCTTGCAAGTAGTCTAGTTTTGTTATGCCCCGCGTTCGTGTACATCAGCATGTCAATCCGTTCGCCTCGCATTATCGGCAGGCTCCGGCACCGGTTGACTTAAAAGCGGCGTTTGCCAGGCCGGAATTGCCGCTCCATCTGGACATCGGCTGCGCACGCGGACGGTTCATTTTGAAAATGGCAGAGGCCGAGCCGCAGTGGAATTTTCTCGGCGTCGAGATCCGCGAGCCTCTCGTAACTGAGGCAAACGAAATCGCCGCAGAGTGGGGCCTTGAAAATCTCCATTACGAATTCTGCAATGCAATGATCTGGCTGGACCGGTTGCTCGACGATCTTCCCGTTGGTTTATTACAGGTCGTAACGATCCAATTTCCTGACCCGTGGTTCAAGAAAAAGCACGCAAAACGCCGGATGGTCAATGCCGAGTTGATCGAAGCAGTCGTGGCAAAACTAGCACCTGAAGGACGCATCTTTGTTCAAACGGACATCGAATTTTTAGCCGAGGAAATGTTTGCTCTCTTTCGTTCTTGTAAAGAACTAAGGGAGGTTGCGATATACGAAAGCCCTTTCCCCTTAAAAACCGAAAGGGAAAGGGCGGTCGAAATTAAGGCGCTGCCGATCTATCGGGCTATGTTTGAAAAGTCAGAACCGCCCCTCGAAGCAGACGGTTCCAACACGGAGAATTACCAGTTTATATCAACCTCGTAGGCATCGGCACCGCTGCTTGGGTCAAAGACCTGAACGATCGCCGTGAAATCATTGTCCCACGAAGGCTGTTGCCTTACCGTCACCGAACCGCGTCCATTTCGTTTGCGGGCCGTCACAGATCCCGGCCTAGCCGCGAGATAGCCGGTGATGTTAAAGTTAACGCCCGAAAGACCGGTTCCAGCTGAGTCCTGAGTTTGAACGTCCGATCCAGAAATGATGATGTCCGCGGTTTGGTCAACGCGGCCGCGCCACCTTACACTTCCAGAGCGATATGGTTCATTCCCTGAATTACCAGATCGTGCCCATGAAATATCGACCGTGTAATTGTCTGATCCACCACGTGAATCAACGACCTGAATGATCGCCGTATAGTCATTAGTTCTACTTGGCTGTTGGATAACACGCACATCTCCGCGCCCGTTTCTCCGTGTTGCGGAGACGATAGTCGTGCTTCGCGGCAGGTTCCCATTCATATTCTGATAGTTTACCTGCAAACCGGAGCCAGCTACATCCTCGGTCCTTATCGTACCGCCACGGATAATGATATTTGCCCGATCATCGACCCGGGCGCTCCACGATGCAGTGCCGACTGAACCACTTCCTCCCCCACCGGGATTGGGCGGAAAGTTGCCGAGTGGGACGTCATAGGTTCGCGGACGATTGTTATAACCGTCATCGTAGCCTTGCTGAAAATAGAGTCCGATGTTCGCGTCGTAACCGCGTCCGGCGTTCTCGCCCGGCCTATTTTGACCTCCGTTTCTACGGTCGTTTTGGCCTATCGTGAAACCGGAATCGTATGCACTTCGCTGCGAATTCGTCCAGCGAACTATCGGCCGCACGCTGTCAAAACCGGCAGAGTATCCGCGACGGTAATGATCTTCGTACTGTGATTCAAATTTGTTGCGGTATCGGCGATAGTCGTTGCTTCGATTACTGTTAGCGTCAGCCACACCGTCCTGATAGCCTTCATCGTAATATCCACATCTTATTGGCGAAGTTGTATTTCTGTCGCACTGCGCCGAGACGGCTATGCCGCCAAAAGCGATCGTGCTAAAGAGCATCGTGTAAAGAAATAATTTTTTCATATTGTGTTCCCTCCTGACTTTTAACCGTCAACGGATTGTTTTTGGTAATTCCGCCGCTGTTTTGGATGAGTCTGTTGCAGGTAAGCGATGCAAACGATTTGTAGTTTACTACACCCATTTTTTTTCTTTCTGAAATCGCTTTATGACCATATCACGACGCAATTTTGGAAGGTGGTCGATAAACAGCTTGCCGTTGCAGTGATCGGTCTCGTGCATAAAGGCTCTTGCGGCATAACCCTCAGCCTCGCGTTCGAACCACTCGCCGTTTTCATTCTGTGCCCGCAGGCGTGCTTTCTGCGGACGAACAACGACTGCCGGCACTTTGCCGACCGAGAGACAGCCTTCCTGGCCTGATTGTTCGCCTTCGGTAGCGACGATCTCAGGGTTGGCGGCAATGAGTTTGACGCCTTCACAATCCATGACGAAAAGCCGCAAATTTAAACCGATCTGCGGAGCGGCGAGCCCGACGCCCTCTGCATCGTACATCGTTTCGAACATATCCGCGCATAGATCGGCGAGATCATTATCAAACTCCGTTACGGGTATACCGACCTCAGCGAGAACTTTTTCGGGATATTCCGTGATCTTTCTTACCGCCATAGCTATCTTGGAATGACGCCTGAGCGTGCTGTGCGGCGAAAATCACGCTTTGCGTTAAAGCCTTTCTCTTCTCGTCCGAGGCATTCCCAGCATACTATTCGTGGCTCGTTCGTCGGCGATAGAAACGTGTTGTAATGCTCGGTTTCTCTATCGCACTCCGAACATCGCGTGATTGGTTTGTCCATATTTTTAGGGTCTATGGTATCGATCATTGTGTCTTTTTCCTTAAGAGGAATAGTTTCTCAAGATAGAATTCCTGTTCCTTTTCTATAGTGTAGTTTGCATGGACATAATTTTCCAACGGTCTGCACGCATCGGTGACAAGACACTTTTCATTTACGACTAGCCAGATCATTTCAGCATCGGCCGGGATCTCTGAGATCACAAATTCGGTCTGCTTCTTGAGGCTGTTTTCGGTCCCAAAAGCCGCTTCCTGCTCGAATTCGAAAAATTTCTCGTCGGGAAGGATCTTATTGACGCCGTAATAGTGATACGGCAACGTCAGTGCGTCAAATGTCGTGAACACGAGGATCGGCTGTCCCGGAGATTCGTTCTCTTGAATAAATGCTCCAACGCGGGCCCAGTCACCGCGCTTTGCAGAATTCGGATACAGCGTCGTCAGTGAGTATGAAAAAGAGATCAGCACGAGTAAACCAACTGTGAGCGTAATAGCTTTTGTTATCCGTTCGCTCACGCTGATAAAGATGTCCGAACACAATGAGGCGACGAAAAGAACAAACGGCACAAACAACGGTGTCGCATGGCGAAGTTGCATGTAGTTCGGATTCATCCAATAGCCCGCTGCAAAAACGCCCACGAAAGCGGCAAAGGCGATCGCTGCGAGAATCAAGGTGCATTGACTGATCTTTTTATAAGTGACGGCCAAAAGCGCAAGCAGTGAGAGCGCTCCGATGCGGACAACCCAGACGCGAACGGTCGCGAATTGAGAGTCCGGCGAACTATCAAGAAACTGTCCCGGCAGCATGTAAGTCGTGGTATGATGCCACAGCGTGCGAAAGGCGTCGAGCGCTGAAATGCTGTCACGGAAGCTGCTTGTCTTGGCTGCAAACTGAGAACCGACGGTCGCAACAAGCGGCACAAACGCAATGGCGACGATCAGCATAAACAAAACGTAGTCACGAGCTGACTTCCAATTTCGCGTTACGATCAAAGCCGCAAAAAAACCGGCAAACAAAAATCCGAGATAGTAATTCGTGTAAAGAGAGACGATCGCAACTATCACAAATGCGATCTGTGATTGTAGCGTGTCGCCGTCTTCGCGCGTGAATCCATAAAAAAAGAACGTGATCAAGAGAATTGTCAGTGTGACAACAAACGCGTAGCCGCGAATCTCAAGACTTGTCCAAATGAGAAACGGATGCAGTGCAAAGAAAGAGCTTGCGAGCAGAGCGGCTCGCGGCTCGAAAACGCGGCTGCAAAAACGCGCAAATAAAGCAATAGACGCAATGCCGCAAAACACCGAAAACAAACGTGCGAAAAAAATCGAATCGTCTGCTAGACGCCAGACACTTAAGATCCAAAAATAAAGCGGAGCTTGTTTTTCATTCGAGGCCGCGTTCTGAAACGCGGAAAAGAAACCTTGCTGAGTCGTGTATAGCGACGAGCCTTCGTCCATCCAGATATTGAGCGAAAACGCGAGCGGCAAAGCGATCGCCAGATGAAAGGCGATCAGTCCGATGACGATAGAGTTACTGATTGCTCGCGGCTTTTGCATCGTCGGTGTTCGATAAATTTGCGACAAGTTCGGCTACCTTTTTACGTGTGCGGAAGTAAACGTCTTCCATAAATATATGTGAAAACTCGCCGTTACGGCCAATGCTCAGTAGATTTGGTATGTTCGTTGATCTTTCAAAATCTTTTCTCGCCTGTTCGTATTTCCTTAAAAACACCGGATAAGAAATTCCAGTTTTCAATATGTTGTGGCCAAGATACCGCTCGCGAATGTCCGGTATAACTTCAGTCATCGAATCGAGGCACAACTCGACAAGTTTTTCGTTAGACATGTTCCATGAGGCGTCGGTTTTTTCGGCACCGATATCGACGGTGATCGTCGTGTGGCCGTCGGGAGCAAGCCAGGGCATCGAGAGGGTAGCTTCGGTCAGGCGGAAGAACGGAAATTTGTCTTCGGGAAACCACAAAACCGTATCGGACAAAAGGCCCCGTCCTTTTAGTTTTAAATTGACGAAAATCATTGGGCGAAATCTGAATTGAGCAACTTGGTCGAGCGCGTTTGTTCCACTTACCAGTCTTGCAAGAATGTTTGCCGGAGCCGTGCTGATCACGGCAGAAACTTCGTGAAGTTTGCCGTTTGATTTGACGGCAATGACACGCTCGTTTTCGACAGAAACTTCTTCGACGGGCGACTCTAGTTTGAGCTGGCCGTTTAGGCCACTGGCGAGTTTTTCGCAAAGAGTCGATACTCCGTTCTTTGGATAGACATGATACACGCTGGCCGACTCGTTAAGCTCGCGACTGTATCCGCATGCGACGGCACGACGGGTAACAATGCTTGCGGCCTTTAAGTACAGCGTTTTGGCAATGCTACCAGGCAAGCTATCGCCAACTGCCGCCGAGAGGTCGGTCGCCTTCGCTCCAGACCACGCTTCGATGAGTGGCAGAGCAACCTCGTTAGCTAAAACGGTTCCAAAAGAGCTGCGGAACCAATCAGCAGCAGAATCTTTCGACCTACTGTTTCCGGTAAGTTTGGCCTTTATGCCGCTCAAGGTCATCCGCGGTATCATCATCAACCCAAACGGGTACGAGTACGTTTTGCCGCCCAACCAAACTCGCTCGCCGTAATGTTTAACAGTAAGACATTCGTCCTCGACGCCGATGGCGTCCGCCAAACGGTTTGTCACAAAGTGGGCGCCAAAGTCGTAGCTAAAACCTGCGTCGTCCTTGAAACTGGCGGCGAGACCGGCGGTCTTGTTACCGGCTTCGAACAGCATGAACGGCACTTTGTTCTTTCGTAAGTAATCAGCAGCAGTCAAACCGGCGAGACCGGCGCCGATAATCGCTATAGGTTTTATGTCTTGAGGCACCATTTCTGATCTATTATTGTCTGTCTCTGTTCAAATCTTTTTCGCTTGCTATTCGTCCACCGTGACGAGCATACATTTTATAACTTTGCGCGTCTGAATAGATCGGCGTCGATTCATATTCCTTCGTCAGCCATTCAGGAGCAGTGGGACGGTTTTGTTCGAGGACGAGGATCTCGGGACGCGTAAGCTCAAGCTGCTCTTTAACGCGCGCCGCCAGCTCAACTGAGATCGGGTTGTCTCTAAGGTGATTGTCGAACAAAACAGCCGCCGGCGGGCGACGATTTGCCAGCAGATAAAGATTCGGCGTATTGCCCCAAATATAGAAGGTCTCACCATCGCGAAGATGCGAATTAATAACTTCAACCGTCTTATCCGCAAAATTTAGCACAGGTAATTGTGGGACGAATTCGTTCGCATAGATCGATCGGTAAACTGGTAGCTGGTATAAAAACAAAGTTGCTGTGAGAGCGATCGCGGCCGTGCTCCCGGCTGCTTTGTGAAGGGTTTTCGTTGAGTCGCAAAAATATCCAATGCCCCACGCCGACGCGATCACGAGCGATGGGATCCACAACTGATAATAATGAACCGAAAATCGACCGGCAGCCGCGAGCGCGACCCAGGACGATATTACAAAAACCGCGATCAGTAAGCCGAGACGTCTCTCATAAAGAAATGCACAGACAACCCCTATGGATGCGAACGCTGCAAGCGGCCCTATCACATCAACGCTAATTTCGGCTTGTCCCATAACCGGGGCAAAGATATTTGTGAGCAGGCTGCCCGAATAGTGATTGTTAAAAACAACAAGGCTCTTATATACAATGTCGCCACGGCCTGTTGCGGCAAAATATCCAAACAGGAGTAGCCAACCGGCAACTCCGACACCGCCGATCGTCAACGCGTTATAGATTCCGCGTTTTCTGCTCACAACAAGAACAGCGTACGTCAGCGTGATGAATACGACATTCGCTGCTACCACCGGCTTGTAGAGCGATGCTGAAAGGAACAATGCGCCGACCAGAACGGAATTTATAAACGAGAGGCCGTCTTTGCGGTTCGCGACAATCAGGTAGAACGCGAGAACGACAAACGCGTCGATAATAGGTTCGGTGTTCGGGTCGCGGCCTTCGAGGCCGAAACTGCCGGACACGAGCGCCCACAGAAAAGCTGCGATCACTCCGGCAATTTGTCCGCCGGGACCCTGCTTTGCCGCAAGAAAGATGCTCCACAATACCAACAGACACACAATGTAACTGAGCACATGCAGCGTTTGAGGCGAATAGCCAAGAACGACCTCGGCTAATGCATATGTGATAAAAGGAGCCGGCGGTTTGTGGTCCCAGATATCGGTGTAAAGCTGTTTGCCGTCTAGTAACTCGTGAGCAACAACGGCATAGGATGCCGGGTCAACATTGATTGGAACGGTCGGCCCATAGAGACGGTCAACTCCGATCAGCGCCGAAAGCAGGAGCATTACGATAACAGCGAAGCGCGCAGTGATCGACGCAGAGCTTGGCACATACGGCATCCCTTTCGTGCTTAAAAGCCCTTTGTCGATAAACTCCGATGACTGCATCGTTAAAAATTATCTCTAATGTGTTTCGCCGATCACGGTCACATTTCTGCCCATCGGCCTTTCATCTCGTTGTATTGATGAAGCATGTTCGCCCATCGAAACAACGTCGAAACTGTCGGTGTACTGCGACAATATATCGCTTACAAGCGCGAGTTTGTTCTCAAGCGATATTTCCATGCCGGGGAAAAACTTCAGTTCATCCACGTCGTCACCGCATAGAAAATCTAGAGGGTGCAGCAAAAGCGAGGGCTGAGTTCCTGTAAATTTGCATGCGGCAAGTGCTGCTCGCCAATATAGAAGAGCCGCCTTGCGCGAGAAAGTTGCAATGTAGAGCAGATAACTTAGATGTATCGGGGTTTTGATTATGGGAAACGTGGTCACCGGAATTTCTGCCATATCATGGCCGGCGACATTCGTCATTCGCGGCTTCAGGCTTTGAAATCCATCTGACAATTTCCCGAAGAGTTTTTTGCGTTTCTCGCGTTCCTCATCGGCCATCTTCGGCGATTTGAAAAAATAGTAGGCACGAGCGAGCGGCCCAACATAGGTTGGAAGCGTTGAGCAATCATATTTGTAGCCGCGTTCGGCTAGTACTTCTAAAACCGTTGGACTGAGACTATAACCCGGACCGCGAAAGCCCGTCGGACGCTTGCCGGTCACGTTTAACAGAGCAGTCTCAGTTTTATCAAATTCTTCGACAAGCTCTTCTTTTGAATAAAGATGTAGCCACGGTTCGTGATTGAAAGAGTGGTTGCCGATCTCGTGACCCGCGTTTGCTATCGAAGCTATTGCGTTGCGATTTTCCTCAAGAGCTGCATCCTGGCCGACGATGAAAAACGTTATCTTGAGATCTCGCTTCTTTAGAAATGCAAGCGCACGAGGCACAACAATATCGAGATACGACGGGAAAGATTCCCAGCCAGCATCACCGTGGGTCTTCATGTATGACCATTTATTGTCGAGGTCGAGCGAAAGGCTCGCTATCTGCTTCTTCATAAAGTAATTGCCGAAAGAAATCGCAATAAATTATTTTGTGCCTTTTTGCGGCCATAATTCTTGCAAAAAGTTCTCTGCTAACTGAACAGTTTCGTTAACATTTAATGTTCCGTTGACGATGTGCGACGAATTGACCACATACAATCCATCGACCGAGGTTTTCATCGAAGGCAGGTCGCGCGAGTAATTTAAAACGGGTAGTGGAAACACTTGCCGAACGCGCGAGACTTTGAACGCAAGGACATCTTTTCGCGTGAAATGCGAGTACATTGTTTCCATGCCGTTCAGGAAAATTCTCTGTATCTCGTCGTCGGACTTTTCAAAAAGCTCGTCGTCTGGTGCGACGTATTTTGGTAGATAAATAAGTGCATTGCGGCCAAATTCTTTTTTATCGACGAGAGCCGACATCTCGATCACGCCGGTGAATGGCGCTTCGTCGGTGATGTTTGTAACGTAAAAATTCGACATCGAGCATTTCATTAGCACGGATGCACAGACGATGCCTTGGTATCGGATATTTTCGAGGCCTTGCTTCTCGGTTTCGGTCAGTTGCGGAGCGATCTTCGCGGCGACGTTTGACGGGCAGGTCAGTATGACCCGGTCAAATGTTTCGCCGCCGCCATTTCCGCGAAATCCGAACGCATCACCCGACGACAGATCAGGTTCCGATAGAAAGCCTCCTGAAAATCCACGTGCGACGATCGTTGCAGTTTGCACCATGCCGTATTTGGTTTTTTGCGGCATCGCATGATCTTTTGCGTCGGCTCGCCTGCGTGTTGCTGGCACAGAAACGCGAATCTTACCGTTCTCAAGTTTTTCTATTTTTTCGACTGACGAATTAAGTCTGATATCGACACCTTTCTCGGCCAACACTTCGGCGAAGCGTTCCAAGACACGAGCATAACCGCCGCGAACGTAGCCGAACATTTCTTTCTTCAGGCCAGTGTTTCTCGCGGCATACATCCGCTGGATCGTTGCCCAGATAAATGCGCCTGATGTTTCTTTGTATGCGTCGCCGAGCTTTGCTTTGAGCAGCGGCTTCCAGATCTTTTCGAATGTCTTTTTGCCGGAGAGCTTTGTCAGCCAATCTTTGACCGTGATCTTTTCTAGTTGTTTCCAGTCTTTGACGCGCGATGCGAAAAAGATCGTTGCGCCGAGGCGGAGTTTGCTGATCAAGCCGAGCGGCGGGAACTTTAGAAATTCCTTTGTGTTCGACATCGACACAAGTTCACCGTCGGTGTAAAAACCAGTCTTTGTCTCGACCCATCGATATTCGTCGCCGAGGCCAAGCTGTTCAATGAGCTTTCGGGTGAAGTTGTCGGAGGCGAGCGTGACGTGATAATGCTTGTCCCAAAAGACATCGCCTATCTCCCACGCCGAGGCAAGGCCGCCGATCTGGTCGCCCGATTCAAAAAGCGTAACATTAGCTCCGCTCTCAGCCAGACGCAGAGCGAGCGTCATGCCAAGAAAACCGGAACCTACAATTGCCACTCTTTCACGCATGCGTTATACAAAAAAGGGCTCAGCCATCCGAGCCGCTCTACGTTTTTCAAACTCCGGCTCGACCTCAATGACATTTTGGGCAGCGATCTCATAGTCCAATCCGCAATCGCATGAGAAAGTTCCCGTGTCAGCGTCGGCAAACCTATGAAAAAGCTGGCCGCATTTGCAAACCGCACCTATCGAACGCGCCGGAGATCCAAGTACGAGATGAAAGTCAGGAACGCTTTTGGTAACGACTGAACCCATACCCACCATTGCCCAACGTCCTATCTCGAGATCGTTGCCAATGACACAGCTAGCTCCTATGGTTGCACCTTCTCGGACGAGTGTCGGCAATGTGTGTTTGTCGGGCTCGCTTGGCCTCAACGATTTGAGATCTGGAAATGTCGCACGCGGAAACTTATCATTCGTAAATGTCGTTGAAGCTGAGATCATGACGCCGTCTTCGATCGTTACGGCCGCGCAAATATAAACCATCGCATTTATCTTGACGCGATTACCGATCTGTACGTCGTAGGCGATATAGCTCTTTTCGCCGACGATGCATTCTCTGCCGATAGTTGCGCCATGCCGGATGTGCACGTTGTCCCAGATGCTCGATCCTTCGCCAATAGACACGTCGTCTTCGATTATTGCTGTCGGATGTATTCTTGCCATAATTTACTTTGCGGTCATCGCTTTCTCAACCACTGGTTGCCACAAATTTTGCTTCATTGATCTATATGCCGCCTCGATCACCTGCACCGAGGCCAGAGCGTCAGAGGGTTTAATAAATAATTCTTCTTTACCACGAAGTGCATTGGCAAAATTTTCGATCTTGCCCCTAAACGAAGCCGTCTTGTCGTATCCTTTTCCAAACACTGTCCAATCGGGGCTCGAATTGAGTTTGTATTTAGACTCGCGCCAACCTATGTGAAGTGTGCCGTTGGTTCCATAGATACTAATGAAATAAGGAAGTTCCTTATTGATACCCCACGTCAGATCGACACTTGCTGTGACATCATTTTGTGCCTTGGCAAACATCTTGACGTTCTCATCGACCGACAAACCTTGAGTGCCGCCGGCATCGACGACCAGTACAGAATCAATGCCGCCGAGAAAATAGCGAATAATGTCGACGGAGTGCGTCCCGTTGTCGATGAGCACGCCGCCGCCCGAAATTTCCTCTTGCGAGTTCCAACGCCTCGACATATCTACCTTCGCGGTGAGCGCATTTTCAAATTGCAGCACGTCGCCGAGAACACCGGAAGCAAGAATGCCCTTGGCCTTGATCACGTCGCCGCAATAGCGGAATTTCGACGCCATAGTAAAAAGTACTCCGGCCTTTTCGGCTGCGGCTATCATTTTTTCAGCGTCTGCGACATTTGTGGTCAGTGGCTTTTCACATAATACAGGAAGCCCATGCTCCATAAAGAAGCAAGCGATCTCAGGATGTGTTGATGGAGGTGTTGCTATGATCACGGCGTCGAGTTCTGTCTCAACAAATTGCCTGTAATCATCACATACCTTGCCGCCGACGATCTCCGCCAATGCAGACGCGGCTTCGGGCCGCACATCGGCGATCGCGACAAGATCACAGCAGTTGCTCTCATTAAATGCTTGAGCATATGCCTGCGCGATGCCACCGGCCCCGACGAGTCCAAATTTCAGTTTGTTCATAATTCACAATGGGTCGAATGGAATCTATAGGTCATATAGGTCCCATAGGAATCTATTTTCGTAGTTTGCTTGCTGCGATCCTCACATTTTCCGCAATGTAGCGAACGTGCTCTTCGGTATATTTCTCATTCCACGGCAGGACGAGCACATCGTGTAATGCCTTTGCAGTTAACGGATAATTTTCCATCTCGTAATCAACCGCACCATCGCGTGCAAGATTGAACGGGAACTGGCTGTCGCCAAGCGTGTTCTTTTCTTGAAAGACCTGGCACATAAACGCCGGTTTTACTATGTAGCGCGGTGCCGAAAAAATGTTCTTTTCCTTGAGTAGATTTGCGAGTCCCGGCGAGCCGCCTTCGATCTTTGTGTCGTCAACTGTGAGGCAGTATTTCCAGTAAACATGCGTTGCATTATCGGCGATCACCGGTAACTCGATTCCGTCGATGCCATCAAGCAGGTCCGTCAACATTGCGGCCGTCCGCTGGCGGTTTGCGACACATTCTTCAAGCTTTTCGAGCTGGCCGAGAGCGACCGCTGCTTGAAGTTCGCTAATGCGATAGTTCAACGCCATGAAGTAATGATCGGCGTTAGCATCTCCATAGCCCCAGGCTTTATTGATGTAGAGAAACATATGGCGGGCGATCTTTTCGTCGTTGGTGACGACCATGCCGCCTTCGCCGACTGTCATATGTTTGCCCTGTTGGAGCGAAAAGCAGCCGATATCCCCGATCGTGCCCGCATACTTGTCACCGCACTTTGCGAGGAAGGTTTGCGCGGAATCTTCGATCACCGGCAAATTATGTTCGCGGGCGAGTTCCATGATCGGTTCCATCTCACATGGATTGCCGAATAGATGTGTGACGATGATCGCTTTTGTGCGGTCGCTGATCTTTGCCTTGATGGTTTCAGCAGTAACGTTGAGTGTTTTGGAATCCACTTCTGCAAAAACAGGCACAACGCCGCGATACATCAAAGGCGTCAACGCGCCCATATCTGTGATCGAGGTTGTGATTATTTCGTCGCCGGGATTTGGGTTTACGGTCGCGACCGCTATGTGGATCGCTGCGGAACCTGACGTACATGCATAGGCGTATTTCGCGCCAAATTTCTCAGCAAATTTCTGCTCAAGCAGCTTGCCAAATTTTCCTTTTGTCGTCGTCAGCGTTCCTGAGCGTAAAGCCTCAGTCACATATGCGATCTCTGTTTCGTCAAACGTCCGGCCGGACGCATCCTGATCGGAAGGCAGCATCATTAGCCTTTCCGCATGTGTTGTAGGTGTCATAAATCGTTAGTTAAGTTCGGTCGAATTTGCAGAAACCACGTTGAGTTTCTTTGTCGTTATAGAAGGTGTAATCGCGTCGGATTTCCGAAACCAACGCAATTTTATGAGGGATGAAAGCAGTTTAAGATGGCCGAGAATGGTCTTGGCCGTTTTCATCTTGGACAGACCAAATAAACGGACCTCCAAAACAGCAGGGAATTCAACGATCTTGCCGCCGCTCAGGTCGAGCCGCCCGAGCATTTCAGCAACGCCGAGAAAGCCCGATTCGTTCAATTCCATCCCAACCATGGAACTCCGGCGATAAACCCGGAAGCAGCTAGTATATGTATCGAGTTTTGCACGCAGCACGCGTCGATAAAGAAATGATGCTCCGCGAGAAAGGAAAAGACGCCAACCGGGCACATTCCGAACGCCGCCGTCTTTGTGATAGGGCGAAGCCGTCACCATATCAATATTTCCTGCCATCAGCGGCAGCATATTAAGAAGCTCGTGCGGGTCGTACGTACAGTCACAGTCCATCGAACACACAATCTCTGTCTTTGCCGCACGGATTCCGGTCATTATTCCGGCAGCGACGCCGCGATTGGTTTCGTGTTTCAGAATATCTACGTTCTTTTTGTGTTCAAAAAGTTCGGTCAGTGCCTTTAGTGTTCCATCGATACTTTTGTCATCGACAAATATGAAATTAGGCTGATAGCCGTTTTCGACAAGGCCGGTCTCGACTGCTCTAAGCGTGTTTGCTAAATAGGGCAATGCATCTGTCTCGTTATAGCACGGGATCACTACTGAGATATTTGTATTTTTGATGTTTGAATTTCGATTTTCGGCTGTCTCGACCGGCCTTTGAACTTTGGACTTCGAACTTTGAACCCGAACATCTTCTTTTAACCCCAGTGAGTCGGCAATGCCAGTGCAGTCATAGAGTTCAAGATTCTCTCTCAGGATCCATTCCATCTTGTCTAGCTTGCGATAATGGCGAATGCGATTGTAGTTGGACGCGGCTGATATTCGCGGCTGCTCAGGGTCGAGTTCCCAAACGTGCAAATAAAAGACAATTGGCTCATCTTGACGCTGTGTCCAATTGCGAACGGCGTGTCGCATCAACGTGTATGGTATTTGGCGAAAATAATTACCGCCCGAGATAGGAAGCAGGCCGAGTCCCAGATCAAGTGTTGAATAAGGAAATTCCCAGATCGCTTTTCCGTCTATGTGTACCTGATGAGAGAAACGTTTTGTTTTTGAGTCTTTAACTTTAGGCAAAAATGAAGCGTCATATGCGAAACCTTCCTCGGACAGCACATTAAGCATCCACTCACTTTCTGCGAACGATAGCTTCTCGGCGGCACGATAGCCAAGCACTTTATGACCGCATGCTTCTTCAATTGCTTTGTTCGTACGTCTAAGATCCTCACGAAACTCTTCGTCTGTGAGATTTTTTAGGCTGCGATGATAATAGCCGCGGCTGGCAACCTCGTGCCCGCGTGCGACGATCTCTCGAATAAGACCCGGATTTTGTTCGGCGATCCAGCCGAGAACGAAAAATGTTGCTTTTGTTCCATACTCATCGAGCAGGTCGAGAGCTTTTATTGTGTTCTGCTCATAGCGCGGCTCAAAATTTGACCAGTTTCTCTGTTGGATAAGATTTTCAAACGCGCCGACATGGAAGTAGTCCTCGACCAAGATCGTTAACAGATGCTTCTGAGTTGTTTTTGCGCTGCTCATTTCGCTTGGTGGAAGATGTTGTTTAAGCTGCAAGTTAAGCTGCAAGTTTTTGAATGTGTTTTACGGAGAATGCTTCTTCGATCACTTTTACGATCTGTGTAGCAGCCGTGCCGTCCCCGAATGGGTTCGAAACCTTTGTTACTGATCTGATCCACGTTTCGTCCACGTAATTTTCTTCTAAAAGTCGGCTCAATGCTCCGGCGTATTCGCCGACCAGCTTTGCGACACCGGAGCTTACAGCTTCGGGTCTTTCCGTATTTTCACGAAGGATCAGCAGTGGCTTTCCAAGGCTCGGGGCTTCTTCCTGCACGCCGCCGGAATCAGAAACTATCAGCCACGCCGATCTCATCAGTGCAAGAAAGTCAGAATAGTCGAGCGGTGCCAGAAGATGTATGCGATCGTGTCCGCCCAGAATCTCTTTTGCGGCATTTTTTACATTTGGATTTGGATGGACCGGGAAAAACAGACAGAGGTCTTCGTGCCTATCAATAAACTGTTGAATGACTTTGAGATTTGCCGTCAGAGCATTGCCAAAACTTTCGCGGCGGTGCGTTGTAAGCAGAACGCGTTTTTTTCCTTCCGTTGCCTGGATAAGCTTTGCAATCGCCCGATCGATATTCAAATTCGCCAGCATGTACTGAAGCGAATCGACCACAGGATTTCCGGTAACAAATATTTTTTCGTTCGTTATCCCTTCAGCGAGCAGATTCTGCCGGTTGTCTTCGGTCGCCGCAAAATGTAACGCCGCCATTTGCGAAACAAGACGACGATTCATCTCTTCCGGAAAAGGGCTCATCAGATTGCCCGAACGAAGTCCAGCCTCAATGTGGCCAACCGGAATGCGGCGGTTAAACCCTGCCAAAGCACCGGCTAATGTCGTAGTCGTGTCGCCTTGCACAAGGATCAGGTCAGGGGCTTCGAGTTCAAGGATCTTGTCTAATTTCGCTGTTACTCGAGCGCATACGGAATTCGGCGACTGATTCCGCCGCATGACTGAAAGGTCATGATCAACCTCGATCGCAAGTGAAGCGAGAAATGGTTTGAGCAATTGTTTATGCTGACTCGAAGATACAACGACCGTCTCAAACGACCTCTTTTTCAATTCGTGTATAACTGGCGCGAGCTTAATGGCTTCGGGTCGTGTACCGAATAGAACGAGGACTTTCGCTCTCCTACCAGGGGCAGCATGAAGTCGTCTTGTCGTTGTACTTTTTGAGATGCTGGCGAACATAGGCAAACTCGACTAATAGCCGAGCGTTACCGTGTAATATATGTTCAAAGCTACTGCGGTTCCGTTTTGCCGTGAATTTATGGGTTGATTGGTTTTCGTAAAATAAAGAAAGGACAGCTTGCGTGCTGCCCTTTCTTCATGAGTCATTGATCTTTAAGTTATTTTTCCGGAGGACCGCTGCATCCGGGGCCCATTAAGGCAGGTTCTTTGGTGCTGATAATGGGGAAATTACCGGCTTCGGCGTTTTTCTCAAGCCAATCAGCATACTCGGGCGGGTAAGACATATCAGAAAAGATCGCCTCGACAGGACACTCAGGAAGACAGGCGTCGCAATCTATGCATGTATCGGGATTTATAAGTAGGCGGTCCGGTAATTCGTGAAAAGCTTCAACAGGGCAAACGGCAGCGCAATCGGTGTATTTACATTCGATGCATGGTGGTGTGACAATATAGGTCATAGTTCTAAGTTCCACCTTCAGGTGGCAAAGCGTAAAGTAAAACCGTAATATCCTAAGATTAACTTGTCAAATCCTGTTAGACAAGTGGCATAATGCCTGTAATAATGGAACAAAAATTCGATTAGCTCTATAAAGGAAAACAGATGAAAAACACAAAACCCGCTAAAGCGGAGCGTGACTTGTCGCTGGATTTTTTGCGTGTAACTGAGGCTGCGGCCATCGAATCGGCCAAAACGATGGGCCAGGGCGACCGCAAATACTCTGACCACGTAGCGGTCGAGGCGATGCGTGAGGTAATGGATACGGTGCCGATGCGAGGCCGCATCGTGATAGGCGAAGGCGAACGCGACGAAGCTCCGATGCTGTATATCGGAGAAGAACTCGGCGGCGGCATCTTTTCTGAAGATGCGAGGCACGAATTTCCCGAGGTCGATATCGCTGTTGACCCGCTCGAAGGCACAAATCTTTGCGCCTTAGGCGCAAATAATGCCATTGCCGTTCTCGCCGCTGCCGAACGCGGTGGGTTGCTTTACGCTCCGGACATTTACATGGATAAGATCGTCGTCGGCCCTTCGTGCCGAGGCTCGGTCGATATCGACGCTCCCGTCGAAGAAAATCTTAAAAATATTGCTCGCCGTTTAGGTCGTGATGTCGAAGATCTGACTGTAATTTGTCTTGACCGTGGTCGGCACAAACAGTTGGTTGATGATGTCCGTGCTGCCGGTGCCAGGATCAGATTGATCTCAGACGGCGATCTCTCAGCCGGAATTTCGGCCGCAGTCGCGGGAACCAACATCCACGCGTTGATGGGTATTGGCGGTGCACCGGAAGGCGTTATTACTGCCGCTGCGATGAAGTGTCTCAACGGCGAAATTCTTGCGAAACTTGTTTGGGATCCAGATCGCCTTGGCGTCGATAAATCAAAAGTTCCTGAAGAAAAGGTCGTGATGGCACGTCTCGCCGAGATGGGCATTACCGATCCGAACAAGATCTACGACACAAACGACCTTGCACCGGGTAAGAAGATCATCTTCGCCGCTACAGGCGTTACAGACGGAGCGTTGCTTCGCGGCGTGCGGTTCTTTGGCTCCGGCAAACGAACGCACTCGGTCGTGATGACGACGGACTCAAAGAGCATCCGCTTTGTCGATACCGTCCATGTCGAGGGCGGCCCTGACGCGATCATAAGATTTTGATGAAATATATAACGCAAAGTCGCAAAGACGCTAAGACGCAAAGTAAGGAGATTAAAAGAACTTTGCGTCTTTGCACCTTTGCGACTTTGCGTTAGAAATTCTTTGCAACAGTTCTATGTCCGACTCAAAACCATACGTTTTAGATTTCAGCCAGGTCGGTGCCGGTGACGTTGCACTGGTTGGCGGCAAGTGCGCCAGTCTTGGCGAGCTTTTTCAGGAATTGACTGGACAAGGCGTTCGCTCTGTTGATGGTTTTTCCACAACGAGTCATGCCTATGAAGTGCTCCTTGAGACGGACGGTGTCAGAACAAAACTAAAGAGTCTTCTGAAAGGTCTCGACGTTAATGATCTCGACGAACTTGCTCGCGTCGGCAGCGAAGCACGCCGCTTGATCCGCGAAACGCCGTTTCCGCAAGAAGTTGAAACTGCGATATTTGCCGCCTACGAGGCTTTGGGCAAGCGTATCGGTAAAAAGACTTTCGAAGTTGCGGTTCGATCATCAGCAACGGCAGAAGATCTGCCCGACGCTTCGTTTGCCGGACAGCAGGACACGATCCTTAACGTAAAAGGCGAAGCGAAGCTGATCGAGGCTTGTCATGACTGCTATGCGTCTTTGTGGACCGACCGAGCGATCTCGTATCGGACAGCGAAAGGCTTTGATCATTTTGACGTTGCGCTGTCGATCGGCATCCAGCCAATGGTGCGTTCGGATATTGCGTGTTCAGGCGTGATGTTTACGCTCGATACAGAAAGCGGTTTTCGCGACGTAGTCGTTATTAACGGCGCGTGGGGACTTGGTGAAGCGGTCGTTCAAGGCATGGCAACGCCGGACGAATGGATCGTTTTCAAACCGACTCTAAAACTTGGTTTTCGTCCCATCGTTACACGAAAACTCGGTGTTAAAGAAGTCAAAATGGTCTTTGCCGACGATGGCTCGGGCACTCAGGTCCGCGACGTTGTCGAGACACAGCGAAAGCGTTTCTGCCTTGCCGGATTTGAGGTGATGCAGCTTGCTCAGTGGGCTTGTGCCATCGAAGAACACTATTCAAAATTGGCCGGCAAGCCGCAGCCGATGGACATCGAATGGGCAAAGGACGGCGTTACCGGCGAGCTGTTCATATTGCAGGCTCGGCCTGAAACGATCCACGCACAGAACACTCACAACTACATTGAAAAATATAAGTTGGTCGGCATTCATGGAGCACCGCTTGCTACGGGTGTGGCTGTTGGTGAAAAGATCGGCCAGGGCACTGCCCATGTGATGCTGGATTCTGCGAAACTGAACACGTTTAAAGAAGGCGAGATACTCGTCACATCGATGACCGATCCCGCGTGGGAGCCGATAATGAAACGCGCTTCGGCGATCGTCACTGACCGCGGCGGCCGCACTTGTCACAGCGCGATCATCAGCCGCGAGCTCGGCATTCCTTGCATCGTCGGGTCTGGTGATGCAACGGAAAAAATAAAGAACGGAGCGCCTATAACCGTTTCCTGTGCAGAGGGCGAACGCGGAAATATCTACTACGGCAAGATCGATTTCAAGGTTGAAAAGCAAAAGATCACCGACAAGGAACGCCCGCAAACGCAGATCATGATGAACGTCGGCGACCCCGATCACGCTTTTGCCGTGTCGCGTCTGCCGAATGACGGCGTCGGCCTCGCGCGGCTTGAATTTATCATCAACAATCACATCGGCATTCACCCGATGGCGCTTGTAAATTATCCGAATCTCAAACGCCCAGCCGATCGCGAAACGATCTCAAGCCGCATCCTCGAAGAAGATCCGAAAGAGTTTTTTGTCCGCTCGCTTGCCGAGGGCATCGGTCGCATCGCCTGCGCGTTTTATCCAAAACCGGTGATCGTGCGAATGTCCGATTTCAAATCGAACGAATACGCGATGCTCATAGGCGGCAAGGAATTTGAGCCTATCGAGGAAAACCCGATGATCGGCTTTCGCGGAGCGTCACGTTACTACGATGACCGTTACAAAGCAGGTTTCCGCCTCGAATGTTTAGCCCTTCAACGTGCCCGCGAGGACATGGGCCTTACAAACATCAAACCGATGATCCCGTTTTGCCGAACTGTCGAAGAAGGCGAAAAGGTCATCGCTCTCATGGCCGAGCACGGCCTCGTCCAGGGTGAAAACGATCTTGAGATCTACGCGATGTGCGAACTGCCGGCAAATGTCGTGTTCGCTGACGAATTCCTGAAAGTTTTTGACGGATATTCGATCGGATCAAACGATCTAACCCAGCTCGCACTCGGCCTCGACCGCGACAGCGAAATGGTCGCCCATCTCTTTGACGAACGAAACGGCGCCGTCGAAAAAATGGTCGCGATGGCTATCGACGCCGCGATCCGCTGCGGTAAAAAGATCGGCATCTGCGGCCAGGCACCGTCCGACTATCCCGAATTTGCCGAATTCCTGGTCAAACGCGGTATAAATTCTATTTCCCTCAACCCCGACACCGTCATCCAAACGACCCGCCATATTCTCGAAACCGAAAAGAAACTAAAGGCGAAAGCTTCAGATGCCTGAACCCGCCTCGAACTATGTTTCACTTGATATCGCAAAATTGATGCGAAAACAGGCGTTTCGCGTCTGGACGATCGGGCTCGTTGTCGTTTTCGCTTGGGTTTTGCTGATCGGCGGCTTGCCGGTTGCCAAAGCGAACGGCTTCGTCACAATTTCTTCGCCGCTTTATTATTTTTTTAGCTTTATTTGTCATCAGATTCCGAAACGGTCGCTTCACATTGCAGGCGAACAGTTTGCGGTCTGTTCGCGGTGCTTTGGGGTGTATTTTGGCTTGCTGTTCGGGTTTGCGGTCTATCCGCTTTGGCGAAACATCGACGACATCGAGCCTCTAGCCAAATTTTGGCTGTTTGTCTCGCTCATCCCAATGACGTTAGATTGGGCACTCACATTTTTCGGTATCTGGGAAAACACTCAGTTTTCACGTTTCCTCACCGGCATGATCGTCGGCGCTGCCTGCTCAACATTCATCGTCCCAGCAACTGTTGAGATCACTCGAAACTTCACCAGTCGGAACCACCTGCGATAGCGGGTGGTTGAACTTAGGCATTTACATCGAGAACGATCTGAGATAGCATTACGCTGATTCCAGACCAAACACGGTGTACACCAAAATGCGCGTGCCTACACTTTTTCTCATACTTCTCACTGCGTTTGCGGCAATTGACGCACGTGCCTCGACGCTGACCGTTACAAAAACCGAAGATACAAACGACAACGTCTGCGATGCCGATTGCAGCCTGCGCGAAGCAGTCTTTGCGGCGGCTTCGGGCGATACTGTTGTTTTCTCCACGCTTTTCGAATCACCGCAGACTATCACACTAACCCTCGGCCATATCGTAATTGACAAAAACCTGACGATTGCCGGCACCGGTCCGACTTTAGTAGATATAAGCGCCAATCTTGCCGGCCGTGTCTTTTTCATTCCCGGCAATCTAACCGTGACGATGTCAGGGATGAAACTCCGTGATGGCAAGGTAGGAATGCCAATTCCTGGAGAAGCTTACGGAGGAGCGATCGCTGTTAATGGCAGTGGCCCTCTTAATTTATCGGATATGGAGTTCACTAATAACCAGGCGCTAGGCCATTTTCCTCCGATTACGTTTGGCGAAGGGAGCGCGGTTTGGTGCGATGGCTGCACTATGACGCTTGCCAACCTTTATGTCCACCACAATCTCGGTTATTCTGCCGCGATTCAGGCGGGCGGCGAAGCAGTTATCGATATAAGAGATTCGGTATTCACTAATAACCATGCCGGTGTAGGGGCAGCGACATTATTTATTAGGAACACAACTGTCAGCGGAAGCACAGGTGGTGGCCTTGGCAGCTCCAATCTAACACTTATCGATTCTCAAGTAATTAACAACGGTGGGCGCGGTATTTATGCAGGAAACGGTCCGTCCACAACTGCAATTGTTGAAAACTCGATCATCGCAGGAAATGGAGACTATGGCCTAAGCTCCTCGGCGACCACCACCATTCGCAATACAGTAATAAGTAACAATCTTCGCAGCGGCATTCTGCCTACGGGAACAATGTATCTTATCAACTCTGCGGTCACCGGAAACCGAGCCAGCCAAGGTGGCGGTATTTACAGCTACTCGAGTTTGGCTCGCCTCTACATTACAAACTCGACCATAAGCGGAAATGTGTCATCCAATAAGGGAGGTGGTATCTATTTGGGAAGCGAGTCAAACCCGGCGGGTGGCATCTTTTTGGTAAATTCAACCATTGCGCACAATCAGGCGCAGGGACAGGGCGGCGGGATTAGGTTGGAAACCTCTCCGATATCCAGCTCGGTCACTAACACGATCATAGCGGGGAACATATCCACGAATACAAATGAAGAAGATGTGTCCTGCGTCTTTACTTCGCAAGGATCTAATCTAATTGGAGACACGACCGGCGGTACGGGTTGGGTCGCAAGTGACCTTTTGAATATAAATCCGATGTTGGGGCCACTTACGGACAACGGCGGTCCTACCTTTACTCACGCAGTACAAAACGGCAGTCCTGCAATTGACGCCGGAAACAACTCGCGGGCCGTTTATCCTCAAACACAGATGTTTTTGAGTGATGATCAGAGAGGTTTTCCAAGGATGGTCGGTTTGGCGGTGGACATCGGAGCATACGAGTCAACGCAGACTTCTTCGCCTGTAATAGCAGGGACGGTTTCTTATGGAAATTCAACAGGCTCGCCGCGTTTTGTATCGGGCGTACTCATAAACGCCATCACATCGCCGAATGTCTTCGCGACGACTTTAGGTGCCGGGCCCGGACAAGGAACGTATTTGCTCTCAGGCTTTGGTTCGGGTTCTCAAACGGTGACAGCGACTAAAACCGGCGGCGTGAACGGCATAAGCTCATTCGATGCAGGGCTGGTCGCCCGACATGCGGCTGGCATAACGCCATTGATGGGCAATCAGTTGATAGTTGCCGATACCAGCGGGAACGGTGCTGTTACGTCATTTGATGCGGGGCAAATCGCGCGTTACGCGGCTGGCCTCAACAATTTCGGTTCAACCAGCAACTGGATATTTACGCCCTCGAGCCGAACATACCCTTCTGTCACCACCAATATCGCAGGCGAAGATTTCATCGCTCTGCTGATGGGCGATGTTTCGGGAAACTGGATGCCCGCTGGCACGAGTAAGAGCAATCTGACTGAAAAGCGGTGACTGCAAGAATTCTAACTTTTTTTAACGCGGATCGGGCAGATTTTTAGACACAGGCAATAATTTCATCAGGAAATCCGTTTCATCCGCTAAATCCGCCCGATTTACGTTTAAAATTGTTTACACGTTGGAAAGTTAAGTCAAATCGAGAAAGTTACGCCATATCGAGAAAATTGGTATTTCCTTTTTGGTTGAAATCTGCTAGCTTGATGCGGGATCATTGAAGACAAAATGATCTTTGCAAGTAGTTGAAAGGTAGCAGCAACGATTTAAGAACGGCTCTACTGCAGATTTGTAGATACACGGCCACAGAAGAGTCGTAAGAGCTTTGTTTATAATGTTTAAGGTGTTCATAGACGGTGGGGACATTGCCATTTGGATGAAAAAAAGTTTTTTTCAAAAAATCGTGGAACGCAGCCAAAAAACAATGGCAACTCTATTGTTTGCAATGTTTACACCGTTCCACGACCATGTGGAACGGTGTGGAACGCTTGGAACGGCAAAAAAACGGTGGGACAGTGGGACAGTAAACCTAAAAGTCAATGAATTCAATAGTTTAGACTGTCCCACACCGTTTGGGACAGTGGGACAGCAGCGAGCCGGGAACGGATGAGCGTCTTTTTCAGGAAACTCAGATCAGCGGCATGTTGGAACCCGAACATTCTTTGACTTGTTTTCGTAGAAAGAGCAAGATGAATACATACACAATTGATATGAGTTTTACAAAAATAAGTGCGGTTGAGCTGGCAAGAAATGATCTTGCCCAGCGTTTGAAGATAAAGTCCGGCGAGGTCAGGGAGTTTGGCGTTACGGACAGGGAATTTCCGGACATGGCTTTGGGAGCACCCGAAAAAGGTGAGATGGCGGCGCAGATGATCTCCAGCGGCTGGCAGATCAAGCTCGGCGCTGGCGGCAAGACCTACGAGTACCGTGCCGACAAATACCACGTTCGCCTGCACAACTTTAAGGGCGCAAATCACGTCATAGAAAATTAATAGTTAGAACTAAGAGTTACGCGTTTACGCGTGAACACGCCTAAAGGCGTAACTCTTAACAGTAACTCTTAATGGGAGCAGTACTATGAATCGCAATAATATCTGGATACATGTCGGACTGGCGGTCGTTTTGATAACGATCGCAGCGGTTTTGGGGCAGATCGAGCGTTGGAAGGCCACGCTCAGTTTGTCCAATAACGCGGAGCGTACCCAAATCGAAAAACGCTCAAACGACGAGCCGATCATAAAAAAGAGCAGCCCTGAAGTATTGGTCCGATTCAAACAAGGCGTCTCACTTGCTCAGATCCGCGAGATCGCGGTTGAAAATAATGATTCGCTGGCCGACGAGATCGAATCGGTTTCCGGCCTCACCGTTATTGACGATCTCGATAATGCCGACGCTCAGTGGGTTGCAGATCAGTATGCGGCGATGACCGACACGGTCGCATATGCCGAGCCGAACTTTAAGATAAAGCTAATCGATCCTGATCAAACCGAAACTGCAAAGGACCTTCTGCTTCGTTTACCGAGCAAAAATGAGGAAACGCGGCCTAACGATCCTCAGTTTGACGAGCAATGGGCGCTGAACAATTTTGGGCAGGAAAGCGGCAAGGAACGCGCCGACATTGATGCACTTGAGGCTTGGCAAACTACTAAGGGTAGTGACGAAGTGGTTGTTGCTGTGCTTGATACGGGCGTTGATTTTACGCACATTGATCTTCGCGAAAATATGTGGATACGGCCAAAAAATGTGCCTGCATATACTGACGACGAACTTGGCGAGTTCAATGACATCAACGGCTACAACGGCACTGACAACATTTCAGATCCGATGGACGACAACGGCCACGGTACGCATTGCGCAGGCATCATCGGTGCCGAAGGCGACAATGGCGAAGGCATCGCGGGCATTAATTGGCACGTCAAGATCATGCCGCTCAAGTTTCTGGGACGAGGCGGATTTGGCTCCGTCAATGACGCTATCGAGGCGATCAACTATGCCATCGACCGCAAAGAAAATGGTGTTAATGTTCGTATCATCAGCGCAAGCTGGGGTTCGACCCAGAAGTCAAAAGCACTCGAAGACACGATACGTGCAGCTGGCGAGGCGGGAATTTTATTTGTCGCTGCGGCCGGTAACGACGGTTCAAGTAACGACAAACGAGCGCATTATCCGTCGAACTACGACCTTCCAAACGTCATCAGCGTCGCAGCCCTCGACCGCAACGACCAGCTTGCCGGTTTTTCAAACTTCGGCGTGAAGTCGGTCCACATCGCCGCACCGGGCAAGGATATTCTTTCGACTTGGCTCGGCGACAATTACCGCGAGGCTTCGGGAACATCCATGGCGACACCGTATGTTTCAGGCGTAGCAGCATTGATAATCGCCAACGAGCCAGAGATCTCAATGGAAAAACTCCGTGACCGCATTCTAAAAACCGCCGACAAACTCGACTCGCTCGACGGCAAAGTCGCAACCGGCGGCCGCGTTTGCGCCGCAAATGCTCTTGCCGGTCGCGTCCTCAACCATCTGCAACATTAGGTTGACGATTTGGAGCAGAACAGCCAACACTTAAAGATATTTGACATTGAAATCACAAAATAGTTCCGCCACAACTATCTGTAAATAAACGGTTTATTGTTTTCGCTTGTGTAGCCGAAACATCTCTGGCACACCCTTTGCGATTAGTAAATTCAGCAATGGCCAAATCATTGCCTGACTTTATGAAAAGGGAGAAAACAATGAACAGGATAAAAAATTTATTGGCAGTAAGTATATTTTCGCTTTTGATTTTGGGCATACCGGCGCTTGCTTCAGCTCAGTCGAGAGATCGTGATTATGACGATGACGACAATCGTTATGGCAATTACGGCGGCTATAACAATGGCGGTTATAACAACGGCAACTACGGCAACTCGCGTTCGGCGATCCGCGACCTCAAGCGTCACGCCAAGGATTTTCAGCGGCAGCTTGACCGCGACCTCGACAACAGCCGCTACAACGGCACACGTCGCGAAGATCAAATGAATGAGATCGCCGAACGGTTCAAAGATGCCGTCAACGATCTCAACAACAATGGTTATAATAACGACCGCAATGGCAACAATCGAAACAACACCGAATTAAGACGTGTTTTCGACCTCGCTAATCAGATCGACCGCACGATCTCTCGCTCGAATATTAGTTCGAACAGCCGCAACATTTGGTCGGGAATTCGCAACGACCTTCAGGCGCTCGGTTACAATAATCGACGCGGTGGCTCGAACAGCGGCGGATACGGAAATGGACGCGGTAATAATGGCCAGTACAACAAGCCGACTTGGTGGCCTTTTTAATGGATTGAATTAAGACTCATAAAAAGCCTGCGTCCAAACGATGCAGGCTTTTTCGTTTAGAGTTCCGCCTTTAGGCGGTCTTTTGGGTTAAAATTAGCCAACTAAAGTCGGTACCAGAACATATGCCCGGAACGCTCTACTTAGTTGCAACACCGATCGGAAATCTGCAGGACATAACTTTTCGCGCTCTCGAAACGCTCCGTACTGTAGATCTCATCGCATGCGAAGATACACGCCACACTCGCAATCTGCTCAATCATTTTGATATTTCCAATCGAACGATCAGCTATCACGAACACAATGAGCATGAACGTGCAGAGGAGCTTGCCGACCGTCTGATACAAGGCGAATCGATAGCTATCGTGTCTGACGCCGGAACGCCGGGCATCTGCGATCCAGCATTTCGTATCGTTCAGCGTGCGATCGAGGTTGGAGCGACGGTCATTTCGATTCCTGGAGCCGTCGCATTTATCAACGCCGCTGTCGCATCCGGCATTGCAACAGACTCGCTGTTCTTTGGCGGCTTCTTACCTGCAAAAAAAGGCGAGCGGCGAAAGCGGCTGGAAGAAGTGCGTGACATTCCCGCGACGCTTGTTTTCTACGAAGCTCCACATCGTCTTGCTAAGTCCTTGGCGGATTGTTGTGCGATTCTTGGCGACCGGCAGGCATGTATTGCACGTGAACTAACCAAACTCCACGAAGAGATCGCTCGCGGCTCACTGACAGACCTCGCCGAAAAATATTCCTCTGCAAGTGTTCGCGGCGAGATCGTTCTTGTCATAGATCGTGCCGGAAAAACCGAAGCAATTACTGCCAAACCCACTTCGCTTAGTGAGCGCGTTCTTGAACTTGAAAATGAGGGAAGCGACCGTAAAACCGCACTTAAAAAAGCCGCAAAAGAATTTGGCCTTGCCAAATCCGAAGCTTACCGCATTCTCGAATCCGCAAAAAAATAGCGGAACATTTCATCTTTCACGGTGTCTAATAACTAGAATTTATTTTTGGCCAAAGCAACCATTTGGACTCTTCGTGTGTCTCTGTAGCAGACGAAAGAAAAATCTGACCTGAGGTATTCGCATTATGAAAAAGATCATCCTCTCCGCGCTACTTGTACTCTCCATGTTTGCTCCTGTGCTGTTGATCTTACGTCCCGCATCGGTGACAGCTTGTCCGGTCAAGATGCCTGAAACACTCTTTCGCTTTATCGCAATAGCGATGCGATATACGCAGGGCTCTATCGCGGTTCTGAGGAACGAAAGGTAACTCATGAAGACGACGAACAAACCCTTATTGAGATCAAGAAACATTTTGACATCTCATCGACATTGAAAGGCAAGGCAGTGAAGGGAGTTACTCTCCTTGACACTTACACCGAATACGTCACTCGTAACGAGGGATTTGAAACCCTTGAGGAGGTCGATGCGGCACAAGTCGTTCCAGAGATCACTATCGATGATGGAGAAGATGTCGAACTAGCATCACGCACGTTAAAAGCCGGCGATACCGTACTGCTTTTCTTGCGCAACGATGACGAAACTAAGCGTCTTGAGCTTACAGACTGGCACGACGCCATGAAAAAACTGTCGCCTTCTGATCTGGCTGTCTATGAGGCGAGGATAAAGGAGCTTGCACCGATATTGGCTGCAGAGGAGCCTGATCCGGAAAAGATCGTGGACTGGCTGGTACGCTGTGCAGAAGATCCTGCAACCCGTTGGGAAGGAACATCCGAACTAGAGAACAGCTTTCGGGAACTCGAAAATAAGCTGAAACGCGAAGCAGAACAAAAGGCAAAGTTTGAAAAAGGTGAAGACCTCAAAACTGAATTTCGGTTTTATTACTCTCAGGCTAAGGCCGAGTATGCAGAAGCTGCCAATGAATATCATAAGCAGACCCTTGCCAATCTTTTACTCAACAATGAGTTCCAATCAGCGCCAAAACGTCCAGGGCAAGACGGCTTTGTTCGTGGCGACAGCGAACTCATACAGCTTGTTTCCCGCTGGGCTGATGATCGAATCGCCTTGGTGTTTATGAACCGGCTTCGCGGCGGAACTTATTCACCGGGGGAAATTGCAGACCTGATGGATAGCATTGCCTCTATTCTCAAGGACGATGAACTCAAGGAAATGTTAGATAGTTATCGGGATCATATGTACCAAAAAGGTGATGATGAAGTCGACGAATCAGACATCGAAGATGTGGAGGAAGCTGATGACGTTGAAGAAGCGGTTGATACTGAAAAGCCTGCTGCTGGTTTAACTGCTGGTTCTGCTGACACAAAAGCTGAACCTGCTGATCAGACAGACACAGAGGAAATTGCGAAAAGACGACCTATGACTTTCAATGAGTATCGGACGAAGATGATTAATAAATTCCTGCTCAGAGCAGATGAGGTGTTGACCAACCCCGAAGCCCTCATTAGTGAATCGAATAAAAAAGAGGAGCGATAAGCTCCCCTTTTTATTGTTAGCGTTGAGTTAATTCCGGTGGAAGTTGCTTATCGACCTTTGGACGTTCTTTGAGATCGGCCAATTTCAAGAGCGTAACAAATATTGTCCGCGTGATCTTTTCCATTTTGTTGTAGTCGATTTTGTCTGCGTGATCACCCGGCTGGTGGTAATCTTCGTGAACTCCGCTGAACCAGAACGCGACCGGAATGCCTTTGACGGCGTAGTGAAAATGATCTGAACGGAAAAAGAACTTTTCTGTATCGTTCGGGTCGTCGTATTTGTAATCGTAACCCATATTCAGGTAACCGGAATTTGCACCTTTTATAACTGAGCCGAGAGTCGAGCTCATCATTTCAGAACCGATAACATAGGTCGAATTCTCATCCGTCAGCGCTTTGTTTTTTGGATTGGTATCTCCGGCTTTTCGGCTGCGGCCGATCATGTCAATATTGAGCTGGGCGATGACATTTTTGATATCGACGGTCGGGAACTTATTAAAATATTCAGCGCCCCACAAACCCTTTTCTTCACCCGCGTGCCAGACAAATAGCACCGAGCGTTTTGGCCGTTTCGGAGTCTTTGCAAGTGCCTCAGCTATCGATAACACAGCCACTGTGCCCGAACCATCGTCATCGGCACCGTTCCAGATCTTATCCGGCCCGCTGGCATTTGGGTTTGTGCCGACATGGTCATAGTGTGCGCCGATCGCGACCATCTCGTTCTTCAAAACAGGGTCACTGCCTTCCCATACCGCAACCACGTTTTGCGTCCATTTTATTTCAACGTTGCTGGCTACGGTCATTGAGCCAGATTTGTTCAATGCAAATGCGGCCGCCGAATCCTTATTTGCCGATTCGCCGGCAAAGATAGCGTCGCCTACTTTGCTCGAAACCAGAACTACCGGAAAATCGTTCTGCTCCGCAGGAACATCGCGCAATTTTTCCGGATAAGAAGTGCTGCGTCCAATAAAGTTTTTCAGTTGCGGCCAGACTTCTTGCGTTTGCGGCGATGCGACAAGGATCATGCCCTTTGCCCCGCTGCTTTTAGCGTAGGTCAGCGGGTCTGCCCAATCCGTTCCTTTTGTTCCTTTTAGATCATCTTCCGTAACTCCGGACGGCAGAGTGGTCGCTCTAGGACCGCGTGGAAAGCCTTGACCGTAGACGACGATGATCTTGTCTTTAACATCAACGCCCTTGTATGCATCGACACCCTTCGCTTTCACCATCCATCCGTCGCGAACAAATACGAGTGCTGCATTAACCGAAGTGTTTCCCGATAATCGATAGAAGTCTTCAAGCAGCGCAAAATTCTGGCCGCCGATCTGGATCGTATTCTTAGCCGGGTCAACGGATTCTGACTTCAGCGCGATCTTTTGATAGAAAGTGCCGTTATCACCTGCCGGTTTGAAGCCCCATTTTGATAGGTTCATCCCCATGAATTTTGCTACGATGTCGAGCCCACGCGACGGCGTATCGCGGCCCTCCATCTCGTCGGATGCAACAAAATAAAGATAATCGCTCAGTTGTTTTGCCGTCACGCCCTCGGCAATCTTCTTTTCTTCTGGAGTGACCTTGATCGCTGTTTGAGCAAACGCGGACTGGAACAGAAATGTCGCTAATAATAGAAATGCAAGTATATTTTTTTTCATCTTTTATAGTTTCCGCCACAAAGCCATGAAGGATACAAACGTCTCTGCGCCTTCGTGGTGAAATTCCCTTCCTAACTACGCAAGTTTGTCCTGAATTGTTTCACGGCCCGAACCGACGATACAAATTTTGTTAGTGTTTGCGAGACTGAGCATTTCACCCCTGTCAAAAATTAGAGTTTTATTGGAGGTTATTGAAAGGCAAGTAGCACCGGCGTCGATCATCGTTTTGATCGTTGGAACACCAACCACCGGAACGTCAAAACGCATATCCTGATCGGGTTTGGCGACCTTAACAACCGTGAGTTTTCCGTTGGCAAGTTCGCCGGCACGTTTGATCGTTGCGTCGGTTCCTTCCATCGCTTCGATCGCGACACATGCCTTTGCCCTGACAACGATCGTTTGGCCGAGGTCGAGCCGGGCGATCTCATCAGCGATGTGCAGACCGTATTCGATATTTTCATTTTCGGTGTCAGTTGGTTTTCGTTTTGTCAGAACGCCATCAGGGGCGAGCATGTCTTTGATAAAGTTTGTGGAATCGATCAGCTCGATACCTTCCTTCGCGAGTTCGTTCGCGATGCCGCCGATCAGTGCGTCGGTATTACGACGCGGCAGATTCCAAAGCATCTTGACCATTCGCAGATCAGGTATCGAGCCGGAAAAAATTTGAACGTGCTTGACCTGCCCGGCCATGATCGCGTGAGTTACGTCTTGGTTCTTAAAAAACGAGATCATTTTTCCAAGCTGTCCGATACCGACCCAAGTTACGTTTTCAGCGACTTTATCGATGTTCGGATCGGTCTCTTCCCTGATCGCTACAACGGCGAGCGAAGCCCCAGCTTTTCTCGCTCCTTCGGCGACGAGAAAAGGGAACTGTCCGTTACCTGCAATTAGGCCGTATCTCATAATTGCTTTTCGAAGAGGTTCAGGTCTTCGCCGTCGGGAGAACTGAATATCCGATCAAAATGAAACCCGAGTTTCTCGAGGAGTTTATCCGAAACGTCATTGTCCTGTGAAGTGATCGCCAAGACCTTGGTAAAGCCGAGCGTGTCACGTCCAAAATCCAAGACAGCATTTGCAGACTCAAATCCATAGCCTTTACCTTCAAATGCAGGCAAAAAAGCAAAGCCAACATCGCCGAACTCGAAATGGTCGCGCTTAACAAAACCGCAAACGCCAGCTGGTGTGTTGTCGCTTTTTAGTTCAACCGTATAAAGCCCGTAACCGTGATCGCAATAGCTTTGCCGATATCGTTTCTCAATAAACTCACGCGCTTGTTCAACAGACCTCACTTTGCGGTCGCCTATGTATTTGAGAAATTTGGGCGTATTGAGCAATTCAAAAATAAACTCCGCATCGATAGCGGAGTTTATTTCGCGCAAAATGAGCCTTTCGGTTTCGAGTATCTTCACGAGTCTATTCTTTAAATGGTTCCATCTCGCCCGGCTTGCGGAGCATCTTGTTGACCTCGTCGAGATGTAATTCCTCGAGCAGGATCATCTCGCGCGCATATTCTTCTAGCGAAACAGATTTGCCATCGGCAAGCTCAAGCAGTTCGCGATAAGCCGCGAGCGTCGATGTTTCCTGTTCCAGACTTTCGCGCAAAATGTCGCCGATGTCATGCTTTTCGGTTTCAAGCAACGGGCCGATCTTCAAAGACGGATGTCCGCCAAGCATCGTGACAAATTCGCCCGCCTTTCGTGCATGCATCAAGCTTTCATCACCGTTGCCCTGCAGCCAAGACACGATCGGTATCCGGTTATACCCAAAAACCATCAAAGCATAATGCGTATAACGCACCACACCAGACAATTCCAACTCAAGGATCTTGTTTAAGACGTCTATCGCTTGTTGTTTTTCATTTTCGTTCATTCTTCAACTCCTCCGCCTAAAAAGGCTCCTCGCACGTGGGTCACCCGCACCTCGTTTCCAATAATATAAAACAAAACTCGATACCGGCCACTTATCATTTGTCGAAATTCAATTCCAACTTCTGCGGTTTCAGGCGCAATTGGAAAGCGCAATGGAAAGAGCCGTAACTGATTTAGTATTTCGTCCCGAAGCCGAAGTGCCCAACTTTCCGCAACATCAACACCCCACTCTTCGCATCCCCATAGAAACGAGTCTACGATATCGGCTTCAGCAGTGGGCGAAATAATGACCGCAAATCTTTTCATTCATCGTCAGAGATATTGTGCTTTGCGAAAAACTCGTCGAAGAATTGTTCCGCAGGTCTATGCAGTCCCGCCTCAAAATCCGCCAAGCCTCGTCTAATCCCCTCAATCGCTTCCCGCCGATCTTTTTCTCTCAAATAATCTTCGTAGCTTTCTGGATCCAAAACGACCATCTCAGCCTTCCCGTTGACAGTTAACACGATCGGCTCTCTAGTTTTTTTCAACTGCCGCATGAACTTCGAAGTGTCACGTTTGAATACACTCAGACTTTGGATATCGCGGGTGATTTTCATATCAAACCATTGTACCAGAAAGTTGCTAAATTTAGTGCGAATTATGCAATGTTATTTCAAATACTCGAGAAAAACCCAATCAGTTTTTTGTGCTCGGATGTGACAGGTTGCACAAGAACCCGTTGTTTCGCGCGATTGCAGCTTTAGATTGTCCTTACTTAAAACAAAGAACTCCCAGTCGTTAGTTTTGTCGCTAAAGCCATTCGCACGTTTTACCATAGCTATGATCGCTTCGGGTGTTTTGTCGGTGCCAGTGTCATGTCTCTCTCGAACAAGAATAGAGCCAACCGGAAAGTTAGGGATTTGCTTTTTTATCTCAGAAAGGGCCAGGGCATTTGCATATACAATTCCCTCACTTTGCGAGCCATTTTCGGAGGTTACTACGGAGGCCGTCGGAGATTGTTTAACTGGATTTTCGACTTTAAGTGAATCTTTACGCTTGAATATTGATCCAATCTTACGACCGGCCTTCGAAAAAAAATATAAAAGATCTTTGTTCTGGCCTTCCGAACTGGAAGGCTCCATACCATCAATTATAAAAGTTCAACCGCCACCGGAAGCTCCGTCGATCGTGAAAGGGGCTTCATTCGGCGGAACTTTAAGCACCGATACGAAATTAACTTTGATTGGCTCTTTTGTTACCTTGTTCCAGGTTCGGTAGCTCGAGATTTCTTCCAGTATCGGATCAGTCGCCTTAACCAATATCCTGTCGTCGGCATAAAAAAACGCGATTCCGACAAGAAAGAATACTGAAAGCACAACAAACTTGGTATGTTTTTTCATCGCATCTAGATGATAGCGCACTTACGTGCCAGTTTGACCATTTTCTGTTTGTTGCCTTGCATGATACGACGAACGTGTCAGCGGCGACGATTCAACGTGCTTGAAGCCCATCGCCTCGCCGATCTTTTTCCACTCGGCAAACTCCTCGGGCGTGACGTAACGCTCGACAGGGAGGCGTTTTTCGTAAGGCTGCAGGTATTGACCGATGGTCATGATGTCACACGAAGCCTTGCGAAGGTCACGCATCAGGTCAACGACCTCTTCGAAAGTTTCACCAAGTCCTGCCATGATCCCGCTCTTGGTCAGCATCGCTGGTTGATTCGTGTCACGCCAGTGAGCTGCCCGGGTGAGCAGTTCCATCGATTGCTCGTAGATCGCATCGGGGCGAACGCGGCGATAGAGGCGAGCGATGGTTTCGGTGTTGTGGTTGAGAACATCGGGCCGTGCTCGAAGGACGTTGTTCAGAGCTTCTTCGTTTCCGTTAAAATCGGGAATGAGCACTTCCACCTTGCATTCTGGATTCATCTCGCGCACGCGGAAGATCGTCTCAGCCCAATGCTTCGAACCGCCGTCGGGCAGATCGTCGCGATTGACCGAAGTTATAACTGCATGTTTGAGATCGAGATGTTTTACTGCTTCGGCGACGTGGACAGGTTCTTGCGGATCGAGATCCATAGGCTTGCCCTTATTGACCGCACAAAATCCACAATGCCGCGTGCAAGTGTCGCCGCCGAGCATGAATGTTGCTGTTTTGTCCGTCCAGCATTCAAAAATATTCGGGCATTTTGCTTCCTGACAGACGGTGTGCAGATTTAGGCCCGAGATCAGATCGAGTACGGCGTTCTGATTACGCGGGTCGCCAAGCTTGATCTTGAGCCATTCAGGCTTTTTCAACCGCTCACGCTGTTTGCGGTTGAGAAAATTCTGAACTAAAACCTTTTCTTCGATCATAAAACTTATTGCCGCAAAAATGCGCAAAACACGCAAAAAAGAATTATCTCATTTTTGCGTGTTTTGCGCATTTTTGCGGCTATTTTCACATCTATCCGAGCCGCGAATTGACGGCGCCCCAGTTGATGTTCGAGAAAAAGGCCTCGATATATTTCGGTCTGTCCACCGGTGCGTAATCTTTGATGAACGCATGCTCCCAGACGTCCATTATCAAGATCGGCTTGTAGCCGGCGACGTTGCCTGTTTCGTGCAGGTTGATCCAGTGGTTCGAGATCGCGCCGTTCGAAGGGTCTTGATAACAAGCTGCCCAACCGACGCCGCGCATTTTGCCGGTGTTCACAAAATCGGCTTTCCACACATCGTAGCTGCCAAAGCTCGCTTCGGCCGCCGCGCGAAAATCGCCGTCCGTCGGGTCGCCCGTGCCGTTTTTCATCATGTTCTCGAAGTAATATTCGTGCAGCACCATGCCGTTATATTCAAATCCAAAACGGCGTTTGATCTCACTAAAAGCAGCAACCTGTGTAGCATCAAGCGTGCCCGAGCCGATCATGTCGGCAATGCGTTGGTTGTAGGTATTGGTATTCGTTACATAGCCTTCGTACAGCTTAAAGTGCATCGCCAGCGTCTCGTTCGAGATGCCGGTCAGATCGCTCAGGTCAAATGTCTTTGCAGTGTAAGTAGTCGTTGTTCCCATTGAAAATTCTCCTCAAAAAATAAATTTCTTGCCGTCTCTGCGTCAAATTAGTCTTGCGGCCGTGTTCCCGGATCGATGCCCATCACGCTTGCCTGACTGATAACACGGACGTGAATATCATCAGCAAGCCTGATCTGGCACGAAAGCCGCGTAGTATCGCTGATGCCTTCTTTAGTTGAAAGTATCGCCGCCTCGTCATCTGTTCGCTCGCCGACATTGTCCGACAAGATCTCAACGCGGCATGTCGTGCATCGAGCATTTCCACCGCAGCGATGCAGAATATCAACACCGTTGTCCTCTATCGCAAGCACGAGTTTCGTTCCCGCTTCCGCATCAAATTCAACCGTTCCAGTTGCCGTTTCGGCAGTTATATGTGGCATTAATGAATATCTCCGTTAATCAGTATAATTCCAATGAATATACCTTGACTTTTGCATAAATAGAGTGAGAATCGCAAGTATGACTGTTATGAGTTTTCTCTTCCGACATAGGTGGCTGTTAATCAGCAGCTCCAACGTACTTATTCTATCTTGCACACTTTCGAACAGCCAAAGTCGAAACTATGAACTCGTTTCTAATAATGAAAACCCGACTATTTACGACCAACCGGTTACACGCTGGACTCCACCGGTTGATTATGCGACTCAATGCAATGAGTTTGAAGAAGATGAAAACTACTCTTTGAAGTCTATTCGAAACAATCTAACAGAGTCGGATGTTGTGGTTCATGCAGAAGTGTTGATGGTAAGACCAGATAGTAATGAAAGAGGTTACCGTCCATATACCTTTACTGCAAAAGTAATTGAGAGTTTCAAGGGCGAGTTAGAAGGTGGGAAAACGGTCGAATTTAGTTATGTTCTAGAGGTCGACAAAGAACCAGACGAATCCTCTTTTTTAGGGGAGAGGGTACTTTGGTTACATCGATATACGCATAATGGAGAAACGCGGTATGGGCAAATCGAATTTATGGCCGCAGAGATTCACTGTAATGTTCTTGAAAAAATTCGAAGGGCTTCGAAAAAGAAGTACTCCGAGAGCAAATAACTATCCGTCAATCCGCACTTTCTTGCCTTTTTCATCTATGGCAACGAATATGACCTCGGCCTCGGTTACTTTAACCATCACACCGGGCGTGCCGAAACGTTCCGCCTCGACATCGACGTGAATGGTGATCGAAGTGTTGCCAACCTTTAACGTCTTTGCATAAAAACTGACCAGATCGCCGATAAACACCGGTTCATGAAAGATAACCTCTTTCATTGCAACAGTAACAAATCGGTTGTGCCGCGTATGCCGCACCGCCTCAACGCCGCCCGCAACGTCGATGTAGCTCAAAATAACACCGCCAAAAACCGTCCCGTGAGCATTAGTATCCCGCGGCATCATCGTCAACCGTATCGCCGCATCTCGTATCGTTTCGTTTTCCATAATTTCTCAACGCAAAGTCGCCAAGGAAAAATCATACCGCAGATAAACGCAAATCGACGCAGATCTGTGTGGGTTATTAATTTTTATATCTTATCTGTGTTTATCTGCGTCCATCTGCGGTGAATATTCTTTATTCTCTTTTGGCGTTAAATTTTTCTTTCCGTCCAATCACGAACCGCCTCTCGCAGTTCACTCAAATGCTCATCAAAAAAATGCCCGCAGTTTTCAAACACTACGAGTTCAGCATCGGTGTTCTTTGCAACTTCTTCGACAAGCCGACGCACATTGTCGATCGCACCGAATTCGTCTCTGTCGCCGTGGACAAAAAGTATCGGCTTTCGCACCTTTGTCAAAAAATCGTAATCGCCGTATTTATCAACCGGTGTGCCGATGCTTATCAGCCTGGCGACACGTTCGTCATCGTACCCGACCTCTAAAGCAGTCCGCGAACCAAACGAAAAACCGGCGAGCGTGATCTCTTCCCCGGGATAAGTCACCTTCAAATAGTTCAACGCATCGCGGACGTCTTCAACACCGCCTTCGATCTCGTTATGCACACCTGTCGAAGCCCCAACACCGCGAAAATTAAACCTCAGCGTCGTCAACCCCGCATCGTTCAAACCCGCCGCTACACGAAACACGACCTTATTATGCATCGTCCCACCGCCCAGCGGATGCGGATGACACACAAGAGCAACACCACGCCGTTCGCCCGTCGCTTCTTTCAATATCGCCTCAAGCTGCCCATGCGAAGCCGGAATAAAAAGATTGCCTTTTGGATACATAATTCAACGCAGAGTGCACAACGCAAAATACACAATAAATCTACAATGAAAACTATTATGCACTGTGCATTGTGCATTGTGCATTGAGCACTGTGCATCATGCGTCAGATCTTTCCAACTCTGATGGTCGATTTCAGGTCGAGCAGCATCACGCCGTTTGATGTTAGTGTACTTTTCTGTTGTTCCAGAAGTCTGGGTTCCGCGGTTTGACGGGATTTTTTTTCGCGTACTCGATCTGCTTCGCCCTCATTGCGAGTTCGGCTTCCTTTTCCATCCGCCGCTCTTCGCCCGTCAACGGAGGCTTGCCGCGAGCGCCCCAATAATACTTGAACGTCACGATACCAAGCGTCGCGCTCCCCAGCAGCGTCAGCAAAAGCACCAATCCCAATATCCCGGCAGCACTCAACACGTCAACTCAAAACTCCTTCACCATCAGCCATCAACTATTTTAAATCATACTCCGCCAACTCAAATATGTCTCCCCCCGTTTGCCCCATGCCTCCTGTACCTAGCCCGCACATAAGTAAGGGCTTTCATAAATATAAAAAGCCTCGTCGAGCGATCGGCGAGGCTTTTGTTTTTCTCTCAATGCACGGCAAATTCCGCCACTATTTAATATTCACATCCGTCGGGGTCCCGGGCAGAGGTTCAGGAAAGGGCGGCACGGGTTCCGGATCTGGAACCGGTTCGGTGCCCGGGTCGATCGGCGGATCGGTGACCGGATAGGGATTCGGCTCATCATTTGGCTCTGGCGGCGGATCGGGAGCTGGTTCGGGTTGGGTTGAGTTCCGGTTATCGGGCACTTCCGGGTGTGAAACCGGATCTGTTGGCGCCCCAACCGGTGAATTGATTTCGTTGTTCATATTTTTCTCCTTGAGACAATTCTATATATATGAGCGCCGCAGATATGTGTGGTTGCATACACAAGCAGTTCACTGTCCACCACTTTTCACTTCTCACTTCTCACTTCTCACTTTCCCTCTGTCTTCCAGCGCACAGACTGGTTCGGGAGGCCGGGTTACGATGGAGTTGTAAGTAAGGAGGCAATTATTATGTCAGTAACACCAAACAAAGACGAAGTAAAAGGCAAATGGGAACAGGCAAAAGGCTACGTCAAAGACAAAACCGGCGAAGTAACGGGCAACAAAGACCTCGAAGCCGAAGGCGAAGTCCAACGCGCCGAAGGCGAAACCCAAGAAACCTGGGGCAAGGTCAAACACAAGGTCCATGACGCTCTTGATGACATTGCCGATTCTGTAAACAACTAGGCTGACACAGAGAAAAACAATGACGGAATAACATCGGTGAAAATCCCTAATAAAAAAGCTGCATCCCCGGCAGCTTTTTTGGTAACACAGTGTTTTTACCAATCTCATCTGCCATCGAAGCGCACTGAGATCCCCGTACAGCTACCATCAGCTATCCGATTGATAGGTGTTGCAAACGCTCCGGAGCTAACTCTCCAAACAGAAACGTTCGGAAGATGAAGACCGGCCACTAAACAACAACATACGGTGAAGATTTTTGGCCCAAAAGGAACCAAGACAACTCTTCGCTCTTTCAGGACTGCATACACTAAAGATTCCAACTGCACCAAACAATCATACGGTTTGGAGATATCATAACGGATTAGATGATCCGCAGGAATTGTATCCCAAAAGTATTTATTCGCGCGCTTAATGGCTCTTTCATATCTAGCATCCTGTTCCGTTGGCACAAACGCCCATATCGCTCCTGGCTCCAAATATTCGGTAACACCCACTGCCTTTTCTTTGTCATATCCAAGACCAAAAATGACGGTCGGAGAGGCGTTCAAATTGTTTGACCAACCTGCGAAAAAAGGTATAACAGGTTTCGAAAACACAATCGGGTCAATTTCCCTCGGAGGATCAACGTATTTGGCCCGCGCATATACAAAATCAACCATTATTGGCTTCCTAATCGTTGACCTCAGAAGCGTTGATATAAGGATGGCGATACGAAAACGATTCATACTAGAAATATCCACACAGACTCTAGCTTGTCCTCGCGTAGCACTCGTCACCGCTTCGTGAAGAATCGAAGTCCACCACTCCTCAAACTGAAAATCCTCAATATCACCGATTAGAAAATCTTTGCGCTTATACCATTTCAAATTCTGATCAAATGCAAACACATGGCGATCGCTGAAACTGGCTACGTGGCGATGGGTACAATTTTGCCAAATCTGGCTTGCTACGAATTTCGAACGCTCTTCGTATCCCAACGCCCCTACAAAAGAAGTATAGGTAGAGCTAAGAACCTCTTCCTCAGTGAGCCGTTCGATCGATTTCATTTTTAGCTTAGTCGTCGTCATGAAATAATTCAGCTTGGCCACTCACCCATTTTGCAGATTGTTTAAGAATTAAACTAAGACTTCGCGCCTTTCCCAGAATGAGCGGCAATCGATGAGATGGCGCGAGAAGATACGACAACCGAAATCGCTTTCCCCTCAGGGATTTTAGCAACACCTCTTCCCCCTTCTCGTTTACAAAAACTATAGCACCCGCATTTAATGCTTTCCCAAGACTTTCAACCATTTCGTTGGGCGCATTGTCATCAATAATAAACGTAAGGGGAGGATCCGCAACGAAATCATCCAAAATCACCCTCTTATTAAAAAATTTTCCGACTCGGTCAAGCAAAGTCAAAACACCTCGAGGCTCGTCACTAGGTGATAAAGGTGGACAAGGAATAGTTTGAAGATATGCACGATATTTATTAACGGCTTTTTCTACCTCCAGCCCCTGCTTATGAGCCGAAATCTTTCGAGGCCGTCGCTTAGTAGATTTTGTGAGATCAGATTGTCGTTTATAATCCTGAATTAACTGGCCAATTATTCCGATAAATAGCCTGGGATTGCCTTCGACGATTGAGAATAACGATGTTGCTCCGGCGTAGTAATGTAGATTCTTAGGTGACCTCCGTCCCGATTTTTCCAATCCTTCTCCCTTGCCTTTCCGAAATGCCTCGCGAACTGCCACTAGCGTTCGTACCTTTCTAATGCCTGCGGCCCTCTGATCCTCATTGAGGCTATCTAGGTTCTTCAAGTCAAGTTGCTTTGCGCTAATAAAATCCTTAAACGAGCGATCCTTTTTGGCCGCCTCAACGAAAACCTGCTGAAGTCGAGATTGATCCTCGTAGGCAGACCTTCCTATTCGAGGTGAATATTCACTAGATAAAGTTTCAAAATTTGAAAAGCCTAATAATTCGGATGGGTTTGATACAGGAAGGCTGTGCTCCTTAATAAGTGAATGAAATAAAGCATTACAGAATTTATACCCATCTTCCTTATGGCTATACCATAGGGCAACCTGATTATAATCGTTTCCGAGTGTCGCGATTTGATTCGAATCATCCTCTTTAGCAATTTCTCGAGCGTACGGACACATTGACAATTTCAAAATTATTCTGTTATCGAGTCCCCGAAGCGATCCTAATAGGGTTGAAACTAGCCACTCGGGTGCTAATTCAAGTTCATCAAAAAGGAGTGCCCATTTCTGAGTACTTTGCTGCGTTAAATCATTAAATAATTCAATTGCTCCAAGTGTCGCGCGAAGAAAATGAAGATTAACATATCGCGGAAGTCTGAGTTGCTTCTGTGGGTTTTCTGAAGTTTCAGTTCCGAGTTCACCAATTTCGTTCATTCGCGCCGTAAGGGCGTGTTTTACATCAATAAGACTCGGTATCGCGACATCAAGATGCCATAGTTTTGCCAAAGACTTGACCAAGACAGCTTCCTCTTTCCTGGACATCGAGACGCGATGAAAATGAACGAGGGCATCGTTTATTGGAGGGTGAACACGGTAGTGCATCGTTCTAATAAGCGAGTGAAGCACATGTGTTGTGAACGCGGCGATCGCGAGTTTGTGGCCCATGAGTGCGTCAAGTTGTTCCTTCCAACTTCGATCTGCGGGAACGAAAACCCCAACGAAATCGATACTCTCTCGATAATAATCCGCTTGCCGTCCACTCCAGGCTTCAAGGGCGGCCGGCTGCAACATTTTGAGCACTGTGGTCTTTCCACTTCCGCGTGGACCTATAATTAGTGTGTTAACGCGTTTCGAAGTATCATCAAAAAAATCAGGGGGAACAAACGTCCGCGCAACTTCCTCAGGTTCAAGATCCCGTGCGTTAAAAGACTCGAATATAGAATTGACTGGTCTCATCACATTGATTTCCCAATTTGTAAAGGGCTGGTTCCATCCGTATTTCGAGAGGTTTGAATCCCATGAGTTTCGCGTAGACGCTTAATAACCTTTTCAAGACTGTCCGGCAAAACATACTCTACTAAGGGCAGAGCCCCGGTGATTTCACTCCAACTTAGGTAAGGCTGGCTCCTGGCCAAAAATATCTCATTAATTTCCTTTGCTATCGCGTTAGGTTTTTGTCGATTTCCGAATCCGCCGGAAGACGGTAGCCCAGATGTGCGTTGAGCCAATTGCCACCCAATGTTCGGAATCCAATCCCATGCCTGAAATTTGCCAATTAGCGTATCCGATTCTAGAGGAAATGTTAGGAGGTAAAACTGATTTCTAATTCCCGTAGACGGACCATTTGGAGCACAAAGACTTCCGGCAGAGAACACTAATGCCGACGAATCGCCGGCGGCATATGCGATTCGGGGGTGGTGCTTGTGGCCATGAATTACAATCCAATCACTATCTAGTTGATCGAGTGTCTGTAGAAGTCGGTTACCTCCGCTCATGAGACTTTGATCATTTTCTTCAAGGTCACCATAGTTATGTGGATGATGATGACAGAGCAGAATATTGATTGTCCTTGGTTCCCTAGTTTCGAGTTCCACAAGTTCATTTTTTAACTGGTCAACGGTCCTTGTGCTAATCCGACCGTGTTCGTATTCTTCTGGCTGCCCACCATGGTACGCACTCGTGTTTAAGACAACAACGCGGTAATGTGGCATCGTCATTACAACATAATTTCGTGACCAGAATCGATCCCAAATATGTTCATCTTCGAAAGGAAATCGGGGCGTCAAACCTTGAAGATACCCCTTCGCATCGAAATCATTGTGCTTATGTCTGGAATCAACATCATGATTTCCAGGAGTAACGAATAACTCTGACGCGCCAAGTTCACTCTTAAGAGCCTGTAGCTTTTGCCAAGTATAATTTATACCCGCCGGACGAGCTTTGTCCCCCATGTCACCACAACACATGAGGATGTTTGACCTTAATGCGGGCTCTGTATGGATTAAATGTGAAAGAGCGGCGATTGGATGTCGATTGTGCGGTGTTTCCGAATCAAGTGTGCAAAGAGTGGAAGGCGGAGGCTCCTTGTCGATGGGGTAATCATATGCGTGCAGATCACTTACAACTGCAATTGTCAGACTTTCAGCCACGATGAAGCCCCCCAACAAAAAAATTCGATACGAGTACTTCTATGACCGATGTTCTATGTTGTGAAAATCCAGCGATGTGGCGCCGCACTCTTAATCGAGTTTGATTCCATGCTTTCGGAAGTAAATCGACTAAAGTCGGACATTCCACATATGACAATAGAAAGTGTGCTCCCTTATTTTCAATTTCGTGCAGAGCCTCAACCAATCTAGTTATGTCGGCAACCTGAAATGAACCTACACCATATTCACCGGAATCCCGTTTCCCAGGTACCGCATAGGGAGGATCCAGATAAACAAAATCTCCCGCAGTGATATCGCTGAGACAGACCGAAAAATCTCCACAACGAAGTTCTGCATTCCGAAGTGCGACTGACAACCTGTAGAAGATACTCTCTTCTTGTATACTTCCGGTTTTTACTCCACGGGGAACATTGAAATAACCGTGCCTATTTGTTCGATAGATCCCGTTGAAACAATATCTGTTGAGGTAGATAAATCTTGCGGCACGGTCTATTGGTTCCAAATCATTAGGATTGAGCTGACGCTGATGGTAATACGTTGGTTCATCATTTGGTATACTGCGAGCTTTTCGGGCTAACAATCGTGGATGCTCCTTAATAACCTGATAGCAGTGAAGCAACTCAGGGTTTATGTCGCCTAAGACCGCCTTCGGCGGATTCAATGCACAGAACAGACATGCAGATCCGGCAAATGGCTCAATGTACCTTAGATAATCAACAGGCGCATGCATGACAAGATCCGCGAGAATCTTTCGCTTACTTCCTGCCCATCGGAGAATGGGATTCGACCATGGCTGAAAAACAGTAGTTGTCACTGAAAAGGAGTCTTAGCAATTTTTTGATATCAATGTAGTTTATCACGACATAGGTCAAAGTCAAAACTAGACGTCACCATTTATTATGTGCTTTTCGGCGGAGGGCGTTCTCAATTCGGAGTTCGGATTACTGAATGAGAAAAACCTTGGCGGAGTCATGGGCGGTTGAGGCGCTCTTTTTGGTCTTGTTTTAGTTTGTGGAGTAAGTCGGTGATGACGGGGTTGCGGTTTTGGTCGGCGATTTGTTGGATGATGTAGCGGGGTTTCATCATCTGGCTCCAGTGGTTAGTGAAGCGGCCGGGGATTCGTGCGCATGGGCTGTGTGCAATTTTTGCTTCACCGCGAACGGGACCTCTCGTAGTAAGGTAATCGCAGTCTTCGTCGAGGCCGATAGCCTCTCCGCAGACATCGCAAAGGACCTCATGTGTAGTGCCGCGTCGAGCTTCGGTGATTCGTATATGCATAGTTCGCCTCAACCTTAGAATAGCGCAAAATAGCTGTCCATCCATCATTCCGTTTACTAAAAAATTGTGCTGGCGTGTGCCGTGCCGCGAGTCGACGAAACGCGGAAATGACGAGTTCGATGTGTAAGCCTCGAACGGCGACTACGACGAGAAGATATAACCGACGTGCGTGTGGATATAGGACGAAGGCCGCTCTCGATTTTGCCAAAAAACGCGTGTCGTAACGATGGCTTTTTGGGGGGTCTCCGATGGCTTTTTGACCCTCTCCGATGGCTTTTTGGGGGTTGTTCGATGGCTTTTTTTGCGTTCGGGATCTGGGATTGTCGATAACTCCTTTCGTTTCTGTGACATGCAAAAATATACAAACTAAAATAGTGGTTTTCGCGATCTGATCGACGCTCTCGTCTGTTATCTAAACTCTCGTCAGTTACATTCGGCATTATCAGCTTCATTTCCATTGTCAAAAGCGTGTTTTTTTAGGTGAAGTTGCCATTTTCCACTTAGCGCCGTTTCGTGATACTTTTTCATTTGATCTACCTTTTCTCTGACCGCGCAGCTCAGGTCTTTTTTCATGGAAGAAATCGTAAACGAAACGCCGGAAACACCAGCCGAAGATCTCGCCCAACCCAAGCAAAGTTGGAGCGAATTCCTCGAAACGGAACAAGCCGTCCGCGTTATATATCTCATTTTTGGCTTCTGTGCGATCGCGATGGTGATGACGTTTCTGCAGACGCGCACCGACGCCATTTGCTGCGGCGATTGGGACGGCTATTATCACATCAAATGGTCGTCGCTGCTTTGGGATAACTTCAAGCAGGGCAAGTGGTTACCGACTTTTGAATGGCTGCCTTTGACGGTGCTAAATCCAAAGGATTACGCCGACCATCACTTCCTGTTTCATCTATTGCAGATACCGTTTTTGTGGTTTTTTGAGCCCGTTACGGCGGCAAAAGTCGCGGCGGTTTTCTTTTCGACACTCGCGATCTTTTCCGTCTATTGGATGCTGTTTCGCTACGGCGTCAAGCACCAATTGCTATGGCTCGCCGCCATAATGACGTGCTCAAACGCCTTTTTCTATCGGATGAATATGGCAAAGGCTCCGCCTCTGACCATTATCATTTCGGTGCTCGGCATCCACCTGCTGTTTCAGCGTAAATACGTCTGGCTGCTGCCGCTAATGTTCGCGTTTGTATGGACTTACAGCCTGTTTCCGCTGTTGTGGCTTGCTGCCATCATCTGGACGATCATAATTGCCTGGAACGAGCGTAAATTCGAATGGCAGCCCCTCGGTTATACGACCGGCGGAATGATCCTTGGCAACATCATCAACCCGTATTTTCCGCAGAATATCTATCTTTTTGTTGAGCATTTTACACAGAAGTTCAAGATCGGCGGTGATTTTGAAGTCGCTGTCGGCGGCGAATGGTACGCGTACACAGGACAGGAATTGCTGTTAAGTTTTCCGGTCGCCTTGCTGGCGATGCTGCTGGGCTATATCTTCTTTGTACCGCGAGGCGGCAAACTGCCCGAGAAAGCGGCCTTTTTCCTCGCTTTCACGACCCTTTTGCTCACGTCACAATTTCGTTCAAAACGTTTCGCCGAGTACTTTCCGCCATTCGCGATCCTTTTTTTCGCCTTCAGTTGGCTCGCCTTTAACGAGATAAAGTCCTGGGAATTTCTTTCAGAAAGCCCATCCGAGGACGAGAATTCCGAGCCTCCAAAACAGCCTAACGAATGGTTGGTTGCAGCTAAACAGGCGTCCGTGTGGGTTTTGGGCATCGCACTTTGCGTCTTTTGGATGTATAACCTGACCGGGCTGCATTCGTTTGGATTCGACGTGCCGGGAATGATCGACAACATCTCCACCAACGAACCAGCCGACAAATATCGCCGCGCTATGGAATGGGCGACCGGCCTTGATGAGACCGGCGCTGAAAATATCCCGAAAGGCGAGAGGATATTCAATTGCACCTGGGACGATTTTCCAAAGCTGTTCTTTTTTGACACAAAACATACCTACGTTTACGGCCTCGACCCGAATTATCTTTACTCGGCCGACCCCGAGCTTTACAAACTGCTCAAAGACCTGACCGAAGGCAAAACGGACGATCCGGCACCGAAAATACGCGACCGTTTTGGAGCAAATTATATTTTTGCCGACGCCAAAGAAAACGTAGACATGATCGCAAAAGCGCTCGAAAGTGGTTGGGTAGAAACGATTTACGAAGACGATGAAGCTCGTCTATTGATGATCCGCGAAACCAAAGGCGAACCACCTGATGACTCGTCTGACAGTGAGCCGGAAACAACAGAGGAGAAAATAATTCTTGATACAGAAGATGGCAACGCGGAAAATTTAGATGCAAATCTCGATGAGGAAGATGAAGCGAATTAGACTGTGTACGATCTGCTTTGTCGTATTGCCCGCTGTATTTTCGGCGGGTTGCGGGGCAAACGAGGGTGTTTTGCGTTCGGGAAACGAAACGCCAATACAGGTTGTCGAAGATAAACCGTCATTTGAAAAAGACCTAAACGCAATGCATACGGCCGGGTTTACTTCTATTTATGTTCTACGACGACGTGACGGGAAGACCATCGATGCGGAAGATGTGCGTGTGATAAAGGAACTGACTGTTGATACAAATCGGCGCGTTAAAAGTGACAGCGACAAGGCCGTGTTGATCGGATCAAATTTCGAAATGCCAAAAGAGAGTTTGTCTGAACTAAATGCCCGGTTTTTGGTGGAAGATCGTTCTGCACCGCCAGTTAACGACGCAAATACCAACTTAAATTCAAACAAATAAGCTATAGTGAATAAATTATGGCTGACCAACAATCGCCGGATATCAACCTCGCCAATACAGAGTACATAGAGAACGAACCTACACAACATCGTGTCCACCTAGACCCTTCATCGCCGACTGTTCGTTCGATCGTTCGGGTCGTGATCATAACGTTGGTGATTCTCTTTATCGCCGGTTCGGTCCAGAGCATCGTTACTTCCATCACGCCGCTCATATTTTTGATCATTCTCTCAGTCTTTACGGCATATCTGGTCGATCCGCTGGTTCGAGTTATCCGACTGCCTTTCAAAGTCCGTAATTTTGAAAAGTTAATGCCGCGTTCTTTGGCAATCGTGATCGCATATATCGTTGTGTTTTTGGTATTGGGCGGAGCGATCTCTTATCTCGCTCCACGTGTAGTCGATCAGGCCAAAGAGTTTGGTACAAATTTGCCGACATATGCTCAGGCGATCAAAGAGCGTTCAAATGACATCAATCGCCGTTTTGACCGGTTAAGAGTGCCTGACGAGGTCCAGGCAGAGTTAAACAAAAAGGTCACTGACCTTGGAAGTGATATTACTACCTCGGTGGGAAATTTTGTTTTGCTGTCCGTGACATATCTACCTTGGTTTTTTCTTGTACCGATACTTTCGTTCTTTTTCTTGAAGGATGTAAATCTATTTCGGCTTGCAGTGCTTAGGATGTTTCCCACAGGCCGCCTGCGTGTCCGAGCTGAATCTATTCTGGAAGATGTAAATAAAACGCTTGCCGCATACACACGGGCACAGCTTATTTCGTGTTTTCTGATCGCTATACTTTGCACGCTGGGGTTTTATTCTATAGGCCTGAAATACGCGCTTTTATTGGGAATCTTGGCCGGCATATTTGAGTTTGTTCCGCTACTTGGCCCTTTGACGATCGGCATAATTGTGACCTTAACGGCAGCTGCGTCTGACGACCCGTGGAAGGCTCTCTATGTTGCGATATTTCTCATAGTTCTGAGGCTCGTCCACGACTATGTGACATATCCGCGCATTGTCCGTGGCGGTATACATCTGCATCCTTTGGCAATCATTCTTGCTGTCCTCGCCGGCGAACAAGTTGCAGGCATTCCAGGTGTTTTCATCGCTATACCTATCGTGGCGGTCGCGACCGTCATCTACCGGCACATACTCGAGCATCGTGGACACTACAGCCTCGTCTCAGGCTGGATAGAATCAAACGAAACTCAAAAAGAGGAGACCGTCTAAAATGTCACCACTAGCCTGGCTTATAATCTTCTTTTTTGTCCTGTTGTTTTTGAGCATCGCCGTTTATGTGCTCGTGGTTCGATTCTTTTACTGGGGCGACAAAAAACAACCACCATCGAAAAAAGGCTAGAGCATTGCCGCAAACGCGGGAGCGTCGTCGACCGTGATCATTATCTCAACAACATAACAGGGAATTTCAAATTTCACACCCATTAATTTCACAGCATCTTTTGCAGTGGTCAAGAGCAATTTGGCATTGTTTGCGCGGGCCTGCATCGTGATGTCGTCTATGTTCTTTTGTGTATAGACGTGATGATCACGAAAAGGATGACTTGCCTTGATCGAAAAGTTGTTCAACTTTAACTGCTTGAAAAAATTCTCTGGATTTCCAATTCCGCAAAACACAAATGCGGCGATGTTTTTGATCGTTTGAAGATCTTCAGCCGGCACATGTTCTTCGCTTTGCGTTCTTTGCGCCTTTGCGTGAAAACTTTCTAAACTATCAACACCTAGAATCTCGGTTCTAGCCTCAAAAATCGCCGCATCCAGAGCCAAATCTGAAATTTCAGATCTCAAATTTGAAATCTCAGAGATCAGATCTGCTCTCGTTATAATTACAATGTCTGCACGTTTGAGATTTGCGACCGGCTCGCGCAAACGTCCGGCGGGAAGCATATTTCCGCCGCCAAAAGGATCAGTTGCATCGATACAAACGATATCGACATCGCGTTTAACTTTGCGATGCTGAAAGCCATCGTCGAGTACAAATGCCGTAATGCCAAATTTTCGCTTCGCCCATTCCGCAGCCGCAACTCGGTCAGCGTCGGCGATCACGATCGCTTTTCCAATCAGTCGCTGGGCTAGTTCAAAGGGTTCGTCACCAGCTTCATGCGAATCGGCAAGAACGGTCTCGCCGTCGCAAACCAGCACACGCTGTTGTGGATCCTTGCGGCCGTATCCGCGCGTCAAAATGCAGACACGTTCACCGCGATCAGCTAAAATCTCAGCAACATACAGCGTCAGGGGTGTTTTTCCAGTGCCGCCGGCAGAAATATTGCCGATACTGATCGTCTTTGCTCCGAGGTCGAACGATTCAAAGATGCCGAGATCGTAAAGACGATCTCGCACGTCAATGACTTTTCCGTAGATCGATCCTAATAACGACAACATCGTCGTTAATTATCAATTATCGATAACGAACAACCAACCGCGAACGGCGAACTATTTCTTATTTGTAAGTTGTATCAATCGGTCGAGTTTATTCTGGGCCATTCCGCTGTCGATGCTTTGTTCGGCGAGACGGGCTCCTTGCATAGGATCTTTGGCAATGCCGCCGACTACGAGAGCGGCGGCGGCGTTTATGACGACCAGTGAACGGGCTTCATCGCGGTTCCGGCTTGCGAGCACATCAGTGATAATGCTCGCACTTTCTTTTGGAGAATCGGTTTTCAGATGGCCAATCCTACTGCGTTTAAGGCCAAAATCCGACGGCGAAAGTGAAAACGCTCGGACCTGTCCGTTTTTAACAACAGCAACGGATGTTTCTCCATTAAGAGTGATCTCGTCGAGGCCATCTTCGCCATGAACAACCCAAGCGTTTTCGGCTTTCATCAACGCGAGGGCTTTTGCAACCGGCTCGACCAGCGACTTGTGCCAAACGCCGATAACGTGATGCGAAACCGCCGCAGGATTTGCCAAAAGGCCAAGCACATTTAAACACGTGCGAATTCCGAGACGCCCACGAACATCAGCGATCCGTCGCAGCTCGGGATGAAATTTTGGAGCCAATAGAAAGCACAGCCCGACACCGCTAAGGCTCGCTTGTGCAGCGTCAGATTCGGCAGCGGCCTTTACACCAAGCTCTGTTAAAACATCAGCACTGCCGGATTTGCTGCTTACACCGCGGTTGCTCTGTTTTGCGATCGTTAGTCCTGCTCCGGCGGCGACAAATGCAGCAGCTGTCGAAATGTTAAATGTCTTTGCGGATGAAGATCCTGTACCGGCTATATCAACGGCTTTTTTCTGAGACCTGACTTTGATCGCCAGTGAGCTGACCACGCCCGCCATTCCGGCAAGTTCTTCGAATGTCTCGCCTTTTGCGGTCAATGCGGTCAGCGCGGCGGCGATCTGGATCGACCCAATTCCCGTATCTGTCATTGAGCGGAAAAACTTCGCCGCGTCGAGCATCGACAGATCGTCGCCGCGCATAAGGCGCGCCAGAAAAGGGAATAAAGGTGTTTCGGCTTTCGGATTGGTTGCAGAGATCGGCGCCGAATGCAGCCAGTTTGATTTATTTTCAGACATATTGCGGATCGCAGGACTTGCGAGAGAAATGGATGAAGGGTGTTAAAAAATACACTTTTCCCACTTATACTATCTCAAAGAAGGACAAAGTTATGCAATAACTTTTTGCCGTGCTCGGTCAAAATAGATTCGGGGTGAAACTGCACGCCCTCGATCTTTTTAGTTTTGTGCCGCAGGCCCATTATCAATCCATCGGGCGAGGTTGCGGATATTTCGATGCAATCCGGCAATGTTTCTCGATCTACGATCAGCGAATGGTAGCGTCCCGCAGCAAAGCCGTTCGGCAGATTGCGAAAGATCGTTTTCCCGTCGTGATCAATGATCACAGGCTTGCCGTGGACCGGCACCGGTGATCTAACGACTTTGCCGCCAAAGAATTGCCCGATCACCTGATGACCGAGACACACTCCTAATATCGGTACTTTATCTGCAAAGTGTTCGACGGCCGCCAACGAAATACCTGCTGAATCAGGCGTCCCCGGTCCAGGAGAGATCAAGATCCGCTCTGGTTTGAGATCGCTTTCGATCTCATCAACCGTCAACTCGTCATTCATTACGACTCGCAACTCAACACCAAGCTCGCCCAGATACTGCACGAGGTTGTATGTAAACGAATCGTAATTGTCGATCACCAACAGCATTTACTATTTCGCCCGATAACTCTATCATAAACGAGTTGCCCAGAGGCTGAATATATGTCATATAAACTGCTGGCTTTTACACTCTTACTCGTGCTGACAGGATTCGCACCTGCACAAACTCCGACACCGACCGATTCCGGAGAAGATGCAGCTAAACTCAAAACTCAAGCCGTCGAATTTCTTCGCGAAACAGCGAATGAGGTCTCACGTCTGCGCTCGTTGGAAAATCGCATCAGCTTCGATTCTGAACTCGCATCGTTGATGTGGTTTCACGATGAAAAAGAAGCCAAGGCAATGTACGGCGGCGTGGTCAGTGATTTCAAACAGCTTCTGACCCAGTTTGATTCGGAAATGAACGCCGCCTCGATGCCGTCCGACGATGACGATATGGAAGGCGGGTTTCTCTTTGGCGGACGCGGACAGTCGCGAGTGCAGCGGAAATTTCGCATCGCTATGGCGGTAAGGCAGCAGATCGCAATGAGCCTCGCCGAACACGCTCCTGACCTTGCCTACAATTTTTATGTTGACAGCATCAATTTGATCTCCAATCCCGAACTCAGGAAAGACGCCGATCGTTCCGACCGCTATTTCGAGTCACGCCTGCTGCAGCAGATCGCCGAAAGCGACGCCGCTAAAGGCCTGGCCTACGGCAAAGACTCGATAAAACGCGGGATTAGCTCGACGCACATCGAGCTTTTGCGAAAGATCTATAAAAAGGACGCTGACAAGGGAATTGAATTTGGCCAGTCGCTGCTGAGTGCCGTTAAAAGCGATCCAAAAAAAGTGGATGATCTGGGGTTTTATTCTGCATTGTTAACTTTTGGCGAAGAGAATGTTACAGGATCGAAAACTGCCGGATCAAAGCCGCCTGTGTATGACCGAAATGACCTTCGCGACGTTGCAGAGATTTTCTACCAGGCAATAATGGAGACAAAAGACGCCATAGTAAGGTATAACATCGGATCTTTCATTTCAGTTATCGAAAAATACGCTCCTGCACGAGGTGCACAACTACGAGTGAAATTTAAAACGGTAAAACCCGCTAGCAGTTCTTATGCCTCTGGTAATATGGCGACTAATGTTACGGCGCCGCGAGTCATAGCAGACAACACCAGTTCCGCCATGAACGAATACGAGCGTGCTCAAAAGCAACGCGAAGATCAAGAAAATGCTTACAAAAAACAGATCGAAGATCTGAAGAAGCTCGGTTCGACAAATTTACCAAAGGACCAACGAGACGCTGCTATCGCTCAGGCTCGTAAAATCATTACCGATACCAAAGGCAAGGACAAGAAGATCGCCGCGCTCAGCCTGCTTGCTGCTCAGGTCAAGAAAATGGGCGACAAGGACCTGGCGAACGAGATCATGCTCGACGCGGAACGTCTCGTTAATCCAATGCCAAAAAACTATCAGGATTATCTTTTCACATGGATGCTCGCCGGCGGCTATGCCGAGGCCGATCCCGATAAAGCATTTATGCTTCTCGAAAGCACGATACAAAGGGCAAATGATACGATCTCGGCATTTGTGAAAGTTGCCGAATTTATCGACGTTCAGCAGGAAATGATCGACGATGGCGAAGTGCAGGTCGGCATGTTTGGCGGCGAGATGATCCGCAGCATGACTAGCGAATTGGGAATGGCGAGTGGTACGATCCGCACTCTGGTAAACGCCGATTTTACAAAAACTCGTGCCCTCACAAACACTTTTGACCGAACCGAAACGCGTGTTCTCGCAAAGATGATGGTACTGCGCGTCGTCCTTGACAAAAAAACGAAGGCAAAAGATGCCGATGCAGAAAAAATGTTGATGATTGAGGGTGTCGATTAAGCCAGACTAGTACCCAACAGCCAAGAGCCGCCATCAACGACTAACGTGACGCCATTGACATAACTCGCTGCGTCGGATGACAAAAATAACGCGGCATTCTCAATGTCTGCGATCCTGCCAAACCGTCCAATAGGTATTTTGCGCATCAACTTGTCTTTTAATTCCGGTATTAGCAAACGTTTCATTCCTTCGGTGTCCTCGATCGGTCCCGGAGCGATGCCGTTGACACGAATGCCGTAGCGGCCCCATTCGACTGACAGGTTTCTTGTGATCGCATCAACGCCCGCCTTAGCCGCCGAAACATGTATCTGCATCGGCGTTGCAAGATAATGCAGCGTTGCGGAGATGTTTAATATTTGCCCTTTCGATTTTTTCAGTTCTTCAAACGCCGCTCGGCAAACATTAAACGTACCTTTTGTATCAATATCGACGACCGTTCCAAAACCATTCGCCGAAAGCTGGTCTGCAGCACAAAGAAAATTGCCCGCTGCACCGTTTACAACAATGTCGATCTTGCCGAAATGCTCGACCGTTTTTGCAATAGCATTCTCAACCGCTTCGTAATCGCGAACATCAGCCGCCACCGCAAAACACTCGCCGCCGTTCTCCTCGATGAACTGTTTCATCGCGATCAAGTTCTCTTCGTTGCGGCTTACAATCGCAAGCTTTGCACCGTGCTCGGCAAACGCTCTCGCCACGCCGCCAGTTATACCCGTACCGCCGCCTGTTACAAATGCAACCCTACCCTGTAAAATGTCCTTGTTGAATACTTGGTTCATATTGAGAAAATGGTAGCACAAAAACTTCAACGCAAAGACGCCAAGGAGCAAAGGCCGCAAAGGAAAAATTTTACCGCAGATAAACGCAGATCGACGCAAATCTATTTCGGTCAGAACTTTAGAATATTATCTGCGTTTATCTGCGTCTATCTGCGGTTAATTTTCTTTCCCCGCATCTTTGCTTTGCAATTTTGCGTCTTTGCGTTAATTCTCTTATCGCTTTCTTGCTCGACCAAGCCAACGGATATGCGTACGCTTGTTCCGGCTGACTCGCTTGTCTATCTAGAAGCGAACGATCTCGCCCATGCGCTTCAGCCGATAATCGACAGCAGGCCTTTCAGCGAAGTCGCAAAAAGCAAACCAGATTTCTCAGCATTAAAAGGCGTTCAACTTGCAATCGCCGTCAGCGGTTTTGAAACTTCCGAAGAGAAAGTCAATGACGAACAATCCATAGGCCGCGTCCAACCGCGTTTTGTCGCCATCGCCGACACGCACGCATTCAATTTTCAAGCCGTCGGCTTTGCCGAGCAAAAACTCGGATCCTTTGTTGCCAAGCTCTACGACAGCGAACCAGCCCTCGAAAAGTCAGAAAAAAACGGCGGCAAATATTTCACGTGGACGGCAACTGATAAACGCAAAGCCTATGCACTAGTCATCGACAGCCTAATCTATTTCGGCAACGACAAATCAGCAATCGAAAAATGCCTCGCCGTAAAACGAGGCGAAACCGACAGCATTATCAAAACAGGCAAGATCAAACCCGCCGATCAACAGACACTCGCTTCCGGCTACGTTTCACCCGACGGCATCGCACAGATCGCAAATATAATCGGCCTCAAATTCGCCTCTGAGACGAGCGAAGACTCCGAAGTCCAAAGCGCCATCGCCGGAATCCTGCCGAAGCTTTTGCGAAACTCGATCACTGAAATTAGTTGGACAGCGACAAAGCAAGAACAGGGAATTGGAGTTGTAGACAGATACATTGTTTCGATGCCGCCAGATATTGCGGGTTTACTCAATGAGACAATAGCCAGCAAAAGTACAGTAGATATCTTTAATTCGGGCCTGATATTTGTTCCAGATGTAGCGGAAAGCGTAACTATTTACAATTTGGAAAATGCGAGAGTTGCATGGCGAAGCCTCCTACTTACCGCTCAAAAACAGGTTGATCCGATTGGTCAAAAGATAATCTCTGAGTTTTCAGGCGTTTTTTTGGAGCCATACGGCATAAAAGACCCAGAGGGTTTTCTGGATTCAATAACAGGAACCGTCACGTCAGTGAGGTTTCGCGGTGCTGACGAAAATCGGGTACTTATAGCCGCAGTAAATCCGTTTCAAGACCATCTGCTATCAACGATTCAAGACCATTTACTATCAACGATAAATCCAAACCAAAAAACAACCGATCCAAGCGGTACGGATATATTCTTGTCTGCCGACGATAATCTGGCAGCCGTATTTCTCGATAATAAAATTATGATTGGCGACCACGAAAGCGTATTCACATGTTTAGCGGAGAAAAAGAATCCGTCGCCTAAGACATTATTTAGTGTTGTCTTCCCAAATCATTTTACGATGAGTGCAGCGACTGCGACCACCGTTGGGAAGGACAATGATTCGGCTAGCGAGATTGCGGCCGTGTTATCGACAGCTCAGAGTGTTGAAGCAAATCAGAACATCGAAGCAAAAGGCCTTACAATCTATACAACCGAGACTCGTTTCACAAAAACCGGCATTGAACGAAAAACTGTCTCTGCCTTTGGCTTGATCGGCTCGATCATTGCTCAGCTAGCTCAAGATTGATTTATCGACGTTGGCAATAGGTCATCTCTTTTTGGCATTCCGCTTTAGTCGGCGCACATTTCCTTCGATCCAGCGTTCGGCTTTTTCGTAGTGGGCAAATTTTTGTTCGTCGCGGCGGAATTCGGGCGTGTGGTGATATCGGCGGCCGTTTATGTGTTTTGTCGGATGTGCCATGTGGAGCATTTCGTGAAAGACGACGTATTCGACCACGAATTGTGGCGTTTCACGCGAATCGAGCGACGCGCTGATCGTTATGTGATTGTGTGTAGCGTCATGATGACCCAGGATGCGGTATGTCTTCTTGGCTGACCAGGTTAGCATCGGTTTGGGAAGTGCATTGCCGAAATAGCGTGCATTCACCGCTGCAAATATTTCCTCGAGATCATAGACGGAGCCTTTCGACGTCGTGACGACCTTTCGGCCATGTTCCTTTTTGTTTTCGGAGGCCTTGTTGCTGATGAAGTCCGATTTGACGTACGCATTATAGACCTCGTTTGCACCGTCCGGTATCTTTCTTCGCAAAAGCTTGCCGACCAAAATATATGCTAGGCCTTTTTGGCAGGGAAGAGGCATTTCACGGCATATCTCACAAATGCGGACAAAAATTTCGCCGTTCCGCAAGCGAATTGTATGATTTATGCCGATATACGGGTAAAATGTAACATGGACCGGCGCGGGTTTGGTTCTTGGTTGATACCACCGAAAGGCCTCGATATAAAGTTCGGCGATCTGATCGGTCAGTTTTTCGGATTGGGCCATATAGGACTTTTAGGTCTCAGATGACCCACAAATAATAGTAACTAAATGTTTTTACAACAAGTTTAAACGATTTTTATTGACACCACATCGGTCAAAATGCTATCTCTTTATATGGGAAAGCATACGCCGAGAGGCCTGTATGCATCAAATCACCCCAACATCTGTCCGCGACGGCGAGAAGAAAACCGGCTTTCCCGATTCTCGCGGCCAGATAATCCTAACGGCCATTATCAACGAACACTTTGTCACGGGCGAGCCTGTAGGTTCGAAAGTGCTTGCAGACAAGTTTGCCAACGCTTCCGGTTTGAGCTCGGCGACGATCCGCAACGTGATGGGTGAACTGGAAGAACTGGGGATGCTCGAGCAGCCTCACACTTCCGCCGGACGAGTTCCCACTGATAAAGGCTATAGGTTTTACGTTGACAATCTGCTTGGTGTTTTGAGTATCTCGAACGACGATCTTTTCCGCATCGGCGAAGAATACGGTTTGAATTCTCAGGAAACACCCGACCGGTTAATGGAACGTACCTCTCACTTGTTATCAGCTCTTTCTAATAATGTAGGCATCGTGGTATCGCCATCACTAGCGAGTGATCGCCTGCAGCATATCGAGTTTGTCAGCTTGAGTGACAATCGAATCCTCGTCGTTCTGGTCTCGGCGCCGAATATTGTTCACAACAAGATAATTCGGACAAGCGTGACCTTTGCGAAGGAGGAACTCGAACGAACAGCAAATTACCTGAACACGGAATTTGCCGGAAAGAGTTTGGCCGAGATACGTGCGGAAATCATGGGATTGATGCACGAGGAAAAGGCCTTATTTGACAAATTGCTTCAAACGGCCGTAATTCTTTGCTCTCAGAGTATCGAGGACGAAGATGACCGGCACGGCGAAGTCTTCGTGGACGGCACGGCGAACATTCTCACCAAGAGAGACTTTGCCGACCTCGAACGCCTCCGTGAACTCCTGCACACGATAGGCGAAAAGTCACGGTTGATGCAGATCCTCACCGAATGCATTGAACGCGATGTGGCTGCCAAAGGCGACGTCCAGGTCGTCATCGGCACCGAAAACCGCACGCCGTCATTTCAAAACTGCACGCTGATCTCAGCTCCATACAGGATCGGCAACAGCACGGCGGTCGGCACTTTAAGCGTTCTCGGCCCGACACGGATCGAATACGCAAGGATGATCTCGATAGTCAGCTATGTCGCCCGCACGCTTGAAAAAATGATGTCGAAAGACATCTCGCCAAATTAAAAATGCCCCATTCTCCCCATACCCAATGAATCCTGAAAGCGAAATACAAGACCCGGAAATAATGGAACCGGAAGATGGAATCGAAGAGATCGATGGAGATTCTTCGCCTTCGGTTGATGAGTTTCTAATGGAACTCGAAGCCAAGGAAAAGGATCTGCATATCACGGCCGATTACCAGATCGAGATCGCCGACTCTGATTTTGACGAGGCGAGCGTTCCTGAATTTGTGCAGCAGGAACTGACGGTGACGGGAAATTCGGGCGAGCCTATTGCCAGCGCTCAATCAGCGGGCATGAAAACCCGCGTCTTCGAACTTGAAAAAGAGATCGCATCTTTAAATAACAAGCTTACTGCTCTTCGCATGGAGCGTAACGACGTCCAGGAAAAGAGCGACCGCCGACTGAAGGATTTTGAAAGCTATAAATACCGTATGGACCGCGAACGGCGCGGATCCGTTATAAATCAGATCGGCAACCTTGCTACTCAATTACTTCCCGTTTTGGATAATCTCGATCGAGCGCTCGATTCGATCAAGGACGTGCCAGACGAGAAACGAGGCGATTTCAACCAGTTTTTTGATGGAATAGCATTAGTCAATCAGCAGATAAATGATGTCCTTTCGGGAATGGGCGTGCAGCCGATCACAACCGTTGGAGAAACTTTCGATCCGAATTTTCACGAAGCTGTAGCAACCGATAACGACAGCGACCTGCCGCCGAACACCATCTCTGCCGAGATGCTGCGCGGTTACCGCATCGGAAATCTGGTTATCCGCCATTCGATGGTTAGAGTAACTGCCACACCGATGCCCGTCACAAGCAAAAGCAAAGCCACAGAAGAAGTGCAGGAAAGTACCGTTGCCGACCCCGAACCCAAACAGTTCGACATCCTTCCCGCAGAATCACCCGCCGATGCCGAAGATGCATCATCTTAGACCCCTCCGCTAGTACTTAAAAGGAACTCAACAATATGAGCAAAGTAATTGGAATCGACTTAGGCACTACAAACTGCTGCGTCTCCGTTTTGGAAGGCGGAACCGTGCAGATCATCTCAAACAAAGAAGGCGGCCGGACGACGCCGTCCGTTGTCGGTTTTACTGATAAGGATGAGCGGCTCGTCGGCCAGATCGCAAAGCGTCAAGCCGTCACGAATGCTGCGAATACGCTCTATGCCGTAAAGCGTCTGATCGGTCGTAAATTCGATTCGCCTGAGGTCGAAAAGATGCGCGAGACTGTGCCGTTCGACATCGTCAAGGCTCCAAACGGCGACGCTCATATCCGCGTGCTGGACCGCATTTACAGTCCGCCTGAAATTTCCGCGATCGTGCTCCAACGCCTGAAACTCGCCGCCGAAGAATTTCTCGGTGACAAAATTTCTGAAGCCATTATCACTGTTCCGGCATACTTTGATGATATGCAGCGTCAGGCTACCCGTGACGCGGGCAAGATCGCCGGCCTCGAGGTCGAACGCATCATCAACGAGCCTACAGCAGCGGCTCTCGCGTATGGCTTTGGTAAAAGCAAGACCGAAAAAGTTGCGGTTTACGATCTTGGCGGTGGTACGTTCGATATCTCGATACTTGAGATAAACGACGGCGTTTTTGAAGTGCTGTCGACGTCGGGTAACACGTTTCTTGGCGGAGAAGATTTTGACCACCGAATCATCGATTGGCTGGTTGAGACTTTCAAAGCTGAAAATAACATCGACCTTCGCGGAGACCGCCTCGCGCTGCAGCGCCTTAAAGAAGCTGCCGAGCGTGCAAAGTGCGAACTTTCGAGCGTTCCCGAGACCAATATTAGCCTACCGTTCATCGCGGCTGATGCGTCCGGTCCAAAGCACATTAATTCGACATTAAGCCGTGAGAAATTCGAACAGTTGGTACAAGACCTTGTCGAATCATCGGTCGAGCCGTGTCAAAAGGCGCTTTGGGATGCCAAGCTACAGCCGTCGGATGTTGATAAGGTCATCCTCGTCGGCGGGCAGACTCGTTCGCCGATCATTGCACGTACCGTTACCGAAGTCTTTGGCAAAGAACCGTCTGCTGAGATCAATCCTGATGAAGTTGTGGCGATGGGTGCTGCGATCCAGGGCGGTGTGTTAACCGGCGATGTTAAGGACATCGTACTTCTCGACGTGCTGCCGCTCAGCCTTGGTCTGGAAACTCGCGGCGGACTTTTCGTTAAATTGATTTCACGTAACTCAACGATCCCGCTGAAAAATACGATGACATTTACGACGGTTGTCGATAATCAGCAGTCGGTTGAGATCCACATTCTCCAGGGCGAACGCGAGATAGCTTCCGCCAATCGCTCGCTTGCAAAATTTGAGCTCGTTGGTATTCCGCCGGCACCGCGAGGCGTACCGCAGGTCGATGTTTCGTTCGAGATCGATGCTAACGGCATCGTCAGCGTTTCCGCCAAGGACAAGATGACCGGCCTCGAACAGGCGCTGCAAATTACGCCTTCGTCGGGACTTGCCCCGGACGAGATCGAACGTCTCATTATCGACGCCGAAACCTCGATCGAAAAAGACAGAGGCGTTAAGGAGTTGATCGTGGAACGCAACCGCCTCGACACGCTCATAAGAAATGCCCGACGCGCAATGGTCGAAGTCGGTAAATCTTTCGACCTCGAAGAACAGCAAGCGATCAACGGCATTCTAAACGACGCTGAAGAAAAGCTATCATCCGAGAGCGTCGACGAGATCAAGATCCAACTAAGCCAAGTCGAAAGCGCTGCCAACCGCATCACGGCAGCGATGCTCGCGATGGCATAGTTTAGAGTTCCGCCTTCTAGGCGGCCTTTAGCAAAGTCCTACCCGGTCAGTTCCATTTACGGTTCTGGCCGGGTTTGCTTTTTCTGTCCTCAATTCTCATCAACGCAGCTCTAAATTCGTCCGAAAAGTCTACCAAACAAGGCGACAAAAGTGTTGCTGTGCTTGCGAGGGAACCTTGAAGTTCTTGCTACAAACAGCAAAGAATGATATATTCCGCAAGATTTAACTTTTTCACCAATTGTTCCGCTTCGTGCAGGTAAAATTCCAGCGCAGGTAAGAAATAGAGGGATACCTACAAACCAAGGGAGACGTCTTCATCATGTTGAACCGCAATCAACCGCTTCGTACTATCACTACACTTTTCGCCATTCTGGCAATTTCAGTCTTAGGCAATGCCTCTCCATGGAGTGGAGGATTTACCTCAAATGAAACAGCGGGCTTCTATAGTTCGAAAATGACGGCAGCCGAAACAGAGCCTCGCGCATTTGGTAGCGGATTCTTGGTAACTGCGACTGCAGGTACGCTGTCTGCAGTTTACTCTACGCTAAAAGAAACGTTCGACGCGATCAATCTTGGAACGCATCAGGGTGTCATTACGATTACCGCCACAACTAACAGCAGTGAGACAGCGTCAGCTGTCTTGAATGCCAGCGGTGCCGGCGCCTCGTCCTACACATCGATCTTGATCCAGCCTAGCGGAGCAATATTAATATCAGGTGACATTGCCGGACATCTGATCGATCTTAACGGAGCGGACAATGTCACGATCAACGGATTGAACTCAAGCGGTAACAGCCTTACTATCTCCAATACTTCCCAACAGGTCTCCGCAAGCACGATCCGCCTTGTTAATGATGCGACCGGCAATACGATAACGAATTCAACTATCACAGGCTCGACGGGAGCGGCATTAAGCTCCGGATTTGGCGTCATCTACTTTGCGACAGCGACGACGACGGGAAATGACAATAATACGATCAGCAATAACAACATAGGCGCAGCCGGCGGCAATCTGCCTATCAACTGTATTTACTCTCTGGGAAGCGCGTCTTTTGAAAACGACTCCAACACGATCAGCGGAAACAACATTTCAGACTATTTCAACACCAACGGTGCCTCGAACGGCATCAATGCCAACTCGAACACCTCAGGATGGACGATAAATAACAACAGGTTCTTCCAGACCGCGAGCCGAACTTACCTGACAGGCAGCACTCACAATGCGATCTCGGTGACGTCCGGTTCGGGATACACGATCACGGGAAATGTCATCGGTTTTGCCGCCGCCAACGGAACGGGCGTTTATACGATGTCGAGTGGCGTTGGAGTCACAACACGGTTTGTGGGGATCAATCTCGCGGCCGATGCCTCGGTGCAGGGCAACACTTTTGCTTCTATTTCATTAACAACGCCGGGCGTCAACTCGGGCTTCGGCTCGTTATGCGGCGTTAATATCACGTCGGGCAACGTAAATATCGGAAATGTCACGCCCAATACTTTTGGTTCGACCACAGGCACCGGTTCACTCACGGCAATTCCAACCGGCACTACTGCAGCAGGCCTTGTGGGCATCAACAGCGCAACTACCGGAACGGTGGTGATCAGCAACAATACCTTTGGCAGCTTAACTTCGGCGCATCCAAGCGGTCCTACATTTCCGGGCGGTGTAGTTGGCATAAATGTTTCGGGCGCAGCGGCTTTGCTGACGATCACGGGCAACACTATCGGAAATACAACGCCGGACAATATTCGTTCCGGCACACCGGGAGTTACAACCGGCAGTTCCTTTGGCGGCGGCATCGCCCAGTCGGTGCCTCCCAGTGTTTATAACTATTCGAATAACATTATTCGTAATATTTCCACATATGGAGCCGGAGCGGGCTGGGTTCGCGGTATTCAAACCGGAACCGTGGCACCGACTGCGCAGGTTGCGACCATCAATAACAACACGATAACCAACCTATCGACAGGCAGTGCCCTCTCAGGCCAAACGAGCGCAAATTCGTCCGCACAAGGCATTCAGTTTTTATCCGGTATCAACTCGACCATCTCGGGCAACACGATCTCGAATATATCGAATACGAACGCTGGCACTGTCGGGACCGTAGTCGCCGGAATCGTGCATGCAGGAGTATCTAGCTCTCCCGCCTCGAACAATGTGATCTCGAACAATAGGATCTTGGGATTGAGTAATGCAAGTACGACGACGTCACTTACGCTTCCAAACGTTATCTCCGGCGTCTTGATCCGCAACGGCAACGGTACAGTGACCGTGGCCAACAATATGATCTCGCTCGGTACGGGACAGACGACAGATTCGTCTATCTACGGCATTTGGGCCAACCATGGATCGACTCCTGATCCGGCTGACAATATCTACTTTAATAGCGTCGATATCGAAGGCACTGTGGCATCCGGAGCGGCTCCGAGCGCGGCATTTCACCGAGGCGACCTTTCGGCGGGCAGTCCAAAAATACCTGTCGTCGATGTTCGAAATAATATATTTATCAATAACCGTACAGGTGGAACCGGCAAGCATTATGCTATCGCCAATCACATTAACGCGTCAGGCGGTTCGGTTGCCACAGGTTGGGGACCGGTCAATAACAACGTGCTCAACGGTAATCCTGCGACCATCGGTTATTGGACGACCGATCAAACATTTGCGGGTTGGAAAACGGCTTCGGGCGGCGATGCGGCAAGCTATTCGGGCATCGCGGTCAATTTTGTCAACAGCGCGACCGATCTGCATCTCAATATGGGCTTAACTCCGACCGCTCTCGAATCAGGTGGAGTGGTTATATCTGGATTTGCGACCGACTTTGACGGACAAAGCCGTCCAGGACCGGCAGGTTCAACAAACGGCGGTGCGACTGCTCCGGACCTTGGCGCGGATGAGTTTGACGGCGTACCGTTAGGTGGAGCAACACCAACGAACACACCAACGAACACACCAACGAATACAGCTACAAGTACATCAACACCAACTGATACACCAACAAGTACTCCGACAGACACGGCGACACCTACGGCGACCAGTACATCGACTCCGACGGATACTCCAACAAATACACCGACTGACACTCCGACAAACACTCCAACGCCAAGTGAAACGCCTTCGATCAGCGGAACGGTCACGTACGGCAATCCGGCGTCGCCGACTACGAAGTTCATCTCTAATGCGACGGTAGCGAGTACGGTTGGTTCACCCCTTGTTACGACGGTGACTGACGCGCCGGGCGGAACTGCGGGGCAATACACGCTTACAGGTTTTGGTACAGGAAACTATACGATTGGTGTAACTAAGACAACGGGGCAGAACGGCGTCTCGTCAGCCGATGCGGCGAGGATCGCTCAGCATGTTTCGGGTGTTTCGCTTATCACCAACGACCGGCAGAGGATCGCGGCGGACGTGACGAACAACGGAGCACTCTCTTCAACCGATGCGGCACAGATCGCAAGGTTTGTTTCAGGGCTTGGGCCGCCAATAGGTTTGGCAGGCCAGTGGAGATTCTTCGTTCCGAGCTTAACAGAGCCGACGTTCCCGATCGGAGCATCACCGACGACTCGAAGTTACGCCGACCCGATAGGTGTTCAGACGGGCCAGGACTACATCGGCATTCTTGTCGGCGAGGTCACAGGTAACTGGAATCCGACGGCGGCGAGGCCTTTTAACGGTAGGCAGTTGGCAGAAGTAGAAGGCAGCGGGCCGGAAAGGGGTATTGCGGTTGAATTACCTTCGGTTGTTGGATCTGTTGATAAAGAGATCGTTGTTCCCGTGACAGTCGAAGGTATTGCTAACAAAGGCGTGATCTCTTATGAATTTGATCTCAGGTATGATCCTTCGGTGATACAGCCGGTTGGTGATGGGGTTGATGTGAATGGAACAGTCAGCCGCAGGCTTTCGGTCGTGACAAATGCAACGGAACCGGGGCTTTTGAGGGTTGTTGTTTACGGAGCGTATCCGATAGAAGAAAACGGCCTTCTGCTGAATCTGAGATTTACTACAGTTGGCGCATCTGGTTCCGTGTCGCCGATATCGTTTGAGCGGATAATGTTCAACGAAGGCGCGTCGGGTGTCTTCCTAACTGACGGAAAGATCGAACTGTTTTAGAGTTCGTGGAGTCGCAAATGTGTAGGGGCGATACATTCGATGTTGAGTATATCGCCCTTATTTACGTGCGGGCTTTTGCATGTGTGGGCTTTTAAGCCGTTAGCTAACAAATCACTTGAGAAAATTCGGCGAATGTCGCACAATAGAAGTTCAAAGTCTAAAGTCCAAAGTTAAAGGCAACCATAACTTTGGACTTTAGATTTTGTACATTGGACTTTTTGCATGAGTAAACGAGATTATTACGAAGTTTTAAGCGTGTCGCGGACGGCTACTGAGGTCGAGATCAAGCGCGCTTACAGGTCGCTGGCGGTGCAATACCATCCCGACAAAAATCCTGACGATCCGCAAGCGGAAGATAAATTTAAGGAAGCTGCTGAGGCGTATGCGGTGCTTTCGGACTCGCAGAAGCGCGCGGCTTATGACCGTTTCGGCCATCAAGGCGTAGGAGCGGGAAGTGCAGGTTTTGATCCGGGATTTTCGAATATCGAGGACATTTTCGATATTTTTGGATTCGGCGATATGTTCGGCCAGCAGGGACGAAGGCGAACGACGGTTCAACGCGGCTCGGACCTTCGCTACGACCTTGAAATATCACTCGAAGATGCTGCGACGGGCAAGGACGAGAAGCTCCGCATCCCGCGTCTCGAAAAATGCGACGAATGCGATGGCAGCGGAGCCGAAAAAGGGACTACGGCCGAGACGTGTGTCACTTGTGCAGGCAGCGGGCAGACGCGTTACAGCCAGGGCTTTTTCAGTGTGATGCGCACCTGCGCAAATTGTCAGGGTCAGGGCAGGGTCATTAAATCGCCCTGCAAAAAATGCCGCGGGCAAGGCAGAGTCGAAAAAGAAAAAACGATCGAGATCAAGATACCGGCAGGCGTCGAGACAGGTTCGCGGTTGCGTGTTACGGGCGAAGGCGAAGCGGGCGTGAACGGCGGGCCTTCGGGCGATCTGTTTATTGTTTTGCACGTTGCCGCAAACGATAATTTTGAACGTCAGGGAGCCGATCTTTATTCGGCTGTTCCGATTACGTTTGCTCAGGCTGCCTTAGGTGCGGAAATCAAAGTAAGAACGCTCGATGGCGAAGAAGAATTGAAAGTTCCGGCAGGTACACAGACGGGAACGATCTTCAGAATAAAAGGGCACGGAATGCCGAACCTCGGCGGACGCGGAAAAGGAGATCTTTTTGTCGCAGTCACACTCGTCACGCCAAAAACACTCACCAAAGAGCAACGTAAACTGCTCGAACAGCTTGCCGAGATCGAAGATGTCGATTTTTCAGACGAGTCACTGATCGATAAGGTCCGCAACATATTTGGTTAATGCACAGTTTGCAATACAAAATGCACAATGAAGAAAATACTTCATTGTGCATTTTGCATTGTGAACTGTGCATTAGGAAAGCTTTGCTTTAACCGCTTCGCTGACCATCTTGCCGTCGGCAGATTTTCCTGCGAGGTTTGCCATCGTTGCTTTCATCACCGTGCCCATTTCCTTTATTGTCGAAGCTCCGGTTTCGGCGATCGCTGCTGCGACTGCGGCATCGACCTCAGCCTGAGTCGCGCCTTGGGGCAGGTAGGCTTCGATCACGGCGATCTCGGTTTGTTCTTTGGCGGCAAGGTCGGCACGTCCGCCCTTTTCGTATTGCTCGACCGAATCGCGTCGCTGCTTAACAAGCGTTTGCAGAGCCTTTGTTATCTCTTCGTCGGTGAGATCACTGCCTTTGTCGATCTGGCGGTTCATCAGATTGGCCTTCACCATTCGCAGAACAGAGAGTTTGTCTGCGTCCTTCGCCTTCATTGCCGCCGTCAAGTCGGCGATTATCGTGTCTTTCAAGCTCATAATATTTGAGTCTAATGTCCTTCTTGACAAGTCTCAAGTTGCCGTTATGAAACAGGCCTTTTGGTTTAGGGCCTCACGCCGTTTATCCTATTAAGATATGTCGGCAGATCTCACAAAAGCGAAAAATATCCTACTGATAGTCCTCGGGATTTTTTCCGCCGCCTTTGGTGTGAACGGCTTTCTTCTTTCGAGCAATTTTATTGACGGCGGAGTTATGGGTATTTCGATGCTGGTTTCAAATGTTCTCGGAATTCCGTTGGGGATATTGATCTTGCTGATAAATCTGCCGTTTATCGCAGTTGGCTATCGACATATTGGAATAAACTTCGCGATCAAAAGCGCATTAGCGATCACGGGACTTGCGCTTTGTCTGGTTGTGGTGACCTTTCCGGATGTTACGCCTGATAAGCTTTTGACCGCTGTCTTTGGAGGTCTGTTTATTGGAGCCGGTATCGGACTTGCGATTCGCGGAGGAGCAGTACTCGACGGCACTGAGATCGCCGCGTTGCTCGTCAGCCGCAACAGCCATCTGCTGCGTGTCGGGGATGTGATACTGATCCTTAACATATTTATATTCCTCGCTGCCGCATTTTTTCTGAGCGTAGAATCGGCGATGTATTCGATCCTGACATATGCTACGGCATCAAAGACGATAGACTTTCTGTTGCACGGCGTCGAAGAATATACCGCGATCAATATCGTGTCGCCCAAGAATCAGGAAATAAAGGAGGTCATCACCGGAAAGCTCGGACGCGGCGTGACTGTCTATCATGGACAAGGCGGAATGGGCAGCACCGGTATGAACGACACCAGCCAGTCGATACTGTACTGTGTCGTAACTCGTCTTGAGATCGGAGCAATAAAATCAGCGGTCAAGGACATTGATCCGAACGCTTTTGTGACAACACATTCACTTAATGACGTTGAAGGCGGCCTGATCAAGAAGCCTATTTTGCATTAGTGTCCACTTTTTTTCTTATGAAACTACGCTGGCGATTTGGCATTGTTGCGGGGCTGTTTTTGGCGGTGTTTTCGCTGTATCCGCAGTTGAAGCTGGTTTATAACCGCGGCGGCGACTGGAACGGGCATTATGCCTACAATGACATCGACGAGGTCGCGTACGCTTCGTATTTGAAGGCCTTGATCGACGGGCGGCCGCGTAAGAATGACCCTTATACGGGCCGTGACGATTCGCCCGAAACTCCGCAGCAGGAATCGCTTTTTTCGATACAATTTGTCGCTCCCTATTCCATCGCAATTCCAGCACGCATTTTGGGCATTGGAACGCCGTGGGCGATTACGATCGCGGGTGCTTTGGCGGCATTTTTGACAGCTCTGGCGATCTTTTGGCTGATCGGGATGATAACGGGCGATTCGCTGTATGCGATGGCGGGCAGCCTTGTCGTGTTATGCGGCGGTGCTCTTTTTGCCGGTGAAGGAGCGATCGGCGAGATACTTGGCACGAGTTATTCGTATCCGTATTTTCCGGGCTTTAGACGATATGTTCCGGCGATGGCATTTCCGGCTTTCTTTGTGCTGGTCGCGTTGGTGTGGAAGATATTTGCCCACGAAAGACATGAAAGTCGCGAATTAGGCCATAGATCAAAGATCTCAACATCTCACGTTCTTCTTGTCTTATTTTCGGCGCTGTGTTTTGGTTATACGGTATTTTCGTATTTTTATGTGTGGACGACGGCGGTTGCGTGGCTTACTTGTTTGGGGTTGTGCTGGCTTGTGGTGCGGCCAGCCGGTTTTGCGCGAGATATCAAACTGCTTGCAGGGTTAGCCTTTGGCTGCATAGTTTTTCTTGCTCCATATGCTTATTTGCTGGTAAACCGCTCGCGTTCGATGGACGAAGTGCAGATACTTGTCCAAACGCGCATGCCCGACTTGCTGCGAGTGCCGGAACTTATCAGCTTTGGTGTCTTGGCGGTTATTGCTGTCGGTATTTTGCTTAGAATACTTGCGTTAAAAGATCGTTCGACACTTTTTGCGATCTCATTGGCACTTACGCAGGTCGCAGTGTTCAATCAGCAGGTAATTACCGGCCAGGAGCTTCAGCCGATACATTATCAGGTTTTTATCGGTAATTATGTCGCGGGATTGGCGGTCGTTGTGACGTTTGGGCTGATATGGAGCAACTTCGATAAGCGAGACAGCACCTTTCCTAAGTTTGTATTTGCATCAGTTGCGGTAATAGCAGCGGCTTGGGGATTTGTTGAGTGCCATTACACGGTGCGGATACTTGATGACGTTAATGTAGCACGCGACGAAGCTCTTCCGGTCGCGCGGCGATTGACGGAGATCGGTAAAGAGGATCCTGACCGGCATACGAAGGTGGTTCTCCATCTGGGGATGGCTGAGGCAGACGATCTGCCGACGGTCGCTCCGCAATCGGTCCTGTGGGCACGGCATCAGCATGTATTTTCCGGCCTGACGTCGTGGCAGGAAAATAAAGAACGCTACTATCAGCTCCTATATTATCAGGGCATCAATGGACATCAGATCGGACAGGCGATGAAGCGCGGAGAGGATTTCGTCTCGATGATCGCGTTGTTCGGTTGGGGAAGGCACACTGACAGGTTGAACTCAGCCTACAAGCCGCTCACATTCGGCGAGATCGACGAAGAAATGCGTGTGTTCGATGAGTATTGTCAAAATTTCGATGGTTCTAGGCCTGACGTTGTGCGGCTCGATTATTTGGTTGCTCCCTCTGAACCGCAGCCAATTTTCGATAACATTGACAAATGGTACAGCCGTGACGAGGGGGAGACGTTTGGAAAGTACGTTTTTTACAGGCTTAAACTGCGATAAAAAAAGACCGTCCAGAAGGACGGCCGAGTTTGTATTACTATTAAAATATTAAAGCTAATTTAAGCGGCCAAAAGGTCGTTTGAGGTTTCGGCAAATACACGTCTGCCGTTAAGAGCGTCGTCGATTATCTCTCTGACTGCCGAGGCATCTGGATTAACATCCATGCGGGCACAGGCCCTGAGATGTCTGATAATGCCCTCCGCTGCGATCTCCACTGCGTCTCCTGACAGTTTTGAGAAACGGCGTGCCTGAATATGGTCGATCTGCAAGACTCGATCTTGCAGAGTCATAGGTCTAGCTGCTGCCACTTTTTCTTCTCCTTGTTTCAAAATTTTCCGCCCTGTCCGGGCAGGAATGATCCAAGATTCGCACGAAACAAAATGCGTTTCATTAAAAACAAGCTATGGTTCCAGCCACAATTTCGCTGAAAGATAATATGTGCTATCGCCTTAACTGTAACAAGATGTTAACAAAAAAAAATGACCTTGTCACGACTTTTTTTTCGGCCTTGTGATTTTTTTCTCAAAATGGCGTTAAACAAAGAAAAACCGGCAAACCACAAGATTTGCCGGTTGATCTAAAAACTATCGCTAAATCAAGCGTAGCTTAGGCTACAGCGTCTTTCATCGCTTTGCCGATGCTGAACTTAACTGTGGTCTTCGCCGGGATCTTGATGGTCGCACCGGTTGCTGGGTTGCGTCCGTCACGGGCCTTGCGATGGGTCTTTTTCAGTTTGCCAAATCCGGGAACGGTGAATTCGCCATTCTTTTTAACTTCGCTTGTCGCCATTTCAGCAAGAGCGTCAAACATTGTTTTGACCTCAGTCTTTTTGAGACCGCACGAATCTGCCAGCGCTCCGATAATTTCCGTTTGTGTCATACGAGCCATAATTTATCTAACCTCCAAGTTGGTTGTTTATATAGTTAATAATTTGCCGGCAAAAATCGCTTGGGCAAAGGGGGAAAACTTCCAGCCGTTAATAAAATGACTGGTCGGGGCGGCAAGATTCGAACTTGCGGCCTCACGGTCCCAAACCGTGCGCACTACCAGGCTGTGCTACGCCCCGTTATGTCAGATCAAAGAAACGATTAACGATTCCAAGAGTCGAATTCTATGCGCAAGAAGCGCCAACGTCAAGTCAAACCGCGTAAAAAAGCCGTAAAAACGGGATTATTTGGCAAAAAGCGTGCGCGCGGTGACTGATTTTCTGTTTAACGGTGTCCGACAGCTCGCCAAAGGTCTGATCGAAACCATCCGGAATGAACAGCGGATCGTAGCCAAAACCATTTGTTCCGCGAGGAAATGGTGCAATCGTACCGCTGCAAATGCCCTCGGCAGAATGGACGATCTCGCCTGCCGCATCGGCTATTGCGATGGACGAGACAAAGCGTGCCTTTCGCCGCGTGTCGCCTGTCTTGTCTAGCTCGCCGAGCAGCATTGACATCTTCTTATAAAACCCCAATTCCGCTCCTCCGTATCTCGCCGAGAGAACGCCCGGCCTGTTGTCGAGTGCCTCGATCTCTAGTCCGGAATCGTCGGCGATCGTCATTAAACCGGAGAGCGAAGCGTAGCCGATGGCTTTTAGCGCAGCGTTTTCCGCAAACGTCGAGCCTGTTTCCTCGATCTCGACCGTGCAGCCAATATCACTGAGGCTTAGCAGATCGATCGGCAGCCCAGCTAAAAGGCCGTTCAACTCCCCAAGTTTGCCCCGATTATTTGTTGCAACGAGCAGCTTTCTTGCCATATTTCGAGTATGCCATATTGAGTTAAGGCCGCAAAAAACTCAGCATCGGAAAGCCTCGAATGATAAAGAGAAGGAAGAGTTGATCGCGAGGGTAAAAGAGATGTCAGCGGATGGAAAGACCAATCGTGAGATAGCTGAGGAAGTCGGGATTTCTCACACGACAGTTGGTAAGTACTTGAAAGCGTAGAGATGAGTTGCCACCCTTTCCAGCTTTCCAAGTTTCCAAGTTTCCAGAGCTATTTATCTATATTGAGTTATCACTAAGTAAATATATATATAAATGAAAAGTAAGACCCTTATAGATTATAAATCTGGAAAGTCTGGAAACCTGGAAACAGTGGAAAGGGTGGCAACCTGTTACATTCATCTATCGCGTAAAAATGGTTCTCTGCCGCGTAGCGGCAAGGTGAATGTAGCCGTGGGTTTTAACCCACGGGAATGTGAACCGAGGATTCGCGTCGCGTAGCGACGATTGAACAAAACCGTTGCAATAATTCAATCGTCGCTGACGCGACGGAAACATTTATTACGGCCTGCCGTGGGTTAAAACCCACGGCTACATTCAAAACATCGCTACGCGATGAAACAAAAGGAAACGTTGCTACGAACGATGCCCTCACAAACAAACCTTGTATAAATCGCGATTCAGCGATATGCTTACGGGAAATATACCGGTATTTGGGAGAGAAAGAAGGTAATGAAGAAACGACATTATTCTATGGTCATTGTTCTGGCTGGCATCGCTATTTTTAGCGGATTTAATTTTATTCCAGCCGCTAAGGCCGCGGGGAATAGTCTTTTTGCGACTCGGATCAGCGAATTTTTCGGGTTACCGCAAATAGATCCTTCTACATCTTTCGTACCGGTGCCGGTTTCACTGCCTGCTGTGAACGCTCCTACCGGCGCAACTATTTCTGTGCCTATAACGACAGGCGATCTTACCGGCCTTGGGGTTTATGTGTATGAACTTCAAGTGACATACGATCCGGCGATCCTGACGCCTGCTTCACCTGCTTTTGATACGGCTGGAACGCTGAGCAGTGCGATGACGATAACACCGGACACGAGCAATTCCGGCCATTTGATCATCGAGGGATTTCAAGGAGTGGCTATGGCAGGAGCCGGAACGCTGATCAACTTAAGATTTACGGTTATCGGAACGACCGGCCAATCGACGGCGTTGACGTTTGCGGATTACACTGATCCGGGATCGGCCTTTCATCCGGGCTTTCGGTTTAACGAAGGCGATCCGACAGTGACGATCACGAACGGAAGCTTCACGGTGGTCGCTGCAACTGCGACGGCGACAAATACTGCGACAAACACGCCGACCAATACACCTGCGACTACGCCGACATTCACACCGACAAATACGGCGACGGCAACCGCGACGGGTACACCGGCGGTGGCGGTGGCTCTGCCGATAATGACCGCGTCGCCTGCCACGGTTGTTTTGGTACCGATAACGGTCGGTAATACGACCGGTTTGAACATATTTTCTTATGACCTGCAGGTGACATTTAACCCGGCGATCATCACGCCTGCATCGCCCGCTTTTGATAAAACGGGAACGGTCAGCAGCAATATGTTCGTTACGCCAAATGCTGCTAATCCGGGACACCTTATCATCTCGGCGTTTGATGTCTCTCCACTGACCGGATCGGGAACGCTGCTCAATCTGAGATTTAATGTTATAGGCTCGTCAGGACAATCGACGGATTTGATCTTTGAGGACTACACGAGCCCGGGAAGCCAATTTCATCCCGGTTTTGTTTTCAACGGCGGCTCGCCTCCTGATGTAACGTCGAACGGAGTGCTCACTATCGCGACGGCTACACCGACGGCGACGAACACGGCGACCGCGACGGCAACATCCACATTCACACCGACGGCAACCTCAACTTCGACGTTCACGCCGACGGCGACATCAACATCGACATTTACGCCAACGGCAACGAGCACCTCGACGTTCACTCCTACGGCGACATCAACATCGACATTTACTCCGACATTTACGGCTACATCAACCTTTACACCAACGGCGACGAGTACGGCGACATTCACGCCGACATTTACGCCGACCGTTGTGCCGACGCCGATACTCGGCAACTACACAAACGCCGTGATACCGCTCAGCACAAATACGACCGTCACGCCCGACGCCGCCCCGCTCCTAGCGGCGAGCATGAACGTTTCAACCTCAACAAACTTCAAAGGCAAGCTCGAAGCCGATCCCACAACCGGCATCGTCACCGTTACAAATGCTCATCCGGCAGGAATACACCTCATCACCGTCACAGCATTCGGTTTTATGGGCGTGACCAATACAAGGACGTTTACGCTTACGGTTAACACGCCTCCTGTTTGTAATCCGGTCAGTTTTGCGCCGGCGGTTCATAACGGCACGGGGACTGGTTCGGAAGCAGTTGTCGTTGGAGATTTTAACGGAGACGCCAAACAGGATCTTGCGGTGGCAAACGAAAGCTCGCACAATGTGTCGATTTTGTTAGGCAATGGATCTGGTAGTTTCGGAAGCGCGACGAACTTCGGAGTGGGTAATAATCCTAAATCATTAGCAGTGGGAGATTTTAACGGCGATGGCAATCAGGACCTCGCAGTTGTTAATCTGGGTTCGAGCAATGTATCGATTTTATTAGGTGATGGTTTTGGTAGTTTCTCTAACTTTTTAATGTTACCTGCAGGCGGCCCTGAAGCAGTTGCTGTGGGGGATTTCAATGGAGATAACAAGCAAGACCTTGTAGTTGTTAATGACGGCACAAACAACGTGTCGATAATGTTAGGTAACGGTGACGGCAATTTTACCGCTCCAACAAACTATGTAGCTGGCACTGTTCCTCATTCGGTCGCCTTGGGTGATTTCAATGAAGATGGCAATCAGGATCTTGCCATTTCCAACTGGGCATCAAACAATGTCTCAATCCTGTTGGGTGTTGGTAATGGAAGCTTCGGAGGGGCGATCAATTTACCAGTTGATTCTAATCCATACTCAATAGCAGTAGGTGATTTCAATGGTGATGGCAAGCAAGATTTAGTGACAGCTAATCGTGAACCGGGAACCGTAACTATTATTCTGGGATTGGGACTGGGCAATTTCAGTGCCGCGACAAACATTGGCGTTGGCGGAGTTTCTGTATCGGTAGCTCTAGGTGATTTCAATGGTGATGGCAAGTTAGACATTGCAGTTGATATACCTAACTCGGACAGTGCGTCAATCCTGTTGGGAGATGGGGTGGGTGGATTTAGTTTAGCTGGGTCTGTGGGGACTGGCGATTTTCCTTATTCAATAGCGGTAGGTGATTTCAATGGTGATGGCAAGCAAGATCTTGTTACCGCGAACATTTTCTCAAACAATCTATCCGTTCTGCTTCGTGATTGTACGTTAAGCGGAACTGTTACTTACGGCAATGCGATTGGAAGTCCGAGTACGCGGTATGTTTCTAATGTGCAGGTGAATGCTGCGGGAACGCCTTCGGCTTCTGCGACAACATTAGCGCCGGGCGCGGGTGAGGGAACTTACAAGCTTGATCTGTTGGGTGCGGGGCCCTATACGGTTACGCCTTCGAAGGTGGGCGGCGTGAACAATGCGATCAATTCATTTGACGCGGCAAGGATCGCTGCGCACGTTACCGGTAACAACTTTCTGACCGGCAACCAGTTTGTCGCGGCGGATGTCAGCGGCAACAATGCGATCCAGTCGTTTGACGCGGCGCAGATCGCACGTTATGTCACTGCGCTAACTCCGTATGCCTTGACGGGAACTTGGAAGTTTTTCACCGTTCCGAACATTCCGTTTCCAACAGGCTCTACGCCGACGAGCAGGACCTATCCGACGCTGACCAGCAACCTCGCAGGCGAAGATTACACCGCGATATTGCTGGGCGACGTGTCGGGCAATTGGAACAACACCGGTGCGAGAGGAGTTGGCGGTAAGCAGCCGGCAGTAGCCAGCGGGCCGGAGAGAAGTATTTCGGTTGAACTGCCGGATATGGCTGTCGCAGTTGGAAAAGAGATCGTCGTGCCGGTTCGGGTCGATAATGCGGCTAACAAAGGCATTGTCTCGTATGAGTTCGAGCTAAGGTATGATGCTTCGGTGATACAGCCTTTAGAGGATGTTATTGATATAGCAGGAACAGCCAGCCGAGGCCTTTCGTTTGCCGCAAACGCCAACGAACCGGGCATTTTACGAGTCGCATTGTATGGTGCGATGCCCATCGACAGCAATGGATTACTTCTGAATCTCAGATTTAAGGCGGTCGGCGAACCTGGAGCATTTACGCCATTGACGTGGCAGCGGATAATGTTCAACGACGGCCAGCCACGAGTGTCTGCGATCAATGGCCGCGTAAGACTCTAATGCGAAAGCCCGCACGTTAGTCAGGGCGATACATTCATGCTTGAGTGTTTCGCCCTTACTAACGTGCGGGCTTTTGCATGTTGTGACATTTTTATTGCCAAGACCTCTCAGAGACAGGTATAATTGATTTGCGGTGAAAACCGCCTCACCACCGACGCTTACCTTCTACCTGAGGAAACCCCAAATTGGCAGCAGTGATCGATAATCCTACCAATGTGCTTAATGACAATGCGGTCATTACCGAAGTGCGCCGCGACAACACAGATTTGCCGATGAGTGCCGATACAGAGACAGCCATTGAATTGGGAATATGGTTTTCGGGGCTTGAGAGTTTTTTGAGTGTCGGTAACTACACTTTTCGTGTGCGCGACACCGCAAAGCCGACGGTCGATTACACAATAGAATCCCGCCTTACTCAATCGACGCTGATGCGGTGCATGAAACTGAATGCACGGCTGCTCGTCGAGCAAAATCAAACCGAGAGCACTCGGCGATCACACGGCCTGACGGTTGATGAACTGACCGATCTCGCTGCGGCGCTGCGTGATTCGATACAGGTTGGCCAGTGCATTGTTCGTGCCGAGCCGCTCGGCGTTGGTGAATGGAAAGCGTGGTGCAATCTGCTTGCTGAGAAATTTGGCAGGCTCGAAGCGTTCCATAAACTGATTCGATACGCCGAAGCGCAAGGCGAGCAATTTTTGCCTGAGCCGTTAAAGAGTTTTGCCTCAAACGAAAAACCGAAGACGCTGGAAAATGCCGAACTCGCGCTCATCTTGCCGAAGTTTGCCAAGATACTAAAGTGGCTGAGCGTCGTCGGTAAGATGCTCCAGGCAGACGAGCCATTGAAACCGGCGCTGCTGATCTTTTCGCGGTTGAATGAGCAAATTCCCGATCTTATTAGTTACATAAATAATCGCCTCACACGTTTCCCGAACGAAGAGGCCGAACTGTTTGCCTCACTCGATGCGGCGTCATACACGGCTTCGATAGAGCTGAAAAAAGTTTACGCTCAGGAGTTGACCGGACTCGCCGATCTGCGTCCGCCGCCATCGATCTGTGCCGGAATGGAAACGGCGTATGCGATGCTGAACGGCAGCTTTCAACAGACACTTGCCGGACTTGCACATCTCATTGATCCTTCAGTTGATGTCGTTGCGCTGTTCCCAAGCTACCGCATCAATTTTGAAAGGTCGCTCACTCTTCGCAGCGATCTATGGAAACTAGTCCGCCTAACGCAGACCGCTGAACAGGAGCCGGGAAAAAACGAAGTCGATTCTTTGAACAGGTCGCTCCGCGAATTTACGAATGGAAGTATTCGTTTCTTGTTTTATAAAGATACGGAGACCTTCGAGCGTTTTGTCGAGGAGATCTTGGTCACAAAGCAGAAGAAAGACCTCGTGCCGCTGCTGCATCGCTTCGGAGCGTACCTCGAAACTCTATTCGGTCAGGTCAGCATGCGAGCGGTACTCGAAAAGCATCCGTTCGAGTCCCAGAATTAATTCACCACGGAGACACAGAGAGCACAGAGATATTAAAATGCCCTGTGCTCTCTGTGTCTCTGTGGTGAAAATTCTTATTGTGAGCGCAGAGTAGCTAACGGTTTTTTGAATAGCACATCAAAGCTTGCTGCGGCTCCGACAATCGTTACGAGCAGAGTCGTTATCACGACGCCTCCGACGGCAAGCATCGGATCGAATTGCCATTCGACCTCCATCAGAAAACGGCTGACGACATACGAAAGACTGACCGCAAATGTAGTCGCGATAATTCCGGCCAGCAATCCTAAAATTCCATATTCCGCAAACAGAATTGTGGTCAGCGTTCTTCGATTCGCACCTAGAGTTTTTAACACCGCGTTCTCATAAATACGCTGAGATTTTGTCAGAGCAACCGAGCCGATCAAGATCAGAATTCCGGTCAGCAGCACAAAGCTGCCGACAAACGAGATCGCAAGAACAAAGTTACTAATAAGCCGCTCAACTGCCGCGACGATGTCCGCCACGTCAAAGATCTGCACGTTTGGAAAGTTGTCGAGCACGTCGCGTTGAAGCTTTTGCCGCAAGGTTGTCGGCACATGTTTTATGATCGTTGCCGCGTAGGTTTGCGGCGCTTTGTCGAGCGTGCCGGGGCGAAATACAAAAACGAATGCCGTGCGAGCATTTCTGACGTCGATCTTGCGGATGTTTGCGACGCGGGCAGTTATCTTTCGTCCGGACACATCAAACGTTATCGAATCGCCCGCACTGACCTTCAACGTGTCAGCCATGTTTTCGTCAACCGAAACTTCCGGAATGTCCGACGGCTTTGTTGTCGTCCACCAATCGCCCGAAATAACTGATTCATTGTCGTCCAAGTTGTCGCGATATGTAAGCGCAAATTCACGTCCGATCTGGCCTTGCTGTTGGCGTATTTCGCGCTGCTGATAATCGATGGCTTCGCCGTTGACAAATGCAATGCGGCCGCGCACGGTCGGCACAACCTCAGGTTTTTCGCCTAGCTTTTCTGCGATGATCTTAACAACGTCATCGATCTGGCTTTTCTGAATGTCAACAAAGATGAGGCTCGGCAGTCGTCCGTTTCTCGTAAGATCAAACTCCCGCAGCAGGTTTGTCTCGATCGCTTGAACGGACAAAACAACAAACGCTCCTAAACCGACTGCAAGCAAAATGATCCGAGTTTGATTTCCCGGCCGATACATCGAGTTCACAGCCTGACGAATGGAAAACGTGCCCAGGCCTTTCACTTTTTTCAGAAACCACATCAGCACCGTTGCGGAGAGATAAAGGACAATTCCCGTTGCAGCAAGTGCGCCGAGGAACAAAACTCCGACCTTGACCGAGCCTGCCTGCCAAACCGCAAGTGCCAGCAACACAGCGACAGACACTGCGCCGATCGCCCAGCGTGTCCAGTCGAGTTTCGACAAGCTTGCATTATTCTCATCGCGGAGCAGCAGTCGCGGTTTGATCGATCTGATCTGCATGAGCGGCAATGCTGAGAACAACAACGAGATCAAGACGCCGAGAACAATTCCTTGAAACGCAGTCGAGAGATTTATCGAGTAACTCATCTTCGCAGGCAAAGCGTCAATAAACCGCCAGCGAGCTAACCACAATCCGCCTTGCGCTAGAAAGACACCAAACAAACTTCCGACAGAACCGAGCACGAGAATTTGCAGTAGATAAACCGTAATGACCTTTATTCCGCTGCCGCCGAGGCATTTTAGAACGGCGATGGTCTTTCGTTTTTGCTCGATGAATGCTCGCGCGACATTCCAAACACCGACGCCGCCAAGCACGAGGATCAGCAAACCCGTGAGCGAAAGGTAATTTTCCATTCGCGAAAATTGGTCGCTCAGGTTTTCTTGCTGTTCGCGGTACGAATTGACCTGCACAGTAGTGCCCTTTAACGCATCGCGAAGCTGTGTGACAAGCTCGGTTGGATTGTCGCTTGTGCGATAAAGGATTCGGCGTCTAACACGGCTCGAATTGCGTGTGATGCCTGCGGTTTCAAACGCCTTTTTTTCGACAAATACTCTTGGCCCGAGTCGAAAGCCGCTCGATCCGCCCGGCTCTTCGTCTATAGCCGCGCGGATCTGGAATTCGCCTTCACCGATACGGAGTTTGTCGCCGATCTTGACGTTAAGTTCTTCGAGTAGTCCTTTGGCGATGACGGCGCCGTTGTTTTCCAGCAGCTTGTAGTCGAACGGCTCGCCCGACGAAAGCGTGAACGTGCCGATTAGCGGAAATGGCGGCTCAATGCCCTTTAGCTCTATAAATTCAACACTATCGTTTGACTGATCGGTTGAACGGCCCATCACCGCTGCCGTGATCGTTTCGTTACGGGCTTCGACGGTAGGGAATCGGGCGATGACGCCTTCGATGGTCGATATGTCGGTCGGCGAAAAGATGTTTGTTGAGGTTACTTCGACATCGGCCGTCATCAGCGCGCGGGCATCATTTCCTACTACCTTCGTGAGGTTTTGAATAAGCGATCTAAGAGCGACGACCGAGCCGACGCCTAACGCGATGCAGAGAAAGAAAAACAACAATCGCCGCCATGAAGAGCGGATCTCGCGTCGTGTCAGATTGAGAATAAACTTCATCAGCGTTGATCTGCGGCCAAATATCTCTCGCTCGAAATACGTCCGTCGGTAAGGACAATTTGCCTTTGTGCCTGTTCTGCCAACGTTGCGTCATGTGTCACGAGTACAAGCGTAACGTTATTCTGTCGATGCAAGTCTTTCATCAATTCAAAAATATGCTGGCCATTCTTTGAGTCAAGATTGCCGGTCGGTTCGTCTGCCAATAAGATCTTTGGACTGTTTGCAAAGGCCCTTGCGATCGCTACGCGCTGCTGTTCGCCCCCGGAAAGCTCTGGCGGGTAATGATGTCCGCGATTTGTCAGGCCGACTTTTTCGAGAAGTTGCGTTGCTCGATCGTTCACGTCAGGCAAGCCAAGAATTTCCATCGGGATCATGATGTTCTCAAACGCGGTGAGACTTGGGATGAGATGGAAAGACTGAAAGATAAAACCGATCTTCTCGCTTCGAATGCGGGCTAGAGCGTCTTCGCTGAGTTTTGTGATCTCTTCGCTTTCGACAAAAATTTGCCCGGATGAAGGAGCATCGAGACCCGCAATAAGACCGAGAAGCGTTGATTTGCCGCTGCCGGATGCGCCTGTGACAGCGACAAACTGGCCTTCGGGAATATCGAATGAAACGTCGTCGAGTATGGTCAGGTCCTCGACACCGGAAAGGACAGTTTTGGAGACGCTGCGAAGTTCGATCATATGATTTTGCATCTTTAGCCGACGGTTTAGCGTACAATAAAGCGACGAACTATGCGTTATTGTATTCGAAAAACTACAGTTGTAAGTTTCATATTTCTCGTTGTTGTTCTTTCCTCTTGTGCGAGATCGAACGCTCGTCCCGAGGCCGCAAACAAAACGCTTGCGATGCCGCAAGTTGCGACTAATAAGCCGAAGATCATTGCCTTTGGCGACAGTCTGACAGCCGGATTTGGCTTGTCGGAAAAGGAATCTTATCCATATCTGTTACAGGAAAAGTTAAAGGCGGATGGTTACGATTTTGAGGTTATTAATGCCGGTGTGTCGGGTGATACAAGCCTCGGCGGCCTCGAACGCAGCGATTGGGTTTTGGAACAAGATAACGCCAAAATTCTTATCCTTGAACTCGGCGCTAACGACCTGCTTCGCGGCGTTCCGGTCGCGAAAATGAAGGATAACCTCGACAAAATAATCCGAAAAGCAAAGGCCAAAAAGTTGAAAATACTCCTCTGCGGAATGCTTGCTCCGCCGTCGATGGGCTCCGAATATCAGCGTGATTTTATGATGGCCTTTCCCGATCTCGCCACCGAACACAAGGTCGAGTTTCTGCCGTTCCTCCTCGAAAACGTTGCGTTAAAGAAAGAACTAAACCAAGCCGACGGCATCCACCCAAACGCCGAGGGCGCAAAGATAATGGCCGACAACGTTTACAAAGCTCTAAAGCCGATTCTCACGAAGTGAATCCGCATTGCCGGCTCAGCCGAACAGACTATTTATGAAAAAGATACTCTTCATTTTGACGCTGACATCTGTCAGCGCACTTACGCTAGTTGCACAAACGACGGCAACAACCAATCAGGCGTCATACGCACGTCCAAATGCCGAGAAGCGCTTCAAACGTTTTGTCAACGACACAGTTGGACCGTTTTCCTGGGTTGGAGTCGCGGCAAGCTCGGGATTTTCGACCATCCGAAACGAGCCCGAGGAGTGGGGCAAATCGGCGAAAGGTTTTGGAAAGCGTTTCGCGTCGACACTTGGCAAAAACGTCATTCGAAACACTGCGATATACGGTATGGACGAAGCTCTGAAGATCGACAGCCATTTCTATCGCAGCAAGAAGCGTGATTTCGGTTCGCGGGCCGGGAATGCGATCGCCTCGACATTTACAGCCCGGACCGCGAACGGCAAACGGACGGTCGGAGTGTCACGAATCGTCGGCACATACGCCGCAAACGTCATCGCGGCCGAGGCATGGTATCCGCCTCGTTATAACTGGAAAGACGGCATGAAAAGCGGCACGATCTCGCTCGGTGCCAACTCGGTGTTTAACCTCTTCAAAGAGTTCGTCCTTAAAAAGTAACCGATCGAATATTGTCTAGAGCGACTCTTTGGCATTCTTTTTGACCCATAAGCTCAGTCAATGTGTAGGCGCCGCTCGACACGCATTGTGTTTGGCACAGTGCCGTTAATCGTCGTGTTACCGTGAATGTTTTTCACTGTGCAACTGTCTTTGACCGCTAGATTAAATTTGTTTCGCGAATCGCTGTCCTTGGCATGGGACTCGATTCGTGCCAATCGAACGCGCTCGACGCTGACGATACTCGGAGTAGTCGTTGGAGTCGCTGTCGTTGTGATAGTAGCGGCATTATTGCAGGGTGCTCAAGTCTTCGTTGTCAATTCAACCGCCGGATTTGCGCCGGACGTGCTGCGGATCGAAAAGGCGTCTTTTCAAGATTTTGGTTCCGACGGCCAGGCTTTTGTTGAGGCTAAGGCAAAACGGCCTGACATCTTCATCGAGGATCTCGAGTATTTGACCGTGAGATTGGGCGACGAGATCGAATTTGGAGCACAAGCCGATGCCGCATTGCCTGCCAGGCGCGGTGCCAAAACGCTCGTTGGCGTGATCGTTCAAGGCGTTACGCCAAACATTACGGACCTATCTAATATAAAAATCGCGTACGGACGCGGTCTTACATCGACCGATGACACGTATCGGCGAAATGTCTGCATTATCGGCCAGGACCTGGTTGACGAGCTATTCCCGACGACGGGTGCGATCGGCGAAGATATTCAGCTCGGGCAGATCCGGTATCAGGTCATCGGCGTGGCCGAACCTCGAGGGTCCTCGTTTGGGTCTTCGCAGGACGGCTTTGTTCAGATCCCGCTTGGAACCTTTACTCGTGTCTTTGGCGCACGTTCGCGTTCGCTTGCCATACTCGCCAAGGCCAAAGACACAGAAAAGGTATCGCTTGTAGATGTCGAGGAACGTGTTCGCGTGGCTATTCGCATCCAACGTAAAACCATCGGCACTGACAAAGAGGACGATTTCAGCTTTGTCACTGCCAAGAGCGTTCAGGCATTTTCGGCGTCGTTGACCGGAATTGTTGGAACCATCGTTTATCCGTTGACGGCGATATCGCTCTTTGTCGGCGGCATTGTTGTTATGAACATGATGCTCTCGTCGGTGACCGAGCGAACGCGTGAGATAGGCATCCGATTAGCGGTTGGTGCGAGGCGGCGTGACATTCTGATGCAGTTTTTGATCGAGACGACGACGTTGACGGTGATCGGCGGAGTGATCGGCGTAATGTTTGCAGCAGGCATTATCTGGCTTCTGGTGTGGGCAACAAATCTGCCGCTTAGCCTTCCGATCTGGGCTGTTATGGCGGCGATCGGCGTGTCCTGCGCGGTGGGAATAGTTTTTGGCGTGATTCCGGCGAGACAGGCGGCAGCGCTGGACCCGATCGAGGCTCTTAGGTCGGAGTGATCTTGTTAGATAAATTGACGTGAATATTCAAGGCATAACTGACACATGGCAAACGGTCATTGATTCAATACGCACCAATAAACTGCGTGCGGGCCTGACGTTGACCGGCGTCATTATCGGCACGGCGGTCGTTGCACTCGTCGGGGCGGTGCTCACCGGACTGTCGCAGCGGGTTCAGGAGGTGTCCGACAAGAGTGCTCCGAACGTCATTTATTTCACCAAACAGGCGCGGATCGGCCCTTCACTTGAGCAGCCGACGGCCGAGGAGCGTCAACGTAAGGATTTCACGCTTGATGATGCGATCGCCGTATCCGAACTGAGTTCGCCGCAAGCCGTATCGCCGCAAAAGGTTCGTGGAAGTTATGGTCCGTCGGCTGATGTGCCGAAGGTAACAGCCCGCTCACGCGAGGGTATTAATCCGCTGATCCTTGGCGTTTGGGAGAATTACCCCGACGTGATCAACGTGCCGATAGAGAAGGGCCGATTCTTTACCGAAACTGAGCGCCGCGGAAGGGCATCGGTCGTGGTTATTGGTCACGGCATTGCAAAGCAGGTTTTTGAGGAGCTCGATCCGCTTGGTGAGGATATCAAGATCGACGGCAAGCTCTTTCGCGTGATAGGGGTGCTCGGCAAATCGACGGGTGAAGGTGTGATCGGGAGCGATGAGATTGACGAGCGGTCGATGTATATTCCTTTCGAGACATCGGAAAAATTCTATCCTGAGATCGAAGAGACGCTGATCGCCGTCCGGGCTCCGGCGGGTCGAGTGGACGAGGTCACCGACGAAGTAACGTTCCTCTTGCGGCAACGACGCGGGCTGAAATCAACCGACGCCAATAACTTCGGCGTGAACCGCTCAGAACAGATATTCCAGCTCGTCGATGATGTTATCAATGGACTTGGCGTTATCGTCGTGCCGATCGCTCTCGCAAGCTTGTTTGTTGGTGGTGTCGGGGTTATGAATATAATGCTCGTGTCGGTCAAGGAGCGAACGCCCGAGATCGGTATCCGGCGGGCTCTCGGGGCGACCAGGGGCGAGATATTGACGCAGTTTTTGCTTGAGGCGATCACGTTGACAGGGCTAGGCGGCCTGAGCGGGATCGCGGCCGGGCTGTTCCTCGCTTTTGCCGTCAGAAGTATCATCAGCTTTCCCGCTGCTGTCCCGTTTTGGGCGATCGCGGCAGGATTTGGTGCATCTGTGATGGTGGGATTGATCGCGGGGTTTTATCCTGCGCTTCAGGCGTCGCGGCTCGATCCAGTCGAGGCGATGCGAAGAACTTAAAGCAATAACACGAATCAAACGAATAAGAGTCTTCTGATTCGTGTGATTCGTACAATTCGGGCTATTTGGGGCAAAAACTGCATTTTTATGAGTGACTGAAACAACCTTAGTTCTATCTTGGGCGTCATAATTCTGATAAATTGATAAAAATTTGGCGTCAGGAGTGGAGTTTACGCAGAAGTTGCGTCTAATCAAACTTATTGGAGGGTCATGCTTGCAAAAATATTAAATAGACTTGTTTTTTCCGTATTCACTGTTACTTTGGCCTATGCCACAGTCTCAGCTCAGTACGTTAGCTGGCCTGCGGGACATGAAACTGCGGCTGAATCCGTAGTGACGATTTTGCTTGCAAGTGATGGCGATGCTCATGCCGTCGGATCTGGCCTTGTTGTTCGTGCTGACGGCTACGTTATGACGCAGTTGAGCCTGGTCAAAGGCGCTCGCGAGATTCAGGTGCGGTTTAGAAACGGCGAGACTTACGATAAGGCTGAGATAGTCTCGACAGATGAGCGACGCAACATTGCGATCTTGAAGATAAACGCCGTCGGGCTTCGCGTCATTCCAAACGGCACCGCCGAAGAGACACAGGTCGGTTCGCGGGTGTTTTTGTTTGCAAATCCTGATGGACAGTTTGTATCGAAAAACGACCTCATGCTTTCCTCAGTTCAAATGGCCGACAATATTGACGGAGCAGGCAAAGGATATCGCGTTTTGCAGATCAGTAACACAGTCGCGGGCAATACAGCGGGAGCTTTGCTGCTCGATGAACGCGGATATTCGCTTGGGATGATGACGACTACTCCGGGGTCGAAAGGCCAAATCGCTGTCCCGCTTTCATCGGTCGTAGGACTTATTCGGTCGGTGCAATCAAATTCGACATTGACCACATCTGTGAAGAGCCCAGCACCTTCGCAAACGCCATTTCCCATTTTGCAAGGTTCCGTATTAGTTCCTGAGAGAGGGATAACACCGTTATCTTCCAAAGGCCCTGGATCGGTTGTTGTAAAGCCAAAAACCGTTCCAGATATATTGGCGCTTTCAAAAACTATTTACGTTACAAGCAACACCGTTAGTTTCAAGCCCGATCAGATGGTCAACGCTCTCAATGCGCGTAAAGAAATGGCAGAATGGAACCTTTCATTTGTTGAAGAACGAGAATTGGCAGATTTGATCCTGGAGATCGATCATGTGCTTTATACATGGAAATATACTTTCAAATTGTATAGCCAGCGGCTAGGAACTGTTGTTGCCACCGGCAGCCGAATAATCGCGGATGGCAATCTCGGGGCACCTTACATGGCAGATCGCTTTATTGAAAAAGTAAAAATCGCTCGTGGACCGGAGAAGGCTACACAGAGCACAATGCAACCGGACAACAAAGCTGACGCGAAAAAGAATATCGACACACCGAAAGATTCCAAATCGACCAAATGATATTTACATTGTTCTGAGACCCTCGTCATATTCGGAAAGTTGCGTCAAATCGGGAAAATTGGTATTTCATTCTGCTACAAATTCTGATAGGTTGATGCGGGATCGTTGTAATTTTGATGATCTTTGTTATTTGAAAATCAGTTAGGCGGCAGCGAAAACTGTAACATTCCGTATTACAAAGTGCGCCGTTTGTAATAATCTGTGAGACAAACGGCGCTTCTGCAAAATTTTAGACATACGCCCGAGCGGAATTTGTAAGCGCAATGTTTGTAGAGTTTAAGGGTTTCAGGTAAGTTGCAGATCACGAGAATTTGAACGAAAAACTTTTTTCGAAAAATCGTGGAACGCGACGAAAAACCGACGATAAATATACTGTTTACAACATTTACATCGTTCCACAGAGAAGTGGAACGATGTGGAACGATTGAAGCGTTGTTTGCGTGAAAAAAAAGCGGTGGGACACTGGGACACTTGGGACAGGCCTGGGCAAAGTTGAGAGTTTCAACTTTAGTTGGCTGTGCTTGATAAAGAGGCCAGATAAAGCAGATACGCAAACAGACTCGGATGTAAGGAAAAGGTGAAACTCCCTTCGAGGCCGCAAAGGTATGTTTTACAGGCCTATTCTGCTAAAATGCTAGCTTGTTTGATTAAAATTTAGATATTATGTTTAGCGATAATTTCAGACGCGGAGAAGGAAAAACGAAAGGTATGGCCGGATCGAAGGCCGTTTCTAAGATGGCTGATATCGGTTGGAAGGCTTTTCAGGCGGTAAATAAGGCCATTCCGGAAAGCGAGTCGATACAACCGGGCTGGGCCGCTGAGCCTTTGCTGAAATCGTACGAGCGTACCGCTCCGCCACTTGGGTTTCCGCGTGAGACGGACTCGCTTTGTCCGGCATGCGTCAAATCTGTTCGCAATGGCGTGATCTCAGGCGACATTCCGCTTGAGATATTGATGAATTCGCATCCCGGCGAGATCAAGGCTCAGATCGTCGAGGAAAACGGCCAGGTTGTGATGAAGAAAACCTGCCCGACGCATGGCGAGTTTGTCGATGTGATGGCAACCGATCCTGCGTTTCTCGAACGTATCGAATCGCTCTTTTACGGCCGAGATTTTAAGGCTGCTGAAGACAAGCACGTTCATCATCACGGCACGAGCGACATCAAATTTGGGCGCGGTGCGGTTCTTACTGTCGATCTCACAAACCGCTGCAACATGATGTGCAATCCGTGCTTTATGGATGCTAATCAGGTCGGCTACGTTCACGAGCCGACGTTTGAGGATACAAAAGCAATCCTAGATCGGGCGGTATCGTTCAAACCAAAACGTCAGATCATCATTCTGTTCTCGGGCGGCGAACCGACGCTTTCGCCTTACTTTTTAGACGCGGTCGCCTACGCTAAAAAGGTCGGTTTTTATCGAATCTTAGCCGCGACTAACGGTATCCGTTACGCCGAGGACATCGAGTTTTGCAAGGCAGCGAAAGAAGCCGGACAACATGGCGTTTACCTTCAGTTTGACGGAACAAACGAAGAAGATAACAAACATCGCGGTGTCGGAAATCTCTTTGATGTAAAGCTCAAGGCAATCGAGAATCTCGCTTCAGTCGGCATCAAGGTCACGCTCGTGACGACGATCGTTAATTCGTGGAACAACAACGGCATCGGCTCGATCGTAAAATTCGCTGCTGAGAATATCGACAAAGTTCAGACCATTGCGTTTCAGCCTGTGAGTTTTACCGGACGCGACGAAGATGTTTCTGACAAAGACCGCTCAGAACAGCGCTACACGCTTGCCGGAATGACGCACGATCTTAAAAACCAGCTCGACGGTACGCTTGAGCCGCTGCGTGATTGGTTTCCGTTGAGTTCTTATTCGGCATTTACTTCCGTGATGGACATGCTGCAAGGGGCCGATGCACCTTGGGGTTGGTCGTCGTGCAACTGCCATCCAAACTGCGGTATTTTCACGCTTATCGTCGTTAACAACAAGACGAACGAGATGCGTTCGCTTTTCGAGTTCTTTAACTACGAGCAGTTTATGAAGGACGTCGCGACGATCACCGACACTGCACGCGGCAAAAAACTCACGATGGCTCAACTCGGTATGGCAATCATGCGTAACTATGACGCATCGCGTGCGCCCGAAGGTTTTCCGATCTCGCAGATCGTCAATCTCTTCAAACCGAGTTCCACGACGTCTAACAGCGACCGCAATGACCGTATGCAGGTCGAGCGTGCGGCTGATGACGTTTGGCGTGTGCTCTGTGTCGAAGGGATGTGGTTTCAGGACCTTTTCAACTACGATTTCCGCCGTACCGAGATGTGCGTCATTCCTTACGGCACTCAGGAAGGTGAAATTTCATTTTGCGCATACAATACCGGCGTCGGATGGCGGCAGATCATTGAGGAAATGCACAAAACTGCGTCGCTCTCGGAATGGTACAAAGAGCATGGCCGCCACGATGTCTATGCCAAAGGCCACGAAGTGCCGAATATTGGAAAGACACGTTCGCTTTCGCTGCCAGTGATCGCGAAGGTTTTAGAACAGGATTTAGACAAAGCGTCAGTCTCGCCGTATCTGGTCGAGGAAGAAGAAGTTGTTGGCGTTTAGCCTGCCAGCAAATATTGCATAAAGAATGTCGAATATCGGATAGCATTTATTCAATATTCGACATTCTTTATTCAGTCATTGGTTATGAACAGCCTTGTATTTTCAAATATGCTTCACCGTCCTGCCCGGACAGTTGTAAGCATCGTCGGCATCGGTATCGGCATTTTGCTGATCGTTTTCACGATTGGCCTGGCCGATGGAACGATGCGTGAACGCGCTCAACGTGAATCGAATGTCGGTGCTGAGATAATGTTTCGCGCATCGGGTAGCATCGGGTTGAGCGGATCGGATGCTCTGCGGCTTCCGGCATCGATGGCGAGTGAAATCGAAAAAATAGATGGCGTTGCTGCTGTCGTGCCTGTCGCACAGAACAGCGTTGCGGCCACCGATGCTGCTACTGGCAGCCGCCTGATCGATGGTGTGCCTTATGACAAGTATGCTGCAACTGCGGGACTACAGATCGTGCAGGGAAGAAAGTTTACTGACGGCCGCGACGAGATCATGACCGACACGGCATGGCTCGCGAGACGAAAAGCAAAGATCGGCGATAAATTCAGTCTATATGAACGCGATTTTGAGATCGTAGGCACATATGAACCTAGTGCCGGCGCACGTATTAAAATTCCGTTGGCGACAATGCAGGCACAGCTTGGTGCTGATGACAAAGTTTCGGCGTTTCTTGTAAAGATCAAAGATGGTTTCACGCCGGCCGTTGTGGGAGATAGTCTGAATGCGAAATTTCCGGACAGCCAGATCATTCTCACCAGCGAACTCGAAGAGCTTTATATGCAGGGCATTCCCGCGTTGAACGTCTTTCTTGATGTAGTCGTCGGTGTTGCGGGCGTGATCAGCGCGTTGATAATTTTACTGACGATGTACACGACCGTCACCGAACGAACGCGTCAGATCGGCGTGCTGAAATCGCTCGGTATGTCGAAAACGAGCATTGCCGCGACGATCGTAAAAGAAGCGCTTCTCATCAGTTTGGGCGGAATTCTTTTTGGTGTGCTGGCGACTGTCGGCCTCAAGTACATACTAGCAAAATGGACTACGCTCACTGTGGCGATCGAACCGCAGATTATCTTGACTATCGTGATCGTTGGATTATTCAGCAGTATCATTGGAGCACTGTATCCCGGCCTCAAGGCTGCAAGGCTCGATGCTGTCGAGGCTTTGAATTACGACTAAATTATTGATTTGCTATTGCCTTAACTACGGCCAGTGAATTTTCGTTCAGTTGATAGATGCGTGCCGACATTACACCACCGGCCTTTATATCAGCCGACGAGGCAGTTTGTTTTTCGAGGTAGTCTTCGTAAGCGGTGTTACTAAAATAACGACGCCCTTTGGTTAGAACGATGAAGTCACCATTCCTCAGGGCGGCCACTTCGCTTTTTTCGGAAAGGGAAACAAAGTGCAGATCTCTGCGGTTGATCTTGCCCGCATAATATTCAAACAGCGTCGGCGTCTCACAGGCAATGATCGCTCCGCTTTCCGCGAGGGGTGCGATAGCCGTTACGACGTCATGGGTGCTTGTATCGTAAAATTCGTCGTGAGGAAAATACGATCCCGCCGCCGCCATGCCGCCGCCGAGTGGGTTTGTAAATAGTCGAAAGTGAGGCGTGACAGATAGTGAGGCGAACAGCGGTCCTGCAAGCAACGCGGCGAACAAGATTATTTGGCAAACTGCGGCAGATGTTATCGATAATTTACCTGAAAGCCAGTTAACTCCAAAATAGAATCCGACAGCCGCAGAGATGAGTATCAGTGGCTCGGCAAATGTGAAATAGCGCGTAAATTTGCCGCCGAGAAAAGTAAAAGGCATGAACCACAGAAAGGCCCACATCAAAAGATAAAAACGGCCGTCACCGAGGTTGCGTTTGAACATCAATGGCAAGCCGATGAAAAATAGTGCCAGCGTAGTCAATGAGGTTTTTACTGCGATGAAAACATAATAAAACGTCCAAGGAACACCATTCAGCCAGTCGGTGACCTTGTGCGGATAGAGCACACCGATAAATTCATAACTGTCATGGCCTATCCGTTTTTCGCTGGAGAACTTTAGCATTTCATGCCATGTGTCGGGCAACAGGATCGTTGGATTTAATAGCAAGAAAACGACGCCCATGATGGCGAAAAATAAGATCCAGCGAAGATTCCCAATGTCCCACTTCTTATTTGGCAGTCTCAAGAAAGTATTATAGTAGCCACCAATGATCGAGAGGAAAAATGGATAATATTTTGAAGCCATTAGAGCCCCAAAACCTGCAGCCGAACCCCAAACATAGCGAATCCAATTTGGGTGTCCTTGTTCGGCCTTGGTCTGGCTTTTTACGAAGAAAAGACTCGTCACAAGAAAGAAGAACAGAACGAGACTGTCTTCTTTTGCGATTCGGTCAAAACCTATCGCCATCGGCTCAACGGACCAGAGAGCTGCGGTTGTCAAACCGATGCTGCGTCCAAACAATTCGGAGACGAACAAAAAAAGCAGAAGTGCAGTGAAGGTTCCAAAAAGAGCAACCGGAAAACGCAGAGCCGCTTCCTCCGGAATATGAAGATGCGGTGATGCAATTGAGTTGTTGAGCTTTTCTGCTGAAGCTATACTTATTGTTTGGAGGCCTTTCATCAGGAAAGGATGCTCGCCGTTTTTTCCAGATAATCCGTTCGTCCGATACTCTTCGACGGTTTGAAGTTTGTTAAATTCGTCCTCGCTGAGACTTTCAACGCCCAGATCGTGTATGCGAAGGGTAAAGCCGATTAGTAGAAAAACGCACAGGATAATTACCGCCGTAATTTGATTCCGTGCGAAATACAAGTGATCGGAGAACTTTTCAGGATGTATTCCGGCGGTCGTTGGAGTAAGGATCTGGACTGGCAATTTCTTATTATTCTCCAAGAGTCATTGTTAGCGGCTAAATGTAAGCAAATCGCGGCTAAGAAGTATTCCAGAACTAACTTTGAAGAGTATCTGATTGCCAAATGCTATGTCAAAATAATTCAAATCGTTTTCTTAAAATGTTATGATTGTGCTTCGGCCACAAGAAAAGAGGCGTAAGGGGATGGCGTTTGGTATTACGTTTGTTAACAGCAACATTGTTGGGAATTTGGCTCTTGCTTGTTTTCTTAAGTAAAGGCGGATTTATTCATCTTTTTCTGCTAAGTGCGATCGGCATAGCTTTTGTGGATGCAGTAGGAATGTATCGCAGTCGAATTACGGCTTAATGCACTAAATTACTGTAAAACGCAATGGATTTGTTCTGCATCATATTTGCTTACAGTTGATTTTGATTGTTTCTGGTTAACTTCGACGTTAATAGTCTGTTTTGTTTCTGATAGTTGAGTTTTAATCGTTCTGGTGCCTATGGATCTATTCAGAGACCCTCTTAGGAAAAAGAAATTATGTTCTAAGGCAACATTTTATTTGTGCTGCCTTTTCTTTGTTACGAATCAGGTAAGTGCTCAAACCTCAAACGCGGCCGGAACCGAAACGATTGATAACGAGGTTAAGGAAGTTGAGGGTGAGTCTGCTGACCAAGGTTCGACCTTTTGGGTCGAGAAAGTGAGGGTTGATGGCGGAGCGGAGATCTTGACCATCTTTGCCCGGTCCGGAAATGCGAAAGCCTCTGCAAATAATAAAGATGCTGAAATACCGCTAGTCAGTGTTCTTCGCGACTCACTAGGCGACCAAAAACCGGAAAATGACCAGCTTCGATACGTCTGGATGCTGACCCACACGAGGCCTTCGCGGAATCAGAAAGTTGCGGCTTTTGTGCCGTTTCTCTATTCCAGAACCACAAACAAAAAAAGCTCGGGTACAGATCCGCCGCCGCCCATCATAGATTTGAAATCTTCGGAGAAAGGTCCTTGGAGCAAGGCCTTTCGCTTTATCTTTAAGAAGGTTATTCTCAATGAATTTGGTGTCGGCGTTAAGTCGTCGGTTCTTCAGTACAAGCAGAATAAAGCTGATTACCGGAACACCGCTATCGAGCGGGCTCTGACTGTTCTGTCGTTGTATCAAAGCCAATCGGCTGCAAGTGAACGGCTGTTGGATGAGAATGAATTAAAGGATATTCAGGCTCGATTATGGCTTACAAGCAAGTCACTTGGATGGCATATGCAGAGTGAGAATCTTACACGGGTCTTTGACAAAGAGCTTGCCAAAACCCGCGATATACGAAATCAAAATTGGGAATTGCTGCGTCAATATTCTGAAGAACAGGGTTTATATTTTGATCCATTGGAAATGTCCGACGGAAGTGTACGACATGCTTTGGTATGGACATCAGCGGCGGATATCGAAAGCAACAAGGACAAAAAATTTGATTCCCGCTTCCTGAATATTAAAAATCCATGGAAAGATACCGACCTTGCGAACTGGAAAGGCTACTCGCAAGTACGCTGGTTTGATGAGAACAGCCGGCAAGTTTCACCGGACACGCCACAGGCAAAACCCAGAACGCTCATACCGCTGGCTCTTTACGGGTTGGATTTTCCTAAAATACCAACACTGCTAGTTGATTTTCGCAATAATAACAATGTGAAGCGACGTGAGATGTCCAAACGGATTCTGAATGATATTACCAATAACGTTCTGTCAATCGGACAGTTCAGCAATTTGCCCTATTTTTTAGGAAAGTTCAGTTATGATTACATTACTGGCAAACGCGGAATGGACGTCAATCAGACTTCTCGCCTGAGATCGTATTCGCAGTTAAAGCTGCTGCTGACACTCGACTCCGAGTTAAGTAAGGACGTTAGGGATGAAATCGCGAACAGATTGGAAAATGCGACACTAAATCCGTTGGAAAATGACGTAGATGTCGAAGCAAAATTAGCTAGGGACCAGTACGAGAACCTGTTGGCGTATGCAAAACGTTCCGACGGTTTGCCTAAACAGATCGACAAGGACCGACGCGAAGAGATGGTGAAGCTTATGCATAGTGGCAAGCAACGGTTCCTTTATTCGGCAGCAAATTTCTTTTCATTTGGTCTCTACACAAAACGCGAAAAGTCGACTCCTGAATTGATTGCGCGAATGGACACGCGACGGCAGTTGGATAGGCACGAACGTTACTTGCGCGAGGTTGCACACAACTCCGCGAAACCGGAGATTGACAGCGATGTTGAGACATTAAAGCGTTCCTTACAATTCATTTCCGATAATGGAGCCGCCGCCAAAGCGAAAACAACCCGTGCTCTCGCAAAAATCTTCAAGAGCACCGAAGATGAAGACATGCGTCGCATGTGTGTGACCGGCCTTTACCGCATCAATAATTCCGAGGCAAAAAAACAGCTTCTAGCCATCTACGGCAATTCTAACATCACAGAAGGCTGGCGCAGTTTGTGTGCTCATTATTTGAAATTAGCTTTGGAAGAAGGTCAGCAGATTTCGACACGCGACGCACGAACGATCGCGGCAATCGCTGCAAACTAACAACAAACTCATTATAATGTCTCTTCGATCTATAGCATTTCGATCCGTGCTGGTGTTGGCATCTGTTGCGAGCATAGCCGGATCGGTGTTTTCGCAGGGCGTTAAGCGCGTAGTTTTGGTAAAAGTCGATGGACTACCCGGTTACTACGTCGATCGTTATGTGAATCAACGTGATCCGGAAACTGGCAAGTCGATGCTTCCGTGGTTCGAGGAAGTCTTTTACAAAAACGGCACGCGTCTCGCAAATTTTTACACACGTGGAATGAGTCTTTCGGGACCCTCGTGGGGCCAACTCGATACAGGACAGCATTTGCAAATCAAAGGCAATGTCGAGTACGACCGGTTCACTTTGCATCCGTACGATTATCTCAATTTTTTTCCATATTACCGTGATTACGGTTTGAGCAAGAGAGTGGACATGCCAGCTGTAGAGGTGATGGATCAGTTAAAGATACCGTTATTGTCAGACGCTTTTCCTTTTGAAAAGAAATACACCAGTCCGCAGCTGTATCAGCGCGGGAATGACTGGGCATTGATTGCCGGCGGTTTTTTAAAGCTGTATCCCGGCGATCCGGGTGATTTTATTGATGAATGGTCGATGGGATTAAATTTTCGAGGCATTCTTTCCGATCAGGGTTTGCGAAACATAACGGGAAAATTGGCCAAACGTCCGGAGATCGACTATTTCGACTATTACGACACATCATTTGACCACATCTCACACCATAACAATGACGATGCCTCGCGGCTCGTAGTTCTCAAGGAAATGGATCGTGTCATAGGGAAGATCTGGTTAGCTATTCAGTCGTCACCGCGTGGTGAAGAAACTGCATTGATCCTGCTCTCAGACCATGGATTCAATGCGAAGGAAAAAGTGAACAGTCAGGGGTTCAATCTGGTAAAACTTCTGACCAGTGCTGAGGGCGGCGGCCATCATGTAGTTACAAAGCGCCGACTTATGCTGAATTATTCAGTGAAGGGTCTTTATCCGCTAACTCCACTAATCAGGACAGTTGCCGCCGAATCGTATTATCTAAAAGGGCAAAGCCAGCAGTATCCGACCGCGTTGCTCGATTTTGACGGAAACGAGCGATCGTCGATACACTTGCGTAACAATGACTTAAATATGCTCCACATTCTGTTGCAGCAGCTTCAGTCGAACAAGCTTTCTCCCGAATTAAGGGCTGCTGCGACTGAGGCTATATTTAAGATCATTGGCGAACATTCTGCGACCTGGCGAACAGCCGCAGACGAGATGGATGAAGAACTTGATGCCTTGCACCGATGGATCGAAGCCCAGCAAAAGATCATTCCAACGCTTGTGATGAAGACCAGCAAAATGCTGCCGGATCGAGGCCTAACTGAAAAGAACCGCAGGATTGCCGCCCAGACAGCCATCGCGATCACTGCCGAATCAGACTATCGTAAATATCTAATTTCGCTGCGCAAACTGTTAAGCCTGAAACGCGAAACATTCAATCCTCACTATATCAAGATCGAAGATCTGATCGCTCCAGGAGCAATGGGCGATGCGAACGACATCTATCAATTACAAAACTATGTTGTAGGACTTTCAGCTGTGGGTCTGTCACTTGATTCCTCACGACAACTTGATCTTGACAAGAGTTTTACTCGGGTGAATTATTTCGAACTTCTCCACAGCCAAAAGGTTATTAACAATGTGCAGCGTGAAGTCGCTAATCGGCCGATAGATTTTGTGGCTATTCGAGTGCCGCTAGATGCCGTTTCCGCCTCTCTTCCTGATGGAACGAATGTGAATGAAGATCCTATCTGGCTTGTTGGTGAAAATGAAAAGCAGGCTCTGATCCTTTCGCGTGGTGATGCGGACGGCGAACAAAGTTATCGCTATCTTCCAGTAGGTGGTCTGCGTCAGGACGCTTTTGGAACAGTTACATTTCAGATCAAGGATTGGGCCGACGGGTTTCCATTGAAATTCTTTGAGGACAAGAATCTTGCGGTTTCCGACCGGAAAGCCTGGCTGAGTAATTGGCATTCAGAGATCGAATGGATGCGGACGACTCATAAGACTACTTACTCAAATGCGATCATTGGGTTGAATGATCAGGTTGACCGCCATCCGCTTTCTAACGACGACAGTACGTTGTCGGCTGACGAGAAACTTATCTCGCGTTTTCGTCAACGTCAGCGCCGCCTGACCGAAGCGGACATGCTTATTCTAGCCAACAATCATTGGAATTTTGACGTTCGCGGATTCAATCCGGGCGGCAATCATGGGTCATTATTCCGCGTTTCGACGAATTCTACTCTTATGTTTGCGGGTGGTGAAAAAACAGGTATCCCGCGAGGCCTGACTGTTGAAGAACCATATGACGGCATGAGTTTTGCTCCTACCCTGCTGCGTTTGATGGGAAAGATCGATGACGAGAACCGACCGAAATCTGAGCTTAAAGAGCTCGGCTTTCGAAAGTTTCCCGGCCGTGTCGTGCGCGAGGTGACCGGGAAATAATCAATCTGACTTCTTTGATAGACGGTTCATACCGCCTGCTGCACCACGCCAGAACAAAATAATAACACCGATAAGATTTCCGCAGAGGCTCGTTCCACGGCGAACGAGAGCAAGCGCAACGCCGACGCCCGGAGTTGCTCCGTATCCGAGGGTTTTAAGTATAAGTTCGTTGCCGCCCTCGTAAACGCCAACGTTTGCGGGAATAAATCCGTAAGTCAAATTGACGATCTTGGTCAGGGATTCGATGATGAAAGCTTTAGTAAAAGTCGGCTCATACCCGAGAAACGTCATCGCAAAATAGACCTCAGTGATACTTACCAACTGCACACAGAGCGAGATGCCAAAGACAAGAAAGAAGTCTGCGGGACGGTTATGGTAAAACTGAAACACGTTGTTCTCAACGTTGAGGATGCCCTCGCGCTTTTTGACCAGAAATTTTGGGGCAAGGCTGCGTTTGGACAAAAAGTCGATTGTGTGAGTAAGCGGAGTGATCTTGAAGAGTATCGCTAGAGCAAAGATCGTGAATGTTACTACCATAGCGATCACGATGGCCAGCAATATCCTGCTCATCGTTGTCCCGCTGCTGCCATAATTTAATACGAGGAGCACGACGCCGCTAAGAACAAGGACGATTACTGATGTGTAATACAGAATGTTGTCGAGGATGACCGCCGAAGCTCCGTGCGTAACAGGCAGGTGCTTTTTCATTAGCATCACCTTTGTGGCGTCGCCCAAAAATGGCCCAGTAAATGCTGAGAACAGAGTAACCGCTTCTCCGCCAAATCTGGCGGCGACAGCAGAGCGGTATTTGAAAGTGCGACGCTCCGGGGCAACCGCTCTGTACATGCTCGCCGCCCGCATAAGGTGCCGGATCATATTCAGCGACACTAGGAGTAAGAATCCTGAACCTACATCCAGCAGAGCTTCTGAAATAGTACCTCGATTGCTGTAAACCAATACAATCACGACCGCCAAACCAGCCAAAAAAGCGGCAATGTGAAGCAGAAGAAAGATCGGCCGATAGGTACCTTTTTGTTTTGCCTCAGACTCAATAACGGACGAATCTGGATCTGCAATAACAGGTTGCATACAATACTGAAAAGCCGTACAGACGGTTCATTTTAAGTATATCTAGTTTTGAAAGGTAAACATAATGAGCGGTTTTGGGTGATAAACTAACGACCACGCAGTGTGTACGAGGGGATTCTGAGGGTGATGCAGTACACTTTCACGGGAAAATGCTGGGCTCAATCACTGATCCAAAAAAGCCGAAGAGGCCGTCATATCAGACTTGCCAGGTTAGACAGATCGCCTAGAACATCCGACGATAGATGCACTCTCAGGGCACGTCGGCTGCGGTCCAGTAAAACCTGAAAATCACCCCGTGCCTGTGCCGATTTTACGACACCGAAAGTAAATTTCTGATTCGGAACCCCCAGATCAAAAGCATCATCCGAAGTGATCTGTAGGAAAACGCCATTGTTTGCCCCACCTTTGTAAGCTTGTCCGGTTGAATGCAGGAAACGCGGGCCAAAACCGAGACAGGTCGCCGCATCTGTGCGCTTCAGGACACTTTCGCGAATCGCATCAAGCAATTTCCCGTTCTCGTCGTTCATTTGGATATAAGCGAGTAACCCGAAATAATCGGTTTCGACAATACTTGCAATGTGGGCGCCGAGATAGGCTTTTAGTGATTTTTCGTTTGTTGAAGCGGATAGCTTTGCTGCGTACTCGTCACTTGTAAATAACGAAATGCCATTTTCCTCGAAGAACGGATGTTCGTCAGGGAGCGAACCCTCCCTTTCATATTCGTCGGTTATCTTTCGTGCTTCGATTTTTGCCGCTTCGACATCAGGTTGGTTGAAGGGATTTATTCTCATTATCGAACCTGCAACAGCGGTTGCAAATTCCCAGCGGAAAAATTCCTGTCCGAGGTCGTCAATCGACTCAAGCTCGATCTTTACTGCCGGATGTCCGGCAGCCGTTACCGAATTAAAATCAGCATCAAAATTATCACCGCGTTTCACATTCAGAAATACAAAAACGCGGTCGTTTGAATATGTATCGATAGATTGAAGCGGTTCGCGGTCAACCGGAATTATCGCTACACCTTTTTTGCCGGTGGATTCGGCGATCAATTGTTCGAGCCAGGCGCCGAGATCGTGAATTTCGGGCGAAGTGAAGATAGTCAACTTGTCGCGGCGAGCGCTGTGACAGACGCCGAGTATCGCTCCGAGCAGTGCTCCGGGGTTTTCATTTAGGTCGGCATTTTTACAAGCCTCAACCATTTCATTTGCTGTTTGAAGAAATTGCTCTACATCAAGTCCCATCGATGCCGCAGCCGTCATGCCAAATGCTGACAGAGCCGAAAATCGTCCGCCGATCTCAGGCTTGCCGTAAAAGATATGGCGAAACTCATCGCCCTTTGCGATTTCTTCCATCTTCGATCCGGGATCGGTGATAGCTACAAACTGTCGTCCGGCTTTCTCACGTCCAACACTTTCAGCAACCTTTTCATAGAAGTATTGCTTGAAACAATTTGGCTCAAGCGTCGAGCCCGACTTGCTGGCGACGATGAAGAGCGTTTTTTCGAGATCGATCTTGTCCTCGACCGCTTTAACCTGAGCGGGAACTGTGGAATCCAGAATGTGAAAATTCGCTTTGCCGAAGGTCATTGCGAGAACTTCAGGGCAAAGCGATGATCCGCCCATTCCGAGCAACAGCACATCGGTAAATCCTGCGGTGGAAATATCTTGATAGTAATCGCGATACTTATCGACATTTGCCAATTCTTCACCGACGATATCGAGCCAGCCGAGCCATTTGGCTTCGTCGTCGTTGGTCCAAATAGTTGCGTCTTTTGCCCAGAATTTTTCTATCTTGTTATTGGTTTGCCAATTTTCGATCTCATTGCGAAAGTTGGTCTCTAAGTTTGCGGGAAGGCTATATTTACAAGTGTTCAGCATAGCTCAATATTGGTCAAATTCAGATCGGCTGTCAAATTATTCTAATGAAGTAACATCCGGCCGAAGCATTAGTCGATAAGCATCCCTTTTGACTTCCTCGACAGTTGGGCGGACAATGAGGTTTGATCATTTGATAACGAAAGCGTTTGAGGTTGTCGTCATGTTAAGACGGCTAAATAGGGTAAGCGGGTGAGATTCCCGCACGATCGCGTCACCGTAATAGCGATTTTTGATTTTTGAATTTTGATTTTGGATTGAAGAACAAATCCAAAATCCAAAATTCACAATCCAAAATCGATGAAGTCGGGCCGCCTGCCTCAAGAACAACAGCCATGATAGATGTTTCGCGTCAAAACATCGCAGGCAAACACGGTAATTTTTGCAACAACGCCTTGTTTTTCTGGTCGATGAATGTCGACGACGGAAAAGCAAGGCGTTTTTTGTTAAAGGATAAAGGCGAAAGGATAAAGGAAAAAGTGGGGCGAAAGAAGAGGTTTATTTTCTTGTTGCTGGCGTTGCTTGCGGCTTGCGGTGGTGTCAAGAACGACAGCGCGACAAGTTCGTCCGTTTCGCAGGTGCCAATGCGGGTGGTGACGGACGATCTTGGACGAACGGTAACTGTGCCGGTCAAGATCACGCGTGCGGTCAGTCTGGCTCCGAGTTTGACTGAGAATATTTTTGCCGTTGGAGCAGGCGACCGGCTTGTCGGCGTAACGACGTTTTGTAATTATCCCGAAGCCGCAAAATCGATAGCAAAGATCGGCGACACGATGAATCCAAATATGGAGTCGATCGTCGCACTAAAGCCCGATGTTGTATTTGTCTCGACGGCCTCGCAGATAGAGGCATTTACTAAAACGCTTGAGGCAAATGGGATTGCAGTATATGTGACGAATCCTAAAGATCTCGAAGGTTTATTTGAGAACCTAACGAATTTGGGGCGGCTGTTCGGAACTGAAAGTGCAGCGGACATTTTGGTGACGCAATTACGAGATCGGAGTAACAAGTGTTTTATACCGGTCAGAGCGCCGCAACGAGTCTTTGTTCAGATATCAAAAGAGCCTTTGTTTACTATAGGTCGAGGGGCATTCGTGACCGAACTCGTAAAAACTGCCGGTGGTATCTCGGTGACGGCAGATGTCGAGTCTGCCTATCCAAAAATAAGCAAAGAGACGGCTTCTGCATTAGATCCAGAGGTCATCATCCTCTCAGAATCGGATGATAACAAAGAACCGAACGAAGTATTTAATAATTCACCCGCGGTAAAAAAAGGACGCGTATTTAAGATTAACGCCGATCTCTTGTCTAGGCCGGGGCCGAGGTTGGTGGATGCGTTGGATCAGATAGCAAAGGATCTGCATCCGGAGAAATTCAAATAGTGGCTTTAACGCAGAGATCGCAGAGGACGCAGAGAAACCGGGCCGTTTGGCTTGGCGGGGCACTGCTTTTGCTTCTTGTCGTTGTACTGCTTGGGGCCGCGATGCTTGGTGCGGAGAGGCTGCCGATCCTTGATCTGTCGGAACAGCAGTGGTCGATACTCTATGACATCCGCGTGCCGCGCATTTTGCTTGGGGCGTGTGTAGGTGCAAGTCTTGCGGTTGCCGGTGCGGGGCTTCAGTCATTGCTGCGAAATCCGCTTGCCGAACCGTATTTGCTTGGTGTGTCGAATGGTGCAGCTCTTGGGACGATGGTCGCGTTTGTTTTTTTTCAAAGTCTTGAGATCACACGTCCTTTGTTGGCGTTTGCCGGTGCGGGGCTTGCGACAATCGCTGTTTACCGAATGGTCAAAAACCGGACGGGAATGAATGTCGAGCGGCTTGTTTTATCCGGCGTGATCGTGACGACGTTTCTTTCTTCGGTGATCGTGATGTTGACGACGCTGCTTGATGCGGCAAAGCTAAGGAGCTTTACGTTTTGGTTGCTCGGCGATCTGTCTCAGGCGACGCGGAATGGTGTTTATCTGAGCCTCGGCGCGGTCGTTATAGGAACGATTATTTTAATGTCACAGGCGCGGGCATTGAACCTGATGATGGTCGGCGAACGCGATGCTTTCGATTTTGGAGTCGAAGTCGGGCGTGTGCGCATGATGGTTTTTGGAGCGTCGAGTTTGGTTGTCGGAGCGGCGGTCGCGGCAAGCGGTTCGGTCGGGTATGTCGGATTGATCGTGCCGCACCTTGTTCGGCTAACGGTCGGCAGCGATAACCGTTTAGTCGTGCCATTTTCGGCAATTGCCGGCGCAATATTTGTCGTGTTTGCCGACACAATTGCGCGGACGGCGATCGCTCCGAGAGAGTTGCCGGTCGGAGCTGTCACAGCCCTGATCGGAGCACCGATGTTTATTTATCTTTTGAGGAGAAATTAAAGAACCCACGCCGTCGAAGCTCCCACTACCTTATCTTCGACGGTTGAGGAATTTTAGAATGCTTAAGGTCAGAAATATCTCTGTGAGCTATGACGAACGCGCTGTTTTGAGTGACGTTTCGTTTGAACTTTGCGATGGTAAGATCATCGTTTTGCTCGGCTCAAACGGCGCTGGCAAAACGACGCTGATAGGCTCTCTGAACGGAACATTGCCGATATCGTCGGGTGATATCAGTCTTGACAGCCGAACGCTAGCCGAGATGTCGCGGCGTGAGATAGCTGCAAACGTTGCAGTTGTCGCGCAGGAAAATGAGACACGGTTTCCAGTCACGGTTTTGGAGTTTGTGTTGTCGGGAAGATTTGTTCACGGCAATGCGTTTGGATGGGAAAGCGATGAGGATGTTGATCTCGCTCGAAAGGCTCTAGTCGATTGCGATCTGGCCGATTACGAGACTCGTTTGATGAATCATCTCTCAGGCGGCGAGCGTCAGCGTGTCGTTTTGGCAAGAGCGATAGCCACGAATGCACGAATATTATTGTTAGACGAACCAACGGCGAATCTTGATCTTGCACATCAGGCGATGATGTTCAGGCTCGTACGTGAGCGATGCCGACAAAGCAATTATTCGGCGATAGTCATAACACACGATCTCAATCTGGCGTCGGAATTTGCCGATGAGATCATTATGCTTAAGGATGGACTCATTGCTGCAAAGGGAACGCCTGCACAGGTTTTGACGGCGGAAAATATTGAAAATGTTTTTGCAGTAAGAGTTTTGCTGGATACAAATCCGGCGAGTGGTAACGTTCGTGTGACGAATGTTTTTTAGGTTAAGAGTTACGCCTTCAGGCGTGAGTTTTTCACGCGTGAACGCGTAATTCTTACATTATTGACAAGCGATGCAAAGGAAGTTTGGTGAATAAGCCAACGCTGCCCACGCAACCGTGAATGTTCAGAGTTACGCATTCAGGCGTGATCACGCCTAAAGGCGTAACTCTGAGCGAAGTCGGGAACTTTGCTTGTTTGTCTGGGATTAGAACCATTCTGCGATGGGCAGAAAAGGAGAGACAGATGAAGGTTTTTAGGTTAATTGTTCTATTTTTGTTGTTGGTTGGCGCGATATGTGCACAGACTTCAATAGTTTCAGGTGTATTGATGGTCGATGGGGAATCGGTTGCAAACCGAACGATCAAACTCGTGTCGACAACCGAGTTATTTGAAACCAAAACAGACGCGTATGGACGATACAGCTTCGGCAGCATTGCCGATGGTCGGTACTTACTGGTTTACAATAATAAACAGGCGAGTGTAAATGTTGCGGGCGGGCAAGTCTCGATCGCAAATTTGACGGAGGTAGTTCAGATAGCCGCCGGAACGACACAGACTATCGAGCAAGTATCAAAAACGATCGATGTGATCGATGCCCAACAAATGCGCGATCGTGCTGATTTTTCATTAACGGAAAGCCTGAGAACAATTCCTGGATTCCGTGTGCAGCAGTTCGGGGGATTCGGACGTGTGGCGACGATCAAGACGAGAGGTTTAAGAAATCAGGATACAGCGATACTGATCGACGGTGTCCGGTTTCGCGATCCAACTGCGATAACGGGGGATGCTTCAGCGTTCTTAAGCGACCTCACATTGACGAGCGTGGATAAGATCGAAGTATTGCGCGGCTCTGGTTCCTCGCTTTACGGTACGAATGCGATAGGCGGAACGGTGGATTTTCGAACGCCGTCAGCCAGAAGAGGAACACATGGGCAGATCGGCGGAGCGTTTGGCGGGCTTGGGTTCAGGCGTTTTCGAGGGAACATTTCCCACGGAACAAAGAACGACAAATTTGGCATCACCGCAGGCATTTCGCGAACAGGATACACAAAAGGCATTGACGGTGATGACAATGCGAACAACACTAATTTCCAAACACGAGTCGATGCCAATCCGTTTTCCAAAACAAGTATTTCAGGACGCATTTTTGTTTCGGATGCGGATGTGCGGTTGAATTCAGATCCTGATACAGCGGGCACGCTGCCGGCGTCGAACACAACTATCATAAAAAACGCGATTCCGAATGTCTCTTTTGTTCCCGATATCAATGATCCTGACAAACTTCAACATTCAAATTTCTTTAGCGGACAGTTTGTCGTCAATCAGATCGTAAATAGCCAGCTATTAATCAGCGGTTATTATCAGGGATTAAAAACAAAACGAACAAACGACAATGGGCCGCTTGGAATCGGTTTTCAGAGCGCTTCGACCAGTATTTATGACGGCACGATCCAAACCGGTAACGTTCATCTCAATTGGACGCCGAACAGGATCAATAACATTGTCATCGGATACGAATTCGAAAGCGAGCGATTTGGTAATGACGGACGAACTCCGAGCGGAACGGGCAATTTCTTTACTCGTGCAGGACAAAAAAGCAACACGTTTTATGTGCAGGACCTGATAAGTTTGCTTGATGGCAATTTACAATTTGCGGGTGGTGCTCGTGTTCAGCGATACAGCCTTGACCGTCCGGAATTTAGTTTACTGAATGCTCCTTACAGTAATTTGACGCTGAAAGATCCGCCGACAGCATACACGTTTGACGGAGCGGCTTCGTACTTTATTCAGCGATCAGGAACAAAGCTGCGAACACACGTCGGCAACGGCTATCGTGTGCCATCATTGTATGAGCGATTTGGATCGTTCTATACAACTTTCGGTACGCCAAGCTTTATCGCCATCGGTGATCCGTTTTTAAAACCTGAAAAAACCATCGCGTTTGATGCAGGCGCCGAGCAGAATCTTGCAAATGATCGAGTGCGGTTATCGGCAACATACTTTTGGACACGACTGAATGACATTATTAACTACGCCGATATTGCGCCGGATATCGGCTCGACACCGAGGCCGTTTGGCGGTTACGAAAACCAGCGAGGCGGAAACTCAAAGGGCGGCGAATTTAGTATAAAAGCTAAGGCAACAAACTCAACCGACATCTTTGCGTCATACACCTTTACAGACAGCGTCCAGCGAATACCGCAAGCCTCTGGAACCGGCATCCCGAAGACGCTCGGCGTGCCAGATGATCAATTTACGTTGGTAGCGACGCAGCGGTTCAAACGTTTCTGGGTCAATTTTGATTTTCTTGCCACCAGCGTCTATCTGGCTCCGATCTTTGACACGAACAGCTTTACATTTCAGACGTACATTTATCGCTTTGAAGGCAACCGAAAAGGCGATCTGACGGCGGGCTACACATTTGGATTTAAGAAAGAAAAAATGACCCTGCGATTGTTTGGTACTATCGAGAATATTTTCGATCAGGAGTATTACGAGAACGGTTTCCGCACAGCCGGAGCAACGGGCAGAGTCGGGTTGAGCTTTGGATTTTAATTTCTTACAGTTGTGAAACATATGAAATTATTAGGAAGTCTATGTGTTTCACAAGTAAAATTTTTTGCAATTCACGGCATATTGTGTTAGGGTTAATTCTGTTTGAAAAATGCTGTATTAAACGAAAATTTTGGCACTGATCAGGACAAACGCTATAAAGGAAATGAATACAATGGTTTACGTGTCCGCGAACCGTTTCATGGTATGAAATAGTAGTAAGGTTTACTACCGCGGTAGGAAGAAGTAGTATTTGTTCCAGCGTTGATATGCAGGGCTGCCGTGATAAAATCGAGCTATCCGAGGTGGGAATATGAGAAATCAGATCTTCATTTTGTTGGGCTTTATTTTTGCGTTGTCAGTGTCGGCTGCGGCGCAGGCCAGATCAGTAACAAATACTTCTCTTGAAGCTTATAAGCAGGAAAGGCTGAAGAACGAAAAAGAATATCGCGAAAACTACGAACAGCTTGGTTTACCATCGCCGGAGGAACTTGAACGACGCAATGAGCGGTCAGCAGTGGAGTTGGCAGAGCTTTCGAACAAGCTGCGTAGCGAATGGCTTGAGAGCCAACGCATCGCGTTACAACGTGCTGCTGCATCGCGTAAGGTTTCAACTCATTTGCCCTTGATTTTCGGCGTTAATGACAATGTGATCTACAGTTACTATTCGCGAAACAGAGGTAATCATTGGACGCCTCGCCGACATCAATACGTGCAGCCGGGTTATTTTGCCGGCGGACAGTTTTGGCCGACCGGTTCCAGAACGCCGTCGCGTCCTATGTTCGCGCCTACACGTCACTAACATTATTTTTTATGAAAGCAGGTTGGGAAGCAGTTATTGGAATGGAGATACATGCGCAGCTGGCAACGGCTACGAAGATCTTTTGCTCTTGCGCAGTTGAGACGGGCGGCGAGCCAAATTCGAACACTTGTCCGACGTGTCTTGGATTGCCTGGGGCTTTGCCGGTTTTGAATAAGCGGGTTGTCGATCTCGGTGCGCGTGCGGCGTTGGCTTTGGGATTGGAAATACAAGAAACGTCAATTTTTGCACGAAAGAATTACTTTTATCCGGATCTGCCCAAGGGCTATCAGATCTCTCAATACGATAAACCGTTTTCAGCAAACGGCCAGTTAACGATCCTCACAGCCGAGCGCGACGATCACGGCCACGCGATGGAATGGAAACCGATGACGATACACATTCAGCGCATGCATCTCGAAGAAGACGCCGGCAAGAATGTTCACGAAGGTTTGCCGGAGGTTGATAAATATTCCTACGTCGATCTCAATCGTGCAGGGACACCGCTTGGTGAGATCGTGACTTCGCCGGATTTTCGTACTTCGTGGCAGGCATATGATTATGTCAATCACGTTCGCCGCGTGCTGCAATGGGTCGGAGCGAGCGACGCCGATATGGAAAAAGGCAACCTTCGCTGCGAGGCGAACGTTTCGGTCCGAAAAGTCGGCGAAACTACATTTAACAACAAGGTCGAGTTGAAGAATCTCAACTCCGTCCGCTTTATGCAAAAGGCGATCGAATTTGAGATCGATCGTCAGATCACCGCTCACGAAGCCGGTGAGGCTGTTAATCAGGAATCGCGTTTGTGGGATGAGAAAAATAATCGAACGCGATTTATGCGCTCGAAAGAAGACGCTCACGATTACCGCTATTTCCCTGAACCCGATCTGCAGCCGCTTGTCGTAACTGCCGATTTTATCGAAACTGTAAAATCTCAGATGCCTGAATTGCCGGACACTATGCGCGACCGGTTCATCGAGACTTACGGTCTTGGTTTCGCGGATGCGTCGCAACTCGTCGCCGACATCGATCTGGCCGAGTACTTTGAAAAAACTGCCCGAATTACGGTAAATCCAAAGCTCTCAGCCAATTGGATACTTGGCGAATTGACCCGTGAGTTGAACAATTCCGGTAAAACCGCTGGCGAAAGTCTTTTGACCGCAGAGGATCTCGCTGAACTGATCAAGGCGGTTGAATCAGGCTCGATCAATAATAATCAAGCGAAAGAGGTCTTGGTCGAGATGTTTGTGACAGGCAAAACTGCTCCCGATGTCATCAAAGAGAAGGGCTTTGAACAGGTTTCAGACACGGGAGCCATCGAAAAGATGGTTGACGAAGTGATCGCCGCGAATCAGGCAAACGTCGATGCCTATCGCGGCGGCAACGATAAACTGTTTGGATTTTTTGTCGGCCAGGTGATGAAAGCATCGCACGGAAAAGCAAATCCTAAAATTGTGAACGATATTCTTAAAGAAAAATTATGAGTAGCGCGGGAAAAACAGTTCTAATAACAGGCGGAACGAAAGGCATCGGTTTTGCGATTGCCGAAAGGCTTGCCCTTGAGGGTGCAAAAGTATTTATTTGTTCGCGAACGCGTGCCGACCTGGAGCTTGCCATTGAAGAATTATCAAAGCTTGGCGAGGTTGCGGGCAAGCTCTGCGATGTTCGGGCTGAAGAACAAGTTAAAGCCGTTCTTGAAAGTTGTGAAAAGCGATTTGGCGGCGTTGATATTTTGGTCAATAACGCCGGAATGGGCTTTTTTGACAAGACCGTTGAGGAACTGTCTGCTGATGAATTCCGGCAAACACTTGAGACGAATCTTTTCGGCGTTTTTTATGCGTGTCATCATGCCATCCCAAGGATTAGAAAACGCGGCGGCGGTTATATTTTTAATATTTCGTCACTAGCGGGGCAGAATCCACATCCAAGAATGGCGGCTTATAATGCTTCAAAATTCGGGCTCAACGGCTTTACGGAGGCTTTGATGCAGGAAGTACGACACGACAATATTAAGGTCAGCTATATTTGCCCCGGCAGCGTTAATACATATTTTGGCGGCGACACACCGACGGACGAAAAAGCGTGGCAGCTTCAACCGGAAGACATTGCACAAGTTGTATTGGACCTGCTCGCTATGAACGAACGTGCATTGCCGAGCAAGATCGAGATCCGTCCGAGCAGGCCGCCGAAAAAGTAAGCGTCAAACTTTCGGACATCCGCAATGCTGCTCGATAATTTTAATCAATGTCTTGGCCTGAAAAGGCTTCGTGATGAAATCGGCGGCGCCGAGATCAAGAGCTTTTTCACGATGTGCTTGACCGGATCGAGACGTTACCATCACAACCGGAATTTCGCATAACTCGACATCATTTTTTAACAGCTCAAGCAATTCATAGCCATCAAGATTTGGCATTTCGAGATCGGTGAGGATCATGTCGGGCCGGTTTTCCGGAACACCAAGTATTTCGGCAGCATTAATGCCGTCAATTGCAGTTGTGCAATTCCAGCCCTCATCTTCGACCATGCGCTTTATCATCTGCCGCACACTTGAGCTGTCATCTACGACCAGTATGTTCAGTTCCTTTGTTTGAGAGGTTGGTTGCGGCAATGAGCTTTGATGAACTAACTGGCCTTCGTTTTCATTTGCAGCTTCTGGAACAAGAGGGATTTTTATAGTGAACGTTGTTCCTTTCTGAGACTCACTTGCGATAGAGATCGATCCGCCAATGCTGCCGATGCTTTCGCGCACGATGCTCATTCCTACCCCTCGTCCCGCATTCATACTAAGTTTGTCAGCGGTCGTGAGACCTCTTAAGAATACGAGATCGAGTGCCTCAGGGTCGGTTAAAGAATTGGCTGCCGCCGCATCAATTACTCCTGATGAGACGGCGTTTTCACGCAGTTTTGCTAGAGAAATTCCACGCCCATCGTCTTCTACGGAAATAACAACTTTGTCTTGTTCGCTCTCAACACTGATCCGTATCTGTCCTTTCTCCGGTTTACCGATCAGACGTCGACGCTCTGGCGGTTCGATACCGTGTACAACTGCGTTTCTAAGCAAATGCAGCAACGGTTCGACCAAGGAATCAAGTATCTGGGTATCGACTTCGCTATTTTCATTCTCTATGGTCAACGCAGCTCTTTTATCCTCTTCCTGGCAAGTGACATGCACGGCACGATTCAGCCGAGTGGTCAGCATCCCAAATCGAACCATTCTTATCTGCAGTAGTTTTTCTTGAAGCTCACTCGTTAATTGACGCTGTGTCTCAAATAATAGTGCAGCACTGTCAAACGAATTTTCGCCGGCATTTTTACTAAGTTCTCCTAGGGTATGAGCGAGAGCAGAACGATTTACCGCAAGATTACGAGTTAGATTTAACAGCTCATCAAGTTTGTCGAGGGCCACACGAACTATCGGTGCAGGCGGCGGCTTGACCGTGTTGGCTGTTGATTCGTGAAATGCGGAATTAACGGGCGGCGGTAAACCATAGGTTTCAACGGCGACTCTATCTAAAGGCTCGGCCGAATTCTCTGAGACCACACGATCAAAATCATCATATATAGCATCGAGCGTCTTTGAATGCTCTTTCCTGCCGCAGCCAAGTGTCATGTCGTTAAGATAGCCTGTCGAAGCGTTAAGTAGATCGATAACGGATACCGTGGCTGACTGCTGGCGCTCGGCTAATTGGTCCAAAAGATCTTCGACGCGATGAGCAAGTTCCGAAGCTTCCTTCAGGCCGATAACGCCCGCAGCGCCTTTGAATGTATGTGCACATCTGCGAATGTTCCAAAGAGCGTCAAGATCGTCGGGCTTAGCGTTCAAGACTTGAAGGTTTATTGAGATATTTTCGAGAAGCTCGGATGCTTCAGATCGAAAGATGTCCATCGTTTCCTCATCGATCTCGAAGTTTTCGTCTGTTTGCAATGGTTCCACCAGCGGTTCATCGGCGCTGCTATTCATCAACTTGTCAAAGGATTCGTCAAGGAAACCTGAAATGCTAAAGTTGAGATCGTCATCTTCCAGCGGATAGCTCAAAAGCTCAGCCTCCATCTTTGCTATGAGGTCGAGTACACGTTGAGAACTTTGTTCAGCTAAGGAGATTTCTCCATCTGGAATCGAGGTTAAAATTTGTTCGCATTCAGCCGAAAGCGCGGCGATGCCATCTAGTCCGGCGGCACCCGCTCTCATTTTGAGAGATCTCAGGCCGTCGGCAGGCATGTCAAGATCGTTTGTCGAACGCCGATCCTGAAGAAATATTAATAGTCCGCTTCGAATTGCCGCAAGATCCGTCTCGGCACTTGTACGAAAAGAGCGTGACGTGCCGGGATCGACCGACGAAGGCAGTTTTAGTACGGAATCGATTTGTTGCAACGGTCTATAGCTCCGCGACAGTGTTGTCAGCGACGAGGTGAGTTTCCAAAGCCTTCATCAAGGCGTCAGGGCCGAACGGCTTTGTAACGTAGCCGTTAGCTCCCGCCATTTTGCCTCGCACCTTATCGAAGAAACCGTCTTTTCCTGAGATCATGACGACCGGCAGATTTTTGGCGGCCGGATTGGAACGGATCTCTTTACAAACTTCGTAACCGTCTTTACGCGGCATAGTAATATCGAGAAAGACCATATCCGGCAAGGTTTCGGCCATCTTTGAAAGGGCATCGACACCGTCAACGGCGCAAACGACATTATGTCCCGATTTTTCAAGTTTGCTCATCAAGAGTTTACGAACCGTCGCACTGTCATCAACAACCAGAATTGTCTTTCCCTTGGGCTTGCTTTCAGCGATCTCGCTTTGCCTGTTTATTTCGTCAAGCCTTATTGCGATAGTGTTTAGTTGTGCCGCAAGAATGACGTTATTTGGGTCGCGTCTCAAAAGTTGGTGAAGATATTTTTGTCCTGCATCAAAATTACGCAGATTAAGATGTCCAATGCCAAGCGCGGAAAGTTCCTTATCGTTGAGATCATCGAGGTTCCATTCTGTTTCCATTTCGGAAACAGCATTCTGAACAGGAGCTCTACTAATTTCGGGATTACAGAGAAGTGTTTCGATGTCGGAAAGCGATACTACAGCGCGGCACGATCGACATTGAATAGCATTAGCATCATTGTCTTCATCGCAGAATGGACACGACGTCCAATCGGATTCCTTTACATGAATTGGTTGGGCATTTGTGATATGAAAAGGAGAAGATTGTAGTACGTCGTGTGCCGTATGATCGGAGACAGGCTCAGAAAAACTGTTTGCGAGTAGCGACTCAGTTTCGGCTAGCCACTTTACAGCTCTGTCGTTTGCCGGATTGATGGTCAGTACATTATTGAGAAATGCGATGCGTTCTTCCGGATAATCGCTGATCGATGAAAGCCACATCCAAGCATCCTCGCTAAACGAGTCTATTTCGGTCGCCTCCATTAACAATTGGCGAGCGTCCTCACGTTCACCATTCTTAGCAGCTACAATACCCTTTTGCAGCAATCTCTGAAATTCGGTTGAGCTTGAAAAATTGTTCTCTTCAAACGGTGCGATGTTAACCGGTGGTGTTGTGGCAACGGCGGATTCAAATTCTAATCTCATAAGCGGTGGTAAGAAAGACGGTCTATTGTCCTAAAGAGAATGGTGGATGCGTTGAAGACAGTTCAGCGCTCTTTTCAAATACTTCATAAAGCAATACTGATGCCATTAAGAGAGACTGATTCAGCTTTTGTGAAAGCGGCCGAATGCCCATAAAATAAAGGCGGAAACGCTTAGTTAAAAAGTTAGTTCCATGGGCGCCGTTAGAAAGACGTGAAAGTGACAAAAAACGGCACAATTCATTGACAAAAAGAAGTAAAATTTTGCGACCAACGCGGCTGAGTTATGACTCAAAACAAATCCAAATATGAAGTGATAATTGCCGGCGGCGGGCCAGCGGGACTTTCTGCGCTGCTTTGGTGTAAGGATTTAGGGCTGGATGCCATTTTAATCGAGAAAGAAAGCGAAACTGGCGGCCAGTTGCTTCGAATTCATAACATCGTCAGAAACCATCTTGGGGCAGAAGGGGTTAATGGACGCCATCTGAGAGACGCGTTTTTGCGTCAGCTGGAAAATCAGAAATTTCAATGGATTACTGATGCGGAAGTAATCGAGGCCGATCTTGGTCAAAGGATAGTGACTTTGTCGAATGGTGCAAAATATTCAGGCCAGGCAATAATAATCGCGACGGGAGTTCGGCGACGAAAATTGAACGTGCCGGGCGAAGAGGAGTTTTTCGGAAAAGGAATTTTGGAGTCCGGGTTCAAGGCCCGAGATGATGTAAAAGGAAGAGATGTTTTGATCGTTGGCGGTGGCGATGCGGCGCTTGAAAACGCACTTCTCTTAAGTGAAACTGCGGGGAAAGTAGTAGTTGTGCATCGTCGGAATGAATTTACGGCGCGTAGGGAATTTGTTGAAAAAGCAAAGGGCTCAAGAAATATTGACTTTATTTTTAATGCGCAGATCTCTGAAATTAGAGGGAACAATGGCGTCGAAAGCGTTGAGATCCGGCATCGAAATTCTGAGAGCCGATCGCGGATCAAGACAAATATCGTACTTATACGTATCGGCGTCGAGCCGAACACGGAGATATTCCGTGAGCAAATCGACCTTGACGATGCAGGATACGTAATCGTCGACGCGAATTGCTTGACGAGCGTGCCACACGTTTACGCCGTTGGAGATGCCGCAAATCCTATTGCTCCGACTATCAGCGTCGCCGTCGGTAATGGATCGGCTGCGGCAAAAGCGATATTCGCGGAATTGATATAGTTGGCTGTTTCCGTATGCGAACGATAGAATGAGTGAAACTCTACTGCTGCAAATTTCAAGTTGGAGGCTGAAAAAAATATGAAATTAAGAACATCGCTGCGATTGTTGGTTATCGTTCCCGCTATGGCAGTCATATTATGCACACCTTTGTATGCCCAGATTGGAAATAGCATCAGCGGGTACGTCTTTGGCTTAAATCGCCGACCGATGGCCGATCTATATGTGGAGTTGACGGATGACTATGGTCGGACCCTTGGCCGAAAACGTACTAGCGGGTCTGGGTTTTTCAGATTCGACGGGATGGCCCAAGGTCGGTTTGTACTAAGGGTCATGACAGCCGGCACCGATTACGAAGAAAAAGAGGAGACGGTCGAGATCGATAATATTACATCCACCGACAGTACCGGAGCCACGAGGATCAGAGGCCATGCAAATGAATCGCGGGACATCTATTTGCGGTTGCGACGGGGCTTGACGCCGACGAATGCTGTAGTATTTGCACAGGATGTTCCACCTGAAGCAAAGAAACTTTACGAAAAAGCTCTGGATGATCTTGGAAATAAGCGAACTTTGGAGGGGCTTTCGAATCTACGATCGGCATTAGAGGTCTTCCCGAAATATTATCTTGCTCTTGAAAAACTCGGAACAGAATATATTAATCTGGGACTTCCCGAAGGATATAAAGCAGCCGAGATCCTTTTCGCGACAGCTGTTGAAGTAAATAAGCGTGGATATGGAAGTTGGTACGGAATGGCATACGCTCGTTATTCGCTCGGTAATTTTTCGGACGGGTTGACCGCAGTGCAAAAGGCTGTTGAGCTTAGCCCCAGCAATCCCAACACAGTGTTTTTGCATGGAGTTTTGCTGAAGAAAACCCAAAAATACGCCGATGCGGAAAAACAACTTATCAAGGCCAGAGATCTGTCAGATGACAAACTTCCGCGGGTTCATTGGGAGCTGGCAACACTTTATGGTAACAACTTACAGCGTTATGCCGACGCTGCGAGAGAGTTGAAATTATTTTTGAAAGCACAGCCGGATGCGAAGGACGCAGAAAACATCAAGAAACTAATTGCCGACTTTGAAGAAAAAGCTAAGAGCTCCGTAAACAAATAGAAGAGTAATTTGATCTAATGGGTTTCAAAATAAAAAAAGCCATCCGATTTCTCGGATGGCTTTACTAATATCAGTTGCCTGATCAGAATGTGAAACGGATTCCGTAGCGGAGCTGCCGTTTAGCCATATTAGCCGAATCAATGTTGTAAAAGGGATTTTTCCCCGGGCCTGTTGTCGCTAGTTCCACCAATTCCGGCGAACCACTCACCTGAAAGGTTTTATAAGCGGCAATCAGCAAACACTGTTGACTTCCCGCACACGCGGCCGTGTCGGCAGGACTCACAAGATTGAATCTCGCGTCCAACGGATTGAAATTAGTGGTATTTATGATATTACCACCCTGCCCGCTGGGGTTGAGGCCCCTGTTGGTGACAATGAACTGATTGAACACGTTGATCGCGTCAGCATCAAATTTTAGAGCATACCGTCCGTCTCTGCCAAATTTGATATTGTGCGAGACAGAAAAATCAGTCTGTGAAAAGGTAGGGGTTCGTCCCAGATCACCGCGCTTGGTCAGAATGATCTGCGCTATGTTGTTGATATTAACAAACGACGTTATCAGAGTTCCACTCTGTAAGGTCGTGAACACACCGAAATCGGTCGTGTTCGACTTCCACAGCCCAAGCTTCTCCCAACCTAAACTGTAACCGCCTGAGAACTTGAACACATGCGGTCGGTCCGTTGCGAGAAGTCCGTTGTCTGGTCCGCCAGCGGCAGTGAAACCTGCGTGCGGTTGGTCAAAATAACGGTTAACATTCGGGCTGAGACGGCCTTCTTCATCAGAACTGGCCAAGCCGCCATAGTTTCCGTAGAGACGGCTCCATGTGTAGTTTGCCTCAAACATGAAGTTATTGGAGTACGCTCTGTCAAATTTGAACTCAACTGCGTCGAAATCGCGTTGTGGTTTCGGAGCAAGCGTTCCAAATGCGTCAGCCTGTTCTTTATACAGACCTTCGCCTGGGTTGCCGATGATGTAGTATTCGCTACCCTCCGAATTAGGGAATCCGGCATCCTCGATCGCGTGAATAACCTGCTTTCGAGTATATCGGGCAGAAAAAGTGTAAAGTTTGAATAACTGGCGTTGAAACGTAAATGTGATTTCACGCTGAGTAAATGGTTTGATGTTTGGATCAATACCGCCAACCTCGGTTAGAGGGCCGCCGCTATTTGAGGAAACGCGGAAGTCCACGTCGCATCTAACACGTCCGATCACCGGAGTTACCGTATTCAAAGGACATGCGCCTCCCGGAACCGGGCCGCCACCAGCACCAAAGATCAGATCTCTACCACCCGCGGTTAACGAGGCCAAAGTATCCCCTGGGAATAATTCAAAAAAGACATCGTGGAATTCGTCACCACCGAAAGAGCCGCGAGGTAATTCCAACTTGAAGCGGTCAAAGAAAAGGCCGTAGAACGCCGAAACTTTCGTCTTACCATCGCTGGTAAGAGCATAAGCCGCTCCCAATCTCGGGGTTATCTTGTCGCTAAAGCTGAAGTTCATTCCGGGAAGGCCAGGAGCATAACTTGGGACATCTTCCTTTTCAGTTCTAAAGCCGAGATTCAATCTGAGCCTGCTGGTTACCTGCCATCCGTCTTGAAGATAAATAGCTGTGTTTGAGCTGGCGACATTGCCACGGGTTTTGAAGGTTGAAAGCCTAGCGGAACCAATAGCGCCGGGAGTGGTGGGAATTGACCTTCCGGAGTAGTTGCCGACCGTTGCAAGGCCGGTACTGCCCGAACGCAGAGTAATTTGATCGGTCGTTCCCTGAATAACGTCGTTAGCGATATTGCTGCGTGCAAAGCCGCCTTTCAGTTCATGACGTCCGCCTGCTTGGAAACTGTATGTCGCGTCAGCGTCATACTGATCGCGTGTCGTGACGTCAAATTCCGTGTTTGAAACCGCGATCACACCATTATCCTGGTTTGGGCTGGCGCGAACGCACCCAAAGCCGGCAGGATACTGAGCAGAGCTGAACGGAATGTTTGTACAGACGATTCTCGGCGGGCCAATGCTGGCAATACCGTACGCCCCTAGTTTCTCATTAAGGAAATAATGGCCGAGCCTACCGGTAATGATCAGGTTGCTGGTAGCGGTGTAGGTGCCTGATCCTGTGATGCTCATCGAGTTTTGACGACCGCCTCTGATGCTGTTAGCGGCGGCACTCTGGTAAGCATTATTGAGCTCCGTCGAGTAGCCGGGAAGAAGGCCGGTCTGAGTTACAGGATTCCAGCTAACTTTACCCATCAAGCCCAGTTTGTTGAACAAGCTGGCATCGAGACGTCCCGAAGCTGCTTCTGTTCGCTGCTTAAAGTTGTAAGTCTCGACTCGTCCGGTCGGAACGCGGTTGCCGTCCAAAAATACAAGTGTGCGGCTCTGGGTGAAAATTCTCGGCGAATAATTCCCCAAAAACCAGAGATTGTTCTTTAAGATAGGCCCTGAAACGCTGCCCGATGGGTTGGTTTCGTTGTATTGGGAATATCGGTTTGGGTACCACTCCGGTCCGCCGTTGCTGCCGGTGCGGAGAATTTGTGCTCCGATAGGTTCCAATTTTGAGCTTCGGAACTGAGTGCCGAATTCACCATGAAATTCTGGTCCGCCACCCTTCGTTGCGACAATGATCACGCCTCCGGTAGCTCCGCCATACTCGGCTTCAAATCCGCTCGACTTGACCTTAACTTCCTGAACCTGTGAAAAAGGGATGTTGCTGTTGGCATCGAGAACGCCGGTCCTAAGGTTTGTAACTTCCTGACCATCGATAATGAATGTGTTCTCAGATCCGCTAGCTCCGTCTATTTGGAACTGTCCTGATCGTGCTTCCGGCCTGGTCGACGCGGTGACCTTCAAGATGGACGAGAAGCCCGTGCCCTTTGGAAGCAGTTCCGCGGTACGCGCGGAAATTGAGGATTCGACATCTGAGCGTGTAGTGTCGATCGCTATCGCGTCATTATTTACAATTACGTCAATGTTCTGGGTTGCCGACATTGTCAGCGTCCTTGACGTTGTGCGGCCAAGGGCAATTTCTACATTGGTGAGTTTTTGTTCACCAAATCCCTGTTGAGCCGCAGCGGTAATGGTATAAGTTCCTGGCGGAATCTGGATTATGCGAACAAAACCTTCGTCGTTCGTCGTAACCGTCCTTCTGAAACCGGTTGTCGAGCCCGAGCTGCTGACCGTAATGGCAACACCCGGAACCACGGCTTCGGCCTGGTCCTTGGTTGTAATTTCTAAACCTCCCGTAGTTTCCTGTCCGAACGAAACAATCGCGAACAAGGCCACGAAAAGGAGCGAAGTCAATACAAAACGTAAATCCCTTTTCATTAGATCCTCCTAAAAATCTTTCTACAAAATTTCTTCTTCTTGCAGTATGGAAAAATGCGAAAAAATAACAGGCTTTTGCCAATATTATTATCGGATTTTGCCGCTGGGTAGAGGTGCTGCAAACTTATACCCTTTAGAGGCAAGTTTTGTGCCTGTCTCTGGCTACGGCGTAGATGTTGCAAATAAAGCATTTAGCGGCACTATGGCGCCCTAAATGTATCGCAAGTCTCCAAATTTATGAATTTCCAAACTAGAAAGATGAATATACCAATTTCAGGTAGGGAAATCAATTCATTGAGCGGCGAAGGAGTCATTTCCAGTGGGCCGATGCAGATGCCGAGTGTCGTTGATCGCAAGTACGCGAATATTTCGCGGCCCACGGAGCTCAAAGCGGTTGATGCCGCAGTTGGAAGTGACGATCCAAGGGGTTTGTTTCGTCTCGCGGTTTATCGCCCCAAGTAGATTGAGAGTAAGGAAACAGATTGCTCCGGTGTGGGAAAAAATGGCGATTTTCTCGCCCGGATTTGACCGCACTATTTCATTAAACTTTGCCATGAGCCTGCGAAGCAACTGACGATAACTTTCTCCGCCGGTGATGACGTGATGCACTGTGCGGTTTACAAGTGCGTAGTAATCTTTTGGAAAGGTTTGTTTTGATTCGTCAAATGTTAAACCTTCGAGCACGCCGACGTGGCGTTCGCGAAAGGCCTCAGACGGGTTGACCGGCAGACCGAGCAGTTTTCCAAGCGGTTCGGCAGTCTGCATTGCCCGAAGCAGATCGCTCGAATAGATGACGCTGATGCCCTCTTTTGCAAGCACTTTCGCCGTCTTTTCAGCTTGTTCCCGCCCAAGATCAGAAAGCGGCGTCGGCCCATGCCCACCAAAACGCCCCTCAGCATTTCCGGCAGATTGGCCGTGGCGTATGAGATAGAGACGTGTGGGTTGTGGCATAGAGTCAGGTCCGATTTTCAATAACTAAGCAGCAATTGCCTCAGCCTTTAGTTTTTCGGTTTGAAAATGGGTTCGTAGAGCGTCTATAAATTCGTCGAGCTGGCCGTCGAGTACTAGGTCGAGTTGGTGGACGGTCATGCCGATTCGGTGGTCCGAGACGCGATTTTCTTTGAAATTGTAGGTTCGTATCTTTTCCGAGCGGTCGCCGCTACCGACCATCGATTTGCGTTCGGCGGAAAGCTCATCGTGCTGCTTTTGTTCTTCAAGCTCCTGCAAACGAGCTCGAAGCACACGCATGGCCTTTTCGCGGTTCTTTATCTGCGATTTTTCGTCCTGCATCGAAACGACCACATTTGTCGGCAAGTGCGTGATGCGAACGGCAGAATATGTTGTATTTACCGATTGTCCGCCGGGACCGGAAGAGCAAAAAGTGTCGATTCGCAGGTCGTTTTGATCGATTTGAATATCAACTTCTTCGGCTTCGGGCAGAACGGCAACTGTGATCGCCGACGTGTGAATTCGCCCGCTCGATTCGGTCTGCGGCACGCGCTGGACACGGTGAACGCCCGATTCGAAACGCATTTTCGAGTAAACGTTGTCGCCCTCGATCACGGCGGTCGCGTCTTTTATGCCGCCAACGCCGGTGTCGGACATTTCGAGAATGTCCATTTTCCAGCCTTGGCGCTCAGCGTAACGGGCATACATACGCAAGATTTCAGCAGCAAAAAGCGTCGCTTCGTCGCCGCCTGTTCCGGCGCGAACCTCTAGAATTACGTTCTTCTCGTCGTTCGGATCTTTTGGCAGAAGCAGAACTTTCAGTTCTTCCTCGGCATCGGGCAGTTTTTCTTCGATCTCCATGATCTCAAGCGTCGCCATCTCACGCATTTCGTCGTCGTCAGTCGCATCAAGAAGGTCTTTTGCACCTTTTAGAGCCTCCTGCATCTTGCGGACCTCGCGATATTTTTCGACTACCTCGCCAAGGCTGCGATGCTGTTTCATCAACTTCGCATACACCGACATATCCGACATAAACTCAGGCTGTGATATCTGCGCCGTCAGCTCGTCGTAGCTTTTCTCAATTTGTGCAAGTTTCTCAAACATATAAATCGTTTCACCACAGAGAACACAGAGGAAAAAGAAAGCTATTTATTATCTCTGTGATCTCTGTGCCCTCTGTGGTTAAATTTCTTTAGGCCGAAACTGGCTCCAATTTGAGCGATTCGTCCAGTGCTTTGATCGCGACTTCGAGCTGCTCTTTGTCGGGTTCCTGGGTTGTGATATTTTGTAACCAAAGGCCCGGCATCGTCATGAACTTAAAGATCGCGCTCGATTCTTTTTTAGCGGCGTAGCGAATGACCTCATACGAAAGTCCCGCGACGAGCGGCATCAGAGCGATACGGACCAAAAGGTTCATCCACATCGCCTCGAAATTTATCACCGAAAAAAGAACTATAGCGACAAGCATCACGACCATCAGGAACGAAGTGCCGCACCGTGGATGCTGGCGTTTTTGAAGAGTTGCGTTGTCGGGAGTCAGTTCGAGGCCTTTCTCCCAAGTAAATACAGTCTTGTGCTCGGCACCGTGATATTCGAACACGCGGCGGATGTCTTTCAAATACGACATCGAAAATATCATAATAATGAAAAACACCATGCGAATAATGCCGTCTATCAGGTTGAATAATACCCACGTGCCCAGCGAGTCGAGTTTGATCCGCCAGACATATGCCATTACAGTGTCAAACCAACCGGCACCCGCTGCCAACGTCGGTGCTCCGGCCCATCCGAGGCTTATGAACAGGAGATTTGTCAGAATCAGCGGAGCCACGATAAACAGCAGAATATTAAATCCAAGTGCAAAGATTATTGAACCGACCGCAGTTGCAGATTGTCCTGCGGCCTTCGCTTTTGATGGCTGCTTATCCTTTTCCGGCATGATGACCTTTACCGGTGCTTTAAGAAAATTGTCGTCCGTCGTGCCATCGGCAAGCACAGCCTGAACCTCTCCGGCCTTTGCTTTTTCAAGCTCTTCTTTTGCAGTTAGATCTTCTTCGTATATCTTTGCCGAAAAATTCAATGCCTTGACCCCGAGCGCCATCGATTGGATGAGCGTTGCTCCGCCGCGAAGTACGGGCGTGTTGAGCCACTTATATTTATCGCTCCATTTCGGCAGCTTTTCGGCGGTCGAGACGATGGTGCCGTCCTGTTTGCGGCAAGCGATCGCGTACGCCGACGGTGTGCGCATCATTACGCCTTCCATAACGGCCTGTCCGCCGACGATCAGGTCGCGTTCGAGGGCAAATATTGTATGGAGAAATCTAAGTTTTCGTGCTGTCGATCTACTATTCATAGTGCTTTATTAGATAGTATTTGGGCCAAAATAGATGGTAATCAAAAATCAAAAATCTAAAATCCAAAATAAAAAAGACGCCAACCTTATTTTACCTTTCGCGGGCGTGAATTAACACACTTTTAGCGATCGGCGCTTTCGGGTCGGCGTCGGATTTTATTTGCTAATATCTGTCAGTAAGTAAACTCAATCGATCAAATACCTTATTCTGCGGCCTCAACGACGGCTGCTCCGCGTGCATAACGCTTGTTAAAGCGGTCAACGCGTCCGGCCGTATCGACTAATTTCTGCTTGCCGGTGAAAAACGGATGACATGCAGAGCAAATTTCTATATTCAGGTCCTGGCCCATAGTGGAACGCGTCTTAAACGTGCTCCCGCAGGCACAGATGACTGATATTTCGTTATAATTCGGATGTATTTCTGGTTTCATAATCTCACTTCCTTCGCCGTATATAAGCGATATGCGATAAACCGCAAACTTACATATTACGCCTAAACACTCATTTGGTCAATCTCTGGCGTGTTCCCGGCGGGAGATGCAAGCGGTATGGTTTGAAACCCTTGTGTTTTGGGCGTCTCTGAGATGTTTCTCAATATTCGCGTCGGGACAGGTGGTTCGGGAGGTTTGGGCGAAATTTTTGGCCTTTTTACAATCTTAAGCTTATAACTACTGTTTATTCAATGATTTACGGGAAATAAGCTCCAAAAAGCCATCGGAGACCCCCAAAAAAGCCACCTTTAGACCCCAAAAAGCCATCGGAGACCGCCAAAAAGCCATCGATGGAGAGCGTCATTTTGCGACAATTTGGCAATGACCAGTTTCAAGCCGCAACGCCAGCGTCGCTGACGTTTTGGAATCCACCAACGCTCATCTCATCAACGGATCTCACTGTTTTTGCCGCTTCAGCTAAATCGTCTTCGTCCACTGACCTCAAGGTTTCTGCCGAATCAGTTTCATTGACTTCGTCAGAAATTTCGGCAGTATTTTGAGTTGATCTCTGTATTAATTTTTTTTGCGACTTTATTGGAAGAAGTTTCCCGCAAAGACGCAAAGACGCAAAGAAGAGAAACAAGCTGTCAGCTAAAGTACTAATTAAAATGTCTAGGAGTCCAGCCGTTGACGATCTGCAATATTCTAGCCAGTCAAGACATTTTTGACGAGCGACGGAGCGGCTGAGTCCAAACGGAGATCGTTTGTCCAGAATTCATCGCAGTTGAGATGCAGAGCCGTTGCCAGGTGAAGAGCGTCGGGAGTTTTTAAAGAAGTGAAATCCGCACGTAGTTGAGCCGCTTTGCGAAAGACCTCACTAGTCATCGGCAAAATATCCACCATGCGAAACCAATTTTCAAACTTATCTATCAAGGCTTGATTGTGCTCGCGTAGGGGAACTACCAAACATTCCAACTGGGTCAACGGCGATATACAAATCCTTGAGTCCGCTCTTGTTGCCAACGCACTTTCAAGTTTGGTAGCAAATGCAATGTTTTCCTCAACCAGATAGATCGCCAAACACGAATCCAGAAAGATCGAAGATTCCGCTAATCCCATGAGTTGCGATTTTCCTCAATTTGAGCTTCCATTTCTTCTGGGCTTCGACGCGCCTCGACGGGTAAACGGTTACTACGCAGAAAGTCCAGCACCGCCGTGACATTTCCTGACTTTGTCCCGTTGCCGTTTTCCAACACTGTTACCAAAGCCCTCGACGTGGTCTTCACCTCGATCGGTTCGAGCAAGGTGATCGATCCATCAGGTTTTATTTCCGCCTCAACTGTTTGCAACATCTTTTTTGCCTCCAAATTAGTGTAGCACAGGCGCTTTAAGTCGCCAGAAGGCTTTGCTTAGTCAAATGATCAGTGCTAATTTCTCAATTTTCACTACGTTTTGCAATTAGAAATAGATGGTATATAGTGAAGGTGTTTTTTAGTAGTTACATGTTGTTTCGCCCCCACGGAACCTGCTGTTATTTAGCTTCTTCCCCCGGACGAGTTATCCCAGACCTCGAGTCCACACTCGAGCCTAAACAAAAAGGGTGTCAAAAAAAATGAAAAACTCACACGCACACATTTCAAAAATGTTGTTTGCAATAGCCATCACCTGTTTAACATGGTTTACCCCCCCGTTAACGCTCAAATAGGTCCTAGTCCTAATGCAACTAGTACTCCCAATTACGGCATTTACGGAACTGCACCGACTCCAGCCGGTACGCCTTGGACATGCGGAACACCAGCGTATGCAAATCTCCAAGATTACCCAGAAGTTGAGGGCGGGTTGAATTACACTTTGCCACTCAACGGCTCAGGTAACTTTAATTTCTATTACAATTCCGACGGAACCGGTTTTCTGTCTGGCGGCGGTTACAGAGTGGGTTACTTGAATTCCAGCGGAGCGAGTTGCTACGGAAGTGGCGACATTGTAACGTATAGTCCTAATAGCAACCACACAAACGGAGTTCAGGTTCGCCCTTTCAATAGTCCCCCTTCCATTCCGTATGGGGTTCATGGATTTGTTCTGGCGAAAATACCAGGCGGAGGAGGCTCTACTACCCCACTGGCAAATGCAACTGCGTCCCTCGCTAATTTTGATACCCCCGGACTATATTTTTGGAAAGAGAAAACAAATGGTATTGGGTACGTTTCAATTTATTATTCTAGTGACAATCCAGACGAATTTCTGCCTTACGGTTCTGTCTATGATCTAAAAATTTCAGGCATTATGTCGTTTGGCTCAACCAAATGCACTTTCATCTGGAATCCAGGAAGCTACGACATAATATGGGTTCCTGCCGGTGGTTATTTACACGACTACGATTTCGGCACCATAACCATTACATCGTCAAGTACCGGCTGTGCGCCATGACCAAGCCACGGGGAGCAGTGTTCATGCGAAGAAGGGTGCGAAACTAAGTGATTGGCAAACGTCATAAACGGAAAAGGGAGTTGTTGTAGTATGTTTGCAAGATGTAGACAGGTGATTTTTATCATTGTGTGGATTGGAACGTTTTGTTTTTCTTCTAGTATCTGTATCGGTAAAGAAGGTTTAAATGAGACTGTATTCACGAGCGGAACATCGGCAGTTTATACCTGGCATCAAACAGCAATTGCCGATTGGCAATTACCCTCAAGTTGGACGCCGGAACGAACAAATCCGGCGTCCGACGATATTCTAGTGTTCAATGCCAGTGGATTAACGACGGCGACAAACATTCCGACACAGACAATAGGTCAACTTACTGTTTCCGGCAATACTACTGTGAATTTTCAGTCTTCGAAGGTGACTGTTTTGACCATGATTGGCGCCAACGGTCTCGATTTGGCTGTTGAGCAAAACTCAGCTCTCAATTTCAACGGCTCAAGTGCGATTACCTTAAATCTCACTATCGGAGCTACAGCGGTTATTAGTGGTTCCATGACGTTTTCGTCATCAGGTGCGGTTAATCACAGGTTATTAGCCCTTAGCGAAGGCTCGGTGACGTTTGGCGAGGGGGCCGTCTTTACAGCGGAAGCAGGTTTTGCAGGCAATCCATTTGGAACTACTAATTTGAATTCTGTAACTTTTGACTCCGGTTCCACTTATATATGCATCTCAGGAAGTGATCCGTTTGGAGCTCCGGAGCCTAACTCAGTAGTTGCGTTTAAGGAAGGCAGTCTGTTTAGTCTTCAGGGAGATATTGTTCCTTCATTTTCTGGACGTTCCTATGCAAATTTTGAGATGAATTATTCTCCGGGCTACATTTTTGTGTACGGTTCCAGTGCCTGGACGGTGGACAACCTGACGATTAAGGCCGGAAAACTGGCCCCGAGTCTAACCGGAACACCCGGTCATTCGATCAAGGGAGATATCACGGTGATGCAGGGTTCCCGGTTGGAGTTTCAGGCTCCCTTTCCCGGAGTAACCATAAACCTGAATGGGCCCGCTCATCAAACCTTATCTAATTTTGGGGTCGTTGCTGTGATTCCGGGCAATACACTTGCTATCGACAATCCGGTTGGAGTGACAGTAACTACTGGGTGGATCGCTTGGAATTTAAAACTTATCAACGGTATTGTTACCATCGTCAATCCAGAGCCGATGTTTCAATTCCGTGTGCCAGGTACCGTAACTAGGGTAAATGGTTATATTGACGGCTACCTTTTGCGAGATGTTAATTTGAATGAGGCATTTACGTTCGACGTAGGAACCGCAAACGGCTATTCACCCATAACGGTAGACGTAACGGCCGGCCATGATTTTCCTTTGGGCATGGCGGTTAAGGCAGTTGAAACCGCTCAGCCGAATATGAATGATCCAACCAAGGCTCTTTCGAGGCATTGGCAAGTTTACGGACATCCCTTTATTGATTCTGCAAATATTACTTTTAGCTATCTTGATCCGACTGATATTCCTAAGACCGCAAACGAATCGAACTTTGTAATCCAAAGATACAGGAATGGTTTTACATCGCCCGCAGGAGTAATCGACACTCAGGCAAATTCTTACCGACTCACAGGTCTGAATGACTTTTTGCCCATCACAGACTGGACGCTTGCGGAACCAGGTGCGATTGGCGGAACGCCGACTGCGACGGCAACTCCGACAAGTACGCCAACGAATACGCCGGCGGAAACAGCGACGAGTACGCCAACGCCGACCACAACCAACACGCCGTTGGGGCGAGCGGCTTTTGATTACGACGCTGATGGTAAGACTGATAATTCGGTATTCAGGCCTTCGACGGGAGCGTGGTATCTGAATCAAACGCAAGCGGGGCTTTATGGGACTTTGTTTGGGTTTGGGTCGGATAGGATCGTTCCGGCGGATTATGATGGGGATGGGAAGACTGATATTGCTGTTTACAGGCCTTCGACGGGGATTTGGTATGTGTTCAACAGCGGCAGTGGAACGGTCGAGTATCATGTCTTTGGCCTTGAGGAAGACCTGCCGACGCCGGCGGATTACGATGAGGACGGCAAGGCGGATATTTCTGTGTTCCGGCCTTCGACGGGGACTTGGTATCGGCAGAATAGTTCGGATGGTTCTTACACTGGAATTCAGTTCGGAGCCTCCGAAGACAAACCGACAGTCGGAGACTTTGACGGTGATGGGAAATCGGACATTGCCGTGTTCAGGCCTTCGACCGGAGCTTGGTATCGGATAAACAGCGGCGACGGCTCGATCTACGGAGAGTTGTTCGGGTTTGGAACAGACGTTATCACTCCCGCAGACTACGACGGCGATGGCAAGACCGACCTCGCGGCCTATCGCCCGACTGACGGCATTTGGTATTTGAAATATAGCTCGAATTCAGTCTACGACTACAAGGTGTTTGGGCTGGCTAACGACATACCTGCACCGGGCGACTTTGACGGCGACGGTAAGGCTGACATCTCCGTCTTCCGACCTTCAGAAGGTAACTGGTATCGGCAGAACAGCTCGAACGGAGCGTTTATCGCATTCCAGTTCGGGGCCAATGGAGACAAGCCGACGATGACGGCTTTCAGATACTAAAATGCAAAAGCCCGCACGTTTGTAAGATTCGGTACATTCGATATTGAGTGTATCGCCCTTACTGACGTGCGGGCTTTTGCATCTGGCTTAGCCAACGTCATGCAAACGTAAAAAAGCCCGTCAGGCGATTGCGTGACGGGCTGGATACGAAGAAACTGAGTTCTTACTGACTATACCTTACTTGCTCGGTGCAGCCTGAACTGCTTCGGGGCGTGAAAGGCCAGGTGACTGGAAGATAACCGGCTGTGTCTGGGTGTCCGCTGGTGGATTCGGATTCGAATTTGAAGGCGGATTGCCGAGAGGCACAGGCTGGATGATCGTTCCACTAGGGCGAACGGTATTCTGCGATGGTGTCGCATAGTCCGGTCGGGAAATGCGTGGCGTAATAAAGAATAGTATCTCGTTAGTATTACGCTGAACGCCTTTACGCTTGAAGAGATTTCCGAGGATAGGAATGCCGCCCAATCCGGGTGTGCGGTCCTGGCTTTCTCGTTCATCGTCAAACAAAACACCGCCGACAACTGTCGTTCCGCCGTCGGGCACGGTGACTTCGGTCTTCATGCTCTGAGTGTTGATGGCAGGAGCCACGCCTCCGATAATGTTGGATGTTGAGCTGTTTTCTGCAACTACGCTGAGAATAATCATTCCCGTATCTGTAATCTGTGGGGTGATCGAGAGACGCAGCGGAACATCAACATAGGTTGTTGTTGCGATAATTGCGCCGCCGACCGTACTGCCCGGCTGAATTGTTGTGACTGGGATCTTTGTGCCGCTCTTTATCTCTGCGGCACGGTTATTAAGTGTCGTAATTCTTGGCGAGGCTATAATCTTTGCTTGTCCTTTCTGCTCACCAAGCGTGATAAGTGAACTCAGCGTGGCTGTGCCAAAAATGCCGGTCGTCAAACCAATTACGGTATTAGGTATGCTCGAGAGCAAACTATTGTTTGCGGGGTTCAATGGTAGACCAGAACCCGCTGGCAAACCATTGAGGGTCTTGACGGGAGGTATTCCCGGACCTGTACCCTGATTTGGGGGCAGGGTTCCACCCTGAATACCGCTGCCGTTCGCACCGTTTAACATAGCGAACATCTGAACGCCGATATCACGACTGAAGTTTCGCGAGGCAACAACGATGCGTGCTTCAATCTCGACCTGAGGTTCAGGCTGATCGAGGTATGCAACGAGCTGCCTTACAGCATCGAGATTTTCTCTTACATCGGTAACGATGAGAGTATTGGAGCGTTGATCGACCTCGATCGATCCGCGCCGCGACATACGTTTCTGAATTATGCCTAAAAGGCCCGAATCAGCACTGCTTGTAAAACCTTTCCCATCCGACTGCTTCGATCCATTCAATACTGAATTGACATCACCGTAAAGAGTCGCAACAGGGCTGCTAGAGTTAGTTCCTGCAGTAAGCTCATTTGCGGTACCGGCTACGTCCTGCAATTTTCCTTCTGCCCGTGCGTAATTCAAGCGAATGAACTCGGTGTAGAGCGGGGAATTATCCAGTTGGCCGTCACGGACCTTGAGCAAAACTGCTTGTTCGCTTGCGAGCGTGCCGGAATCAGCAACTCTAAGGATGCTGCCGTTGACCTGAACAGCCAAGCCTTGTGATCGGAGTACCGAGTCAAGGGCAACATTCCAGGGTACTTCGTTGACCTTAACTGTTACCGGTACATCTCTGACCGACTTGTCGATCACAAAGTTGATGCCGTATTGATCTGTAATGTAGCTGAGAATATCGCGAACATCTGCGTTTACGACATTTAGATTAATGGCTTCGCCGCGAAATCCCGGCTCGCCGTACATCTTGCCTTGCGATTGTGGTTCGACGACCTTTTGGGCGGCGATCGCAACGGTAAGTGTGCTAAGTAATCCTAATGCGATCACGATCTTTCTGACCGTTTCGCCTAATTTGCTAAGAGAATTCATGTTTCCTCCGTATCTGATTCGAATAGATCTCTGGGGACAGCGATCTTACAATTTGTGTGGGTGAGAACTTATTTATTCCTGGCGACCTTGGCCGGTTTCTTGGTATTTTTCTTTGCCTTGTCCGTTTCAGGAGCGGCAGGTTGGTTGTTCATCTCGTCAAGCGGCGAGAGGAAAGGGTTTGACGATGGCTTTGCGTCCTTGCCGTTCGATTTGCCGGTTTTGGCCGCCGGGTTTTCGACAGGCATATTGCTCGCCGTTTCGACGGGTCTCGAAGTTGATTCCGTCGGGGCGGTACCTTGGATCTGCGCCTTTGTCGAATATTCCTTTAGAGCCTTATTTTCTACTGTCGCGACAAATTTGCCCGCTCCGACCTTTGTCACCCTGCGAAATACAAGCCGGTTCTCTTCGACCGCTACAAGCTGGCCGTCAAAGAACTTTTCGCCTGGATATATCGTGTAGGAAAGTTTGATAGGCGTTGCTTCAACCATCGCGGCATAACCACGCGGTGTCTTGAAAATGCCGGTTACTGCCATTTCGTTAAGCGTCAGGACGCTCGTCACTTTTGGAAGCGGGGCACCGTTGGCAGCGGCGGCCTCGCGGATCTGCTTGAAATAAGCTATCCGCGACTCAATTCCCGGAGCACCATAATTTGCAGCGGTTGTACCTGCGGCTCCTGTACCAGTTTTAACCGGTGCCTGTACCTTTGGCTTCATAAAGCCCGGCTTTTGAAACGGATCACGCTGTGCGTGAACCAGCGAATAACTGCCGCTGATGATTACCAGAGCGGCGGCTGCTGCCGTGAGGCTTGCGAAGCGTTTTATTGTCGATATGTTGATCATGGCTTTTTTCTCTCTTTTCGAAAGGCTATTCAATCGGGTTCGATCTATTTGGCTGCAGTCTGAGCCGGAGGAGCAGCGGGCTGGCCACCTGCAGGTGCTCCCGGAGCTCCTGGTGCGCCGGGCTGGGCGGGTTTGGCATTCAGGTCTGTCGGAGCGGCATAGTAAGCCGTTAGCAGAAATGAAGCGTGCAGCGTTTTGGCGTCAGTCTGCTTTTCGAGCTGGTTGATCTTAAAATCCGTAACGGACACGATACGGGGAAGTTTTGCAATACGGTCATAGAATGCACGCAGATTGGTGAAATTACTGTCCACCTCGACCTCGACCGGCTTGGCCATGATCGAATCCTGCTGCGTATCGTCACTACGCGGAGCAAACCTCATTACCACCATGCGGCTGTTGTTAGCAGTGTCCTGCAAGCCCTGAAGAACGTTAGTGATCTCACGTTGTTCCGGGAGTAGAACTTTGAGTTCTTCGTATTCCTCAGCCTTGCTGGCGTACATCTCTCGAAATTCGTTGATGCGTTGAGTCGCGATGCGAGCCGACTCATTCTTTGCCAGAAGCTGTGAGATCTCTTCATTCAAAGCTGCGATCTCGGCTCGTGTCTCGCTCGTCACAAAATACCAGACGCTTCCGTAAACAAGCGCTGCCATGCAGACGAGGATCAACAGGTGATAGTGCCATTGTAGATTTTTGATTTTCTCAAACATTGTGGTTTTTCCTTCTTATTCGCTGTTTCGTAAGGATCAGTTCTTAGCGACTTGGACCGGCTGAGCGGGAGCAGCAGGTGACTGTGCAGACGCGGTCGTCGGATTTCCGTTGTCGGCGCCGGCAGCCTTAGAGGGCGTGTAGGCACATTTGATCGTGAAATTAACGATCCCGACCTTTGGTGGTTCACCGGTTGCATTTGCTTTGACCGGAGCGTTTTGGTTAACGATCTCGTTTCGAACGGTCTCGATATTCAGGTTAGAGAACAGCCCGTTTGAAAATTCAAGACTGCGTCCAAACTGCGTGACCTGTGATTCATCGGGCGAACTGCCTTTGATAACCAATCCTTCACCGGCCTGCTCGACGCTTTCCAGATAAAGTCCCGGAACCATTGCTATGCGTTCACGCATCGCTTCAAGTACCGCACTCGGGCCGGCTTGCGAAGCTCGCAGCTTCTTAATGGCCTCAATACGGGAGTCGATGTTGGCGATCTTTTGCTCCAACTCTCGCTGTTCGTTCATCACGACCTCAAGCTCAGCCTGGATGCGCTTTTGCTCGTCGAGTTGACGTTCGGCTTCGGTTTTTGCCATCTGGGTGCTGATCACGTCCCATCCGATGACCGCCGCGAGCAGGAAGCCCACCACGACGGAGAGGAGAAGAAAGCGTGAACTACCGCTCGATATTTTGCGATCGACAGCTACAACTGTGCCGCTTTGTCTTTCTGTAACAGAATTTATTAGATTGATCTTAATCATCTTTCTTACACTCCCCTTACTGCCAATCCGACGGCTACCGCCATTTCAGGCACGATCTCGCTAAGGTAATCAGGGTCAAACTTCTTTGAGTCAACATTAATGTTGCGGAAAGGATCGAGCACCTCGACCGTTAGCTCAAGCCTTTCTGAGAGTTCCTGAGCAAGGCCGACAAGCTTCGAACCGCCGCCTGAAATAAGGATCTTTTGTACAACGGTTTCGTTGTCCTCGGTCGTTGCACGATAGAAATCGAAGGTCTTCTGGATCTCCATAGCGACGATCTCTGTCACGTTGTTCATTAGCGGCTCGATCGATTTTTCCTCGATACCTTCGACGGCATCGGTGACACCGCGTTTGACCGCTTCGGCCTGTTGGAAGTTAAGGCCAAGGCTTCGCTGTAGAACATCCGTAAACTGGCTGCCTCCAACTGTGATGTCGCGTGTGAACAAAGAGCGGTTGCCCTTTACAATATTGACATTCATCGTCGAGGCTCCGATGTTGAGAAGTGTTACGACATCATTCTCGGTCGGATTGTAATTAACTTCGTAGCAATTCTGCAGAGCAAATGTATCGACATCGATCACGACCGCGGTCTTGCCGGCGAGCTGGATCGCCTGCTTTATATTGTCTATGCGCTCGCTCTTGCAGGCTGCGATCAAAACATGAGTAGAATCTGACGTTTCCGATGTGACCTGATAATCCAGGCTGACATCTGCCAGATCATAAGGAATATGTTCCTCAGCGTGCCAGTCGATAGATTCTTCTAATTCCTCTTTGCTCATTGCTGGCAGAACGATGTTCTTTATGATCACCGAATGGCCGCTGACGCCGGTAACGACATTGTCTGCGTGCACATCATGATTGCTGCAAACGCTGCGGATAACATCCGAAACGACATTAAGCTCCATGATCTGGCCGTCGATGATCGTATCGCCGGGTAGATTTTCATAGCCGAGGCTTACTAAGTTCAGGTTATTCATCTTGCCTTCAAGCTCGACCATTTTTATCGAGCTGGAACCGATGTCTAAACCAGCAACGCTTTTCTTTTTACCGAACATTATTTTTTGCTCCTTTTTGCAGAACGCTTTTCTTATGTCGAAAAAGTTTTCTTAATATGTTCCCATCCGAATTTACAGGTTTTTGATTTGAGGATCGGTTGCCACCGTTAGATAAACCGGAAAAGACGAGGATGTGCTTGCGTGAAGGTCATTTCTGAGATGTACTCAAAACCTGCACTTTTCGGATGTTTAGATCACAGAGTGATCATCGGAACATATTGTTTTTAGAAAACTTTGCCGCATTTGGTGGCGATGGGTGCGCGGGCCTTTCGGTCGCTACAGTTACAAAAGTACAGGAATGAACAAACTATGTCAACACTTTTTTGCAATGTTTAACGCAATATGAAAGAAAATCATTCACGGACTGAATCAAGGGTCGGTCAGAATGACATATTGAGAAGGGAAATGAGAGCGAAAACCTGACGTTTAGTTGAGGATAAGCTGCCAATAGCCTACATCTATCCAACGGTCGAACTTGCGACCGACCTCGCGAAAATGGGCGACCTTTTCGAAGCCAAAATTTTCGTGGAGCTTTATGCTTGCGTCGTTCGGAAGGGAAATGCCGCCAATGATCGCATGAAAATCGCCTTTCCTTATTTCATCAAACAACTTCTCGTAAAGTAGCTTGCCTATGCCGCGCTCCGTGTGTCCGGGCCGAACATACACTGTAACTTCGACGGAATGTAAATAGGCCTGCCGGACACGAAAACGTCGTCCATAAGCGTAGCCGACGATCTCATCGTTCTCCTCACACACAAGGAACGGATAACCGGAATACCAACACTCTTCGATCCGCCTGAGCATCTCAGCCTCGTCAATAGGCTCGATCTCAAACGTCGCATGAGAAGTAGCGATGTAATAATTGTAGATATACGCTATGTCGAGAGCGTCATCGTCTTTTGCACTGCGGATTTGCATTAATTTCGCGTCGCGTATTGAAGAACGGCAGAGAATGTTTTCGACTGTTCTACTTGGGTTTAGCCTCTTTCTTATCGTCTTTTTCAACATTAACCCACATGTACCCATTTTCCCCGGCTTTAATGACGGTACTTGTGCTTTTTGAATTATCGATATAGATATCTGTGAAATAGGTCTTGTAATACCAAACAAAAAAGACTGATCCTAACGTCGGTTTCTCAATTTCACGATAATCTAACCAGATCTCACGTGGAGGTGTGGTCTTGAATCCTCGTAAGCCCTTTTGGAGGTATCTTTTATCCGCAATAATTTTGCTACCAGTAGGGTCGATGTGATAAATCCCTTCCATACCATAGAGAGCAACACCGTTGGTCTGAAACGCGGGGAATAACCAAACATCAAAAGTCTTATCGGCATTCAGTCGAATATATTGATTGAAGGTCGGGGAGTTTGGTCCTATTTTTGCCGTCAGCGCTGCTCCAGCGGTCGCCAGAGCTTTTGCATGGGTATTCAGAAAATCTTGCTCTGTCTTTTCAGTAGTCTTCGTAATCTTCCCGGTGGAGTCGAATAAGTAGTGAAAGACGAGGTCATATTTATCGTTCGCAAGCTTACCATAGACTGCGTGCCAAAGTTTTTTGCCATCCTGAAAACAAAACCATGCGCCTCCTAGCTTCGCAATTTCCGCTTTGTCCTCAGTCATTAGGACGTCGGTAGTTTTCCACGCAACTTCATCGTATTCGACAAGCCATTGAGCAAGTTCCGATTTCTTTGCAAAGTCTATTGTATCGAATTTAGGTCCGGTTGATTTTGTTTTTTGTGCAAAGGATGCGAACGATCCAAATGCAAGTATCGTTGTCGCTACAAGCACCGTAAAGTTTAGAATTGATCTAGGACTTTTCATTAATGTTCTCCCATTCGCTCACGCCAGCTTTGGGTTGGGCCGCCGGCGTCGACGCGGACCATTTCGATGGCTCCGGGCGAAGGGCAGACTAGATAACATAGATTGCATCCGACGCATTCTTTTTCGATGACAAGCGGATATTTTTTGCCGTCAACTTCCTCGAAGACAAAGCTCTGGTGAGCACCGTCTTCGCAAGCGACGTAGCAGAGATTACATTGAATACACTTCTCTTTGTTGACGCGGGCCTTAACATCGTAGTTCAGATCGAGATTTCCCCAATCGGTCATGCGGCCGACCGATTTGCCGACAATGTCATTGACGGAAGCAAAGCCTTTGTCGACGAGATAGTTATTCAGCCCGTCGATCATATCCTCGACGATACGATAGCCGTAATGCATCACTGCAGTGCAAACCTGAACATTTCCGGCGCCAAGCAGCATAAATTCGACCGCGTCGCGCCAAGTATTGATACCGCCGATGCCGCTGATCGGAATATTGAATTCTTCATCGCGTGCAAGCTCGGAAACCATGTTCAGAGCGATCGGTTTGACCGCCGTGCCGCAATAACCACCGTGAGCAGCCATGCCGTTGACATTCGGATAAGGGATCATCGTATCGATATCAACGCCGATGACCGAATTGATCGTGTTGATCAGCGAAACCGCATCCGCTCCGCCGCGTTGAGCAGCGTGTCCCGGCGGCACGATATGTGTGACATTTGGAGTGAGTTTAACTATCACCGGAATGTTGGAAACTTCCTTGACCCATTCCGTGACCATGCACGTGTACTCGGGAACCTGTCCCATCGCCGCGCCCATTCCACGCTCCGACATTCCGTGCGGACAGCCAAAATTAAGCTCAAAACCATCGCAGCCCGTATCTTGAGTTTTCTTAGTTATCTCCTGCCACGCTTCTTTTTTTGACTCGACCATTAAAGAAGCGATCACGGCGTGGTTCGGATATTTCTTTTTACAGGCGGCGATCTCTTTGAGATTGACATCGAGCGAACGGTCAGTGATCAACTCGATGTTGTTAAGGCCGATAAGCCGATTCGTGCCCGAATCGAGTCCTGCCAGCCGCGACGAGACGTTGGTAATAGGCTCGCCAAGCGTTTTCCAAACCGCCCCGCCCCAACCAGCGTCAAAAGCCCGCTCTACCATCGAACCCATATTAGTAGGCGGCGCGCTTGCGAGCCAAAACGGATTGGGTGATTTAATTCCTGCAAAATTAATACTTAGATCAGCCATAAAATTAATGTGGGACAGTGTCGACTGGCGCCTTTGGCGGATCGCGAAGTACGGCTCCCGCGAACTCGACCTTTTCACCCGACAGTGACTCATGAATACTCATCGCACCGAGTTTTCCCATTTGTGAAGCGTCAACCGCTTCCTTTCCGCCGTTTGCACAGTCGCCGCCGGAGAATATCTTTGGATTCGACGTCTGCATCTGGTCATTAATGACAACGCGACCTTTTTCATCCACTTCGACTCCGGCTACATCTGAGAAGAATGATGCCATTTTCTGTTGGCCGATGGCTTTGATGACCATGTCGCACTTGATCTCAAACTCAGTTCCGTCAGGTCTTGCACACAGCAAGGCGTTTATGTGTCCGACACCTGTGATCGCGATCGGTTTGGTCTGCCACGAAAATTCGATGCCGTCTTTGCGAGCTAGTTCCATCTCGTAATCGTATGCCGGAGCGTCTTTTTCAGTGCGGCGGTAGACCATGGTCACTTTTTCGGCACCGAGGCGCTTTGCCTGCGTCACGGCATCGATGGCGGTGTTGCCTGCACCAATAACTAAAACGTTTTTGCCGAGGGGAACGGTTTTCCAATCGCGGCTCTTTATTTTTTCAATAAAATGAAGGGCGTCGTAAACGCCATCGAGTTCTTCGCCGGGAATATTGAGTTTATTGGTTTCGCCGAGGCCGGTCGCGAGAAAAATTGCATCATGTTTCGAATGCAAGTCATCCATCGCGGTTATTTCAGTATTGAGAAGAAACTTCACGCCCATTTTCTCGACGTGTTCGACCTCGCTTAGGCTAACGGACTGTGGCATCTTGTATTCCGCCATCCCGTAGGTGTCGAGGCCTCCGGCCTGTGCTCGTTTCTCATAAACCGTCACGTAGTAACCCAACCGTGCAAGATACGACGCACACGACAAGCCCGCAGGGCCAGAGCCGACGATACCAACCGACTTGCCGTTCGACTCACCCTTCGTATATATCTGACGGCCGCTCGACATCGCATGATCGGTCGCGTATCGCTGAAGCCGTCCAATTTCAATAGGCTTATCGAGCAAAGTCTTTTCGACACAGGCACCTTCGCAAAGGACCTCGACTGGGCAGACGCGAGCGCAACTAGCACCTATTGGATTTGCATCAAAGATCACACGAGCCGAGCCGTGCAAATTGCCGCTCGCGATCTTCTTGATAAACGAGGGTACGTCAATATGCGTCGGACAAGCATGCGTGCACGGAGCGTCATAGCAATACAGACAGCGATTCGCCTCATGCAAAGCTTCTACCGTCGTCAAGGCCGGATTGATCTCCGAAAAATTTTGCTCGATCTGTGTTATATCGAGCGGTGAGCAATAGTCATTTGCCATAAGAGTTATTCACCACAGAGTCACGGAGAGCACAGAGTTTTTCAAAAAACAGCATATCTCTGTGTTCTCTGTGCCTCTGTGGTGCAATCTTCATTAATCCGCTACGATCGGCCCGTAAGCATCCGGCCTGCGGTCTCTAAAGAACTGCCAAGTATTTCGCACCTCGCGGATCTTGTCCATATCGAGGTCGGCGACGACGAGTTCGTCCTGATCGCGGGAGCCCTCGGCGATTATCTGGCCGCGCGGGTCACAAAAATAGCTTTGCCCGTAGAATTCGCCAATGTTCCAAGGTGCCTCTGTGCCGACACGATTGATCGCTCCGACAAAATAGCCGTTCGCAACCGCGTGTGCAGGCTGTTCGAGCTTCCAAAGATATTCCGAAAGCCCGGCGACAGTTGCCGATGGGTTAAAGATAATCTCAGCTCCATTCAAACCAAGACATCGAGCTCCCTCGGGAAAGTGTCGGTCATAACATATATAGACGCCGATCCGCGCAAACGCCGTATCAAAACACGGGTAGCCAAGATTGCCGGGCTTGAAATAGAACTTTTCCCAAAAGCCGGGATTGACGTGCGGGATATGCGTTTTGCGATATTTACCGAGATATTTGCCGTCGGCGTCGATCACTGCAGCGGTGTTGTAATAAACGCCCGTCTGCTCTTCCTCATAGATCGGAACGATGATCACCATGCCGAACTGCTTAGCTACATCCTGCATCAGCTTAACCGTCGGGCCGTCAGGAATGCGTTCGACAGCTTCGTACCAACGCGTCTGCTGTTCAGCACAGAAATACGGCATCGTGAAAACCTCTTGAAAGCAAAGCATCTGAACGCCCTGCTTAGCCGCATCCTCAACCATCGTCATTTGATGGTCAATATTTGCTTTCCTTATTTCCTCTATCGGAGCATCGGTCGGTGCCGCGTTATGCGCCTGTATTAGTCCACATTTGATTATTCTTGACATAGATTTAAGACATCCAGTTTACACCCGCCTCGGGGTTCCATTTGGTTGTTGTTTTCTTTAACTTTGTCCAAAACTCGATCGAGCTGCGTCCCGTGATATCGTTCGCACCGAAACGCGATTCATTCCAGCCTCCGAAAGAGAACGGTTCACGCGGCACTGGTACACCGATGTTGACGCCGACCATTCCGGCACTGGCGTGTTCCATGACGTATCTCGCCAGGCCGCCGCTTTGCGTGAAGACCGCTGCAGCGTTGCCGTAAGGATTTTCGTTCTCGATCTTGATCGCTTCGTCGAGCGTATCTGTCCGCATGATCGAAATGACCGGGCCAAATATCTCTTCGGTCGCAACCGACATGTCAGGTTTAACAAAGTCGATGACAGTCGGCCCGACGTAGGTTCCGTTTTCTTTGCCTTCGACGACCGCACCGCGTCCGTCAACGAGGATCTTCGCTCCGTTGCGTTCGGCTTCGGAAATGTAATCTTCGATGCGCGTTTTTGCGGCTTTTGAGATCACGGCGCCGAGATTTTTGCCGGGAACGATCTTGCGTGCTTCGGCGACGATCTGATCGATGATCGGATCGACATTGCCGACAGCGAGCATCGCTGATGCGGCCATGCAGCGTTGTCCGGCACAGCCTGACATCGAAGCCGTAACATTCGAGGCAGTCATCGCCGGATTTGCATCCGGTAGAACGAAGAGATGATTTTTTGCACCACCGAGAGCGATGCAGCGTTTTAGATGATGTGTGCTCTGCTGATAAACGAGCTTTGCAACCTTCGTCGAGCCGACAAAACTGACCGCCTCGATATCTTTGTGAGAACAGATGCCTTCGACGATCTCTTTGCCACCGTTGACGATGTTGAAAACACCGTCGGGCAAACCTGCTTCTTTTAATAGCTCGGCCATTCGCTCACAGGAAAGCGGCACGAGTTCGGATGGCTTCATTATCATTGTGTTGCCGAGCACAAGAGCGTTCGGCATCGTCCAATTTGGCACCATCAAGGGGAAATTGAACGGCACGATCGAAGCAACCACGCCGACAGGGAAATGCTCGGTTCGACACTCGACGCCGCGGCTGACTTCCATGATCTCGCCGGAAATAAGCTGCGGCATCGAACAGGCAAATTCAGTAAGCTCGATGCTCTTATCGACCTCGGCACGAGCTTCGTCAATGGTCTTGCCGTTTTCCTCAGAGACCAAAGCGGCAAGCTCATCCGAGTGTTTCTCTAGCAAATAGCGGTAGCGGAAAAATACCTGCACACGTTCCTTTATCGGCAGCTTGCTCCAGCTTTCAAAAGCCTTTTTCGCCGATCTTACAGCCCTTTCCAATTCATCCGGCGTTGACATCGGAACCGTCGCCAACAGGTTGCCGTCCAGCGGCGACGTGACATCAAAATCATTTGCGGATGTACTTTCCACAAATTCGCCGTTGTAAAAATTCTTAACTCTCTCGTATTTCATTATTTTTTTCTGTCGGCGGGATCGCCGCCATCAACGCCCAGTGCACGACAAACGCGACACCGAATCCAACAAACCACGCATAATCGTATAACGGTCGAAGTATTGGAATTATCAACCCTATCCACGCAAAAAAGCAACCCAGAAGCGTTGCAATTACCGCACTCCAATTCCAGCCGCCGTAAATTCCTTTGCTGCGGTAAAGATCGCCAAGATTCAGGTTTTTGTTACGGACAAGCCAATAATCCGCGATCAAAACGCCTGCTATCGATCCTAAACCGCCAGAATACCCAACCAGCCAGCCAAAAATGTAACCGCTTGGATCGGCGAGTAATTTCCAAGGCATCATCAAAATGCCGATGATCCCTGTGATCAGGCCGCCGGTGCGAAATGAGATCAGTTTTGGGAACGCGTTGGCAAAATCATTTGCGGGTGAGACTACGTTTGCCGCGATATTTACTGATAAGGTTGCAACAACAACCGTGAACATCGAAATAGCGACGACTATCGGCTGAGAGAATTGTCCGACAAGTTTAACAGGGTCCCAAGCGTCTGCCTTGTTCATATCTGGAAAGACTATTAACGCCGCCGACGTTATTAAAATGCCCATCGCCGCAAAAACTACCATAGTAGTCGGCAAAGCGACTGTCTGCCCGACGACCTGTTCCTTCTGACTCTTACCAAATCGCGTAAAGTCCGGCATGTTGAGCGAAAGCGTCGCCCAAAAACCGATCATCGCCGTCAACGATGGAATAAATATCGGCCAAAATTCGCCAAACGTCTGAAACTTGCCGGGTTCATTGAGCAAGAAACCTACGCCGCCCGCTTGATACAATATCCACGCGAGCAAAATGCCTGTCATCACCAAAACATAGGGCGCGGCCCAATTTTCGACGATCCGCAGCAGGTCCATTCCCTTGTAAATAATGGCGATGTTCATGCCCCAAAAGATCATGAACGAGAGCCATTCCGTCGGCGTGTGTCCTCCGATCGGCCCGCCGAGCAAAGTCGCCCAACCGGGAATGAACGCCGCGAAAAAAGTCTGCAAAGCCTGTCCGCCGATCCAGGCTTGAATACCGAACCAGCCGCACGCGACAATTGCCCTCATCAACGCAGGCACGTTCGAGCCCATCGTTCCATAAGCCGCACGAGCGAAAACCGGAAAGGGAATTCCGTACTTTGTTCCGGGGTGCGAATTGAGCAAGATGGGCGCGAGGACAATGATGTTGCCGAGCAAAATAGTGAACAAAGCCTGCCACCAGTTCATACCCGCCGAGATCAACCCCGACGCCATCATATAAGTCGGTATGCAATGCGCCATCGAGATCCAAAGCGCCGCGTAGTTGTACGTCGTCCAATTGCGCTTGGCGACAGGCACCGGAGCGAGGTCTTCGTTATACAAAGGCGAAGATTCGATATCTTTTAACGCGTCAGCATTTAACTCAACGCGTCCGTCATCGTGTTGGACAGTTTCGGTCATAAATATTTACCCCGATCATTCCGCCGCAGTTTTAGAAATTAGTGGTTGTTACCGTTCTATAATATAAATTAAAAAGCCTTTACGTTCGAACTGCCAGATATTTTTCGGACGCCGCAAATAAAGCGTGAAAGTTGCAAATAATGGCTGGAAGTTGTAAATAATTTGTTACCGGAGCAGATTTCACGCTACCGGAGCAGATTTAACGTTACCGACACAAAAAACAGGCGAACGGAGCTGATAACTTTAAAAAGTTTCGCATATTTCGTGTACGCTTCATCTATCACGCTATCGCGACAGTTTTACCTTACAATTTGAAGTTATCTGAAACTTCCACCGCATAATATTAACTTTTTACGATTTTAAGGAGAAAAAATTATGAAAGATTCAGAAAGACGACGATTAGAGGCTTTTGAGAGGGTCAAGCAGTTTTCTCTCGACAACGCGGCCGATTTTCCAAACCTATCCATTCAAAAGATCAACATGGACAAGATCATCGCGGAAGTGACTTTGCTGGACGATATCGGTGTCGATCAGTCGGCCAGCGACGCCGCTGCCGGAGCGGCGTTTGAATCAAAAGGCACGGCTCGCGAAAACCTCGTCGAAGAGATGGAACCTATCGCCCGCACGGCGCGGATGATGGAGTACGAGTTTGACGGCATCACCGAGCTATTTTCTTTCCCCAAAAACAAGACCGATGTGGACATGCTCAACACGGCCCGCGCCTGGCTGCTCATCCTTCCCACGCACGAAGGCGACTTCATCAATTACGGTTTAGCCAATGATTTCATTGACCGTCTTAGCGATGCCGCAAATGCCTTCGAAGCATCGTTCACGGCCCCCGTTACGGCAATCGATAATCGCGTCGCCGCCACCGCCGAGATCGGCGAATCCGTCCGACGAGGAATGATCGCCCTCCGCATCTGCGACGCCGTCATGCAAAACCTCTACGCCAACAACCCCGGCAAACGCGCCGCCTGGAACAGCGCCAGCCACGTAGAACGCGCGCCCCAAAAAGCCAAACCACCGACGCCAACACCAGACGACGATAACGACGCATAATCGCCAACAAAGAAAAGGACGGCTCCCCGCCGTCCTTTTATCGAATACATAAATCAACTCTAAATTCGGCCAAGATATCGTTTGTTCTAACAACTTAAACAATCGGACCTACCGGACAGTTTGACGGTCGCGAGCTATTCCAGAATTCGATGAGTTTTTTCTTTGCACCCATCTCAAAGAACCAGTAACGAATGTAACGAAGATCGCGCGCCGAAATATTACCATTGAGATGTTCGCAATTTTCAATCTTAAAACTGGCGTCGTAATCAGCGCCAACCACATGGAAATGGGGAGGTGAATGTTCGTTCAACCGTATTTCAATACGATTTCCGCGTAGTTTCTCAACTAGAGCACGCTCTACATAAAGAGCTACGGTGTCGTTAGCGAAGTCGATCTTACATTCAATAAGGACGCTCATTAATGACCCTGAAAGATGAGTCAAACTAGAGCACCGATCAATTTCTTCAATGAAAAACTCCTTCATCTTCATTGCTGCATATTTTCAAAATTAGGATCGCATCGCTGCAGCTACTTCTTTTTTTGCGGAAGTTATTTCATTCTTGATTCTTGCTGCCGCCAACTCAAGTTCCCGTAATTTGAGCAAAGCCTTTTCGACATCTGTTCCTGGTAACCATGATTGGGCTATTTTTGCTTCGCCGCTGTTCGGACTTATAATTCCGGACGCATCTCCGCCAAGTATCGCTAGTCGGTGCTTGCAGTATTGACCGTTTGCCCCTGCTGCACATGTGCAATAAGCAGATAGATTGTCTTGCGATCGGCGAGTAAAAGTTACTTTGTAAGGTTCAGGGGCAGAACCCTGTACTTCAAAGGCTAGTTCTTCCATATTATTTCCTCGAATGTGTAGGCAAATGTAGCATTAACCGTTTGGCTTGGCAAGCGGTTAATATTTCCGGTTCTGGTCGCGGTCGTGTTGTTCGAGTGTGTATTGGATATCTTCTCTTTCCTTGTCGGTGAGGTCGCAGAATTTGAGAAGAAAGCTGCCAAGCTGTTGAACGGTGCGGCCAAGAGCGACGTAATGATTTTCGCCCTGAGCATCCGCAAACTCCCGCGTCTTCGCCAAAAACTGCCGCCTCTCTTTGCCGCTCAATTCAAATTTCATCATCATTCAGGGAATCGTTTCATAACTATTTTCTATTCGGGAAACCCGACTTTCTTGACCAATTCCTTAAATCGCGGGTCGTCTCGCACGAAGTCCCAAATTTTATTGGCCTTTATTTCGACCAACCCCCTTTCACGCTCGTCATATGCTTTGTTCAGATATTCGATCGTCTTATCTTTGTCTTTACCCCAAGCATATGCGTTGGCAAAACCCATTGGATTAACGTATCCGTCTGGGTCTTTTGCCTGTTTGGCACTCAGGTCTTTGAGGCGTATTTCCTGATTCACTCGCCCGTAGCCATCCCAGCCGCCTTTTTCGTAAGCTTCTTTTAATTTCGTAATGTTCTCGGGTTTGAAATCATTATTTGCCTTCAAACTAAGAAGATATTCTTCGACAGCTTCGTCATATTTGCCCTGAGCGGCATAAACTTGACCGTTAACAAAATGAAAACGTGCTTCATCGGGAAATAGCTCATTAAGTTTCTTGTTCTGCAACAAAGCTTCGTCAAATCGATTGGCGGCGAAGAGACCAATAGCCAACTCCCTGTTAATGATCATTGAAAACGGGTCGAGCTCGACGGCTTTTGTAAGTTGCTTGATCGCCTCGTCGCTTCTGCCGATCGCCATTAAAGAGTTCCCATACCATTGATGAGCCGTCGCGTAATTAGGATCGAGTTCGATCGCCCGTTTGAAGGACTTTTCGGCTCCTGCAAAGTCATACTCATAAGTAAGAATGATCGATGCCAGAGACGTATGTGCTTCGGCCAAGTTCGGGTCAAGCTCGAGAGCCTTGAGAGCCGCCTGCTTAGCTTGCGGCAAATAGTCCTTTGGCCTGACTTCGCCCCAACGAGGAAACAAGCTATAAGTATCGGCTAAGCCGGTGTAAGCCAGCGCATAGTTCGGGTCTTTTTCGATGGCCTGTTTGAAAAACTCGACCGCCTTTTCAAATTCTTTCGCATCTCGTTTGTTCCAATGGTAACGACCCTGCAGATATAGCTGATAAGCTTCCGAGTTGTCGGTGTATTTCTTCGCAAGCTTTTGCTCACTTTCGCCCGACAGTTTTAATTGCAGTTTGCCCACGATCTCGGCGACTATCTCGCGTTGGGTGGTCAGCAATTCCGACAGTTTCCGTTCATACTGCTCGCCCCACAGCGACTTGTTGGTGCGGGCATCCACCAGCTCGACCGTGATGTTCAGATTGTCGCCCCGCTTGGTAAGGCGTCCGGTCATCACCGCATCTACGCCAAGTTCGTTGGCGATCTTGGCAACATCGGTCTCCTTCCCCTTGTAACGCATCACCGAACTCGTCGGGCTGACCCGCAGATCAGGAATCTGCGTCAGGCGAAAGATCAGCGATTCCGCCAAACCGTCGGATAAATAATCTGTGTCGGCATCCGAATTCCTATTCTCAAACGGCATCACCGCGATGGAATTGATCTGTTTGGCAGGAGTGACATATCGATACCCAAAAAATCCGCCAAGAATGATAACGACCAGGGCTAACGGAACGAAAAGCAGACGCTTGTCAAAGCTTCTTGCGTTTGGTGCATCTGCAACGTCCGAAGGCAAGACCGCAGTTTCCTCAGCCGTGTGTATCTGCGCGCGTGTTGGAGCCTCACTAGTCGGGAACCCAGTCGCTATCGCTCCCGGTTCTGACATGATCGCCGTCTTCGGTTCGTCCATCGACGCCGGGCCTTCGAGCAAAGCATTTCCGTCGTCAAGACAATACAACAGCGTGTCGTCGTAATAATCGCGTCTGCATTCTGGGCATCGTTTCATAAATACGTATCTCTATCTAAAACCCGTGATCAAAACAGCGTTTGACGTTGCCTCGCCGCGGACGATCGCGATCTGTTTGCCGTCGCGTGAGTATTCACGGCGAACGATCGTGGGCGGGTCAAAGTTTGTGAGTTGCTTCGGTTTACCGCCGTCGATCGGCTGGACCCACATATCAGTCTTCTCTCCGCGGGATGCAAGGTAGGCGATACCTTTTCCATCAGGTGTCCATCTGGGGCCGCTGCTGACGTTGAGAGATGGCGGAGCTTCAAGGATTTTGATCGCCTCGCCTCCGTCCGCAGGCACGATCGCGATCCGGTTCCAGCGCTGGGTCTTTTCATCCATAACGAAACACGCAAGATATTTCCCGTCGTGAGAATAGCTTGGCTCTGTCGCCAGGCCGTCGAATAGCCTTTGAGGTTCACCACCATCGATCGGCATTCTGACGATCACGGGTTTGCCGTCAATAAAGGCCGAATAAAGCACCCATTTGCTGTCAACCGAAATACTCGGATTGTCACCGCCTACACCGGACGTCAATTGAACCGGATTGCCCCCACCAACATCGATCCTGAATATCTGACCGCCGCCCTCGGCAGAGTAGTAAACGACATAACGGCCGTCGGGCGAAACTATCGGCCCCGCTTTGAAGATCCGATCGTTAGTCAGTTGCTTGGGATTTGATCCGTCAACACCCATCGACCATATCTCATAATCACCGCTCTGGTCCGAGGCATAGACGATCCGTCCATCCGGTGTCCAGGATATGCCCCAAGTGTCTCCTTTTGGCGGCATTATCTGTTTGGCTGAATTTGGATCGGTATTTGGCGAGATCCACACGTTCGATCTTGATTCGCTTTCGATCAAAGAAATGGACTTTCCGTCTGCCGTTATCGAGATATCGTTGTAGGATCTTAGTGTCGGAGTTACGCGTCGCGGTTCGCCCGACGGGTAGCTTATTTCCCAGACCTGCCCCGGGGTTCCGACATATTCTGTTGCAACGATAAGTACTGCATCACCTGCCGGCGTCCACACCAGGTCTCTTAAGCCCGCCCATTTCCGGCTTCCAAGTTCCGAAATGCTTCCGTCAGTGGTCGAGATCAAGCCTATGAAATATTGTGGTCCGGGCAGCAGATCGTCGTCCCCGATACCGACCGCTATCGTTTTCCCGTCGGGCGACCAGGCCGGACGCGTACTGGTAAATTGCTTTCCACGAAACGTTGCGAGCTTTCGCTCATTCGTGCCATCGGCGTTTGCGACAAATATCCATGCTTCGGCCGCCGCGTTGTCATAACGAACATAGCCGATCTGCTTTCCGTCGGACGAGAATGTGATATCTAGCGCGTTTGACAGAAACTTCGTTGGCGAACCGCCGAGGGTCGGAACTTTAAAGATGGTATTAAGTCCGCTCTCCGGAGTTTCGGCGTTAAAATAAACAAAGCTTCCGTCTGGAGCAAATGCGAGGCCGCGGATCGCCTCCAACTCGCCGGCTTGAACCACCTGAACATTACTGTTCGTCTGTATCTGCCTGATCCACAATGATTCTTTTTCATTTTCGAGCCGTCTATAGACGAGGAATTTACCGTCCGGTGAGATCACCGACCCACGAGTTTTTCCGTCGCCGGTCAGCCGTTGCGTCTTGAGGTTGTCAGTCGTTCTCGATACCTGAGGCGGCGGCGATTTGAAATAACGAAATGCTAAAAATCCGGTCGCAACCAGTGCTCCGATGATGACCAATACGAAAGCGATATTTCGCAGTGCAGATGAACGCTTCTTTCCAGATGTATGAGCGGCTAGGGTCTCACCGGTCGTGTTTATTTGCCGACGCGTCGGCGCCTCGTTCGGCGCCTCAGTCGAATGCAAGATCGCCGTCTGCGGCTCGTCGCCAGCACCGGAGCCGCTTGCCGGGCCAAACAGAAGGTCCGACCCATCATCGAGACAAAAGCTCATCGTGTCGTCATTGAAATCTCTTCCGCACTGCGGGCATTTTTTCATAATTTCTATTCCGGCAGACCCATCCGTTTCAGCAAATCCTTGACTCGAGGGTCGTCGCGGAGAGATTCGAAGGCTATGTAATATCTGACAACCGAGACACTCTCTTTGTTCTGCAGATCCTTTTCCAGCCATTCTAGTGCTTTATCTTTGTCGCCCAGTCCAACGTAAACCTGAGCAATATTTAGTCCCGCGGTTGCCTTCTCGGTGTAACTTGCTTCCAACTCTTTCGCAATTGCGAGCGCTTCGGAGCGCCTTCCGATAACAGCGTAACCATAACCAAGATCTGTAAGAATATTGGCCGCTCTGTTACTCATTTCGACGGCTTTTTCAAGATTTGCCATCCCCTCCGCGTTACGCCCCAGTTTTAGATAGGACAGTCCCAAATAGTCATACGCAAGCGGAAAGGTTGGATCAATCTCAATTACTTTGAGTGAGTTTTCGACGCTTGCCTGATGGTTGTTTTGGATCTGATACATCTCAGAAATATTGACGCCAATAATACTCGAAAGCGGGTCGAGTTCTTTGGCACGTTTCATCATCACGGCAGCTTCTTCAAATCGACCAAGTTCTTTTAGAAGCCCGGCATACCAATGATAACCGGTCGCGTAATTTGGATTGATCTCGATCGCACGCTTGTATTCCCGCTCAGATTCTGCCCATTGCCAGTAACTTTGCGCCACTTGTGCAAGCGATGTGTGTGCTTCTGACAACTCTTCATCAAGAGCGATTGCCCGCTCGGCGTAGGCCTTCGCTTGCGGCATTGCTTCTCTGGTAGGAGTTCCGGAGTATTGCGGCAATAGAACGTAACAATCGGCAAGACCAACATACGCAAGGGCATAACCAGCATCTTTTGACACGGCGATGTTGAATTGCTCGATTGCTTTTTTGAAATTCTCCTCCGTACGGCGATTCCAGTAATAACGTCCTTTCAGATACGCTTGATACGCTTCGGGGCTTGACGTAGATGTTTTGGTCACCTTTGCTTCGTCCGCACCCGAAAGTTTTGATTTGAGTTTAGTCGAAACATCTTTGGCGATCTCGCTCTGCAGCGAGACAAGGTCAGATTGTTTGCGGTTGTATTCTTCGGCCCAGATCACGTCTTGTGTTTGCGTATTGACCAGTTCGAGATTCAATTTAAGATCGTCACCACGCCCCCCGACTCTGCCTAGCAAGACTGCCTGAACTCCCAATTCCTCACCGATCTTCTTCGGCGAAGTTTCCTTGCCCTTGTAATAAAAAACTGTGCTTCTGGACTTAACAGCCAAATTCGGCACTTGCGACAGACTTTTAATAAGCGTTTCGGTCATGCCGTCCGAGAGATACTCGACATCAGCGTTTCCACTTTCATTGACGAACGGCATCACGGCGATGGATTCGATCTGTTTTGCCGGGGTGATAAATCGATAACCGAAAAATCCGGCGACAAGAAACACAACCAAAATTCCACCGGCGATCAGCGGCTTCGCCGCCCTATTTGCGGAAAAACTACGCTTTTCCGTCGAGCCGCCCAAATTCTTTTGAGGCTCCGCCTCCGCCCCGCGTGGTAAGACGGCAGTCTTATCGGCTGTGTAAATCTGCGCACGAGTCGCTGCTTCGCTCGGCGGCTCTGTGTCGTGCATTATCGCCGTCGCCGGCTCATCCATCGACGCCGGGCCGTAGAGCAACTCGGTTCCGTCATCGAGACAGTACATCATCGAGTTGTCGTATTCTCGTCCGCACTGCGGGCACTTCTTCATTACTTGATCTCAATGTCTATAGCTTCGAAAACGGTTTTACCGACGTTCTTGATCGTGTGAGCCGTGCCTGCGGCCTGCCAAACGATGTCGCCGGCCTTCGCGTCAATGATCCGTCTCGTACCGTCGGGGGCGGTGATTTCGACTCTCGAATCGTAAAGCATCACCCCAAGGCCGCTCAGCTTATGAGTGTGAGGTTTCGACGACTCACCTGGCTTGAGGATAAGGCGGTTGACTCTCACGCGCTCGTTGTCGATCTCGACGATGTGAGCGTCGGTCAGCGGAGCCTTCGCGGTTGTCTTCGAAGGCCGCCTTTTGCTCGGTAGCAGTTCAATGTAAATGGTCCGGAAATCGGTCTTACCGCGGTTCATGACCCTATGCGAGAATTCGGGACTCGAGCCGAAACTCGTCTCGCCCAACCGGGTTGTGAACTCTTCTTTGGTTCCATCGATCGACTCGTCGGTCATTTGGGCGTCGCTCACAGGTACGCCAACGCCATCGAATACATGCGTGTGAAAGAGTGTCCCGCCTCCGACAGGCACCAGTACGTCAAACACCCTCACATACTCATTTTCGAGTTTTAGACGGTGCCCGGGTTCCTTATCGATAGGTACCGGCGCCTGCGCCGCCGAGAACAGCGAAAACACAGCTACGAGGCTGATCAGCAAAAACATTTTACTTGTCATATTTTCATTTCACGGCCGCAATGCAGCCAACTATAATTCTTACTTGAGCACGCGAACCCCGTCACTCCGACAGAAGCTTTTCGACACGTCATACTCACGTCCGCACTGCGGGCATTTTCTCATAAATCGCTACTCCGGGATCCCGACTCGTTTGACCAATTCCTTAAATCGCGCGTCGTCGCGCACGAAGTCCCAAATAAAACTGACCTTAAGGTAAAGAACACCCATTGAGCGCTCGTCATAAGCTTTGTTCAGATATTCGATTGTCTTATCTTTGTCTTTGAGATAAGCGTAAGAGTTGGCAAACTCAATTGCCTGTACATAAGCGTTCTTGTCTTTTGCCTGTTGGTCATTTAGAGATTTGAGTTTTTCTTCTTCCCGGTTTTTTACTAAACCGTCCCAACCGCCTTTTTCGTACATGTCCTTTGCCTCCTGAATTTCTTCAGGTTTGGCCCGGGCTGCTTTCCCAACAAGGATGTATTCTTCGAAAGCTTGCGAGTATTTGCCTTGAGCCTCATAAATCGTGGCGTTGGTATAACGAAAGCCAATTTCATCGGGAAACAACTCATTGACTTTCTTATTTTGCATCAATGCTTCGTCAAATCGTTTGGCGACTGTCAAAATCTGCACCATTTGCTGGTTGATGATCTTGGAAAACGGGTCAAGTTCGACAGCTTTTGATATTTCCCTGATAGCATCATCATGTTTGCCCGCGCCGTCTAGTAACTCCGCATACCATTGATGAGCCGTGGCGTACTTTGGATTGAGCTCGATCGCGCGTTTGAATGCTTTCTCAGCACCTGCCCAGTCATAATCGTAATAAAAAATTGCCTCGCCGAGAGATGCGTGGGCCTCCGCCAAATTCGGGTCAAGTTCGAGAGCCTTGAGTGCGGCTTGCTTGGCTTGCGGCATATAGTCTTTCGGTCTGGAATAGCCGTATGCAGGAAACAAGGAATATGTATCGGCTAATCCGCTGTAGGCAAGGGCGTAGTTCGGGTCTTTTTCGATGGCTTGTTTGAAAAACTCGACCGCTTTATCAAATGCCTTTGCCTCCCGCTTGTTCCACTGGTAACGGCCTTGCAGATAAAGCTGATAGGCTTCGGAGTTGGCGGTGTAATTCTTTTCGACACTCGCGACTTCTGCACCTGAAAGCCTGGATTTCAGTTTGCTCGAAACATCGCGCGCGATCTCGCTTTGCAACGAAACGAGGTCCGCTTGTTTACGGTCGTATCGCTGACTCCAGATCGCATTTTCGGTTTGCACATCAACGAGTTCCAAACTGAGCGTTAATTGATCGCCGCGTTGGGCAACCCGACCATTCAAGATCGCTTGCACGTTCAGCTCTTTGCCGATGGTCTTCGCGTCCGTTTCTTTGCCTTTGTAGCGGAATACCGATGATCGCGCCTTCACATTCAGGTTCGGCAATTGCGTCAAATTACCGATCAGCGTCTCAGTCATGCCGTCCGAAAGATATTCAACATCAGCATTACCGCTTTCATTAATAAACGGCATCACTGCAATTGATTCGATCTGTTTGCCGGGCGTGACATACCTGTATCCAAAAAAACCGCCGAGAACGATCACCGCAAGAAGCACCAGAGCCAAAAATAACCGTTTATCAAAGGCTTTTGTTTTTGGAATATCGGCAATGCCCGACGGCAAAACAGCCGTCTGTTCGGTCGTATGGATCTGAGCCCGAGTCGGAGCATCATCCGAAGACGCCGTCGAGTGGAAGATTGCCGTCACCGGTTCATCGCCCGCTGACCCCGTGGTAGGGCCTTCTAAAAGCTCATTTCCATCGTCGAGACAATACAGCAACGTATCGTCGTAATAATCCCGTCTGCATTCAGGGCATCGTTTCATAACTTCATTTTGCTAATGGCACAACCCGCGATTTGAGTATCTTTTTGTCTCGGGTCAAAAGTGGTATTCGCTCGACGATACTGGTTGCGGCGATCAACTCGTCAGCCGGATCAGATGCAAAATCTAATTTAGTACTCTGACGAGCTATCTGAATAGTTATCGGAATGATCGTTAGATGCCGCAAGACGCGGCGAAATGCAACGCTGTCCATATCGAGAGTCAGCCTCTTGAGTTGGACAAGTTTAGCCAATTCCCACAGGACGATATCCGCCACTACCAGACTCTCTGCTAGAACGAGATCTTCTTCGCGAGGCGTTAAGTCGCCAGCGAGCGACGCCACCAGGATATGTGTGTCAAGATTCAGCATTCCATTTAACTCCGGTCGAGAAAATATCACCTGATACTGTAATCTGGCCTTTCATTGAGCCTATCAGCGTTGAATTATCGGCAGTTCCAAATGGAATCACTTTGGCGATCGGCTTGCCTCGTTTTTCAACCACTATTCCCTCTGACCCAAGTTCATCGAATATCTGCAAACACTTGGCCTTAAATTCACTTGCACTTATGGTTTTTATTTTATTTTTCATAGCCGTTTGATCCTAACACATGACCAGTCACTTGACCAGTTATTTGTTCATTTTACAGCCTCCAAGTTAGCTGTACTATTCAACCGCTCAATTTCTTTTATGAGGAAATCGAATTCGTTGAACGGGCTGCCGCCAGTACGCGACCAATGTACGCGGCCGCGTTTATCTATCAGGATCGTCGAGTGCAACGCCATCTCTTCGAAATCATCGTAGGCTTTGAAACGCCGAGCGTTCTCATTTTTTGGATCTGAAAGTAACGGGAACGGCACGCCTAGAGACTTTGCTGTTTGAGCTAGCGCCGGATCCAGATCGGCACTTACGGCTAGTACCGTCGTGTTCAGGTCCGCGAGTTGCTGATTGCGTTTGATAACCTCTTTCAATTGCGTGAGGCAATGCTCGCAGTAACCGCCGAGATAAAAGATCAGAAGCACGTTCTTGCCGCGAAAGTCTTTTAGCGAAACGGTTTTCCCCTGAGCATCGACGGCATTCAATTCAGGCGCTTCGAACGACTCCCAAACGCTCGGCCCAAGTTGTGTAAGTACCGTGCTTTTGTAATTGCGCTGCGGCCCGGGCGATACATCTTTTGGCTGTGCCTGCAACCCAACCGCTTTCGCCTGCGCCAGCCATTTCATTCCGGGCTCAGCGTCAGACCAGACGTGTAGAAGTCGCGCATAAGCTTCGGTTGCTTTTCCTTTGTCACCCAACGCGTTATGAGCTTCGACCAAGCCTGAAAGAGCAAAGCCGTCGTTGCGAACGATAGTTAGGGACTTTTCAAAAGCCGCAACCGCAAGCGACGGTGTTTTTTGATCAAGGTAAGCACGCCCGAGAGTGTTGTATAAAAGATTCGGCCACGGTGACGGATCGTCTTCGTCATCGAATCTCTCGGCCTGTTGTTTGGCTGCATCCGCGAGCAGCGTCAGGCCGTTTATCGTTTCACCTTTTGCCAACGCAAGCCGTCCGCGCAATTCGAGTGATTGGATCGTGTAATGATGCTCGAACCATTTGTTTTCGGGCTTCTCGATTTCTGTTTTGAGAGTAGAATGTGTGACGTAGCTTTTCGCAGCTTTCTCAATATCACCGAGGCCGAGATGAGCGAGCGTTTCTATGTAAGCGCGAGTCAATTTATCACGCGTGTGGTCTTGCCAATTGAATGTCTTAGGATCAAGAACGTCGTTCCAGCGTTCAAATCTGACAAGAGCTCGTGACAAGGCGATCGTGCCCTGCGCGTGAGCGCTGTAGCGAGATGGATTGTTGTATTTAGGATCAAGCGGCGCAGCGAGCAATTGCTTTGCTCCGCTGATCGCGGCTTCGGGCATGCCAAGCTGTTCTTGAATGTAGCCGAGATAATTTTGATTGTGCGCGTAATTCCATGTATTGAACGGAAACACAAGGCGTTGACGCAAATATTGCTTTTCAACGCGCGTCGCCGAATCCATCGAGATCGCTGCCTCGTGCCACATGCCAATACTACTATAGATGTGTCCCGGCATATGTTGCGCGTGACCGATGCCCGCCGCTACCTTGCCATAAGCTGCGCAACTGTCTAGCGCCTGATTGCCTTCCGGGCTGTCCCAGTTGTGAATACGGTAGTGATGCGCGCCGGGATGATTAGGATCGCGTGCCAGGACCTGCTGCATGATCAGATCCGCCGCGTAGCGATGCTCGCCGCCAATCTGGTCCAACGCGAAAAACGCCTTTGCCTCAAGGTCGTCGGGATACTTAATCACTAGCTGTTCGAGCAGATACATGAAACGCTTAGATCGCTTTTCATCGCTCGGATTATTGCCTCCTGCGTCAGCCGGCAGATCCGTTTGTCCGCGTGCTTCCCAAGCTTCGATATAGCGGCGTTCACGGTCGCTGACTTTATCTTTGCGTTTACTAGCTTCCTTTAGAAACTTGGGACTTCGCTCATCGCCAGCAGCTAACGACAACCCCCAGTAACACATCGCGCATTCAGGATCGAGCTTGAGCGCCCAGCGAAACGAACGCTCTGCCTCAAAGAACCAAAATGAATGCTGTAGCGCAATTCCTTGATTGAACCACTGTTGAACCTCAGGGTTTTTGGTTGTGATAGGGAAGTTGACTTTGCCGATGCCCGACATCACCCAAGGTTTTTCGCGCGGGCCGACATCAAAGCCTTCGCCATGCCGCGAATGCCCTGCCTTCCAAGCCTCGGCCGCGTTTAGCTTGTTGTCACTGCTTGCCTGTGCTGTGACCGAAAGACAGAACAAAATCAAAAGCCCCATCACTTGAAAGCTGCTTCGAATCATAAGTTTCTCCTTTGAAATCTATTGACGAGGTCGATGTGTTTGGCAGCATCGACATAAACACCCAAACTCCCGTATCCCTATTAAACAAAAAGTAAAAACACAGGCCAAAAGGGCACTGTTTCTATTAAATCGGTGTGCGGACGCCGGTAACATTGATGTTGACCTGTCGCAGATCGTCGGCCTTTTCCGAACTGTTTGATAGCAATATAATTGATCTTACTTTAAGGTGGTTCAATATCTCAGCAGCCGGACGATAACTGCGTGCGTCGGACGAGTACCCCGCTTTTACATAGCCCTCAGCCTGACCAAATTCCTTCTTATAAGGAATGCTCTCGATCAACGCAAGATGACCGTTGCCCTTGCCTTCCTGATCGAGCCAGATGATGACGCCCTTGCCTTCGCGTTCGATCAACGTCTGCGAGCCTTCCATCTCTTCGCGGCAAGTGCATTCGACGCTGTTGAATACATGAGCGCCTATGCAATGCGAATGTATCCGACAAAGAATATCTTCGCCGCTTTCAACATTGCCCATCACAAGCGCGATCGACTCTTTCTGGCCATCGTAATAAAGAAATTCTGTGTATGTGCCAAACTTCGTTTTAAGTTCTCGCGTCGCAAGCCGAATATTCATTTGCTAATTTATTTACGGGTATTTTTTATCAACACAATGTCCCGATTACGCGAGCCGCGAGCAACGGCGAGACGATTGCCTTCTGCGTTCAACGCAAATTGTGCGATATGAAATTCATTGAATGCGGTTACTTGCGTGGGTTTCGATCCGTCAAGCGTCTGCGTCCAGATATTTGAAGTCGTGCCGAGTGTATTTACGAACAAAATGCCGTTACCGGCCTTATTCCACGCGATTCCGGCTCCCATATGCGTGGTGGGTGGCAAATCAATGATTTTTATCGGAGCGCCGCCGTCAATCGAAATAACGCCGAGTTTGAGATCTTTGTTTTTCTCAGCGATGAAATATGCGACTGATTTGCCGTCGCGCGAGATGACAGGCATCAAAGAATTCACATCCGTTAATCGGACGGCATCGCCGCCCGTTAGGGGAACTTTCCATATCCTCGATATGCCGGCTGCTCTGGTTGTGTAAACCACCCAATCTGCATTAGACGAGACGGGAACAAAAGCAAGATCTGCGTTCTCAACAACGGGACGAACATCTCGCCCGTCGGAGTCCATCTGAAAAAACTTGTAGGGTCCTTGAATCGGCTCATTCGTAACGGGGTCGTTGTTTGGACCGAAGAAATTTATCCTGTCACCATCAACCGCAAGCGACGGATATAATTTCCCGAACGTATAGCCGGTTGTTAAAGGCTTCGGATTGCCGCCGTCGGCATCCATTCGCCATATATTTTGTGCGCCGCCTTCGCTCGAAACAAAAACGATCTTGCCATCCTTCGTCCACGATACACCGCGTTCTCCATCGTCGGCTCCCGTTTTTGAATTAATGCTGACGGTGCTGGAGAAGTCATTTTCAGTCGTCAGCCAAATGCCCATCGAATATTCCCGCTTGACGGCAACTATTGTTTGGGAATCGGCCGTTACACTGAAATCTTCATAACTGGAAAGATCATTCGTGACGTTTTGAACTTCGCCGCTTGGGTACGCAGCGTATCGGATTTGGTATCGCTGCCCCATATCGGCCGCATAGGGCGTATAAAGGATGCCTTTACCGTCGGTCGTCCACGCTAGCTGACTGACTCGAAGCAATTTTTCTTCCTGCAAGGGGATTCGCGTTTCGATCCCCGTCGCGACATCAACCACCGCAATTCCACCCGCGTAATATGCACCGCTTGTCAGCGTCGGGGCTGCGATCAGCCGCCCGTCTGGCGACCAGGAAACTTCCTCCGTGTAAACCTCCGGATATTTGCGCGTCTTTACAATGCGTTCATCTCCGCCCTGTTCATCAGTGATAATGATGGATTTATCGCCTTCTTGCGATCTGACAAAAGCGATGCTCTTGCCATCCGGCGAAAAAGATATCTGGCTGTCAACGCCGGTTATGATCTTACGCCTATTGCGGCCCAGTGTCGTGATCTGAAAGAGCGAAGACGGATCGCCCGTTCCTTCCGTGCCTACAAAGTAAAGAAAGTTCCCATCGCGCGAAAATTTCAAGAAACTATATTTCGTTTTGTCGGGCGGAACGATCTGCGTGTCGCCCGCACTGCCAGTTTGCCGCAGCCAAAGGCTATGCCGTCCATCTTCGTCTTTGGCGTAGGCAATGTATTTCCCGTCGGGTGAAATGGCAACCGAAACAGCCAATCCATGTGCGGTAAGAACATCCAGTTTTGTTGATTGAAAGTTGTTGACGGTAGAGCCTTGAGAATAAAAATAAGTCCAGTAAACGCCGACAGCCAGTCCCAAGATCAGAAGCGGTGCGACCAGCCAAAGTGCAGAAAATTTAAATCTCGACACGATCTCACTATTTGATCGCGTCGATGGAAAACCTTTATTCGGATCGGTCTGTAGGACGGTCTTGTTGGTAAACGCATAATCGAACGAATCTGTCTGAGAATCGCGCAGAACATTTTTCAGATCGGTACGCAGATCGGTAAACGTCTGGTAACGCACATTACGATCTTTCTCCAGAGCATGTTTGATTATCTGATCCAATGGCGCAGGAATTTCATCGTCTGATTCGCTTACCGAAGGCAGAGTTGTGTCGATAGTCGAATGGTTGGTTACCGAATTTTTTCCTCCGCCGAAAGGCACTTTGCCTGTTAGCATCTCATAAAGCACAACGCCAAAACTAAAAATATCTGTTCGCGTGTCGATCCTTTCTCCAAGCGCCTGTTCGGGCGACATGTAATTGATCGTGCCCATAACGCGATTCGGAGCGGTCAATTCGCGTGTGTCGAAATCGCCGGAATCAGGCGCCGTCAGTTTTGCCAACCCGAAATCCAGAACCTTTACGATGCCGTCTTCGCGGACCATGATATTAGCGGGTTTGATGTCGCGGTGAATGATGCCGACAGAATGCGCCGATTCGAGGGCGCCGGTTATCTGTATAGCAATATTAACGGCTTCACGCCACGAAAGCGGTTTGTCGGCGGTCAAATGACGGAGAGTGTGTCCGTCAACAAACTCGGTCGCCATAAAACTGATATTTTCGGCTTCTTCGATCTCGTAGATCGTTATGATATTTGGATGGTTGAGAGCAGATACAGCGCGAGCTTCCTTTTCAAAACGCTTTTTGCGTTCACTGTCAGTAGAAAATTCCTGCGGCAGCAGTTTGAGAGCGACCTTGCGGCGAAGTTTTGTGTCTTCGGCGAGATAAACCTCACCCATTCCGCCTGTTCCCAAAAGCCTGATGATCTTGTAGTGGCTTATTTCTTTGCCCGCAAGGTTCGTTACGTTTTCCCTGTGTGCAAACATCTCAGCGGCGAGAGCTTCGGGCGCCGACTCTAAAAAATTGTCGGATGTATTCTCAAAAGTCAGCAGCGATTCGACCTCGCGGAGAAGATCGGCGTCAGAGCCGCACATTTTGTCGAGTACAGCCGTACGCTCGTCGACCGGACTTTCAAGTACAGCGTTATAAATCTCCTCGATCTGTTTCAGCCTTTTGGAATCCATAAAATTTCTTTGCTCTTATTGCGCAACAGATAATTCACGTAATAACCACGTTCGGGCGAAACGCCAGTCGCGTTTTACGGTGTCCGTTGATATTTTTAGGACCTCGGCAACTTCTTCATTGGTGATGCCGCCAAAATACTTCAGTTCAACGACACGGCTTTTTCGTTGATCCAGTGCAGCCAGATTTTTCAGGGCGTCATCGAGCGCGATTATGTCTTTTGAATGGTCCGCCGCCAAAGCAGTATCATCGGCGAGCGTAACTCTCTCCTGCCAACCGCCGCGTTTCTGGCTGCTTTTTGAACGTGCATAATCGACTAAAATATGCCGCATCGCCGCCGCCGCCACACCAAAGAAATGTGCCCGGTTTTGCCAGTTTGGTTCATCCTGTTTAGCAAGTTTTAGGTAGGCTTCATGAATCAACTCAGTCGTTTGAAAAGTGTGTCCCGACGGTTGACGCCTCATATAATTTCTCGCCATCCGGCGCAGTTCGTCATAAACTAGCGGCATTAGCTGTTCCAGTGCCTGTTCGTCACCCTTTCCCCAATCAGCCAGCAAAAGAGTGATCTCATGCGAATCTGCGTTTTCCATTTGTTTTGCGGCGAATTTCTATGCTGATTATAAAACAATAAAACCTTAAATAAAAAAGAATTGAGGCATGCACCTTTTTAGAGTTGGTTCTCGTTTAGCTAAGTAGAGAACAAAAAAAACGGCTATGCAGCGGCTTAATCGAGCGCGGCAGAGCGCCTAAAGAACCAGTTCGACAAATCAGGAGGAGAAAATTATGAAATTCAAACAAAATAAAACAAGAAAGATGTTGTTGGCATTGGCTATTATGCTTGCGGCGCCGACCTTAATCCTGTGCCAAACGGGGTACAAGAACACCAAGAAAGGCGGGGCTGAGCAAGAAGTTCGGAAAACGATCAGTGAGCTTGCAACTGCACTGGGCAAAAATGACACTGCCGCGCTCGACCGCATCTATGCTGATGATTACACATTCGTGGGCGATACCGGAACGATGATGAACAAGGCTGAACGCATTGCCTCTTTCAAGTCCGGCGACGTGAAATACGAATCGGTCAGCATCGAGGTGGCAAGAATGCACATTTTTGGAGACACCGCAGTGGCGGTTACCCATATCAAGACAAAATTTGCTCCCGAATCAAAAGTGTCCGGCGGCAAATTCGTCACAACAGCGACCTTCGTCAAGATAAAAGGCCGTTGGCAGTTGGTCGCCGCAGGCAACACACGTTTGGCAGATTAATTACTTCCCAACAAAAACAAAAACAGGAGAAAAATCATGAAAAACAAATTATTTTTAGTTATCTCGCTCTTCATCATCACGCTGACAATGAGCATCGTCACATCCGCACAAGTCAATCGTCCGTACAGCAACGGTTCGGTTTGGGCCATTGGCGTAATCCAGATGAAGCCCGGTATGGAAACCGCCTATAAAAATTACCTCGCTACCGACTGGAAACGGAACCAGGAATCGATGAAGAAGGAAGGCATCATCCTTTCATATATGGTTATCCAAACAGAAATGCACGGTGCCAACGACTGGAACATGCTGCTGTTGACTGAGTATAAAGACTTGGCAACATTTGAGGCCAATCAATCCAAAGCTGACAACCTCGCACAAACTGTGGTCGGTAACGACGCTGCACAAATGCAGGGCTATCGTGAACGTTTGTTGATCCGCGAAGTCTTAGGCAACCGCTTGGCGCGCGAGATCGTTCTCGAACCAAAGAAGTAGTTTCAGAACCAATCACCACAGAGAACACAGAGAGCACGGAGAAATCAAAAATTGATTTGAACTCTGTGTCCTCTGAGTTCTCTGTGGTAAATTCATTTCAGTCGGAGAGAATATGAATCAGAAAAGACTTGATGGAAAAGTGGCAATAGTCACCGGCGCAACCGGCGGCATCGGCGAGGCGACGGCAAAACGGTTTCTCGAAGAAGGCGCAAGCGTGATGCTCGTTGGGCGCTCGGCAGAAAAACTTGAAGAGACACGGGGGCGTCTTTCGGGTTTTGACAACCTGGCGACCTCGGTCGCAGACGCAACTAATGAACAGGCAACTGCCGCAGCTGTTGCCGCTACTGCCGAAGCCTTTGGCGGTGTTGACATTCTGCTCGCAAACGCTGGCACCGAAGGCAATTTTGCTTCGATTGAAAGTATTACAACGGATGAATTTGAAAGCGTGTTGCGTACTAATGTAATTGGAGTTTGGTTGTCGATGAAATATTGTGTCGAACCTATGAAAAAGAGAGGCAGCGGATCAATGATCGCACTATCGTCGATCGCCGGGATGATAGCTTCACCGACAATGGCACCTTACATCGCAAGTAAACACGCTGTCTACGGTCTTGTAAAAACGGCGGCGTTAGAGTTAGCCACCTTTAATGTTCGGGTTAATGCGATCGGTCCGGGACCTATTGACAACCGCATGATCCGTTCGCTTGAAACCCAATTCAATCCTGCTGACGCATCCGCAGCACATGATTTTATTATTTCAAAAATTCCAATGGCCCGCTACGGCACAAACGAAGAGGTCGCTAACCTCGCACTATTTCTCGCCAGCGACGAATCATCATATTGCACCGGCTCGATTCACATGATCGACGGCGGATTTACCGCCGCATAATTACAGACTGGAGAAAAAATGAGTGACGAAAAAATTGTGCTGATCGCACGCCTAAAAGTAAAAGCCGACAAGATCGAGGAATTAAAAACAGCTGCGCTCGCAATCGTTGCGGATTCGCGTAATGAAGCAGGAAATATTAATTACGACATCCATCAATCCATTGAAGATGAAACCGTCTTTTTCTGGCACGAAACGTGGGTCAACAAAGACGCTATCGACGAACATTTTGCCACCCCGTTTTTTGGAGAGTTCTTTAAAGTCGTCGAAGAAGTTGCGGCTGAGCCGCCGCAGATAAATCTGACCAGAATGATCACCAATAAGGCTTGACCCGCGTTGAAAGTTTCAAATCTTGATCTTCACACGCTCACCGCTACTTGATCTTTTTCGCCTTGGCCAACTGCTGCTTACCACGCATCACGGCAAGTTCGGTAACTAGTCCATTCTCGCCCTTTATAAAACTGTATGTAAGCAATGGTTCGTCTTCGATAAAGTAGTCTGTTTCGCTCTCAGGAAGCAATTCTTGTTTCTCGGCGTCCGCGCCTTCTTGCACCATCAACTTGCGTTCTTCGCCTGTGACGATGACGATGAAATTCGGGTTCGACGGATTGGGCTGATACTGTCCGACAAATGCATCAAATATTTTGGGATCGACCTTTGCCACCGATCGATTAGGCAATACGTCAGGAATATACCGATCTGCGATGCCTGCGGCTATCGAGGCAGCATTTGCACCGTCCCCATTTGTCAGCACAATCACCGACAGCTTATCGTCCACAAGTCTCGTAAACTCAGCTCGAAATCCGGGCAAGGAGCCGCCGTGACGAACCTGTCTATGATTTCCCGCCGATTCCAACTGCCAACCGAAACCGTATGGATATGTCTCGCCATTATTCAGCTTGACCGGCGCCCACATCTGATCACGTGTCGCTTTGGTCAAAAACTTATCGGTGTAAAGGGCGGCGTCCCATTTTGCCAGATCATTAACCGTCGAAAGAAACGCACCACTCGGTCGAAGAGCAAAATAGATATCGGCGTTTTGGTATTTACCCTTTGCCCATGCGTAACCGTTTGCCCGGTTTGGGACCAGATCGGTCATCGACGTGGTTCGCGTCGAGTTCATACCGAGCGGTGCAAAAACGCGTTCCGTCAGAAAATCACCCCATGGCTTTCCGCTGACTTTGTGAATGATCTCAGCCAACGAAAAGTAGCCGACATTGCAGTACTGCCACTTGTCACCCGTTTTGAAAACCAGCGGCAAAGCGTAGGCCGTTTTGATCACGTCGGCATCGCTCTGTATCTTGAGCGGATCAAATCCGGGAGCCTCACGGACAAGCCCTGATGTATGTGTCAATAGGTGCCTGATCGTAATATCTTTCCACGTATCAGGGGTGCCGTCCAAAAACTTACTGATCTTGTCGTCGAGATTTAGCTTCCCATCCTGAACGAGAAGCATTATCCCCGTGGCTAGAAACTGCTTGCTAACAGATGCGATCTTAAAAACGGTGTCCGGAGTTGCGGCGACATTGAGCTCGACATTGGCCATCCCGTATCCCGCGGACTTTATTACCTTTCCGTCCCGAACAACCGCGATCGCAATCCCAGGCACATGCTGTTTTTGCATTGCTGCCCGGACAAAATCATCGACCTTGTCGGCCCGCACCGCTACTGTCGCGGCAAACATAAATATCAGGATTAAGACGCTTGGGCGCCGCAAATAACTCGGTTTCATAAAATACTTTAGGATTCTAAAACTTCTTAAGCAGAATCTTACGGCAATCGCGGTAGACTAGTTCCGATTTTCTAAACCTTCACACACACTCCGCGTTTCAAAAACTGACCGTCGCCCTGCTTGCCGGTGTGTTCGCCGTTTTGAATGACGACCTTTCCACGGGATAGCACAGTCTCGACCTTGCCTTTTACTTTCACGCCTTCATAGGCAGAGTAATCGACATTCATATGCTCATTCTCAACGCCAAAGGTGTGTTCGGTGTCGGGGTTGAAGATGACAATGTCGGCATCGGAACCGACCGCGATCGTGCCTTTCTTTGGGAAAAGACCGAACATCTTCGCCGCAGCCGTCGAGGTCAGTTCGACAAATCTATTCAAAGAAATTCGCTGCTCGACAACGCCGCCGTTGTAAATGAGGTTCATGCGGTTCTCGACGCCCGGAGCACCGTTCGGGATCTTTGTGAAGTCGTTGATGCCAAGTTCCTTTTGCTCCTTCATGCAGAACGGGCAGTGGTCGGTGGAGATGACTTGGAGATCGTCCATCTTGAGTCCTTTCCACAATTCGGCACAGTTGTGCTTCTCACGCAGAGGCGGCGTCATTACGTATTTCGCACCTTCCCAACCGTCGCCGTAATCGTCGATCGAGTGGAACAGATACTGCGGACAAGTCTCAGCAAACGCCGGAATGCCGCGATCTCTCGCCTGTCTTACTTGATTCAAAGCATCCGTACACGAAAGGTGAACGATATAAACCGGCGACTCTGCCATTTCGGCAATTGCGATAGCACGATGAACTCCTTCGGCCTCGGCGATGGTCGGACGCGTCAATGCGTGATATTTCGGTGCAGTCCTGCCATCGGCCAAAAAGCGTTTGATGATCTCGTTGATGACGATGCCGTTCTCAGCGTGCATACAGATCAGGCCGCCGCGTTTTCCGGCCGCGGACATCGCTCGAAAGATCGTCGCGTCATCCGCCAGAAACACACCCGGATACGCCATAAACAGCTTGAACGAAGTAACGCCCTCGTCCATCAGCTTATACATTTCTTTCTCGTCGCCGTCTTCAAAATCAGTCGTGATGAGATGAAAGCCGTAATCAATACACGTCTTGCCCTCAGCCTTTTTGTGCCACGCATCGACGCCCGCGGTCATCGCTTCGCCCTTCGTCTGCACCGCAAAATCAATGATCGTCGTCGTCCCACCGTGAGCCGCGGCGCGCGTGCCGGTAAAGAAATCGTCCGACGAATACGTCCCGCCAAACGGCAATTCCATATGCGTATGCGGATCGATCCCGCCGGGAATAACAAGCTTGCCCGAAGCGTCAATGACAACATCCGCCTCCATATCCAGCGTCTTGCCGATAGTCGTCACGGTCTCGCCGTCAATAAAAATATCTGCTTTATAGTCGTCAACCGCCGTTACAATACGGCCATTCTTGATAAGTGTTTTCATAAGAAATTAGCCACAGAGGGCACAGAGCGAATTACTTCATATTCGCACGCTTAATTTTTAAGGCACATTCTTCACAAACGAGTTGGATATTAGCAAATGATTGCTCTACAAAACCGGTAGTCTTAATCGCGATTGACTCGCATTTATTGCAGTGTGCTTTGATACACCCATAAAAGGGATCATCCGGAGATTCTTCGTCCTGAATTGCATCATTCCAGCCCACATTCGCTTCGTGCATTAAATGCCAGCAAATGAATGCCGGGTTGGATTTTCCATGATTACCACATTCAACAAACTTGTCTCCCACTTCTCAGTGTCCTCTGTGGCAAAAATCTAACAAAGCGCAAATCCGGCATCGAGAGCCTCGACCAACCGATCAACAGTATCCGTCGTCGTATTGAGCATCATTCCGGTGCGGATGACGTTGCCGTAGAGGCCGCCTTTGCCTATGAGGACGCCTCGGCGTTTGGTTTCTTCGAAGACTTTCAGGACGGCTTCGGGATTTGGTTCTCTGGTTTTGCGGTCTTTGACGAGTTCGACGCCGAGCATCAAGCCTTTGCCGCGAACGTCACCGATGCACGCGTGCTTTTCCTGCAGTTCGAGCATTCTCTTCAAAAGGTAATCACCGACGACGCGTGCGTTGGTTCGCAGATCGTCTTCTTCAATGACCTTGATAACCGCCAGACCAACAGCCGCCGAAACAGGATTGCCGCCAAATGTCGAAAATGTTAATCCGGGGAATGCGTCAGCAACTTCGGGCGTTGCAATCGTCCAACCGATAGGCACGCCGTTGCCCATACCTTTTGCCGAGGTCAAGATGTCCGGCTCGACGCCCCAATGTTCGATGCCGAACCAGTTATCGCCGGTGCGTCCCCAAGCGGCCTGCACTTCGTCAGAGATAAAAAGCCCTCCGTGACGACGAACGATCTCAGCGACACGCGGAAAATATTCTTTGGGCGGTATGATAAATCCGCCGACGCCAAGGATCGTCTCGGCGATCATTCCGGCGATCTTTCCTGTAGTGGTGGTCTTGATAAGTTCCTCGACATCGTCCGCACAAGCAACGCCGCATGAAGGATACTCGAGCTTGAACGGACAGCGATAACAATAAGGTGCGACCGCATGAACTATGCCCGCGACCTGCGAAGCTATCGGCTTCCAAGTGTGATGCCCGATACTCGAAAGCGCCGTCGCCGAACGTCCCGCATACGAATGCCGCAGAGCGATAACCTCGTTATTGCCGGTCGCTATCTTCGCCGCCAGCACTGCAGTGTCGTCGGCTTCGGTGCCGCTATTGGAAAAGAAAGACTTCTTCAAGTTGCCCGGCGTGATCTCAGCCAATTTCTCGGCAAGATCGCCCTGCGGTTGATTGGCATAAAGCGTCGACATATGAGCGATCTTATCAACCTGATCTTTCCACGCAGCGTTAACCCGCGGATTAGCATGGCCAACGCTAACCGTGAGCACCCCGCCAAAGGCGTCAAGATACTTATTTCCCTGATCATCCCAAACGTATTCGCCCTCGCCTTTTACAAGAGCAAGTGGCTCCTGATAGTAGGTCGCCACGGCCGGGAAGAGAAATTCCTTGTGCTTTTCGATAGCACTCTTTAACGAAGATTTTTGTTCAGCTTGGTTCATAATTTTGTTTAACAGAAATTGGTAAATTATTTTACTCTAATTTCCGATCTTTCGAGAGCTTTAGCTCTAAATTTCTTAATAATGATTTAATAAACGCATCACTAACGCAATAAAAAGGCCTCGCCGATTGCTCGACGAGGCTTTTCTTTATTCATGAAAGCCCTTACTTACGTGCGGGCTACTGACACCAGGCTATTCCGCCATTGCCATTTCTTTTTCTTCATTCTTTTTCTTGATGCCGCCGATCTGAACTAAATTCTCGCCTTTGATGCCGGCTTTTTCCATGACCATTTCGTTGTAGAGTTTACGCATCATCTGCATTTCCTCGGCAGCGGTCTTGGGGCCTTCCATCTCGGGCTTGTTCGGACGAGTAAGATCGACCTCATTCAGAATAAGGTTGTGCGATTTGTCGCCGAGCTCGACTTCCTTACCGCGTGCAAAGACCTCGTGTCGGCCCTGTTTCTTGTACCATTCAGCGACGGTCGCATTCTGGTGCATGTGCTCGATGATGTTACGCCATCCGATGCCGGTGTTGTAGGCACAGAACGAAATTTCGCCTTCCTGCGTGCCGTAAGGGATGATGCACATTTCGGTGCGGCGGAAATCGTAGTTGAAAAGATCCTGGAACCACATTCCTGCGATGAAGAGGAAGTTCCAAGGGTCCTGACGACGCTTTTCGATGTCCTCGAACGTGCGGTCCGGGCCGACCTTGCCGTAATCTTTGCCTGATAGGCCGAACGACTTGTCGAACTTCTGGAAAATACCAAAAAGCGTTAGGCTGCGCGGAGCTCCGTAAGGATTGTAATTCTTGAGCAGCGCGAGGCCCATCATGAAGTTTGAGAACCATTTGCCGCGGTTCGTGTCCGTGATGTGCTGCATGTCTGAGACGAGGCCCGGAATATTCAGGAACTGCGGGACGGGTGCCATTTCCTTCGTATCCTTGTGAACCATCACCGCCGTTCCGACGCCGCAGTTCGGGTGGCAGCCGCAGCTAACCTGTCCCCATTCGTTCTCGGGGCCGTGAACTACGTCAGCGAAATCCGCGAATGCTCCCATCAGCGAAAGCGGGAACCAGTCACGCGTAGGTTCGGTAATTCCAACCTGATCGTGAACGTCGTGCGCCAGATGAGCCAGCGTGTAACGCTGCTGCAGGCGACGCTGTTCGGTGATCAGTTCGTCGCGTCCCGTGAACGACACAGGCTGAAACGCGATGAACGAAATTTTCTTCGGATTTTCCAAAGCGAAGCGGATGATCGTGCCGACCTGGTCATTATTAATACCGTTGACCAATGTCGTTACGAGAATGATGTCAACGCCGGCTTCGTGAAGGTTGTTGATCGCACGAAGTTTGACGTCGAACAAGTTTCCGATCTGGCGGTGCGAGTTGGCGTCGTTGCCGATACCGTCGAACTGCAGATAAACGAATCTCAATCCGGCTTCCGCAGCTTCGCGGCAAAATTCTTTCGATTTCGCGAACTCAATTCCATTCGTCGCAGCCTGCACCGAGTTGTAACCGACTTTACGTGCGTAACGCACTGCGTCGAGGAAGTACGGTGAAAGAGTTGGCTCACCACCTGAGTACTGAACCGACATCTGGCGACGCGGCTTGATCGAGATCGCGTTGTCGAGGATCTCCTGAACGTCCTGCATGCTCAATTCGTGGACAAAACCGACCTGGTTCGCGTCCATGAAGCACGGATCGCACATCATGTTGCAGCGATTTGTCAGATCGACCGTGAGCACCGCTCCGCGGCCGTACTTGACGGACGACGTGCCGTGATTGTGCAGCTTTTCGTCATTGTGTGATTCGATGTCGCGGCCCGGGAAGAGCGATTCGATGTGCTGGAGGAACTTGCTGTCGATCGCCATCATGTCTTCGAAATGGCCGTGCGTAGGGCAATCCTTGATCATCCAAACTTGTCCGTCACGTTCAATGATCTGAGCCTTGATCTCGCCCACCTTCTCATTCACCAGCAACGACACATCTTTCTCACCACTGATGATCGACTCACGCGCCTCAATGACACAGTTTGGACACAAACTGTCCGTCATACGAGGGAAGCCAAGCGTCGGCTTCGTTTTTTGCCACGATTTAAGCAGCGGCTTGTCAGACCATTTTGGCGTGAATGATGGATTTGGTTTGAACTGATTAACTGATTTAACGGCATTGAACAGGCCGCTTGCCACATATGTCAATCCTTTTTCAAAGTGCTTTACTGGTCTCATGATTATGATTTCTCCAACTATAAATTCAATATTAAAATTATTCTGCCGTGCTAGCTAAGAGTTAGCCATTTAGCGGGAGTGAGGTGGCACGGTGTCAATCTTACTATTAGCAAGCAAGAATCGTGCCGTTGTGCGTAAAGTTGTTAACAATGTGTAAACCAATAGTATCAAACGGTTTACAGTGCTTAAGTTGCAGGCGGGATAGGATTATCGGTGTATCTTTTTGTGACAGCTATCGGCTATAGAGCTACTTTGTAGCAGTTTGATACACGTGCCGAACTGCAATTATCGAGTCACTATTTAAGCTAAAAATTGAGAAAAAAACTAAATTGTTTAAGCGCCTTTGGTAGCCATCACTTTAGAGATTTCTGTTAAACGTTGTAAGCAAAGCGCTTATAGATTTAAAAAAAATACACCTGTGTGCTTTACATATGTTTAAGACCTGTGATATGCTTCCTAACACTTTGGGAATCTTTTCCTAGAGCAAAGCTAACAACTTGCAAGATAAATGGCAATTCGTTTTGGGACATCGGGTTGGCGGGCCATCATCGCCGATGAATTCACATTCGAGAATGTTCGACTGGTGTCTGAAGCGATTTGTAGTTATTTGACAACTAACGAAGCGGGCGACGGCAAAACACTGATCGTCGGAAACGATTCACGGTTCATGGGCGAGAAGTTCGTAGCGGTCGCGGCGGAGGTCGCCTTAAAGAAAGGACTCCGCGTACTGGTTTGTAACGGGCCAACGCCGACACCGACGATATCGCATGCGATACGCGATCAAAAAGCGGCAGGCGGGATGAATTTTACGGCGTCGCACAATCCGCCTGAGTATCAAGGGATAAAGTTCTCGACCGCTGATGGAGCACCGGCGTTGCCTGAGGTCACTAAGCAGATCGAGGAAGGTGTCGTCAACCGATCAACCGCCGAAGACAAACCCGGCGGAAAGATAGAAGATTTTGATCCGCGTCCGGCTTATCTGGACGATTTGAAAACTAAAATTCGCTTCGACGTGATCTCTGCAGCAAAAGGCCGATACGCATACGATGCTATCTACGGTACGGGGCGAGGTTTTCTTGATAAGTGCCTAAAAGATCACGGTCTCGAAGTCGAGACACTTCACGATTGGCGTGACGTGACATTCGGCGGGCAGCCGCCTGAGCCAGGCGAAGAGCACGTTGGCGAATTGATAGCCAAGGTGAAGAGCGAAAATCTCACGCTCGGACTAGCGACTGACGGAGACGGCGACAGATTTGGGGTTATTGACAGCAACGGCGAGTTTATTACACCAAACCGTCTGATCGCTCTATTGACAGATTATTTAGCAGAAAGCCGAGGCTGGACGCAAGGCGTTGCACGTAGCGTTGCAACATCGCACCTTGTCGATCGTGTAGCAAAAGATAGAGGATTGAAACTCTACGAGACGCCGGTCGGCTTCAAATTCATCGGCGAATTGATAAATAAAGACGAGATCATACTTGGCGGAGAAGAGTCCGCAGGTCTTTCGATACGCGGGCATTACCCGGAAAAGGACGGCATTTTGGCCTGCCTTTTAGCCGCCGAAGCGGTCGCCGCGCGAGGTACAAGTTTGACAGAGCAGTTAGAAGAGCTTTACAGCCGCGTCGGAAAGCTTGAATCGGGCCGCATCGGAGTGAAATTAACACCTGAGGTCGCCGCAAAACTGAAAGGAAAGCTCGCACAAGAGCCGACAGAGATCGGCGGGCGAAAAGTTGAAAATATAAACCGCATGGATGGCGTGAAATTCCTTTTCGGGAACGATGCCTGGATGCTGATGAGGCCGTCGGGCACCGAGCCGATGGTCAGGATATACGCCGAGAGCGAAAACGCAAACGATCTGGAGGAGCTACTTGAGCAAGGCCGCAAATATTTACTGGGATAGTTCGCAAGGCAAAACACGTGTAGCAAGCAGATCGACTGCCGCACGCCGCCGCCGAGTGAACGCCGAAGCCGATCACAAAATGGCTCCGAGCTGGTTGCCTTATGTGATAGTCGCTTCGATATTTGCGATGTTGATAATCTCGATCAATTTTCGGGCGTTTACCGAAATGCGTGAAGAGGCCGATCAGCATGAGCGGCTTGCTGCCCAGATACAGAGCCTGATGGACGAGAATGTCGCCCTTCAGGAAGAGATACATACGTTGAAAAGTGATCCTCGCGTAATCGAACGCGAAGCAAAGCGTATTGGTATCGCTATGAAGAGTTCTCAGTAAGAGCAAAAGCTCACGCCGAAAGGCGTAGCTCTTAACATTGAAAAGTTTCCGTGCCGGGGAACTAAACGAACGCGGAGAAGTTTGTTCGTCTGGCACACTGCCCTGCCCTTTGAAAATCCGCCTTTTGCCTACATCTCCGCGAAGGCCTACAGTCTGCCTATCTGATAATCGCGGCTTGAGTTCCCAAACTCAGGCCGCACTTCTCTTTTAAATAACTTTTTTTGATTATTACTGCTCGATGAGGCCACTGACCCATTCAGCCCTCGCTTGCCAGGTTCCGGACTGGACGGCGGCTTGTCTTTTGAGTGCAAGTTCTGGGTCGGTTTCGTTGAGGGCGTCTTCGATGAATTTAATAAATTCGTCGCGACTGCGCGCGATGCGGAGGACGTCGCCCATCGGTTCGTATTCGGGCAGCGGCGAGATGACGACTGGTTTGCCAGTCGCGAGGTATTCTCGGACCTTTATCGCCGAACCGTAGCTCGTGAACGCGTGTTCGGTTTCCCACGGCAGGACGCAGACATCAAAACCGGCGGCATAATGCGGCAGTTCGTTGTAGGGAACCGACGGGAAGAAATGGACATTCGGGAGACCAGTCAGTTCCGTGCCGCGAGCTAAGTTGCCGATGAATATCCAGTGCCATTCGGGGCGTTCAACGGACGCTCTTTTTATCAATTCCTGATCCATTAGCCACGGATCTATAGCTCCAAAATAGCCCAGACGCGGCTGTGGAATCGCGGCTATAGAATGGGGAATGCGGAGTGCGGAATGCGGCGTGCTGACACGCGACCAGTGTTCAAAATCGACGGCCTGCTCGAGGAGATAGGATTTTTCGAGGCCGTGAGTGGCCTCGGCCAGCAGCTTGCGGCCGGAGTAGAGAACGATGTCAGCCCTCTCGATCGCATAGTCGTGCAGGCGGCGAATCGTTTCCGGATTTACGGAGTGATCCTCGGAGTTGGCGTCGTATTTGTCGGACACTTGGTAGATAACACACGATTCGTTCATCTTGCCAATAACCTCTGCGGCAGTCGGGATCGCTATCCAGAGAACCGGCGCGGACATCTTTTTATTTTTGGCGAGAAGACCGATCTGTAATTCAAGAAGTTTTTGATTTATCTTTCGTGTCACGGCGTTGCCATAGAAGGGAATCGTCGCCGGCGAAACGACGGTGATGCCTTCGTCGGTTGTGCGGGCAAGCTTGGCGTAGCTTTTTAGTTTGCGGGTGATCTTGGGCATGATGTCTTTGTGGCCTAGCGAAGGCAGGCCCATTGAGATCGAGTTGACGAAGATCACTTTATTGCCGGCATGCGCGAAGATGCGCATCAGGTGGTTTTTGGAATGCGGATGATGATACCACCAATCTTCTCCGCCAAAGCAAATTATTGAACGATCTTTGAGCACAAGATTATGCGACGACCTCGACGGGTTGCGGGTTGTCAATTTTTCGAATGATCGCGAGGCTGAAGCCCATTATCACATAAAAAACCATAGCGACTTCGGAATCACCCCAGTTGTAATGAACCAGTCCACTCGTAAGAAAACCGATTGTGCCGCCGAACGCGCCGAGCAGGATGCCCCGTTCGATCCATTCGAGTTTGTTTTCCCTGAGCTTGCGCCACAACATTTGTAGATAGATAAACATCCAAATAATCCACGCAATTAATGTCGGGAAGCCGCGTTCGAGAGCGAATTGGAGTGGCGTCGAGTGCATGTGTCCCATCGGCAAACGCCCGTCATCAAACAAATGCCATTCGCGATAATGATTTTTGATTGAATCCATTCCGACGCCGACAGCCAAGTGTCTTGGTTTGCTCGTGAGCAGATCAAAGCCCTCGCGCCAAACCGTCAAACGCCAACTCGTCGAGCCGTCCGCGGCGTCAAAAAATCCGACCTGACGTTTTTGCTGTAGAAAGAACAATCCGCCGACCGCCAACGGTATCGAAATAACCCCGCATATCAAAATTGTCCGGCGGCTTGTTCCGAGCAAGATCATTACCCCTGCCGAGATCAAAAACGAAAGCCACGATGCTCGTGTGATCGTAAGAAATAATGCGAGCCCATACGCGGCCAGCGCTACGATTAAGAGAATACGGTTTCGCGAAAATATCTTTCCGTTCAGAGCGACAAATAAACCAAGAGCAAGCGACGCGATCAATTGCAGTACTTCGGCAAATGTAACGTAATGTCCGTAAAATCCTGCCGCCCGAGTGTCACGTCCGCGTGACCATTTGAGAATACCAAGATCGCTGAACGTAAAGTTTGCGGAATTAAGAGCAAAAGTTTTGATGAGCTCGTGACGATAGATCGTGATCGAAGATGAGCCTTCGATCGAATGCTGCGAGATCGCTGTATAAAGGTCTTCAGGCGAACTTATGCTGATGCCGTTCGCCTTGAGGACCGTGTCGCCTGTTTCTACGCCGGCTTGCTTCAGAGGACTATTAATGGACAGACTCTGGAGTTTGAGATTTTTGCCGACAGCAAGTGTGGCAAAAGTATAAATGCATGAAGCGAAACACGAGACCAGTAGTATAGCAAAGAGACGGTGAAGTTGTCGGCGAGTTGTGGTGTATTCGGAGACGAGATAAACAATTGTGACCAACGAGACCGGCACCATTTTTCGCAATGAAATTTCCTGATCGTACGAGAAAATGGAAGAAACAAGCGTCAAGCCGACGAAGACAAGCACGGCCAGATCAAATGGCACACGACGCAATCTTGAGCGAACAAAAATGAGTCGTATCAGCCAAAATAGAAGAGCGAGAGACCAAGCTGTCTGAGTAGCGGCGATCGAGATCGGAGCGGACAGAGCGATAAGGAATAAAGATGCCTGCAAGCTTAGTGTGCTAAATTTTTCGCCGTTCGAGATCTGGTTCATTTTTTTGTTTCGCACAGCACGGCTATACATTCGCGGCTAGTCTTTGAAAGCGCAAAGGCAAGAGAAATAAACGGGTAAAATAAAATGAACTTGTCCTTACCTGCGGGCGAATAATTGTAAAGATCTTCCTTGATTATCTTTAGGCCGCTCAGCTGAGCAAGGTCACGCATTTCAGCGAGCGTAAATTCATGGTGATGGCCGATAAACGGCGCTTCGGATAAGTAGATGTCAGAAACATTTACCAGCGGAGTTAACCCGAAGAGAAACCGGATGCGTTTTGGCAAATACGCTATGTTTGGAGCTTCAAAATAAATATGGCCTTTTCCAGCAGTGATGTGCTTTAAGTTATCTACAAGAGTTTTAAGCGAATGAGGGTAATGTTCAAGCACTGCCATCACGGTGACGAGATCAAATTTCTGCGGCAGATTGGCGTCAGGAACAAAGGGGTCGTAATCGAAGATCTTGACACCGCTTTGGGTTATATGCTCAAAAAGCGGCGTGAAAGATTCGCCGTAAAATTTCAAAGTCTCGGTCATTGAGACGTCAAATCCCAATTTTTTTGCAGTAACCGGCCAAACGCCCCAAAATCCACCGACATCGCACACAGTCTTTCCGCCGGTTTCTATCAGTGAGCAATAGGCCTTATAAAACCGAACAGAAGAAGCCTGCAGATAACCAAGAAAATCCATTCGTCCGGGAGCCCAAGCTATACAGTGTTTCGCAATGTCGGCCTGCATTTTTTCATTCCAATGCAGCCAAATTTCGTCAACGGACGATTGATAGACAGAATCGAATTCGGTAAACGAAAGTTTCATAACTTATGCGATGAAAGCATCAATTCTTGTCCGCAGAAATTGGTCTGAGAGCAAAAAACCAGCCGCTCGAAAATGTCATCGGAAGCATATTTGCAATTTTTGCGTTCCAATCAATAAAGCCCGGAATACGCCCGATACTATAGCTTGCAAACGGGCCGGAAACTAAGGTCGAGGCACATTCATTTACTACCATAAGGCCGCAGGAGTTAAACATCGTCAGAAGACGCTGTTTTGTGAAAAACTGGATATGGCCGTTTTCTGCGTTTTCGGTGCTTGGCATTTCATGTCTGGAAATTTTTCCTGCCACTCGCTGCGTTTTTAGTTTATCGACCAAACGCTCAAATCCAAGCGTGCGGAAAACCCAGCTATCCCATTCGAATTCACCGTAGCCGTTTGGGACAGTGATGATGACTAGGCCGTCGTCGCGCAGTTGCAGCAGCGAGGCTTTTAAGAGCTTTTCGGGCTCGTCGACATGCTCAAGAACTTCGGAAAGTATAACTACTTCGAACGGTTCGGCATCGAGGTCTTCGATAGTGCCGCAGATGAAACTCGCATTTGAAATACCATCTGAAAGTTCGCGAGCCTTTGCGATTGAAGGTTCGTGCGTGTCGGTGCCCGTGAGCCGGTAGCCGCGACGGGCGAGAGGCAGTCCAAGCTGAGTGGCTGAACCGCAACCGACATCCAAAATTCGCAGTTCAGACGGAGCCTTGCCGGGAAATCCGGCCTCGATAGCTGCACATACAAAACGCAGCCGTTTTGCATAGCCCCAGAGATTTTCTTTTAATTCAATATCGGTCATTCTTATTCAGCGGCTTTGTGCAATTTCAAGAGGCCGCGAAATTCTTCGCTGCGAAGCAGAAATGATTCGGAAAATATTTTTCCGGTCTGTTTTCGAAAGTAGATCGCGACCAGAACAAACATCATCATATAAGAGATACTCGAAACGACCGCAGCGGCGTATGCTCCGTAAAGAGGCACGAAAATGAGATTGAGCACAACATTTACCGCCATTGTGAAAACCCAAAAAAATGGGATGGCCTTTGGCAGTCCGATGCTGCTGAAATACTGCACCTGCACAGTTTCAATGCCCAAAAAATAGACACCGGGCAAAAGTATCAGAACCAGAAATGGCACATCCGAAAAGGCCTGGCCATACAATAGCGGAAGCAGAAAAGCCGGCAGAATAACGGCGAGACAAACTGCAAACATGATCAAAACTGCGTGACGCGTGACGCGGCAGGTCATATCGGCACTTGCTTCGCGTGCTTCGGTAACGCGAGGAAAGAGAACGGTCGAGATTACACCGGGAACCATCATCATTAGGGTTCCGACTTGGCTGGCTACTGCATAGACGCCCGCTTCGGCACTGCTGCGAAAATAATTCACCAGCAGTAGATCAGCGCGCAGAATTATCACTGATGAGGCCATCGCAATATAGAACTTTGAGCCGAATCGAAGCATTTCAGCCATCAGCGGCTTGTCGAAACGAAGGCTAATTGCTTGTGTGGTTTTCGAGGAGCGAAACAAAACCGGAAGGACTAGGAGGCTCAGAATTGCTGTAGTCGCGGCGTTCGCCGAGACGAGAGCAAACAGCCCGAAGCCAAATAGACCAAGCAGGACGAGCGGATTAACGAACAGTAACGACTGCGACAAAAGATCGAGCACATTATATCGTTTGATGTCGCCCAAGCCGAGAAACGCCGCGAGGCAAAACAAAGTCAGAAGTTGAAAGGGAAGCGAAAGAGCGACTATCGTTACCAACTGAATCGGAATATCACCAAAAAGTCCGGGTTTAACAAATGTCAGAACGATGATGCCAAGTGCGAGAATCGCTCCGACGACAAAAGCAAAGGTAACGGCATTTGTCATCACCGCTTTCATCCTAGGCCGGTCGCGGGCAACGAGATAGGTTATTGCCGACGATAGTCCGATGCCGCCAAAACTGATCGCCAGCAGCGACATTACATTAAGTGACGCCAATATGCCGACGCTTGCCGCACCGAGCCAGCGGGCGACGATAACGCCGGCTAGCATGCTGCCGCCCGCAATTGTGATCTTTGCTCCGAGCGTCCAAGCGACCTGATGAGAAAAACGCTGGCGAGGTATCGCAGCTTCGGTCTCAATTATGTTGGAATCTATTTTCAAAATGTCTATTCTGGTTTGCGGCCCGTTGCTGCCAAAAAGAATCCCGCAAATGGCGCGATCGCCGGCACAGGCCTGCAATGAAATTTGCGTATGTTCAAAGTAGCTGGAGCGAACAAACTCCGCAGCGTTTTCGCCGTGTAAAAATCTATATGAACAGGATCTTGGCTGTTTTCGATCCACAATTTCCAGTCACGGCCATGCTGTAGAATGCGCAGCAGCGTAAAATAAGAGAATAACGCATAAACCTGAATATTGAAGCGTCCGCCCGGCCGTAAAACCCGAAATATCTCGTCAACGACAAGACGCGGCCTGTCGATATGATGCAGAACGCCATGCGAGTAAACATAATCAAACGAGCCATCGGCAAACGGCAGCGAAGTCGCCTCGGCCTGTCCAACCGCGGCGAGCGATCCGACGCGTTCACGGGCGAGTCGCAGATGTTCGGGAGTAATGTCGATACCAACGGCGCGTGCCCCGTGTTTGGCAAATTGCAGCAGGTCGCAGCCTGTACCGCAGCCGATCTCCAAAACTTTTTCGCCGTTGTGATGCTTGAACTCAGCAGCTTCTTGAAGCCATGGATAAATGCCATAGCGTTCCTCCTCCGAGATAAACAGAGGGGTTTTATTCCAATGGTCGATAGCTAGCTGTGAAGAGGATGTCATGTTTTATTTTGGATCGATCCAATGTTCATACCAAAGACTTAAATTCAGCAAAGCCCACAAATGAAAACTCCAATCGGAATGTCCGCTGCGATGTTGCGCGAGCATTTGCTCGACAAAATCACGGTTGAAGTAATCACGCTTCCAGATCGGAGAATTCATTAGACTGTCAGTGTATTCTTTGCCAGTTGCGGTACGAAACCACTCGCGGATCGGAGCACCAAAACCACGTTTTTTTGCGTAAAGCAGATCGTGTGGCAAGATCGATTCGAGGGCGCGTTTCAGAATGTGCTTACCTGTTTTGCCATGCACTTTTAAATTGCTCGGCAATCCCATCGTGTATTCGACAAGATGATGATCGAGAAACGGAACTCTAGCTTCGACAGAAGTCGCCATTGTGATCTTATCGACGCGCATCAGCAGTAATTCGGGAAGGCGCAGTTTCAATTCGAGATACGTCATTCGCGAAAGCATGTCAGACAAAGGACGTTCGTTTTCGATATGGTTGAGATATTTCTCAACAGTCGCTAATGACGAATGGCGGTTCAAGCTTGAACGCATTCGTTGCGAAAGTAAGCTGGGTTTTATCGATTCGTCGTAAACAACCGCTCCGCCCCAGAACATCGGCTCGCCTTTTTCGAGCCGTCGTGCGAGTTCGATCAAAAGTTTTTGCTTTCCTGAAGTGTTAAGAAGCTTGCGGGCCGAACTTCCAACTGCCTTTCGAAAGATAGACGGAGCTCGTTCAGCATAACGCCAAAATCCGTCGTACATTCGTATGTTTCGGACATAATTCTCGTAGCCCGAGAATATCTCGTCAGCACCTTCGCCAACTTGCACGACCGTTGTTCCCGAATCCCGCGCGAGTTTTGATACATAAAACAGCGGGACGCAGACAGGGTCGGCGATCGGTTCATCCTGGTGGAAAACAAGTTCCGGCAGAAAGTCGTTAAATTCTTTATCGCCGATCATGACTTCGTGATGATTTGTATTGTAAATCTTGGCAATGCGACGAGCCTGTTCGAGTTCGTTGAGGTATGTATGATCTTGAAAGCCGACCGTAAATGTATCTACAGGACGGTCCATCAATTCGGACATCACGGCAACATTTGCGCTCGAATCGACGCCTCCCGACAGAAAAACTCCGAACGGAACGTCGGACATCATTCGTTTCTTTATCGACGCACGAAGCAGCCGCAAAATCTCATCCATATGCTCGGCTTCGGTGCGTTTTGGAATGTCATTCGGCGGTAATGCATCCCAATACTGATCAATCTTGACGTCGCCTTTGCGGTTAATAATTAGACGATGGCCCGCGGGCAGTTTTTGAATGTCCTTAAACAGTGTCTGCGGCGCGGGCGTCGTTAAAAATGTCAGGTAATCGGACAGTGCACTTTCATCTACGTCACGCTCGACATCCGGATGAGCGAGGATCGCTTTTATCTCAGACGCAAAAATAATGCGGCCGTTTTTGACGTAAAAATACAAAGGCTTGACGCCCATGCGATCTCGATAGAGAGAAAGCTCTTCTTGTTGTTCGTCCCACAACGCGATGCCGAAATCGCCTTCGATCTCGTGGACAAAATCTATGCCTTTCTCTTCGTAAAGATGGATGATCGTTTCGGAATCGGTCTTTGATCTATATGCATGGCCACGCTTTTCAAGATCAAGTCTCAAGTCAGCGTGGTTATATATCTCGCCGTTAAAAACCAGCCAAATGTTTCGCGATTCACAGCCGCGCATCGGCTGGTGTCCGGCGGCAGAAAGATCGATGATCGACAGCCGCCGAAATCCAAACGCTCCTTTGCCGTTATCAAAAATATGAGCGCCTGTATCGTCCGGTCCGCGATGCGGCATCGTGTCGCGCATCGCTTCGACTAGCGGCAACTCAATGCGGCCTTCACTCGACGCATATTCCCAAATTCCGACAATTCCGCACATATTAGTTATCAATATTGTCGGTCAACCGCTGCAGCAACTCCAATCTTGATGCGTCATTTTCATTCGGACCGGACGGAACGATCAAAAAGCGGACAGTGAAAGGAGCGTTGGTGTCGACAGTCCATCTAAGGATCGAAGAATTTGCCTTATGGCCGTAGTTGCGCGATACGAATGCAGGATCGATCTCATGTTTGGCATCAATTCCGATGGCTCGAATGTGCATTTCTCGCCCATCATTGTCCCCGATTTGGACGGTCGCATGATCAACCTCACTTACGCTAATTCCCGGCGCAAGATGGAACGAAAAGCTGAATTTATGCCTGCTTTTACCTGTGAGTGCGTCCTCGATCATCCAATATTGATCTTGTTTGTGAAACTCGACGGTTCGACGATGCATCACTGGTTCCGTCAGCCGAGCGTAACCAAAATGCCTTCCCGAAACACGATCAAGTTCGACAGACGCGTGCCATTCATCGACAATTGGCCGTGCCTCGTTGCCCATTATGAAAGGAAGTTCAGAAACAGTTGTGTTCTGTTCCTGATTATCAACCATAACCGTTGAATGATATGCGGTGGAACGAAATCTGTGTCGTGCTTCGCGATCAAGATTATAAACATAACTGCCCGGATCGATGATAAACGGACGGCCAAATGCCGAGATCTCAATGCTCAAAGCGTCATTGTGCCCGTGCGATCCGCGTCCGTTTAAGCCGCAATCGTTGGCATTGAAATGCAGATACAAATCACCGTCACGCATGACATACGCTCCGGCATTTTGAAGCTTGCCAGAACGTGACGGCTCATAGTTGTCCATTTCATTCAAGTCCGACAGCCCTTTTTCTCCAAATAACCACGGGACTTCCGGTTCCATCTCGGAGAGCTTGAGTTCCGCATCATTCAGCAGAACCGAGCCCAACGACAACAGATATGCCGCATCATCGGCGTCACGTCTTATCATTGGAATGATCTGCGAGCCATCAGCATCGCCGATCAAAGGCATTAGCCCGTCAGGTTGAATGATACGGTCAAGATAAAACAGCATCTTGCGAATCTGGTTGAGATAATAGACATCGAGAGGCCCTAAGTCGATCCCAGCCCGCGCAGCGAGAATACAAGTATAAAGAAACATCTCGGTCACAAATTTGTGATAACCAGTCGATGCCTCGAAATCGGCGCCGTCGGCTAAGATTTGTTTGTCTATCTCGCGAAGCATCTCGCGAAGACCGAAATCGCGCCATTCTGCGGCTTGTTCCAATTCCGGCATCAGCGTACCGATCCAAAACAAGCCGATAACATCAGACAAGTAATGATTGCTGGTCGATATATATGAGAATTCGTTATTGTCGAGAATAAATCTGCCGTGTTGATCGAAAAGTCTCAAAATAAAAGCGAGCTTTTCTTCGGAAAGTGATTTTGATTTCCGAAAGATATCAAAAGCGGCAAGCAGGTTGATCGCTCGCAAAGCGACTTCCATTGCGCAGTTCCAATTTGCGCCGCGTCCGTAAGGATTTTGCCGCATCCAACTTTCGACATGCGCAAAAAATATCTCTGCGTAAACTTCATCGTCGGTCACTGCATATGCACACCCAAGCGTGACCGCGTGGCCGAAGCGATTCAGTTCCCACAGAATGCGAATGTCTGCTCCGTCGTTGCTATATGTGACGACGTCAGCGTGATAGTCCAGTCCCCAATCTTTTCCGGTTATCGGATCACACCGCCAGAAGTTTTCTGCCTTGAACTCAAAAGCCCCTAGACCGACAAGTTCCCAACGTGATTGTTGGACGATCTGGTTGGCGTCGGCGATAAGGTGAGCAGTTTCAGCAGGGAAATGTTCCGACTGCAGCTTTGCAATTTGGTCAAGTTCTTTTATCGGAAAAAACGAAACAGTTCTCTCCCGAAAATGTGTTAGCAATTCAGATGTTGAAACGGACGCAAATTGATTTGTGAGCCTTGCCTGAGCATCGTGCAATTTTTCGAGGTCGCGGCGTTCTTGTTTTTGATGAGCAATGACCTTTTTTCGACGCAGGGCTTCACGCGGCAAGTCGGAAAACCGCACGTCGCCGCGAAAAAGCGTTCTGATCTTGCTTGAAAAGGTCATCGTCAGCGATCGTATTTTTGCTTGCGTCGAGCCGACAAAAGTATATAATCGCATCATTCAGTCGGTATTCATAAAATGTCCGTTAACAGTTGCATATTACGATGAAAAGATTCATTTCAGCCATCGCCCTTTGTGCCTCGCTGCTCGTGTTGCTTTTGCTGTTTCTTTTCCCTCCGATCTCTGTAACAGCAGCAAAAGAAAATATCCTTATTAAATTGCTTAGCCTGCCTGCTCCGCCGCCGCCAAATCCGTTGGTGAATGGAGCGAAGCGCGATGAGAAATTCTACGACAAAAACAATCCGCCCAGCGATAATGCACCTATCGAAGAACTGATAGATTACTGGACACACCAGGCACAGAATTATCGTGGGGAGCTTAATTATCGGGCGCGGCCATCGGACAGAACGGTCGAAAGGTTAGCCAGTGAAATGGCAAAACAACCGGAGCTTGCCTCGCAGATTCTCTCTATCCTGCCGGATAACAAAACGACGATCGATACGATCAAGGAACTCTACGACCGAGCTGATTCCGAAGATGGCATTGATAAAGGTCAACGCAGTCAATTTAAGGAATGGCTGCGGTTGCACAGTCCTCATTTTAGCGGCGACCTTGCTCGCGCCTCGCAAGGGATAAAGGACACCGCAGGTTATGTCGGACCGAATGACGAAAGAACTTTGCTCGCCCTGACGCGGCACGATTTTGATAAGGCAAATCCGGTCATAACTCAGCTTTACAGCGACAGCTCGCAGCCTGTGTCGAAGTCCCTTGCTACATGGGCGCTTTACCAGCGTGCGCTCGAAACTGGTTCTCTAGGGGATATTGAGCGTTATCGTAGCGAGTTGATGCGGATCGTTGAGAACCGTTCGCTGCCGGACGGCGCCCGCGATATGGCAAATGATGCACTGACGCACGGGCCTGATTTTCCGGGACGTGACGATTGGACATTCTCGCTTTTTGAGGACGAGACCTTGGTCAATATGCCGCGATACTCGATGCTCACAACGCTCGTGATGTATTCGCCGCCTGAAAAATACGTTCCTAAAATGATCGCTTTGCTCGAGAAGACCTCGAATCCGTTAGTAAGAGCCGCGGCCGTCCACAATCTTGTGACCGCGCTGAACGGCAATCCGAGTGTCGAAATGCAGCGGGAGATCATTCAATCCATGCTGCCGTGGCTCGAAGATCCAAAGTGGGCCTCAGATTCCGGCTGGCTGAACGATACTCGCAGTTTGCTGATAAGAAAACTCACCGAACATAAAATTCCCGAAAGCGTTCCTGGGTTGATAAAACTGCTTGATGAAAAAGTGGAGAAAACTTCAGTTAAACAGGCCATACAAGACGGACTTATGAAACTTGGCTTGAGCGGGATTGACGTCTCTGTTTCCGATGGAGAAGTTACGCTTACGGGTACGGTTGCCAAAGACCGGCTCGCTGACGTGATGAAAGTCGCTATGGAAGCTGACGTAAAAAGAGTAAATAATAAACTCAACATCACAAATGGTGCCCCGGCTGCCAATGTTAGTCGATCTGCGGCAAATTCTGTTAGGCCAGTTGGTCCGCCGGTTTTTTCCTTTCCGTATCGCCAATCAGCAATTGCTGCTCTTGCAAAACAAAAGGACGGCCGGGCTGTTCCAGCGTTGAGGCGAGTATTGTCTGAAGTTGATATTTACGAACGCTACAGCGTCATAAGTGCAATTCTCGAATGCGGAGGTTTTTCTATTCCAGAGCAAATGGAAGCTCTTGATGCTGCGGTCAAAAGAATTCCGGATGCAGACGATGCCGTAATGCCGGCAAATATTGCGGCGGTGACAAAGGTGTTATTTGGCAGAGTCGATAAGCCAATATCTCCCGCTGAAATCAGTATCATTCTCGGTGCGCAGATCTCACAGGCTTCTGAAATATCCGACGAGCTCGCGCGGGCGATTGTCGATCGGATCGAGGTGCTTGATACAAAAGATCAACGGATGGCGACGAACTATCGCAATCTGATACTCAAATGGAAAAATCCGCTGTTTAGTGTGCTGCTGCTGCTCGACTTGAAGCGTGATGCGGCAGATACGGCGATGATCGTGCAGTTATTGAGTAGGCGTAAGGAATTGCGCGAGACGTTGTCTGCCGATGTGTATAATCTTCAAACCGGTAAGCCGGTTGCGGTCGGTGTGGCGGCTTGTATTCTTGAGGATGCAATGGGCTTTGACGCCATTCTTGAAAGCAGCGATGCGGAGACTAAGACTGCGATGCTGGCCTGTGCGAGGTTGATACGCGCGCCGCTGCCGGTTGCAAAGGTCGCTGAAAATTTGAAAGCCGAGTCACAAATACTTCAGACGGCTGCGGAACGATACCTCGAATCTGAAGATTCAATCCAGGCACGAGCTTATGTTCTTGCGCGGCATCCGAACAAGGCAAAGATACTCGGGGCAACGAGTGCCTTTTTTGTCGAAGGCGCGACTGAAGAGAATGTTCCTTTCCTTTGGAACCTTTTCCAAAGTGTAGGCAATGACTCTCTCTATAATGGCTGGGCCGGCAGTGGCAATGATGACGAGATCAAGGCTGTTGAGAAACGCTTGCAGGACGAGGTGAAAAAAGACGACAGCCTGCTCGGCATATATTCATATGACAGCAATTACATTCGCATCTACAAAGACCGCGCCATTTTTAGCTGGGACGAGGACGAGTCGCGATATCGCGAAAGGCCCCTGACACAGTACGAATTTGAGGATATTAAATCGTATCTTACAACCAACAAAGTGGACGAACTCGCGCCGTTTCTCACCTGCGGCGGAGAATATTGCGGAGCGAAAGAGTTGTTAATGCTTGGACGCAACGGCGGACGCCGCGTTTATACGAACACAGGCGGTTACGGGCCGGGAGCTAGATCGACATCAGCTTTTTTTGCAGGACTCGATAAATATTTTGCCGATCTAAAACTAACGCGAGCGGCATTAAAATACGGCCTTAGCCGCGATATTCCCGGCCTAGAGATATTGCTTGCCTCGGACGATCTTCATGCCGAAACCGTTTGGGCGCAGGGAAGCGATCTGCGCGTTGCTGCCAGTGACGTGTCTGTCCGCAAAAAGTTTAAGGCAGACCTTGAGAATCTCTACTCAGAAACCTCTGAAGAAGCTGACAGCGGCGAAGAAGATCAATTACCTCGCCGAGCCGCTTTGCTGGTCGCGATCAATAAACGTCAATACGACGGTTACGGTTGGTACAAGGTCGCCGACGGCAGTGTCGCGGGCAGTGCCGCGCAGCCTCCGCAGGTCGAGTTCGTACCTCTTCGAGATGCTCTTTCCGTGCAGCCTTCCGGTGAACAGTGGAAAGCCAGAGCAAGCGATGTTGAGATCCGAACATCCGAAGAAGGTTTATTCAAAGCTGTTCGCGGTAAGCTGACAAAGCTGCATAAGGGTTATTATCAACATCCGGTCATCACGCCAAATAGCCGTTGGGTGATCGCTTCAAAGTCCGATCCCGAAGTCGGCGAGGGCGTTGTTCGCATCGATCTCGTCACCAACAGGGAATTCGCCGTCGAGATTCCAGGTTACGGCCAGCCTGTTCCGACCGCCTACATCTCAACCCTTAACAAGTTTCTGGTTGTCCGTAACGACCGCTACAACTACGAAGGCGAGTATTTTGCAGGAGAAGAAGATGCGGCACCCGACGATGCTGATCCAAGCGGTATGATGCTGGTCGATCCCGCGACAGGTGCCGTTCAGCCGATCGCGGGAGAATTTCGCCCGTTGGCACAGCAAACATTTCGCGCCCTGCAGCAAACATCAAAACCAAATGAATTTTGGGCCGCGATCTATGATCCTCAGAAAAAGGAAACACAGGTCGGCATCTACGACATCAAGGCCTTCGGCTTCAAGCCCGTCCTGCGCATCCCAAAGATCAACTTCAACAGCATGAGCATGTGGGTCGATGAACCCGCCGGAAAGGTCTATTTCGTTTACCGAGGACATCTGCTCGCGCTGCCTTTGCACAGTCCTCTTCCAGATCGCACAAAGTAACGCCGTCGTGTCCGACCGTTAGCTACCGGGTACTTTTTCTTTAATTTGATCGATCAAAATACGAAATTGCATACAGCCCGACATAAGTATAGAGTCAGGCTTAACGACGTAATTAGGTATTCCCTTCCCGGATATTGCTCCACAGATCCCATCGGGCCATCTTTTCAGCCCGCATTATGATTAAAATAAGAAAAATATTCCGATTTGGCATGGTTGCCGTATTCTTCATTGTTTTTTCCGGCGGATCAATTCTTGGCAGTGTGGTCGAGAAGCATGTAGTGCTCAACCTAACGCCAGCGGCGGTGGTCTTTACATGGAATCAGAGTGCGACCGGCGACTGGCAATCACCTGCAAGTTGGACGCCGGCGCGCACAGCGCCGGCGTCCAGCGATGTTTTGGTTTTCAATGGCGGGGGTACAACGACCGCAACAAATGTTCCGAACGAAACTATCGGCCAATTAATGGTTTCAGGAAACACGATAGTAAATTTCGAATCTATGAGCGCCAGCGTTCTAGCAGTCTCGGGTGGTGTGGGAAATGATTTTACGGTTGAGCAAAACTCGGCGCTCAATTTCACCGGTGCTAATGCGATAGCGCTCAGCCTTGCCGTTAACGCTACCGCTACAATAAATGGTTCGATCACATTTTCGTCTTTGAGTACGGCGGCACATCGCCTTACAGCCGCGGAAGCTGGTGCGGTAACTTTTGATAATGGCTCCATATTTACCGCCGGACAAGGCTTCTCCGGAAATCCATTTGGAACAATCGCCTTAAATTCCGTAGTTTTTGCAGCGGGATCGAGATACGTTTACATGGCGGGCGGCGATCCTTTCGGAGCGAACCAGCCTGAATCGGTAGTAGTTTTTAAAAGCGAGAGCCTCTTTATATTCTGTGGAAACGCTCAATCTTCTTTTTTTTCGGGCCGTACCTACGCAAATCTCGAAGTGAGTTATCCCAACGGTGATCTTTTTGCAACGGGTTCCAATCCTCTCGTTATGGATGATCTAACGCTCATGGCAGGAATATTTCATCTCTGGATGACCGGTACAGGTCATTCAATCAAAGGAAATATCTTTACGCAACCGGGAACTCGGTTGGATATGCAAAACGGAAGAATAACTTTAAACGGGAAGACTCAGCAGACAATTACCCGTCTCGGTCTAATGAACGTAAATGATGGAAACACCATTGCCATTGATAACACGGCAGGTGTGATAGCTAATACAACTTTTGTGGCGTGGAACCTCGAGCTTATAAACGGCATCGTGACGGTCGTTGATCCTTTTTGGTACTTTGGTGCATTCGGAACCGTTGTTCGCACTAACGGGCATGTGAATGGTTATCTGCTTAGAATAATGACCGCTCCCGACACTTACACATTTGATGTCGGAACCGAAAACGGCTACGCGCCGGTAATAGCTGAGGTGACTTCCGGCACCTTTCCTTCCAGACTTGAGGTTTATCCGCTTCAGATGGCGCAGCCAAACATATTCGATCCGTCAAAGTCACTTTCTCGATACTGGACGCTTGCTGAGGCGGGTGATATCACAGCCAACCTTACCTTTCACTATTTGGATGCCGATGTACCCCTGACTGCAAATGAAGCAAACTTTGTAATCCAAAAATACAATGGCACTGCCTTTATGCAGCTTGGCGGCGTTGTTGACACAGTTGCGAATACATTTCAGATATTAGGGGTGCGTGATTTTAGTAAGGATTGGACGCTTGCGGAACCGGGCGCCGTTGGAGGAACACCTACGGTGACGGCTACCCCTACAAGTACGCCAACGAGTACGCCAACGAATACTCCGACATCGACACCGACGGAAACACCTTTGGGTCGAACGGCGTTTGATTACGACGGTGATCGCAAGGCGGATATTTCGGTTTTCCGTCCGACGGATGGGGCTTGGTATTCTCAGCAGTCGCAGGCGGGGCTTTATGGGACTTTGTTTGGGTTTGGGTCGGATAGGATCGCTCCGGCGGATTATGATGGGGACGGGAAGACTGATATTGCGGTGTATCGGCCTTCGACGGGGATTTGGTATGTCTTTAACAGTTCGAACGGTACGGTTTCTTATAACGTCTTCGGGCTTGCTGAAGATCTGCCGACACCTGCGGATTACGATGGAGACGGTAAGGCAGATGTTTCTGTGTTCAGACCTTCGACGGGGACTTGGTATCGGCAGAATAGTTCGGATGGTTCGTACAAAGGCATTCAATTCGGAGCTAGCGAAGACAAGCCGACTGTCGGAGACTTTGACGGTGACGGCAAATCGGACATCGCAGTTTTTAGGCCTTCGACGGGAGCGTGGTATCGGATAAACAGCGGCGACGGTTCGATCTATGGCGAGTTGTTTGGGTTTGGAACGGATGTTATCACCCCGGCAGATTACGACGGCGATGGCAAGACCGACCTCGCTGCATATCGCCCAACAGACGGCATCTGGTATCTGAAATACAGTTCGAATTCGAGCTACGACTACAAGGTCTTTGGCTTGGCAAGCGACATTCCCGCACCAGGCGACTTCGATGGCGACGGCAAGGCTGACATCAATGTCTTTCGTCCGTCAGACGGCACTTGGTACCGCCAAAACAGCTCAAACGGAGCGTTCATCGCATTCCAGTTCGGGGCCAACGGCGATAAGCCAACAATGACGGCGTTTCGGTACTAACATGCGGGCTTTTGCATCTGGCTAGCCGCGAAAATACACGCACAGACACAAAATAAGAACATTTTTGTTTTCGTGTTCGTTCGTGTATTTTCGTGGTTTCTTCGTCGGTTTTTACTCGGAAAGTTGCGTCAAATCGAGAAAACCACGCCATATCGAGAAAGTTGGTCTTCCAATTTGCCTTGAAATGCGCTAGCTTGATGCGGGATCGTTGTAAAATCGACGATTGTTTGATCTTTGACAATAGTATTTTTGGGACATCAGATCCGCTCTTCTAAAAGTTCATTTTTGGCGAAAGTTTTTTATTTTAACACTGAGCCGGACAAATGAGATAAATGCTGTTAACACAATAAATTACATGTCCTGAAGGTGTCCTTTGGTAGGAACGAGTAGTAATATTTCCTACTCCGGTAGGAAGAAGTAGGATTTGTCCGGAGCAACAGGCTCGTGAAGGGCCGCAAGATTTGAGCGAAAAGTTTTTTTCGCAAAATCGTGGAACGCGGCTAAAAAAACGATGATAACCGCAATGTTTGCAATGTTTACACCGTTCCACATGGATGTGGAACGCCGTGGAACGCTTGGAACGGCATTTTCCGTGAAAAAAACCGTGGGACAGTGGGACACTTCCAACTTCGAAATTGTGAATGGCAGCAAACTTGCGAAACAGACTGGAATCGTGTCTAATACTTGTTTGCTCTAACGGGCAAAAATTTTGCCGAGAGGAGGTGAGCAAACAAAATGGCATATATTTCAGTAAACAATAACGAATCGATTGAATCAGCTTTACGCAGGTTCAAACGTAAAGTTATCAGTGAAGAGATCATTAAAGATCTCAAAAAGCACGCTCATTTTATTCCTCCGGGTCAAAAGGCAAAGCTTAAATCGGTAAATGCCCGCAAGCGCAACCGACGACGTTTTCGTCAGCAGCGTCCAACGGGTGGCGGCACCGGAACAGGTCCGGGAGCATCGCGTCCGCCGATGGGACAGAATAGGTAGTTAATAACGATAAGTTAAGAGTGAAAAGGTGTGTTAATGAGTAGATCATTCGCCTTTTCACTTTTTTATTTAGAATGAATCGACCACGAATACTGATCACGAACGACGACGGTTATCATGCCGATGGTATATTGGCCATGGAACAAGGGCTGAAGGAGATCGGCGATGTCTTTATGGTCGCTCCTGAGGCCGAAATGAGCGGTGCGTCACACAGCTTGACGCTTGCGAAGCCTTTGCGTATCAGGCAGATAGACGATAGGCATTGGACCGTTGACGGCACGCCGACCGATTGCGTCACGCTTGCTTTGAATCATATACTGCCGAAAGAATTGCGGCCGGATATTTGCTGTTCGGGCATAAATCATGGTGCAAATCTTGGCGATGACGCAACGTACTCCGGAACCGTCGCCGGTGCGCTCGAATCAACGATCCTTGGCGTTCCGGGGCTCGCATTCAGCCTGACGACTCACAGCGATCACGACTTTACGGAATCCGTAAAGATCGCAAAACAGATCACGGAAAAGGCGCTCGCCGATGGCATTCCAAAATGGACGCTGTTGAATGTGAACGTGCCTTTGAGTGTGCCAAAAGGTATTCGTATCACGAAACAGGGTTTCAAAACAGCGCGGCCAGTTATCAGCGAGCATATCGATCCGCGTGGGAAACCATATTACTGGATCGGCGAGTTACGCGAAGGTTTTCGTGCTGAAGGCGGTACGGATTTTGAAGCGATTCATGATGGCTATGTATCAGTTACTCCGATGCGGAGCGATCTGACGAGCCACAGCGGACTAGAGAAATTGAAAAACTGGAACACATGAACGGCACGGCCAGAATTACTGACGAGATGACGATGCAGCGGCTTCGAATGGTCGAGAAGCTTCGCGATCACTACAATATCTCTGACCGGCGCGTCCTTGAAGCCATGGCAACACTTCCGAGACATATGTTCGTTTCGGAAGCGATAAAATCGCAGGCGTATAAGGACAATGCTTTGCCGATCTCGAGCGGCCAGACAATTTCACAGCCGTTTATTGTTGCCAGAATGACCGAGCTTTTGGAATTGACAGGACAGGAAAAAGTGCTTGAAATTGGAGCGGGTTCGGGCTATCAAACGGCGGTCCTGGCATCGCTCGCTCGCAAGGTTTTTGCGATAGAAAGGTTGCAGCCTCTGGCGGATGAAGCAACACGGCGACTACAATCGCTTGGATTTAGAAATTTTTCACTCAAAGCCGGTGACGGCACAGAAGGCTGGAGCACATATATGCCGTTTGACGCTGTTCTCGTCGCGGCGGGCGGGCCGGAAATTCCAGAGCCTCTTGTGCAGCAGCTAAAGATCGGCGGAAAGTTAGTAATGCCGCTTGGCGAAGAACAGGGAAAGCAAAACCTGATTCGCGTCACACGCACCGAAGCAGATTTTACAACCGAGAATTTCGGCCCGTGTGCTTTCGTGCCGCTGATCGGTGAACACGGCTGGTAAGACCGGCTCTGACATTACATTTATGGAATCTATTTTTGATTTTCTTCACCAGATCAAAGACTACCTAAATCCGAAGATCCTGATCGATTGGATGCTACTAAAACTTGGAATCTGGGTCTATCTTGGGCTCTTCCTTATCGTATTTGCCGAGACGGGGCTAGCGATCGGATTTTTCTTGCCCGGCGATTCGTTGCTGGTTGTCGCCGGTTTGTTTGCCGCAGCGGGCAAACTAAATCTTTGGGCCATGCTGGTTCTCCTGTTTGTTGCTGCGGTCGTTGGAGACGCCGTCGGATATTATTCGGGACGCAAGGTCGGGCCTGCAATTTTTAATAGGCCTAAATCTCGTTTCTTCAACCCTAAACATCTCAGGAAAGCCCATGATTTCTATGAAAAGCATGGCGGCAAGACAATAATAATCGCCCGCTTTGTGCCGATCGTTCGTACGTTTGCCCCCATCGTCGCCGGAGCGGCCGACATGTCATATCGACAGTTTGCTCTCTACAACATAGTCGGAGGTTTTGCATGGGTGACCAGCATGCTCTTTGCGGGTTATTTCCTAGGCGGGGTGGTAGAGCAGCTAGTACGAAATGTTTTTGGTGTCGAGGGTTTTCTGCTCGAAGACCATATCGATAAAGTTGTGATCGTCGTCGTATTTCTCTCGATACTACCGATCATTTTTGAATTCATCAAGGCCCGACGTGAAGCAAAGCGCGATGCTGCATCCGTTGAGGGTGAAACAGAAACAGATTTGACTAAGGAGCATGAGTAACCTACACTCAAAAGTTCAAGTTTGACGGGGCGTAGCGCAGTCTGGTAGCGCGCACGGTTCGGGACCGTGAGGTCGGAGGTTCGAATCCTCTCGCCCCGACCATTATTTGAAAGGCCGCTGTAATTGCGGCCTTTTTCATTTATATTGAACTACTGGTAACCGCAGGTAGAGCTACGGCAATTAAGAAAAGGGTCATTAGTCCACTGCTCGTTGTGCGAGTAGTTTGCGGTACTCGGCGAGCCTGTTCGTGATTGCACCATTACTTTTTGTCTTTTCGCTCAGGGTATCTGATTCATATCGCTTGCGGCATTCCTCATAAAACTCTTCGGCTTGAGCAGTCTTGCCGACCTTGAATTTTAGCGACATAGCAGAGCACTTTTGATAAACGACCTGCTCGCTATCTTTGGGAAAGTGCAGGTTTAGGAGTCCGAGCATCTCGTCGAAAAGCTGGTCGGCGGCGAGATATTTGTCATTCGGAGCGGGCTGCGGAACGTTGCGCAAAAACATTTCGTGTAACTGTGCGTATTCATCGTCGGACAATCGATGGAAATAATCTTCAAGCATGTATGGCAGGTTCAGGTTTTTGGGATTCGTTGCACGCATCATGACGATCGCGTCCGACAGCATCTTCACAGCTTCTTCAGAACGCGGCGGCTCTTGAACCCAATAGAGGTAGAGCATATCTTTCGCCAAAAGTTCATGCCAGCCGCCGTAGTATGAGCGGCGTACTTCAAATGCACGCTGGAAGTGAAATTTCGCCTTTTCCCTTCCGCCAGGTTCTTTTCGAGCCATAAATGCATCGCCAAAATGGTGATGCATCTCAGCAAGTACATCCGGCTGGTCGGCGAATTCCGTGTCAATTTTTGGCGCCATGTCGTCGAGAGCGTCTATCACACGAGTCTCGCCTCCGAACGGGTAACCTTCGGCGTACCATTTTGGATTTGCATAGCGGAAGAACTTCATCATAAAGCTGCTGATCTTCTCCGCCTTTTTCTGTTCATCTTTTGCGTTGTCGGATTCGGCAACAGCGACTGCTGCATTCGCATGCGCGATCCGGGCCTGCCATAGAGCTACCGAGATTCCCCCAATCAACGTCGCGAAGATCAAAACGCCCGCAGTTACGGCGATCTTGTTTCGCTTGTAAAATTTATTAAGGCGATAAGAAACAGTAGCGGGCCGCGCCGTGACAGGCTCGCCGTCAATGTAACGCCAAATGTCTTCCGCGAACTGTCTAACTGTCGAATAACGATTTTGCGGTTCTTTGCTGAGGGCTTTCAGCACAATATTATCAATATCACCCTTAAGCTCGTTTCGCTCTACCGAGGATCTTGTATCTTCAGTTTGACTGGGCAATATCGGGTCTTCGTCGGTTATCTCACGTAAGATATCGCTGCTCGATCCCTTTTTGAAATTGTACGGATAGGTTCCGGTCAAGAGTTTGAAAAGAACCATGCCGAGACTATAGATATCGGTCGAGGTTGTTATTCTGCCGCCATCAATCTGTTCGGGGCTCGCATATTCTGGTGTCATAGCACCCATTATGGTTGTGCTGCTGCCGTCTTCGGCAGAATCTAGAGCTTTAGAAATGCCAAAATCAAGCAGCTTTGGAACTCCATCAGAGCTTACAAGTATGTTTGACGGTTTAATATCGCGGTGAACTATCAGGTTCTGGTGGGCGTAACCGACTGCCTCGCTCGCTTTGTTAAAAAGCTTTAATCTTTCAATAAGGCCCAAGCCATGCTGATCACAGTATCTATCGATCGGCACACCGTCGATATATTCCATCACAATGTATGGAATGCCGTCTGTGGTAGTGCCGGTGTCGTATATCGTCGCGATATTGGGGTGACTTAGCTTGGCGAGTATATCGATCTCGCGCTTGAAGGACCGTCGCAGACGATCGACATTAAACTCTCGTTTTAGTAATTTGATTGCGACCTGCTGTTCAAATCGTTCATCGCTCCTTTCGGCAAGATAGACCGCTCCCATTCCGCCCAAACCAAGTTCGGAAACCAGTTTGTATGGGCCGATCGTTTGTCCGTTGCCGACGGAAAGATCCTCGGCATGATCTAAGAGGAATTCCTTTGAAAGCTCTAGTGCGGACTTGTCAAAAATTCCATCGGCGGCATCCTCCAAAGCGAGGAGCGATTCCACCTCGCTTCTGATTTCCGGGCTTATGTGTTGTCGATCCAGAAAATCCGAGCGCGATGGAGGGTCAAGCGCCAGTGCATTCATAAGCAGAGACTTTATCTCTTTCCAATTGTCGATCTGGATATTATCGATAGCCGTAATTCTCCCAATCATAAATGCGTAAGTTCCGGGAATATTCGGACAAAATATTTTGAGCCTAGTTCGAACTGAGTTCGCGGTATAGCCAGATCTTGGCTGTTTGCCATTCCCGTCCGACCGTGCGTTCGCTGATATCGAGCGTGGTTGCGATCTCAGTATTTGTCATGCCGCCGAAAAAGCGCATTTCGACGATCTGTGCTTGTTGCTCATCGATCTCAGCGAGTCTGTTCAAGACATCATCGATGGCAACTATTGATGATGCCCTGTCGCTAACAGGAATTTCTATGTCGTCGAGGGATATGCGCAGCGGATTGTTTCCACGCTTATCCGCAGCGTGAAGACGGGCATGGTCCACCAATATCTGCCGCATAAGATGCGATGCAAAACCGTAAAAATGAGAGCGGTCTTTCCATATGACATTTACTGCATCGCCCATTTTCAGAAACGCCTCATGAACGAGAGCGGTCGGTTGCAGCGTATGGTCGGAACGTTCGCGTGACATCAGGTAGCGGGCCTGACGCTTTAGTTCGTCATAGACAAAGTTCAGCAGCCGCTCGCGGGCCAGTTCGTCACCGTTGTTCCAATCCTGAAGTATTTGCGTGATCTCTGAGGACTCAACTTCAGCCATAACTAAGAAAATACAAGTGAATTAATAGCCATATTTTAGCATTTATACTGTCCAAAGAAAATTTTTTTGATTGTTTTGGCAGAGTTCGTGCCGCTCTTACGCATATCTTGGCAAGGACTACTTTCATTCGAACAATCTAAGGAGATCAACCATGCGCTACGTCAATGCCAAACTGATTCGTTTTATTCTTGTCATCGTTATAACGGCTTCAGCAATTTGTGCCGTCATATTTACACCTACGAACGCCCATGCGAGCTCAAGTTTTACAGAGCATTTCGGTGAGCTGTGGGCAGCGGTGGCCCGAACAACGCAGGGTGCAAAATCAGATTCAACCGGCGTGGCCGAACCCGTAAGCGTAAGGCTGCGTACGGAAACGCTCGGTGCTTGTTCGACGGCACCTGCCAATTTGGTTTCGTGGTATCAGGGCGAAAACAACGCTATTGACTTTATAAATACAAACAACGGCGCGATCCAGGGCAACGTCAACTATACGACGGGCAATATCGGACAAACATTTACTCTCGGCGGAACCGGAAATACATCCGGTGTCGGCGACCGGGTTTTAGTCGGCAATCCGGCTAATTTACAATTACAGGATTTTACTATCGAGGGGTGGATAAAACGTTCCAGCAACACGATCGTTACTAATTCGCCTGTCGCCGGATTTGAGGGCGGAGTATTTTTTAGTTACGGGGCAGGCGGCTACGGGTTTGTTATTGAACAGTCGACCAGTCGGATCGGCCTAACGAAAATTGGAACTTCTGCGGTTTACTCGACTGCCACAATCAGCGACACCAATTTTCATCATGTTGCTGTGACCAAATCAGGCAATCAAGTTACATTTTTTGTTGACGGTGTGGCGGGAGCTCCGATCACTTACAATATAACCTTCACCTTTGGGACCAATGCGGCAATCGGAGCACGCGGCGACAACGATGCTCGAAACGCCTTCTTTGGCAGTATAGATGAACTTTCGATTTACAATCGATCACTTGCAGCATCGGAAATCCAAGCTATCGTCGCCGCCGGTTCCGCCGGAAAATGCTTCACGGTGAATACATTTACGGTAACAAATACAAACGACAGCGGTGCGGGCAGTTTGCGGCAGGCGGTTTTGGATGCAAACGCGGCGACGGGTGTTGATGCGATCAATTTCGACACAGGTGTTTTCAGCACACCGCAGACCATCACGCTGACCAGCGGCGAATTGCTGATCAATGCCAACGTCACGATTACCGGACCGGGCGCGAATCTGCTGACCGTCAGCGGAAATAACGCGAGCAGGATATTTACGATTCCCGAAACTCCGGTCGTCAGTATCAGTGGAATGACTTTGACCAGTGGCAATGGTACCGGCTCTCTATCAACCACCGCGGGCGGCGCGATCTTAAATCAAGGCGAATTGATCTTGAACAATATGGTTATTACCGGCAACACGGCAACCGGCTTCGGCGGAGGCATCCAAACCGATGCTGCTGACCGTTTGACAGTCGCTAATTCGACACTTTCAAATAATACTAGCACAAACCAAGGCGGAGGTATTCAAGCCAACGATCCGCAATTATTAAACATCACCAATTCGACATTTTCCAATAATACAACGGCTCGTGAAGGCGGCGGCTTGTTTGCATCCGCAGCCAGTGGCGGAACTGTTACCATCTCCGGCTCGACCTTCTCGAATAATACGATAACCGCCACAAATTCCACCGGCGGCGGCGGGATTGCTTTCTTTACGGCAACAGCAAGTATTACTAATTCGATCATAAGCGGCAACTCAATAACGGCAGGTCCCGGCGCCGGTGGCGGAATCCGCAAAGCCGGCACCGGAACCATCACAATTTCCTCAACCACCATTGACAATAATTCGACAACCGACGGTGCCGGCGGCATTGTGAATGATGCGACCGGCGGCGGCGGAACAATCAACATAACGAACAGCACCGTCTCAAACAATAGGGCCAACACCGATGCCAGCGCTAATGGCGACGGCGGCGGAATCTACGGAGGCAGCGGCACTTCGATGACGATCTCTAATTCCACCATCAGCGGCAACAGCGTCCTCGGTTTTGCCGGTGCTGCGGGCAACGGCGGCGGCATCTTTATGGACGGCGCGTTGACCTTGACCAACAGCACGATCAGCGGCAACTCAGCCACCAGAGATTGCGGCGGCATTCTTGATAGAGCCCCCGGTGCTGTCGCCGTCAGCTATACAACGATCGTTAATAATGCGGCTGGAAACAACGGCGGCGGTTTCTGCACCTTGGATGCAGGCAGCATTCGTGGCGTCATCATTGCCAATAATACTGCCGTCGCGATTGGGCCGGATGGCGGCGGAAGCTTCAATTCGCTGGATCATAACCTGATCGAGAATACGACTAATTTTACTTTTACCGGAACAACGACAAACAACATCACCGGTCAAGATCCGAACGTCGGGCCATTGCAGAATAACGGCGGTGTGACATTTACACACGCATTGCTGCCGGGCAGCCCGGCTATCGATAAGGGAGCGAGTGGTGCATTGACAGAAGATCAGCGACTGCAGACAAGGTTTGTTGATAATCCGAATATTACAAACGCCTCCGGCGGTAACGGTGCCGACATCGGAGCATTTGAGGTTCAACCGGCGGTGCAGTTTAGCTCAGCCACTTATTCTGTTGCTGAAAACAGTGGGACGGCAACGATCACGGTCAATCGCGTTGACGGCAGCGAAGGCGTGGATTCGGTCGCCTATACCTTGACTAACGGAACTGCGACCGGCGGAGCAAGCTGCGGCGGCGGGGTGGATTACATCAATACACCGGGAGTGGTGACACTCAATGCAGGCGAGACAAGTAAGACGTTTGACGTCACGCTTTGCAACGACAGCTTGTTCAAAGGGAGCGAGACGGTAAATCTTGCATTGTCAGCACCGATCGGAGCAACGCTCGGAACTCCGACAGCGGCTGTTCTGACCATACTAAACGATGACACGCCGACTCCGACAAACACGGCCACATCGACTAATACAGCAACCGCGACGGCAACTGCAACCGGCACACCTACAACATTTGTAGTCACGAACACCGATGACAGCGGCACAGGCAGTCTGCGGCAAGCGGTGTTGAACGCAAACGCGGGGGTAGGACCGGACTTTATCACTTTTGACCCGGATGTTTTCAGCACTCCGCAAATCATCACGCTGACGTCGGGCAATATCGTTTTTACCAACAGCGTCAATTCGAATGTCACGATCACTGGCCCAGGAGCGAATCTACTAACTGTTAGCGGCGGCGGAACGAGCAAGATCTTTTCGAACCTCGAAACGGCAGTAGTTTCAATAAGCGGCATGACGCTGACAGGAGGCAACGGCGTCGGCATCAGTCCCGGAAACACCTTTGGCGGAGCGGTCTATAATCAAGGCGTTATGACGCTGACAGATATGGTCATCACAGGTAACACGGCGGCGTCAGATGGCGGCGGAGTTTACAATAGCACAAGCGACAGTATGACGATTATTGGCTGCGTTATAACTAATAATACCGCGGCTAGCCAGTCAGGCGGCGCTCACAATCATACGAGTGCGACCATGACGATAACCGATTCAACCATCAGTAATAATGTAGCTAACGCTCCTGCTGGAACGGGAGTTGGCGGAGGTGCTATCTATTCCGAAGACGGATCTACACTATCGCTTACCAACTCTACGATAAGCGGCAATCAGGCACTATCATCCGGCGGCGGTATTGTGGCTGATTCGATAACTCTGACGGTGACCAACTCAACGATTAGCGGAAATTCGTCCGCTGGAAGGGTCGGCGGTGGAATAGCGTTCGACATTGATAGTACTGCGACCATTACAGGCTCGACAATAAGCGGAAATACAGCAGCCACAACAGGCGGCGGCCTAAATATTGAGGCTGACACAAATAACCTGATTACGATCACAAATTCGACGATTAGCGGCAATTCCGCACCTAACGGCGGTGGTATTTTCCGCGGAGCAGGAGCATCCTTGGCCGTTACGCTCAGTCACACGACGGTTGCTAACAACACCGCAACCACCACTGGCGGCGGCATCAGCGGCACGATGAATCTCGGCAATACGCTTGTCGGTAACAACACCGCCACAACGGGTCCCGACTATGCCGGAACTCTTAATTCAAATGACTACAATTTGATAGAAAACACCGCTGGAGCGACTGTTACCGGAACGACAACAAACAACATAACCGGACAAGATCCAAATCTTGGGACGCTCGCCGATAATGGCGGTGTGAGATTTACTCATGCTCTTAACACCGGTAGTCCTGCGATCGACAAAGGAGCGAGCGGTGCACTAACAGCCGACCAGCGCGGGCAGACACGGTTCGTTGATAATCCAAATATCACAAACGCTACCGGCGGAAACGGCTCGGATATAGGAGCATTCGAGGTTCAGCCTTCCGTGCAATTTAGCTCGCCAACTTACGCTAACAATGAGAACAGCGGATCTGCGACGATCACGGTTGATCGCGTTGGCGGCAGCGAGGGCGTCGATACGGTCAATTACGCCACGAGCAACGGCACTGCTACTGGCGGCGCCAGCTGTGGCGGCAGTGTTGATTACGTTAATGCATCTGGAACATTGAACTTTAACGCAGGCGTTACCAGCCAGACATTTAATGTCACACTTTGTCCTGATTCTTTGTTTAAGAGCAGCGAAACTATAAATCTCACATTGTCGTTGCCAGTCGGAGCAACTCTTGGCACCCCAACAGCGGCTGTGTTGACAATTCTTAACGACGACACGCCGACGCCGACAAACACTTCAACCTTTACACCGACATCAACATCCACAAATACAGCAACCGCTACATCGACGAACACACCGTCTGCTACAAGCACAGCAACCTTTACACCGACAAACACGGCAACAGCCACAGCGACGTCGACAAACACCGCAACGCCGACGCCGACTGCTCCGGTAGCGATCAGCGGAACTGTAACATACGGCAATGCAATTCCGGCAGCGACGCGGTTTGTGTCGAATGTGCTGATGAGCGGAGTCGGGTCGCCGAATGTATCGACAACGACTAGTTTTCCGGGAGGGACATATTCGCTCACAGGCTTTGGAGCGGGTTCATACACCGTCACGCCTACAAAGACGGGAGCGATAAATGGAGCGATCTCATCATTCGATGCGGCAAGAATATCGCAGCATGCAGTAGGGCCGCCTAATCCGCAGTTGACCGGCAATCAGCTGCTTGTGGCGGACACAAGCAATAACGGCACGATCTCTTCGTTCGATGCCGCACAGGTTGCCGGTTACTCGGTTAACAGCCCGCCGTTCGGCCAGGCCGGACAATGGAAATTCCTGCCTGTAAGCAGAACGTACGCCTCAGTGGCCAGCAGCATTGCCGGCGAGGATTACAGTGCACTGCTCATGGGCGAGGTTACAGGTAACTGGACGAACACAAATGCAAGGACTGCAAACGGCCCTGAGCGTGAGATCGCAGTTACCGTACCAAATCTTGCGACACCGGCGGATGACGAGGTGATAGTTCCCGTAACTGTACATGGAGCAATGAACAAAGGGATCATCTCGTATGAATTCGACCTAAGGTATGATCCGACTGTCATACAACCTCAGGCCGAACCGGTCGGTGTCGCAGGAACTGTAAGCGGAAGGCTGTCTTTTGCGGTGAACGCCAAAGAACCGGGCCTTCTCAGAGTCGCGGTTTACGGCCCAGTACCAATTGCTGAGAACGGAGTTCTGCTGAATCTCAGATTCACGGCGGTTGGAGCACCGGGTTCGGTATCACCGCTCACGTGGGAGAGGCTTGTATTTAACGAAGGCGATCCAGGCGTAACAGCTGCCGACGGACAGGTAGAATTGTCGGCAGCATCACCAAACAGTGCTGAGATAACGGGCCGTCTGCTAGATGCGATGGGACAGGGCATTCCGAATGCCCGCGTTATCTTGACAGACTCGACTGGTCAGCGTCGCTCTACGATCTCCAACGGTTTTGGAGTTTACAGGTTTGGCGGCTTGCAGGTCGGCCAAACCTATACAGTCAGCATTGAGTCAAGACATTACGCCTTTGATCCGCTGACCGTCAGCATCACCGGTCAAATGCTAAGCCTCGATTTGATCGCAGAGAAGTAGGAGAATGAAACCATGTCGAGTTCTCCATAAGATACTGTTCCTCTCGATTTTAAAAAAAAGAGTATGTCTGAAATTCGCTTGCGGGTTTCAGATATACTCTTTTTGTGACCTCATACTGATTCTGGAATCGTTACCTTTGCCGGTCCAACTCAGCAAGCTTCTTATCAACCATAGCCAAAAATGGCGATACTCCCTCCTGCACGGAAGATCCTTGTTTACAAACCTCATAGTGCTCTTCAAAATCCGCCCATTTTTCCTGCACGGCCAAAGTGTAGGCGAGTTTACACTCCGCGGCGAAAATCGCTGAGTTATCTTCTTTGTAATGGAGGCGAAAAACGGGCAGAGATTCACGCAAATATCTTTCGGCGATCTGATAGCTGTTTTCGTCCGTTGGCGGAATAACGGCATTTCGATAAGGTTCGTGATATTTTTCGTATCTTCCAGGCAGAACCAAATATGCGGTATAAGCCTCGAGCATGTATGGAAAATTGAGGTTGTTTGGATTGGTTTCGCGCATCATCTGGACCGCGTCCGCTAAAACGCGTGCCCGCTCCTGATCGTCATTTCCCAACAGGTAATAAGAGTAGAAAATGTCTTTGGCGACGAGCTCGTGCCGATTACCGTAGAATTGTTTTCTCAGTTCCAGTGCGCGTAGCGAGTGGAATTTTCGTTTTTGGCTAAAAGTTCGATCCCACTCAGCGTCGCCCTCACGTTTTGGGATAAAAGTATAAACCTCTGCAAATTTATGATGAAGTTCTGCCTGAATGTCGGCTTGGCCCTCAAACTCCGTATCGATCTTTTCGCCCATATCATCAAGGACATCGATCACCCTCGCTTTACCGCCAAACTTTGAACCTGCGGCGTACCATGCCGGATTTGCATACGAGATGACCTGTGCCATGAACTTGCTGATCTTTTCTGATTTTGCTTGTTCAGATCTGGCATTCTCAGCTTCATTCTCCGCAGTCCGCTGGGCCTCAACAGCGATAGCCGCCTGCGCACGTGCGGTGTTTGCCTGCCAGAGCGACACTGCAGTTCCGGCGATGATACTTGCCAAAATAAGGCTTCCGGCTGTAACAGCCAGTCTATTCCGCTTGAAAAATTTGCTCAGTCGATATGAAAGGGTCGCCGGCCTCGCGGAAACAGGTTCGCCGTCGATAAACCGCCAGATGTCTGCTGAAAACTGCTCCACGGTTGAATAGCGTTGCCGCGGCTCTTTGCTTATGGCTTTCAGGACAATGTTGTCGATGTCGCCCTTTAGTCGTAACCGATCTATCGATCTAGGCTGATTTGGGTTCCGCGCCTTGCTCGGCGGCACCGGATCTTCAGCGGTTACCTCACGCAAATTTTCGATACCGTATTTCTGCTTAAAGTCGTAAGGAAATGTTCCGGTCAACAGCTTGAACAGCACTACACCGAGACTATAGATATCAGTTGTAGTAGTGATGCGGCGGCCGTCGAGCTGTTCCGGGCTAGCGTATTCCGGCGTCATAGCGACGAATAATGTCGCTACCTGCGCATCTTCGACAGTTCCCAGCAGCTTCGAAATGCCGAAATCGAGAAGCTTTGGATTTCCCTCTGACGTGACAAGGATATTTGACGGTTTGAGATCGCGATGGACGATGAGATTTTGATGGGCAAAGGCGACGGCGTCGCATGCCTTATTAAAGATCTTTAGACGTTCCTTAAGCCCGAGATCATTTTCAGAACAGTATTTATCTATCGGCAACCCATCGACATATTCCATAACGATGTACGGAATGCCGTCGTCTGTCGTACCGGTATCGAGCATCGCCGCGACATTTGGGTGAACGAGTTTTGACTGTATCTCGATCTCACGGCGAAAGGACTCACGTATCTTTCCCGCGTTGAATTCGCGTTTCAGCAGCTTTACCGCGACTTTCTGGTCAAATTTGCCGTCGCGACGCTCAGCAAGATAAACAGCACCCATGCCGCCGAGTCCCAGTTCCGAAACTATGCGGTAAGCTCCGATCTCCTGCCCAGCCATTTTGAAAGGCTCCTCAGGCTCATCGTCAAAAAAATCTTTTGAATACTCTAGAGCTGATGTTTGGAGGATCTCTTCGGCATTACCCTCAAAAGCCAACAGAGATTCGACCTCATTTCTGATCTCGAAGCTAACAGGCTGCTTTTTCAGAAATGCATGGCGCTCTTGCGGATCGAGAGCAAGCACCTTCATCAGGAGGGCGTTGACCTTTTCCCATTCTTCAGCTTGAATCGAGCCAGTTGACATTTTTCTCCTCTAACAAGGAAGCGTAAAAAACGGAGAAATCGAGCCAAGATTTTTTTCTGAGGTCACTTGCGGCTAAACTCGCGGGCGAGCCATATTCTTGCAGCTTGCCATTCACGGCTTACAGTGCGTCCACTTGTTTCGAGTGCAACAGCGATCTCCTCGTTGGTCATACCGCCAAAGAAGCGCATCTCGACGATGTTAGCCTTTCGTTCGTCAAGTAGAGCAAGTCGGTCCATAACTTCATCGATCACAAGTATTGAACTGGCACGTTCTTCAAGAGGAATATCAATATCATCAGTCGATAGCCGGATCGGAGTGCTGCCTCGTTTTGCCGCAGCATGTTTACGGGCATGATCGACCAATATCTGCCTCATCAAATGCGATGCGAACGCATAAAAATGTGAACGGTCTTTCCACGCGACCCTGTCGCACTCGTTCAATTTCAAATAAGTTTCGTGAACAAGCTCGGTCGGCTGCATCGTATGTTCCGCCCGTTCGCGCGACATCAGATACCGGGCACGACGTTTCAATTCGTCATACACAAATTTTAATAGCCGTTCTCGCGCGAACTCATCACCGCTATTCCATTCCTGCAATATATGAGTGATCTCTACAGGTTCGGCATTGCTCATAAAATCCCTATTTACAGTGGTTTCGAGGATGATTCTACCTCAAGTCCAACTTAATGAAAAGATTTTTGGCGAACATTTGATACATTTCACGCTTATATCTCAAACACCCTGATTTTTTTAAGGAGAATCACAGTCATGAAAACAATGCCGGGCCGTAATAGCCAGAATTTCCGTTTTTGCCTTTTGGGCATCACCTTTTTTGCCGTTTGCCTACTTGCGAATGTGTCAGTAAACGCACAGGCGACATTTACCGCGGCGGCGAGCGGCGACTGGACGACGCCTGCAACGTGGACGTTCACTGGTACGGATGGTGACGGAGTTCCGGACGGTGACGACGTCGTAACGGTTCCGAATACGCGGGTCGTAACTATCACGGGCGCGCAGACGGTTCGGAATCTGACAGTTAGTGCTGGCGGAACCGTAACTGCAGGCCCGGGGGCAACATTGACATTTAGCGGAACGGGACCGTCGAGCTCGCTGACAAATTCTGGAACGGTGAACGGCACCGGTTCTCTCATCCTTCAGGGTACTTCGTCTTGTAGCATTGGCGGAACTTTTACTGCTCCTCTAACAATCGCTAACGGCACTACCTCAGTATCGAGCAGTACGATAGGCGGTTCGTTCACCGTACAAAACGGAGCTACGGTCAATTCAACCAATCAGTCATTGGTTTTCAATGGTAATTTGACGGTGGACGCAGGCGGAACGATGACCAAATCGTCAAGCGGCATCAATTTTAACGGGGCCAATCTCGTTAACAATGGAACGATCACCGGCGGTAGTTTCAACTTCATGGGAAGTGGAGCACAAAATCTATCCGGAGCAGGAACAATTACCGCCGCCATCGTGGTTTTCAACGGGTCCGTTGCGACCCTTGCGAGCGATGCAACCTTCGGCAACGGAAATGTAACGGCGACCAGCCTTGCCCTCAATACGGGCGCTATAGTTGCCGTTGGTGGAAACACGCTTAATCTGAATGGCGTCTCTGTGACCGGGCAAGGAGCAACTAACGGGATGGGGTCCGTTCGATTTCAAGCCGTTTCATCGCTGACCAGTACAGCTAACCAAACCGCACCGGTTGTCATTGCCAGCGGCACAACGACGGCCAACGGCACCCTCGGCGGGTCGCTCACCGTTTTGAACGGCGCAACGCTTAACTCGATCAATTTAAGCCTCACCGTTAATGGTAACCTTACCGTCGACACGGGCGGCACGATGACCAAGACATCAAACACTGTTACCGCCAGCGGTGCAAACATCGTCAACAACGGCACGATCACAGGCGGCTCATTTACTTTCGTGGGCGGCGCATCGCAAACCTACTCGGGAACAGGAACGCTCACCGCCGGCATCACTGTTTTCGGGGGCACTACTGTTAGCTTTACAACCAACGTAACGATCGGCGATGGTGCGACACCTACATCTATCGCGCTTAGCACGGGCGGCACGATCGCCATTGGAGCAAACACGCTGACTATCAACGGCGGAAGTTTGTCGGGTGCCGGGGCAACAAACGGTGCCGGATCGATCCGCTTTCAGGGAAGTTCCACATTGACAAGCAACTCAAATTTTACTGCCCCATTTGTGATTGAAAGCGGCACGACGACAAGCAACGGCACTATCGGCGGATCGCTCACCGTCTTAAATGGAGCAACTCTCAACTCGATCAACTTAAGCCTCGCGGTTGTCGGAAACCTTACGGTCGACTCCGGCGGCACGATGACCAAAACCTCCAACACTGTAAGCGCTAGTGGGGCAAACATCGTCAATAACGGGACAATAACCGGCGGCAGTTTTAACTTAACAGGCAGCGGAACACAGAATCTCTCGGGAACGGGGACATTTACAGTAGCCATGACGGTTTTCAACGGGTCTGTTACAACCCTTGTAAGCGACCTAAAGATTGGCGACGGCGTGGCGGCATCGTCTCTGTCGGTCAGCACCGGTGGCACGTTTGCGGTCGGCGGATTCACGTTGACACTCAATGGGGTTAGTGTTGGAGGCGCCGGCGCATACACGAGTACCGGCGCGGGGGTGATCCGCACGCAGGGTACCTCATCACTCAATGTCGGAGCTAGTTTCACAGGTTCCCTACTGATCGACAGCGGCACAACAACGGCTTCTGGAAGCACGATCGGCGGGTCACTCACCGTAAATACGGGGGCGACATTTAACTCGACGAATCAAACGATAACCGTGCTTGGCAATCTTACCGTAAACGTCGGAGGGACAATGACAAAAACCTCCGCAGCTATCAATGCCAATGGAGCCAATATTGTAAACAACGGCACTATCACAGGCGGAACCCTTGTTTTTGGACGAAGCGGGGCACAAACCCTCTCCGGCACCGGAACCACGGCTGCTGCGGCTTCGATACTAAGCGGTTCGATCGTGACGCTCGCGAGTAACCACCAACTAAATACCCTTGCCGTAAATACGGGTGGCACGTTCGCAACTTCGACATTCATGGCTTTTTTAAACGGCGCCGGAACAGCGTTAAGCGGAGCTGGAACGATTGCAAACGTCAATGTCACATACAACGGTACGGCGGCTCAGACGGTTCAAACTGTAGGTGTAAGCTACAACCAACTCGGAATCGACAACACAGCCGGGGTCACGCTGTCGGCGGCAGAATCGGTTGCGTCGCTGCTCACTCTAACAAACGGCACATTTACCAACGGAGCATTTTTGACACTGGCTGCTAATGCAACCATCGCCCGTGGAAACGGCACGTTGGCTGCACTGCCGACCTTTTCGGGCGTAATAAACATCACCTATTTCGGCAGTAATCCGATCGCAACCGGAAACGAGATCCCTCCGTCCAATACCATTGGCAATCTTACGAATAACAACACACATACTGTTACTTTAAGCAACAGCCTTACGGTGAACGGCAACGCGTCGACGTCCGCGGGTTCGACCTTAAGCGGCGGCGGCGGAATTGCATTGACTTTCAATGGTACGGTTTTTTCAAATGGCGGAACCGAATCGGTTCCGACCACGACATTCAGCGGTGGAACACAATCGATTCTAGGAACCGGAGCATGGACCGGCAGCGTGTTTCAGATTACAGGTACATCGAATACATCACTCGCGAACAACATAACGTTCAGCAATGGCTCCTTCTCCGTCGGGAGCGGCACAACCGTCGCCACGGGCGGCAACGTACTTACGTTTAACGGCACAACATTTACCAACAGTGGAACCGTAACCGGTGCTGTTCGAACTACGGGAGCAAATGTCGGCCTTAATGCCGGAGCAAGCGGATTTAATGCGTCACTTACCGTCAACTCCGGCACCACTGATGCACAAGGCACGGTGAACTCGACCTTGACCGTCGATGCGACCGCAACTGCATTAACGGTCCCAGCAGCGCAAACGTTAACCATCATCGGCAATGCAACCGTTGGAGCGCCGCTTAGCGGTTCCGGAACGTTCAGAGTTAACGGTGCAACATTTACCAATAATGCCGGCGTATCAGTCAGTTCATTTGTTTTTGGCGGGGCTGCTCAATCGCTTGCAGGAACGGGTAGCTTTACGGGAAATATCGCAACCATACTTAGCGGCTCGACCACAACGCTGGCAGTCGATAAGCAAATGGGAGCAGTCACGATCAACACCGGTGCAACATTCAATATCACAAATCGGACTCTCTTGCTCTCAAATGCAGGAACGGCTTTAAGCGGCTCCGGCACATTTACCGTCACTGGCAGCACGGTCGAATACAACGGCTCGGCTGCGCAGACCTTAGCCGGATTTACGCCATACAACAATCTCAACATGAACAATGCGGCCGGCGTAACGGGCTTTGCCGGGCTGACCGTAAACGAATTGCTGCGTGTCAAGGCAGGTACATTCACGAGCAGCAGTACATACAAAAACGTTCAGATAGACAGCGGATCTACTCTTGCCGGAACCAACGGAACGACTATCAATGTCAACGGAAACTGGGTTAACAACGGCACCTTTACCGCAAACACCAACACTGTCAATTTCAACGGTTCAAGTGCTCAATCTATTGGCGGCACTTCGGCAACAACATTTAACAACTTAACGATCTCTAACGCCGGTTCGGGCGTCAGTCTCATCCAGAACGCTGCTGCCAACGGCGTCCTTACGCTGACAAACGACTTCAACACTGGATCAAACATTCTGACTATGCCCTCTACCGGAACTTCGACCGGCGTAGCAGATGTCATCGGAAACGTAAAACGCACAGGATTTACTGGCGGCGGAGCAGCCCTCAGCTTCGGCAATCCCTTTAACAGCATCGCATTTGCAGTGGGTGGAACATTGCCAACCGAAGTTACCGTCAACATGACAAAAACACAGCCGTCCGGTTTTGCCAATGCTGTCACGCGATCATATACAATTACACCCACAGGCGGCACTGGATATTCAACAACCGTGCGGCTGCATTACCTTGACAGTGAACTCAATGGGAATACGGAAGCGACGCTAAAGCTTTTCAGATTTATCGGATCGTGGGTTCAAGTTGGAGTTTCGGCAAACAACACTACTAATAATTGGGTTGAGCAGACCGGTGTAACGCAGTTTTCACCATGGGCTATCAGCACTAACGGTGTGCCCACGCCAACCGCAACAAACACACCGACATCAACATCCACAAATACAGCAACCGCTACATCGACGAACACACCGTCTGCTACAAGCACAGCAACCTTTACACCGACAAACACGGCAACAGCCACAGCGACGTCGACAAACACCGCAACGCCGACGCCGACTGCTCCGGTAGCGATCAGCGGAACTGTAACATACGGCAATGCAATTCCGGCAGCGACGCGGTTTGTGTCGAATGTGCTGATGAGCGGAGTCGGGTCGCCGAATGTATCGACAACGACTAGTTTTCCGGGAGGGACATATTCGCTCACAGGCTTTGGAGCGGGTTCATACACCGTCACGCCTACAAAGACGGGAGCGATAAATGGAGCGATCTCATCATTCGATGCGGCAAGAATATCGCAGCATGCAGTAGGGCCGCCTAATCCGCAGTTGACCGGCAATCAGCTGCTTGTGGCGGACACAAGCAATAACGGCACGATCTCTTCGTTCGATGCCGCACAGGTTGCCGGTTACTCGGTTAACAGCCCGCCGTTCGGCCAGGCCGGACAATGGAAATTCCTGCCTGTAAGCAGAACGTACGCCTCAGTGGCCAGCAGCATTGCCGGCGAGGATTACAGTGCACTGCTCATGGGCGAGGTTACAGGTAACTGGACGAACACAAATGCAAGGACTGCAAACGGCCCTGAGCGTGAGATCGCAGTTACCGTACCAAATCTTGCGACACCGGCGGATGACGAGGTGATAGTTCCCGTAACTGTACATGGAGCAATGAACAAAGGGATCATCTCGTATGAATTCGACCTAAGGTATGATCCGACTGTCATACAACCTCAGGCCGAACCGGTCGGTGTCGCAGGAACTGTAAGCGGAAGGCTGTCTTTTGCGGTGAACGCCAAAGAACCGGGCCTTCTCAGAGTCGCGGTTTACGGCCCAGTACCAATTGCTGAGAACGGAGTTCTGCTGAATCTCAGATTCACGGCGGTTGGAGCACCGGGTTCGGTATCACCGCTCACGTGGGAGAGGCTTGTATTTAACGAAGGCGATCCAGGCGTAACAGCTGCCGACGGACAGGTAGAATTGTCGGCAGCATCACCAAACAGTGCTGAGATAACGGGCCGTCTGCTAGATGCGATGGGACAGGGCATTCCGAATGCCCGCGTTATCTTGACAGACTCGACTGGTCAGCGTCGCTCTACGATCTCCAACGGTTTTGGAGTTTACAGGTTTGGCGGCTTGCAGGTCGGCCAAACCTATACAGTCAGCATTGAGTCAAGACATTACGCCTTTGATCCGCTGACCGTCAGCATCACCGGTCAAATGCTAAGCCTCGATTTGATCGCTGAGCAGTAAAAAATTATTCCTAATAACAAACAAGAAAGGCGACTCGGAAATTTCCAAGCCGCCTTTCTTAATATTAATAACTACGTTATTAAAACCGATACTGATAACGCAGCGTGATGCTCCTCCCTGAGCCATCAATTCCCCATCCTGGTGAACGATGCCCCTTGTCGCCAATATTTTCAAAGTCAGCGGTGATCTCGTGACTCTCACCAAATCGATATCCACCCCGTACATTAAATAACGCATAGCCCGGGATCGCACCAAAGAGAGGCACGGCGGTATTGTTATCCACCACCAGAACGCCATTGATGACTGTTCCGATTGGAAGCACTCGGTTCTGCACCTGAGCAAGGGTCTCACCGGTCGAGACCAAGATGCCGCCAGCCGAGCCACAGCCTGTTGTTCCCGGTGTCGTTATACCTCGAATGCAAGCTCCTCGTCGGAAATAGTTCAGGATCTGAGCCCTCGTTCGAGCACCGCCAGTGCGCCTGTCTGCTAAATCCAACGACGAAAGACGTGTTTGTCGGCCTGCTGTATTCGCATAGCCCTCGACCCAGTATCGTTTACCTGTCGGTTGATATCGCAGCCGCACAAAACCGAATTGAGGCGGTATTCCACCACCGCCAAGATTAGGGGGAACTCCGGTCGCCTTGTCCTCGGCAAAAACATGCGAATAGTTTCCCGCCGTCAACCACGAATCCGTAAATCGGTAAACAAATTCTGCCTCGGTGCCTTTTACCCGCGTGTTGCTGAAATTTGCCTGTACAAGTACCGGTGAAGTGGAAGCCGCTACGAACACGGCGCCGTTAGAATTTTGCGCGATTATAGTTTGACTGCCAAGTTGCGTGCCAACAGCTCCGGGAGGCAAAATGAGTGTCTGGCGAACGATCGTTTTACCCAAATCGATCAGGAAGCCGTTCAAGCTACCCTCAAATCTCCGGTTTCTATATCGGACGCTAAGATCGTAATTGTTGCTGATCTCTGAGCTTAAAGGCGAGACAGAAAAGCCCGAAGACACGGCCGTAGCATCGGCGGTGGTGCCTATCGTTGCACCGAGTCCTGCCACGCTGGAGGTAGAGACTTGAAAGCCGACGCCGACGAGTCCGAGTCCGCCCAAACTGGTGATATTCGGAGCTCGAAACCCACGCGAGTAATTAAAGGCGGCGTTCAACCCATCAGTGATAGTGACGGTTGCTCCGATCCTGCCTGAAAAATCCTCAAACCTCTCCGAGTCGTCCGGAAAGAGCGGGGCTCCGCCGACCATCGGAGCATCGGCCGCACGAGCCTTATATTGCCCGACGTTATAACGCAGTGCGCCGCTTAACCTCAATCGACCCTGCACCGCTTCAAACACATCCTGAACGTAAATGCCGCTTAGATCGTAGGTCGATCCGTTCGGAACCCGCGGCCTGACAAGCGTAACAGCTAGCGTTGCAGGGTCGGTGCTGAAGGACGGCGCCGTGACCCTGTCGTGATAATGATCGCCGCCGACGAGAAAATTGTTCCGCGCAAACTGCTTGTCCAGGAAAAAGCCGACACCCCAAACGGTTGTACGTTCTTTATCGTTTGTGATGGCCGCTAGAAAATTTCCCTGGCCGCCCTGATTTATCCTCTCTTCGCGTTGGCTGTTATAGGAAACTTTCGCCGAGAAGGTATCAAAGAAGCCGGCTCCAACCTTGACATAACGAAGGTAGCCAAAATCGAGCATCAAATTGCGAAGATCCGCGATCAGGTTGCCGTCGCCGCCAATCAATTGATCGTAACGCTTGCCGCCGTCTTGGTGACTTCGTTGATAGCGAAAACTCACATTCTGATCGTTCGCCATAGCAAAGTTCATCTGAAATGTGCCGCCGTATTGCGTGAACGCAGTATCGGGAAGTCGGTCGCTGCCGATGATGTCTGACGAGAGGCCGAAAAATCGCGTAATCGAAGAATGGCTCTCAATGCCGCCGCCCGGGCGCCAGGTGTTTACGCGGCGCCCCACAATATTGCCCAGCACACCGAATCTTTTCGTGCCATAACCGACCAGGGCATTACTGCCGAACGAAGTGTCTGCGCTGGTGAACGAGGTGTTTAGTTCACCGTTCCATTTGGGAGAGTCAAACCCATACTCAGGCTGTCGTGAGATTAACTGGACGTTGCCGCCGAGGCCGTCCGAGCCGAACTGTGCCGTATTGGGGCTACGTTGTACCTCGACGGAACCGAGAGATGACGGTTCATTGAGATTGAAAAACGTATTGATGCCGCCGCGTTGTGTCGAGTTCGTGTACCGGATGCCATCAACGTAAACACCTACCTCGGTCAACCCGCGGACCAAGATCGCTCCTATAGTGGGACTCGTCCGCTGCAGCGAAACTCCCACTTCTTCATCGGCGACCTGCGCAAGAACACTAGTCGTACGCTGCGCTATGCCGTCGGAAGTGATGAGGTTGAGCTGGATCGGTACATTAATTTTGTCCGCTGCAAGGCCGGTATCGGCTGTCACGGTCACCATTCCTGTTACTTGATTAACCTGAAGCTTCAGGTTGGCTTCAATGGGTCCGCTGCCCGTAACCTTCACCGAAACGTTCTGCGGACTAAAGTCCTTACGGGACGCAGTAAGAACATATGAGCCTTCGGCAACATTTTCAAAGCTGTATTTTCCCTGCTCATCGGTCTCGACCGCTGCCAACACTACTTGCTGGGCGTTGGCAAGCGTTACCGCTGCCCCCGGAACAACCAAGCCTGCCTCATCCGTTACCGTTCCGCTAATGCGATTTTGCCCCAAAGCCTGGGTGCCTGTGACCGCCATAAGGCAGACGCATAACGCGAAGTAATAAATGTAGTTCTTCATAATCGCACTTTCTTTAGATTATTGAGCGACGAGCAGCAAAAATATCTGGTCGTGAGATTATTACCAGGGTTCGCAGGTATTTGATGTGATCACTCGACTTGATAGGTAGCAACACTGGTTGGTGTTTCAAAACAACGAACTTTATAAACTTTCACACGTTCGTCCGCAACGCGCGTATTAAGGTATTCGAGAAAATATCGGGCTAGATTTTCAGCCGACGGGTTCAACTCTTCGTCAAATGGCGGCAGCTCATTGATATTGCGATGGTCGAGGTATTTTACGATCTCGTCCGCCGCCGTTTTCAAGTCACCAAAATCTATCAACAGCCCAATATTGTTCAACTCCTCGCCGCGAGCATAGATCTCGATCTTGTAATTGTGCCCATGCAGATTTTCGCACTTTCCCTTATACCCACGCAGTTGATGAGCCGATGAGAAATTGCGTTCGATCATTACTTCGTAGAATGATGGCATATGGTTTAAGGCGATAATATCGCATGCTCGGAATGTTATTGCAATACTGCTTCGACGTCATTGAGATCGCCCGTTATCTTCATCCTCGGCAAACTTTGGAGAAAATCCCGACCATAACCTTTGGAACGCAGTCTCGGATCCAGGATAGCGATAACACCACGGTCAGTCGTGCTTCGTATTAAACGGCCGACACCTTGTTTAAGCGAGATGATAGCTTGCGGAACGCTGTAATCACTGAACGAGCGGCCGCCGTTTTCGTCGATGAATTTACTTCGTGCCTGGACGATCGGGTCGGTTGGGACGGCGAAGGGAAGTTTATCGATTATGACGCATGAAAGTTGTTCGCCTCGCACATCGACGCCCTGCCAAAAACTTGATGTGGCGAAAAGCACAGCATTTGGCGTCGTGCGAAATTTGTCGATAATGCCGGTCTTCGACATCGAGCCCTGAAGAAAACACGGATAGCCGATGCGTGAAGAGACGAGTTCATACAGCGCAGCCATTGATTGATTGCTGGTACAGAGTACGAACGCATGCCCGCGCGTTACCTGTAATATCTTGATTATTTCATTCGCAGCGACCTGTAAGAATTCCGGTGAACGCGGATCGGGCATCGACTTTGGCAGATAAAGAACTGCCTGCTTTTCGTGATCGAAGGACGACGGGGCGACAAGCGAATTTGTCTTTTCGGCGGTCAAACCCAAACGGTCGCGGATGAAATTAAAACTGCCGTTTGTCGAAAGCGTCGCTGAGGTGAGAATGCACGTCTCTACCTTGTTAAATAACTTTTCCTGCAGCAGCTCAGAGACATCGACCGGCGATGCCTGTAAAAAGACACCGCGTCCGCGACGTTCGAGCCAATAGACAAAGTTACGGTCGGCCTGTTTGACGATAAAATCGAGATCGAATCGCGTCTGGCGGATGCGGCGGACGACACTCTCAGCTTCGGGTATTTTTTCCGAATAAACATCGACCTCGGTCTCAAGACGTTTCAGGTTTTCATCTAGCGATCTATATGTTTCGCCGAGCGGTGTTGGCGTGGTTTGGCCGTTGCTCGTGAGCGCGGCAAATGCATCAGGAAATAATGGAAAACGGCCTTCCTGCGCGCGTGCCTGAGTGAATCTAACCCAAAATTGCTCAGAAAAACCATTGATTCGCGTCGAAGTTCTCATTATTCCACTCGTCGCGATGGCGTCGGTTATCGGTAATTGGTTTGCGTCGCGAATAATTTCGTCGATGCGGAAATTCGACACCTGAAAGCCAAAATAATCGGCAGCGATGTCTTCGATCAAGTGAGCTTCGTCAAAGATCACCGCGCCGTAATCTGGAAGCACCTTGCCAAACTGATTACCGCGAACATTGAGGTCGGCGAAGAAAAGATGATGGTTGACGATCACGATGTCTGCACTGTCGGCACCTGCACGCATCCGCGTGATGAAGCAAGGCTCGAAATCCGGACACTTTTGGCCGATGCAAGTCTCGCTTTTCGCGTTTATGCGGTTCCAGAATGAAAGGTTTTCCGGTAAATAAGTGAGCTCGGCACGGTCGCCGGTCTTCGTTTCGAGCGACCATTCGACGACGTGGCGGAAATGGTCGATCTGATCCATACCGTCAAGAATCGGCTGATCGCCGTTCTTGTGAATGCGGTTAAGACATGCGTAATTCGACCGGCCTTTCATATAAGCCGCCGAAAACTTCTTTGGCATTATCTTTTGCAGGAAAGGAATGTCTTTTTCCATCAGCTGTTCCTGCAAATTCTTGGTGCCAGTTGAAATTATTACACGCTTATTCTTCTTTATGGATGCGGCTATCGCCGGAATGAGATAGGCGAGCGTCTTGCCGGTTCCTGTTCCGGCTTCGACAATTAGGTGCTTCTTATCTTCAAATGAGCGTGCGATTGCTTCGGCCATTTTTATCTGGCCTTCGCGATGTTCATAACTGTCGTGAAAGCGCGAGATGAGGCCGCCTTCGCCGAAGATTTCAGCAAATTCATCGCTTCTTTCTGTTTGTGCGTTCTGTCCGCCCATTTTTATTGACTTAACATGTCATTTTTGTTACAAACAATGTTTGCAGCGAAATCATTTTCGATAGTAGCTTCCGGCTTCCCGAGGATACCCAGACTCTTATCTTAGTGTTTTTGTGCACCTATTTCGAACGGGATAGAATCTTTCGTATTTCTCGTCCGCAGCACTTCTTAATATTTGGAGATTTATCAATGACCACTCTTTTTAATTTTGAATCACGCCGCAGAGTATTTTTCTGCCTGTTTGTTTTGAGTATTCTGACAGCAGTTTTTGTTCTGCCATTTCAGATGCGTTCTACTGCTGAAAAAGGCTTGGTTCAAAGAACGGAGAGTCATGATCCCGATCTGCCGAATTACGACATTCGTTCGGACAAAATGGCCTACGATAAGATAGCTGCCTTTCGCACAAGCTTGGGAAGAAACGCATCGCAGATAGCAAATGCGAGAGAGGCCTTTGTCCGTGGAGAAGAAGCTCTAAAACAGCGTGTGCCGACACTCAAGGTTGAATACAACGAAGATATTCGCATCCCTGAAGTGATCGCACCTGATGTAAAACAAGGCCGCGCATTTCTCACGGGTCCGACAACGCCTGCTCGAACGAGTCATGCTAACGTCCTTATAAATTTTCTCAAACAAAATACCGAACTCGTCGGAGCAGATTCAAATCAGATAGACGGCTTGAAAGTCTTTGCCGATTATACAAATCCTGACGGCAATCTTTCGTTTGTCGAACTTAATCAGGAGATCAACGGCGTTCCGGTATTTCGAGGCGAGGTCAAGGCAGGCTTTACAAAACGCGGTGAAATGATCCGCGTAATCAACAATCTTGCACCGGCTTTGGATTATTCCTCTCTGTCAACCGATTTCCGCGATCCTGTCAATGCTGTCCAATCCGCTGCCGCGCTGATCAATAACGACACATCGAAACTTGATCTGCGCAGAAACACAAAGGAATCGACAGATCTTAAAGCAGTTTTTGGCACCGGCGGTTCGGCAACGACGGCTGAGAAGATGTATTTCCCGACCGAGCCCGGTGTTGCAGTTCCGGCTTGGCGAGTGCTGATATGGCAGCCGGTAAATGCGTTTTATGTGATCGTCGACGCGGCAACGGGAACGATGCTCTGGCGCAAGAACATTGTTCAGGATCAGACACAGGCTGCCACATATAATGTATATACAAATCCAAATGCGATGATCAACGTTGCCGACAGCCCATTTCCGGGAACGCCCGGCCCGACCTCGCCGGACGGTACACAAGCCGCGGGCATTCCCCGAACGATGATGACGCTCATCGGCAACGAGCCGCCATATCAATTCAACAACAATGGCTGGATGACTGACGGAACAAACACGACGGATGGTAACGCAGTGCAGGCAGGCCTCGACCGCGATTCCGCAAACGGCCCCGATGCAAATGGCTCTCCGGCAGGTAGTCCGACTCGCGTATTCGATTTCCCGTTCACACCTGGCATTCCTACCAACCCAGCTCAAAATGGCGGCGACGAACCATTGCCGGCCGGTACCGTACCGTCTCCGTGCGGAGCGGTCGCTCCGGAAATGATCGATTATCAACGTGCGGCCGTCACGCAGCTTTTTTACATTACCAATCGTATTCACGACGAGTATTACCGGCTAGGGTTTACGGAACAGGCACGCAATTTCCAGCAGGATAATTTCGGACGCGGCGGAGCAGGCAACGACCGTGTTTCAGCCGAGGCACAAGATTGTTCTGGTACAAACAACGCAAATTTTGGAACGCCGTCGGACGGCGGCCGCCCGCGAATGCAGATGTATCTTTGGACCGGGCCGACTCCGGATTTTGACGGCGATCTTGACGCCGATGTGATCGTTCACGAATACACACACGGCCTTTCGAATCGACTCCACGGAAACAGCAGCGGCTTAGGATCAAACATGTCGGGCGGCATGGGCGAAGGCTGGGGTGATTTTTACGGCCACGCTATGTTGTCCGAGCCGACGGATCCGATCAACGGCATATACACTACTGGTGGCTACGACACTTACCGCGGAGCAGGCGGAGCCTTTTTCAACAATTATTACTACGGAATTCGCCGCTTTCCGAAGGCTGTCATTGCATTCACAGGCGGCCCGAATAACCGGCCGCATAACCCTCTGACTTTTGCCGATGCTGACGCAACACAGTTGAACATTTCAGATGGAGCTTATGCTCGCGGCTCTTTTGGATCGTCTACAGCAGATCAGGTTCATGGCCTCGGTGAGATTTGGAGTAGCGCTCTTTGGGAAGTGAGGGCCAAGTTCATAACGCGGCTAGGTTGGGAAGTCGGCAACCGTAGAACGCTGCAGCTCGTAACGGATGGGATGAAACTCGCACCGCTGAATCCGACATTTATAACGGAACGTGACGCGATCATTGCTGCGGCACAGGCCCTTGGAGGAGCTGATACGGCGGATGTGTGGGCCGGATTTGCTTTGCGAGGCGTGGGATTTAGTGCACAAGTGGTGGTCAACGGCAGCGGAGGTTCGACTCGCGTCATTGAAGCCTTCGACCTTCCCAATCTGCGGCAGTTGCCAAACTTTACCATTTCGGATTCGAGCGGCAACAATAATGGCTACTTCGAGCCGTCTGAAAATGTGCTCGTGACGGTTCCTATCAATAATTCCACCGGCAACATAGCAACCGATGTCATGGTAGCTATCAACGGAGGTTCGCCTATTAGTTATGGCACCATTGCGAACAGCGAAACTGTGTCGAGGACGTTTCCGGTAACCTTGCCGGCCGTCGCTTGCGGAAGCACGACGACGCTCAACATTAGTATTAACAGTAGTCTTGGCCAGGCAAACGCAAGCGGTGTTGTCGGGCCGCTGGGTGTTCCGTCATTTGGCGGATCGACAGAAAATTTTGACGGAGTTCCCGCTCCGGCTTTGCCGGCAGCTTGGACGCAGGCGAACTCCGGCGCACAGGCGGCCTGGATCACTTCGGCATCTGGAGCGGACACGGCACCAAATTCGGCCTTTGGCAATGACGCAGCCTCGCCGGGCGAATCATCACTTATCAGCCCGCTGATCCAAGTCACTTCGTCTGCGGCTTCAGTTACTTTCCGCAACCAATATTCATTCGAAACGCCCGATTGGGATGCGATGGTGCTCGAGATAAGTATCGCTAATGGAGCGTTTCAAGACATAGTTGCCGCAGGCGGCTCATTTGTGACGGGCGGTTATACAGGAACGGTGAACAATACTTCAGGTAATCCGCTCGGGGGACGAATGGCGTGGATCGGAGTTTCCGCCGGGTATATTACGTCAACAGCAAATCTGCCTGCATCTGCGAATGGCCAAAATGTAAAACTTCGCTGGCGTATCGCGACCGACGCGGCTGTCGGCGGAGTCGGTGCAAATGTTGATACCGTTTCCTTGACGGGAGCGGTCATCCAGAATGGCTACACATGTCCGCCGATTGTCGCGACACGTTCGCGAGCGGATTTTGACGGCGACGGGAAGACTGACATTTCGGTGTTTCGTCCTTCAGACGGCAATTGGTATTTGCAGCGTTCGACCGAGGGCTTTACGGGCGTGAATTGGGGGCTTTCAACCGACATTTTGACGCCGGGCGATTTTGATGGCGATGGTCTGGCTGACACAGCGGTTTTCCGTCCGTCAAACGGTTATTGGTACGGCGTCAACAGCGGAAACGGAACAACATTTGCCACAAATTTCGGCCTCGCAGGTGACGTACCTCAGGTTGGTGATTTTGACAATGACGGCAAGGACGACATCGCTGTTTTCCGTCCGTCGAACGGAACATGGTATTGGCTCAGGAGCAGCGACGGACAGTTCGTCGGGGTCCAGTATGGGCAGAACGGAGACGTGCCGGTAATCGGTGATTATTCCGGTGATGGAAAAGCCGATGTGGCTGTATTCCGATCCGGCATCTGGTATGGCACTGATAGTTCCGACGGATCGTTCAATGCGGAACAATTCGGACTCGGTACCGATTTGCCCGTGCCGGCCGATTACGACGGTGACGACATCATCGACCTTGCCGTCTTCAGACCTTCTGACGGCAACTGGTACATACACAACAGCACCAACGGCCAGTTCTTTACGATTCACTGGGGCCAAAACGGCGACGTTCCGGTTCCGGGCGACTACGATGGCGACGGCAAAGACGACGTCGGTGTATTCCGTAGCGGCATTTGGTACATCAACCCTACGACTGATCCTGATATGACGCTTCAGTTCGGGTTGAGTTCCGATATGCCGATCCCGAAAAAATATATTCCTTAGAATCATGACTAAAAGGGCGTCCAAAATCTCCGGACGCCCTCTTTAATCAACTGGACAGGGGGGTATCTGGACTTGTTACTTTACTACCAAGCGATCGCAATCAGTCCTTCTTCTGCCATTGCTTTCGGGGCCCCCTCGTTGAACATTACTCGTTCCCAAATTAAAGGTGATTTCGAACCGCGAAGTCCGACGGCAAAGAATCTCAGTTTCAAAAGCACACCATCCTCATCTATCGGCATCGGGCCGTACATAACTACTCGAAGCAGTCCCGGCTCGTTCGGGTTGGCAACAGCTGTTAAGCCGCGGCTAACCGTTCCTGCCAGTTCCACAGGCTCTGCCTGAGGCTGGATCACTGTCGGGTCGTATCGGAGATCGAACTCATAAGCGATGATTCCCATATTAGCCGCTCCCTGAACCGAAACAGGTATGATCACTTCGCTATCCGCAGGTGTGACAAGCTTCGGCAGATTGACTGCCGTGCTTCTCTCAGGCCCTGCGACCGGTCGAAGTGGACCTGCTGCCCAGTTACCCGTGACTTCACCGACAAGTATTCCTATGTAGTCCTGTCCCGTAGGATTGCCGATCGGATCCGTGTAGCTCCTCGTCGTCGGCGATGCTCCGATCGGGAACGTCGGTTCTGTTACGCTAGGAACGAAGAATCTCCAAGTGTTGGTGATGCCGATTGGTGGTCCGAGACCCGATACAAACCTTGCGATCTGCGCAGCGTCGGTCGAGGACAGTGCTCCATTGTTGGTCACGTCGGCAGCGATCCTCTGACGGGCGGTGGCGATGAGCACCGTTCCAGCTACATGCTGTGCGATACGAGCCGCATCCGCCGAAGCAATACCATTCTGTCCAGTCGTCTTCGCCACTCCGACAGTGTAATTACCCGCACCGAATCCGGTCAGTGTGTACTGTCCTGCTGTTCCGCCAGGAGCTGCTGTCGTCGTGAACACATTAGGCGATCCCGTTCCCGTCACCTGTGCGTTCGAAATGAACTTCGTCGTTGGCGATGCAGGGTTACCGTACGTTACCGTTCCCGCGACCGAATCTCCACCAGGGGTTGCTGTCGGGGTGTTTGCGGGCGTATTGGTAGCTGTGATCGTCGGTGTTGGCGTAAAGGTTGACGTTGCCGTTGCTGTCGCGGTGTTCGTTCTTGTTGCCGTTGGAGTAAAGGTTGCCGTCACCGTTGCGGTTGCAGTTGGTGTATTAGTAGGCGTATTTGCCGGATTACAAATGTAACTTACCGTGTCGATGCCGATGACATCCGAATTTGTACCGGTTGGCCCGCCGTTCTCGACATAATAACGGAACGCTATCCGACCGTTGACTGGTGATCCAAGACCGCTGACAATCGCCGTGAATTGCGTCCATACGAGCGGATAACTGCCAAGACCAGAAGTCAGGTAGCTTGGATTAATGTCGAGCATCAATGTTGTAAAATCGCCTACGCTAGTTGCCGTTGCCCCCACATTCGAACTTGCGCCGTTCGTGCTCATTCGTATCTGAAGACGGTCCGCAAATTGAACCGGTGTTGCCGTCCGCGTCCAGAATGTGAACTGAGCGCCATTTTGGAGAGTCAGCGGCGGACTAATGAGCCAATTGCTCAGCGTCGATAGACCGGTGCCGTTGTTAAAATCGGCACTTATATATGCGGCGGTGGAAGGAGTCGGACTAGCGACAGGGCTTGGTGACTGTGCTGGAAATGCTCCCGATTCGCCTTGAAACCAACCGGACGTGCCTGGACCGGGCTGGCTGTTGTTGGTCTGAACCCATCCGGTTGCTGGCAGTGTCGTTATGTCGGCAAATCCTTCCGCGAGACTACAAACCGCCGCAGGAGCAGCGGGAGTTGCTGTCGGCGTATTAGTCGGCGTTGGCACTAGGCATGTCCCGAGACGAACCGTCAAAGAGTTGGCATCGCGATTAACAACCGCAAAATCTTGCCTGCCGTCTGCGTTGAAATCACCAATCGTTACCGAACCTGGGAAACTGTCGACATCTACTTCGGTTGAGCCGCTGAACCCGCCCGATCCGTCGCCGAGCCGGATCGATACGGTGCCTGATTTATAGTTGACAGCGGCGATGTCTTGCTTGCCGTCGTTATTGAAGTCACCGACCGCGACCGAATTTGGATTAAATCCCACAACGATACTCGCTGTACCGCTAAAACCGCCAAGTCCGTCTCCGAGGCGAATGGAAACTGTGTCCGACTTAAAGTTAGCAACAGCAATATCCTGTTTACCGTCGTTATTAAAGTCGCCGAATGCAACCGAAACCGGATCGCTTCCGACGGAAACTTCTGTAGTGCCGCTAAAACCACCCGATCCGTCACCGATCCGGATAGACACCGTTCCGGGAAAATTATCATTGGCCGTGGCGATATCCGGGTTGCCATCACTATTAAAATCGCCGATAGCGACTGCGTTTGGATTGCCTCCAACGCCGATATTGGTCGTTCCGCTAAAGGCACCGAGACCGTCACCTAAGCGGATCGAGACGTTGCCGGAAATGTAATTGGCGACCGCGATGTCACGTTTGCCGTCGTTGTTGAAATCGCTGTCCGCGACCGAGATCGGATTGCTGCCGACGGCAACTTCCGGAATGGCGGGCGAAGTAAAGCCGCCAAGCCCATCGCCGATTCGTATGGAGACGGTATTTGCAAGAGAGTTTGCGGTGGCGATATCCTGCTTTCCATCATTGTTAAAATCTGCAGCCGCTACTGAAACCGGGCCGCTGCTTACAGACACATCCGTCGTGCCCGAAAAACTGCCGAGCCCGTTGCCGAGGCGGATCGAAACCGTTGATGAATTGACATTGACAGCGGCGATGTCTTGCTTGCCGTCATTGTTGAAATCGCTTAACGCAGCGGAAATAGGGTTGCTCCCAACCCCGACGTTTGCCGCATTGCTAAAATTTGGAACGCCATTACACGCGACACCGTTCGTCACTGTGAGCTGAAATGTTCTCGTCGCCGTGCCGCCAGGCCCAAATGCCCGGACCGTCACCGTGTAAGTGCCGGGAGCGATATTGGCGTGATGGGCATTCGTTACTTGAATGACCCCCGTTATCGGATCGGCGGTCAATTCACCTACAAAACCAGCAGTGGTTACAGCACTAATGCTTGTCGTGCTCGTCGGCCCGACATCGGGCGTGATCGTTGTGTTCGAACCCAGAGCAATCGGAGTATTAGGATAATTGCCAAGTGTTGCAGCGGGGGTAAGTAATAATGATTCCGCAGGTACAACCAGATCATCAGAAGCAAAGAAAAGGCTAAGGTCAAATAAGTTGCCCCAGGAACCGTTGATGGAGGTAACAGCACCAAGCATCAAAATAGAAATTGTAAAAAAAAGACGTGAAAAAAATTTGTGTTTGAACATCTTAGAAACCTCCACCAGCGGATCGGTCAGACGGGTTAATATGAAATATCTTTAAGACAGGCAGGCGTCGAATCAATTGCGTTACGAAATTTAACTTAACGGAAAAATTATTGGGTTTATTATCTGCATTGTCAATGCTACGCGAAACACGGTGTTTAAACTCGTTGACATTCTTGTTGTCGATGCCCTAATCTTTAAAAGATACATTTTCCAAGCCACGCGGCACTTTCCGGCGTCAAATAATTGTCAATTTCTCCTTCTCTAGCACGGTCTTAAAACTTATGAAAGTTGTTATCGGCAGAAGAATCCTCTTAAAGCTGGCTTTAATAGCGGTATGCGCCGTCATGGCCTTGATTTTCGGCCTGTCAAACAGTGAGCAGGCAAACGCGTCGGCGTCGGGGCCTTCGCCCTCATTCACAAATGCTCCCGGCGAGTCCAACTGCACAGTTTGCCATGTTGATTTTCCTGCCAACAGTGGAACCGGAGGTGTCAAGATATCAGGTGTGCCGCGCATTTACTATCCCGGACAGCAAATGACGGTCACCGTGACAACAAGCCAGGAGGACGGCGTTAACTACGGATTTCAATTGACAGCAATCGATGATTTTGGACGTGCTGCTGGCACTTGGACGCTTCAGGACACGGTCCAAACTCAGATCGTGGAAGGGCTAGTCGGTACTGATCTTCGCCAATATGTCGAGCACACTTCGGCCGGTATTGTACCCACGACGTTCGGTTTGAAATCGTGGACATTTATTTGGAACGCTCCGCCGCAGTTTCTCGGCAGAGTGACCTTTTACGCAGCCGGCAATGCAGCCAACGGAAGCGGAGGGACTGACGGCGATTATATCTACACGACAGCGAGAGCAAGCGTCGGCGGTTCGAAGGTTTCAGATCTAGACGTAGATCTTTTGGGCGATGCGAGCATAGTCGATTCCTCCGATGACGAGACTTATTTCGATGATGTGAGAAGCCTTTCGAGATGATGTTCGCGGATGCCGAATAGCGTTTTGATTTCGTTGATCTGCCGGTCAAAACGTTCCGGTGATAAGGGTTTTGCCAGACGCGTGGCTACGAGCATATTGTTTTTCGGAGTGTGCTCGACCGAGACAAATTCAAATAATTTCGTCGCATAGCCGCTTCGTTCAAGCAGCAGCGAGCGTAGGCCGTCGGTGATAGTTTCAGCCGTGCGTTCGAGCATGACGCCGTGTTTCAAGATGTCTTGAAACATATTAGGCGGTACGATCTGCGGCCGAATTTGCTGATGACAACATGGAGCGGCGACGATCAGGCTCGCTTTAGCGGCAATGCCTTTGTAAATGGCGTCGTCCGTGGCGGTGTTGCAGGCGTGAAGAGCGATCAGGATATCGACATCTCCGACATCGTACTCAGCAATGCTGCTGAGTACGAATTTAAGTCCGCTGAACATCGAAGCATCTGCAACTCCGTTGCCGAGGTCGACGAGGTCTCGCTTTTGCTCGACGCCGGTCAATTCAGCATCGACGACGCGAATATTTTTGAAATAATCGTAAGCCGCAAATGTCAGATAACCTTTGCCGGAGCCCATATCGACGATCTTTAGCTCGGTTCTATCTTTCAATTCTGATTTATCAACAAGGCTCGCCAGAACCTCGACAAATTTGTTGATCTGCCGCCATTTATCGCGCTGCTGGTCGCGAATACGGCCGGTGTCGTCGGTGATGCCTAGAGCCTTGAGATAAAAACTCTCGGAGTCGATCTGTTCCTTTTTTTCGCGGTCGTGAGCGAGCTGCGGCACAGCCTTGAATGTCGGCTTCGCGATGTTCAGCCGCGATTTATTTTTCTTGCCGATGTCGAGTTGGAAATCGTGTTCGGTTGTGAATAAATGTCCGCTGAAAAACTGTCCATCGAGAGCTTCGTTGATCAATGCGACGCCGGTACCGAAGTCGTAGTTTTTTGCCGTGTCACGAGTATCGCTGCGATACAGAAAGTAAAGCCGTGCGCCCTTTTTGGTTTTAACCAGGCGAACAAGGATCTTTTGCAGATGTTCGTCGCTGCCCTTATAATTTCCAAGCGTGAGCTTAACAAAGTTCTGGCGTTCGATGCTGTTTTTGAGTTCGCTAACAAATTTGTCGATATTCTCGCGCATCAAAAAAGGTTAGCATATAGATTTGCTAAAATCTGAGTTATGGAAAATAAAAACCTGTTTCACCTTGCTTTTCCCGTTCACGATCTCGACGCGGCCCGTGCATTTTATGGAGGTGTGCTTGAATGCGCAGAAGGACGCAGTTCCGAATGCTGGATAGATTTTGATCTCTACGGCCATCAGATCGTCACTCATCTCGCTCCCGAATCGGCAGGCATCAAATCAACGAACGATGTCGATACCGATCATGTTCCGATTCCGCATTTTGGCATTATTCTTCCAATGGACGAATGGCGCGCTCTCGCCGAAAAACTGAATGCAAAGGGCGTGAAATTTGTCATCGAGCCAAAGGTCCGTTTTGAAGGAGAAGTCGGCGAACAGGCGACAATGTTCTTTCTCGATCCCAGCGGCAATGCGCTGGAATTCAAGGGGTTTAACGATTTGTCGCTCGTTTTTGCGAAATAAGCCTAACCACGGAGGGCGACTATCTGAGGACATCTGTTGCTAGATTTCTTTCTCCGTGGCGACTAATCTTAATGAAAAATGCTGAGACAGTAATCATCGGTGGCGGCGTTTCCGGGACATCGATTGCATATCACCTGGCAGAGCGAGGCATGAATGGCATCGTTATCCTCGAACGCGAGAAGATGCTCGGCCTCGGTTCGACAGGTAAAGCGACCGGCGGAGTTCGGGCGCAGTTTGAGACAGACATCAACATAAAACTGTCACTGTATTCGCTCGATTTTTTTCGCAACTGGGAATTTGATTGTGAGTACGAACCTCGCGGTTATATTTTTCTAGCCACCGAACAGCGGCACATCGATTACCTAAAGCGAACCGGCGAACGACAGCGTGAACTTGGCTACAAAGAGGTCGAAATAGTTGACGTCAGGACGATCTCGAAGTTGGTGCCGGGGTTGAATTGCGAGGACATTCTCGGCGGCAGCTTTGGTCCGGCTGACGGTTTTATCAATCCGCTTTCCGTGCTTGAAGGTTTTTCGACGGGAGCGGCGTTACTAGGAACTCGCGTGATAAGCGGTACAACCGTTAGGTCTATCGAAGTTGAGGGCGGTCGGGTTACTGGGGTTCACACGTCCAATGGTTTGCTGGAGTGCGACAACGTCGTTCTTTGCGCGGGAGCATGGTCGCAACATATTGCTGCGACGGCAGGAATTGAATTGCCGGTCGAGCCGCAGCGGCGGCAAATAGTCTGGGCGCGAGCGCCGCAGCCATTGCCAAATGATCTGCCGATGGTGATCGATTTGGCCGACGGATTTCACTTTCGTCCTGCCCGCGATTTTGTCTTCAAAGGCTCAGATGCGGAAACAAGTGTATTTGCTAACCATGATGTTTTATTTGCTTATCCCGATCCGGACGAACCTGCGAGTTTTTCGACAGACTTTGACGAAGGCTTTCTCGACAAGGTCGGCGAAAGAGCCTCTCATCGAGCACCATTCCTGAACGGAGCGAAGATCATCTACGAAAAATGCCGTGCCGGTTTGTATGAAAATACGCCCGACCATCACGCGATCCTCGGCGGATGCGGTGTAGAAGGATTATATTTTGCTGCCGGCTTTTCTGGCCACGGCGTGATGCACTCACCCGCGACAGGCAAAGCACTTGCCGAGATCATTCTTGACGGCGAAGCAAGCTTTATGGACGTTTCCTGCCTGAGCCTTGATCGCTTCACAAAAGGCGAACTTCTTCACGAAACAGCTTTTATTTGAAGATTTTTTTAACGCAAAGTCGCAAAGATGCCAAGTCGCAAAGATTTGATCTTATTCCTTTGCGTCTTTGCACCTTCGCGTCTTTGCGTTAATGTTCATTTATGAGCACGACAATCGTTCATCATCCGATCTATCAAAAACACGACACCGGTTTCGGGCATCCTGAGACGCCGATGCGATATGAAGTTGTGATGAACGCACTTCGCAGCGACAAGGCTCTTTGGGAAAGTCTCGACGAGGTCACGCCGGAAAAGGCGTCGAAAGGGTTAATGCTCGCGGCCCACACGGCACAGCATTTTAAGCGTGTCGAAGGTGCGATCGAACATGGCGTTGACCGGTTGGATGCAGATACTGTGATCTCGATGCAGTCGTTCGATGCATCGCTATTTGCGGCAGGCGGGGCTTGTGCGGCGGTCGATGCAGTAATGAAAGGCGGTGCGAAAAATGCATTTGTTGCTACTCGTCCGCCGGGGCATCATGCGTCAGCTGAGAATGCGATGGGCTTTTGCCTTTTCAATAACGTCGCGGTCGCTGCCCGTTACGCGCAAAGTCATTACAAGGAGATCGAGCGTGTCGCGATCATCGATTGGGATGTGCACCACGGCAACGGCACGCAGGGTATTTTTTATGATGACCCAAGCGTTTTCTTTTTCTCGATGCACCAATATCCCTGGTATCCCGGAACGGGAACGCGAGGCGAGACAGGACATGGCCGCGGCCTTGGCAAAACGATGAATATTCCGGTCAAGGCGAATACGCAGGCCGGTGAACAAACGCGGATGTTAGAGGCAGCATTAGCGGACATAGGTGCAAAATGTAAACCCGATCTCATAATTATCTCGGCAGGTTTTGACGCTCATTTGACTGATCCGTTGGGTCAATTGAGACTCGAAGATCCCGATTTTGTTGCGATGACCCGATCCGTAAAACAATGGGCCAACGATGCATGCGGCGGACGTATAGTTTCATGTCTCGAAGGTGGCTACAATCTCGAAACTCTCGGCGAAACTGTCAAAAACCACGTGGCTGAGTTAAGCCGTTGAAGATCAGTGTGCTAGAATTATCCTAAATTTGTAACCCACTTTGAAAGGAGGTAACGCTATGCCGGACGTCGAAATTCCGTGTGTTCAATGTCGAGAGACATTTATTTTTAGTGAGAAAGACCAGGAACTTTTTTATCAACGGAACATGATGCAGCCGCAGCGTTGCTCCAAATGCCGTTCGAAGAAAGCGGCTCTGCGCGAAGATGCTCCGACTCGGTTCGAGATAGTTTGCGACAACTGCGGACGACACGATCAGGTGCCGTTTCAACCGAAAGTTGGCAGATCGGTGCTGTGCAAAGATTGTTTCGAAGCCGGCCGTTCGCGGGCAAGACACGCTTAAAAAGTCGAGTGTTCGAAGTCTTTAGTCGGCAGTCGGAACGTCGGTACTCGGGACTTGCAACTTTTGACTCCAGACTCAGATTTATGACCTTTGAAACTGTTACGTACGAAGTAGATAAAAATATCGCTACCGTTGCGATGAATCGGCCTGACGCCCTCAACGCGCTGTCGCAGCAATTGACGGTTGATTTAACTGCCGCTATTCGACAGGCGATCGCGGATAATGCGCGCTCAATTATTCTCACGGGCAGTGGCAGGGCATTTTGTTCGGGCGGTGATCTTCGTGAGATGAAGTCGATGTGGGAAAGCGAAGGCCGGATCGAGGCGTTTCTCGAAGAACCTCTCGGCGCGCTGCACGAACTGATAAAATTGATCCGCGAAACCCCGATACCTTTTATTGCTGCCGTTAACGGAGTATGCGCAGGCGCGGGCGTCAATTTAGCGCTTGCTTGTGATATTGTGATTGCATCCGAAGATGCTTTGTTTCGCGAGGCTTTTGTCCGCATCGGCCTTACGCCTGACTGCGGCGGCACATTCTTTCTTCCGCGCGCGATCGGTGAAAAACTTGCTGCCGAGCTGTTTATGACAGGCGACTCGATCACAGCGCAGCGTGCTCTCCAGATCGGTATGATCAATTCGATCGCCGGCGACGGTGAACTCTCGACGGACGCTGCAAAGATGGCAGGGAAGCTGGCGGTCGGCCCAACCGGTGCGATTGGCCGCATCAAACGAATGCTCAACTCTACTTTCTCAAATGATCTCACGGCACAGCTTGCTCTCGAGCATGAGTGCCAGATCGAGTCCGGAAAATCAGAAGATTTCAAAGAAGGTGTTGCCGCTTTCTTTGATAAAAGTCCGCCTGCTTTCACAGGGAAGTAGCTTTTTCATCTCAATTCACGATCCCCGCAGTCAACACTTTTAACTTGCAGTTGACAAGCCTCTGGTATGTCTATATTCTCTTAAATGAAGTTGAAAGTCATTTTCAATAAGATTAATCAGATTCAATCTTGAAATGACTTATTTGCGCTGAATGAGTGAGGAGGGTTTGGGGTGGTTTTTATAGTTTACTCAAAGGAATCGTGGACGAGTCTTTATCAACAAGCTTTAATGCTCGGGGTTATGCTGGTGTGTGCGGCGATAGCGGCGTCGGCTCAAAGCAGCAATTTGCACGGTAAGGTTGTTGATATAAACGGCGATCTGGTGTCGGGTGCTAGCGTTTCAGTTTTGAGGAAAGAACTTTCATCACAGCGGCGGGAGATATCTGATGCAAATGGCAAATTTGCGTTCGGCGAACTAACGACAGGGAAATATTTGGTGACAGTCACGGCTGAGGGCTTTAGCACAGGGAGATTCGAGGTTAATTTGCCGACGAGCGAAGATCTGCTGATCACTCTGCAACCGGGACAGATCGCCGTTGAGATATCGGTGACGTCAAGCTTGTTGGCGGGTTCGCCTGAAAGTTTGTTCGAAGTGCCGGGCTCGATCTCGGTTATCGACAAAATAACTCTCGACAGTTCGAGGGTCTTGAATTTTTCCGAGGCGTTAAGAAAGGTTGCGGGCGTCAATGTTCGTGACGAAGAGGGTTTTGGTTTGCGGCCGAACATCGGTATTCGCGGAACAAACCCGACGCGTTCGACAAAGGTCCTGCTGCTCGAAGACGGCATTCCGCTCGCATATGCGCCGTATGGTGATAATGCATCGTACTATCATCCGCCGATAGAGCGTTATGAGGCGATCGAGGTTCTAAAAGGTTCGAGCCAGATCGCCTTTGGCCCGCAGACGATCGCCGGAGTGATAAACTACCTGACGCCGAATCCGACGACCAAACCTTCATTTTCACTCGCACTGACGGGCGGTGAAAGCAAGTATTTCAATGGTAGTTTCACAGGCAGCGGCACGCTCGGGCGCACAGGAATATTTGCACATTACACACGAAAGCAAGGCGATGGCTCTCGTGAAAATACAAATTCGAGGCTCAACGATGTGACCGCAAAGATCGTGCAAACGATCGACGACCACAACGCACTTACTTTTAAGTTCAGCTACTACGGCGAAGATTCGAATGTTACTTATTCGGGCTTGACGACAGCGGAATACGCCGCGAACCCACGTGCAAATCCGTTTAGAAACGATTTTTTCTATGGCGATAGGTTTGGGTTCTCAACCGCCTACACGACTGTTTTTTCATCAAACGCAGCTCTTACTACGAATGCATATTTTAACCGTTTTTCGCGTGACTGGTGGCGTCAATCGTCGAACTCCGGTCAGCGGCCAAATCGTCTCAACGTAGATCCTGATTGTCTGTCGATGGCAAATTTAAACACGACGTGCGGCAACGAAGGCCGTCTGCGCAATTACGATACCGTTGGCATCGAGCCGCGATTCGATCTTAATTACAATGGAGGGTCGGCGTTTCGAGGGGAGATCAAAACCGGTTTTCGACTCCATCTTGAAAGGCAATATCGTCGCCAACTAAACGGTGATCTGCCGACGAGCCGCGACGGCGTTGCATCAGAGATAAACTACCGCAGCAACTTTGCACAAAGCGGTTTTGTTCAGCACAGATTTATTTTTGGCGATATCGCGGTCACGCCGGGCTTGCGGTTGGAGCGTATCGAGATATATCGCGAGAATCAGCTCGCGACGCCGATCGCTCTCGGACGCACGACCGTAAACGCCGTGATCCCAGGCATCGGATTTGCGTATTCGGGGTTGCCAAAGACGACTATCTTTGCGGGAGTTCATCGCGGTTTTTCACCGCCTCGTGCAGAGGACATCATCAGCAATACAGGCGGCGTGGTCGATCTCGACCCAGAGGGAAGCTGGAACTACGAAATTGGAATGCGTTCGACGCCGATGACGGGTTTGCAGTTTGAAGCGACCGCGTTTCGACTCGATTATGAAAATCAGATCGTGGCTGCGAGCCTTGCCGGCGGTGTCGGTTCACTGTTGACAAACGGCGGCAAAACGCTGCAACAGGGGTTTGAGTTTTCGGCGTTGGCTGAGTCAGGCGCGATATTTCGCTCCCAAAATAATGTGTATTTTCGCGGAGCATTTACGTGGTTGCCGACGGCTGAGTTTCGGGGTGTGAGATATAGTTCGGTCACGCCGACGGTTTTGGTAACGGGTAATCGTCTGCCATACACGCCCGAAACTCTCGCGACCTCTAGTGTCGGTTATTCACACCCAAAGGGCCTCAATGTATTTGTCGAGAATGTTTTCATCGGCAGCCAGTTTGCCGATGATCTCAATACTGTCAAGCCGATCGCGAATGGCCAACGCGGTTTTATCACAAAACAAAATTACTGGAACACTACTGCAAATTACACAGTCGAGGGTTGGAAGACGACCTTTTTTGTGACGGTCAAAAACCTCACAGACAAAACTTACATTATCGATCGCAGCCGCGGCATTTTGCCGTCAATGGAAAGGAGTGCGCAGACCGGAGTAAAGATCAACTTTTGATGCTGAGGTTTGAAATAATGGAAATTATAAGAAGTGCTAAACCAACGAAAGAAATGACCGACGTGAAGTTGTGGCATTGCGTCGGCTGCGGCGTCGTGCATATGTCAGTCAAAAATATGGTGTTAAATTTTCCTCGCGAAGAGTTTGCGGCGTTTACCGAGTCTGTTGTTGAAATAAATTACAGCGGATGGGAAACACCAAATCCATTTTCGCTGATAGATCTGGGCGAGCACGACGCACGCACTCATACCAACTGCTCAGTTCATTAATACAGATTGCTCACCTGCCTCTAAAACTGTAAAACTAAATCAAAAAGCCCTCGCTAAAGGTACCGGTAACCAACCGGTACCTCCCGCCTTTTTCATGCACCTTTGATTCTGAAAAATCTTTCGCACCGTTTATTCTAATTAGATGCATTCGCTGACGTATGGCGAGTTGTTGCGTGGAAATCGGAATTTTCGCAATCTGCTCGCGGGACAATTTATTTCGGAGCTTGGAAACTGGTTCAATTTTATTGCCGGATTAGGATTGGTGCGTGTTGTTTCTGAGGCTTCGCCGAGAGCAGCGGGCATCTTGCTGGTATGCCGCATACTTCCGTTCGCGTTATTTTCGCCTATCGCGGGAACTTTTGTTGACAGATTTTCACGGCGAACGGTAATGATCGTCAGCGATATCGTGAGAGTCGCAATAGCGTTGGTGTTTTTGTTTGTTACGAGTGCCGACGATCTTTGGATCGCCTATTTAGCAACGGCGCTTCTCTCAACTTTTGGAGCATTTTTTGATGGTGCAAAAAACGCCGCAACGCCAAATCTAACAGGTAAAGAAGGCTTGCTCGCAGGAACTGCGTTGATGTTCTCCACGCGGTTTTTGCTGATGGCTGTCGGCTCGGCTTTGGGCGGCTGGGCGGCATATTTATTTGGATACCAAATAGCTTTTATCATCAATGCGGCCTCGTTTTTGATCTCGGCATACACAGTCTGGCTAATTCCGGAGGAAGCGGTAAGTGAAAAAGGAAAGGCGAGCGAGGTAGTACAAGAGAATACTTTTGTTGATGAAACGACGCTGCCCTTTCTTGGTAAAGAAGGAACTCAGAGAGAATCGTTTTGGTTTGAGTTGAAGGAAGGCGTTCGTTATGCGTTCGGTAATCGTTTTGCATTCACGATACTGATAATGAATGTCATCTGGGCGACCGGCGGTGGTGCGATCAATATCGTTTTCGAGCGAATGGGCGGCGTTGTTTATGCCGAAAAGGAAGCATGGAATCCCGATGTTGCCGTCGCTTTATTATGGACGGCAGCAGGGTTTGGATTATTTCTCGGGATGATGATCGCTCATCGGACTTCGAACTATCTCGACCGGAAAAAGTCTGTTCGCTCATTTATCGGATGGACGCTGATAATTCACGGCGTGTTGTTTGCGGCCGCAGGATTTATGCCGAACCTTTTTCTATTTTCGATCCTGACATTTGTGTCGCGTGCCATAGTCGGCGTCGAATACGCAGTGCAGGAAACGATGTTTCAACGCAGTTTGCCGGATTATATCCGCGGCAGGATCTCGACGCTCGACCGCGGTGCCGAACTCGCGATGTTCAGCCTTTCAAGTTATGTAGGCGGCGAACTGATGTATTATATTTCGCCTCAGACGCTGACGGTCTTTTCTGGATTGCTTGCGGCAACTGCGGGGCTTGTGTGGTTTGTACGGGAAAAACGACAAGCTAGGCAGTTATGATTACGGCCTTTGTGCCTGTCAGCTCCGAAAAATCTTTTGTATAAACGGTATCCACGCGACGGAGTTTGCCTATGGTTTCAACGATGTCGTGAGTTTGGATAAAGCCGGTTTCGACGTGGGCGATCGCCCAGTTGCTGATGTGCGAGGCCTTTCGCAAGGTCTCTTCGAGCAAATGAAGATACTGCGATTTTGTTTCGGTTGCGACGCCGAGCTGGCCTTTCAAACTCGTTTCCAGAGAATCCCAAAAATCGTTCCCGCCGCGAAGCCATTCTTCGCGCCACGCCGAACGACCGAGAAATGATCGGGTGCTTTGCGTATGGACAGGCGGCAGACGGAGAAACATCAGATCGGTAAATGTCTCGGAAATGAACGAGTCGGCGGTCCCGTTGTGACAACTGTTGTTTTGCCCGTTGTTGTGAGGTTCCGGCTGTATCGACCAGATTCGTCGAAAGACATTTGAGAGCGGCTGGCGCAATTCACGAGTTTCGTCGGTAAAGGACAACACATAGTCGCCAGTAGCCATTGCCACGCTGGATGCGATAGCACGAGCAAGCGGCGACGCTAGCTTGTCGATGCGTTGGCGGACATTATCAAACCACCATGCATCAGTCTCGCCGAACCAATCTGTCAGAGCAGGATTGTGCAGGCGATAGCCGGGAACGTATGCGTCTTCCAGAACGACATTTACGTCGTCGGACGACAATCGTTCGCCTGGATTCGCTATCTGTGCCGAAGCACGCATCCATGACGACTGCATCGGGTCGTTTGCAGCGACTCGCACATCCCAGCGCTTGAGAAATGAACCGAGCACCGGACTATCCGTGAATGGCAGAGCGACGGAAGTGAACGTCATTCGATGGAGAACGTTCAGGTCGAACGCGAGCCAGCTTTTGGGTGATATCTTCGAAGGGCCGTGCATAGGTCTTTATTATGAGTAAGTCTCCGGTCGTATTTTCGCCGCTGCCTGTCGGATGTTAAGGAAAGCCTTTACAATTGCCGGATCAAACTCGATGCCCGCCCACTCGACCAAATATTTTTTTGCGTCGTCAACCGACCAACCCGCCCTAAACGGCCTTGGGCTAGTCAGTGCTGCATAGGTATCCGCAATTCGCAGTATTCGAGCTGCAAGCGGTATTTGTTCAGCCGTCAATCCGTCGGGATAACCGCTGCCGTTCCACCATTCGTGATGCCATCTGACAAGGAGTTGGACGCCACGCGGCAGGCCTAATTTCGCCGTTTCCTGTTCACCGATCACAGGATGACGCTGGAGGTCGAGGCGTTCGTCGAGACTAAGGATCTTTGTCGATCTGATGTAGTCCCGGTTCATTTTCAGTTCGCCGATGTCATGGACAAGAGCCGCCTGCTGAAGGAAGAAACGGTCACGCGAAGCAAGATTAAACGTGGCCGCGAGCGAATCGGCAAACGATGCGATCCGCTGGCTATGGGCGTCGGTATAGCCTTCGAACCTGTCCATTTGTGGCGCCATCCGGAGAAGCTTTTCATCAAATCCCGGGAAATCGGCGAGTGCACTCTGCATCCTTATAGTGTCGCGTCTTTGACCGGAAGATTCAAGCTAAAAGATGAGTCTTGAGTCTAGAGTCCTAAGTCTTGAGACTGAGTAAGACTTACAACTTCAAACTCGCTAGCAAGTCTATGGCTTCGCGGTGGCCGGGGAAGATTGTCAGAAGGCGGTTCAATTCACCCTCGGCACGTTTGATCAGATTGTTTTGAATGAAGAACTCGGCGAGCAAAATGCGAAACGTCGCGTTGTTGGGCTCGATCCGCAACGCAGCCTGCATCTCAGACTCGGCTTTGTGACGCTGTTTTGCATCTGCCGACAGCGCCTTGCCGTAATATGCGTGGTAGCGGGCGACCTTCGGAGCGAAATGTACTGCACGAGCGAGAAACGGCAGTGCCCTTTCTAGATCGTTATCCATTAGCAGGCTGAAGCCACGTTCGAAATGTTCGTCGGCCTGCTCCAGTTTAACGTCGCGCTCGCCGCCTGATTCGCGAAGTTTTTCGCGTTCGGCAAGTTCTTTGCGCATTCGGTAATCGTACATTTCGCGGCTCGCTTCGTTTTTCAGCGTTTCGTGCGCCTGAGCGAGCTCGGTAAATGCCTGTTGGATGCGAGCAAGCCTCTCGCCGCCTTCTGAGTGGAATCTGTCGGGGTGGAAATTACGAGCGAGATGAAAATACGCACGCTTTAGCTCCTCGACATCGGCAAGCGAGTCGACGCCGAGGATATCGTAATAAGTTTCTGCATTCTCGACCTGTGCCAGATACGCTTCGACCGAGATTACTTCGTCCTGTTCTTTTTTCGGAAGCTCGACCTCGGGCTGTTCTTTCGGGATCTCAGCGACCGGTTGCGGAACATGCGCTAGTTTGGCTTCCCGTTTTAGCTCAAGTCGAGCGTCTTTCATAGCGGCAACATGATTTGCGTCAAATGCCGGCCTCCCCTTTCTGCGAACAAGCAGTCCGCCCGTCCAGAGCGTGTAAAGCGCGTGCAATGCCCGCGACTCACTCATCGCTGCCATACTGACAAGGTCAGTTGCTGATAGTGGCGTGTCCTCCGACCTTGACAAGATAAAAGCTTCTTCGGCGTCCAGACGAAGATCGGTTGCATCGGCTTCCGACCGCGTGAAGGTTTCTTCCATGCTGCGAAATCGTCCCAGCACCGTATCTACTGGGAGGCATCGCGTATATTCGATCAGCAGTTGTCGCGTGTTTATGTCAAAGGTGAGGCCGTCGCGAATGCGGGCCAGCGAGCTGAATGTCCAATTACCTTGTGTCCACGACAGCGCGTCAACTATTATTTCCTGTATCTGTTCGGCGAATAACTGATCGCAATCGGCCTTAGATAACAGTTTTTTGCTTTGCAGATGTGCGGCAAATTCGAAGTCGTTCGAGAAATTGGGGATCGCGGCAACTTCCTCTTTTTTCAACCGATTTCGTCGCATCAAGATGTCAAATAGGCGCGAACTTCTGGCATTGGAAACCGCAAAGACAACCTTACCACCCTTGCAATAAATGACCCATTTTTTTTCCTTATCGGCTCCGCGCAAACTGCCGTTCAGCCGTGCCTGCATGATCTCGGTTATGAGTTCGGCAAGCGGATGAGCGTAGAAACTTCCGGTTATTTCTAGGTCTGTCTGCGTCTGTGGGGTCATTTTGTAAAAGAAAGAGGCGGGAAACGGCCAGGAGCAGCCTATTACAATAATAACAAATATGGAGCCTAAAAGTTAAGGTATTTTTTCGCGTTTCGGGCGTTCATTTGATAGGATTTGAATCAATTGCAGTCGGTTTTTTGATGGAAAAAGAGCTGGAAATTCGCGAATGTAATAACCTCGATGATCTGGCCGCATGTGTGCAGATCCAACGCGAGGTTTTTGCTTTGCCTGAGGTGGAATTGTCGCCTGTAAGGCATTTTGTCGTGACGAAAAACGCGGGCGGCTTTGTGATTGGTACGTATGATGGCGAGAGGCTTGCGGGTTTTGTGCTGAGCGTTCCGGCATTTTTGCGTGGCGAACGTGCCTTTTACTCCCATATGACGGGTGTTCGACAGGAATACCAAGGTTACGGTATCGGAGCGAAGCTTAAATGGGCGCAGCGAACAAGAGCTTTGGATGAAGGTGTAAAATACATCAAGTGGACATTTGAGCCTATAAAGGCGAGAAATGCCTATTTTAACCTCGAAAAACTCGGAGCGATCGTCTCAGAATATCGGCCGAATTTTTATGGTACAGACTATGCTACCGCCGATAACAAGATCGGTCTCGCTAGCGACCGTTTGTTCGCAGAATGGCACTTGGAAAGTCCTAAAGTTGCGGCATTAGCGTCAGGAGCGCAATTTGGAGATGATCGTGAACAAAGTGCTGAGATAGAGATAATGAATGACTGGTTGGGATTGGTTGCATCCTCTCCAACCGAAGCACTAGCCGAGCAGACGCGCATTCGCATTGAATTTGAAGCGGCGTTTGACAATGGTTATATCGCAAGGGGATTTAGACGCGACGATAAACGACCGGCATTTTTGCTATATCAAGATTAACGATGTCAATCTTTGAGATAGATCCCGATATTAGAAAGGCAAAGACACTTGCGTCCGATTTTTATACGGATGAGCAGTATTTCGAAATATCAAAAGAAAAGATCTTTGCAGGCTCGTGGCAATTCCTTGGTCATTCAAACGAAATGTCGGGACTAAAGCCTGTAATGATTTTGCCTGGCTTTCTTGATGAGCCCGTTTTGCTGGTGAAAACGCAAGAATCGGTGACGTGCCTTTCAAATGTTTGTACGCATCGCGGCAAAATTCTTGTCGAAGAGCCTTGCGAGGCTAATCTGATCCGCTGCTCCTATCACGGGCGGCGTTTTTCGCTTGATGGTAAGTTTTTGTCGATGCCGGAATTTGAAGGGGTTGAGGATTTTCCATCCGAGAGTGATAATTTGCGCCAGATCGCGTTTGCTGCTCAGGGCGGATTTATGTTTGCCTCGATCGATCCGGTTGATACGTTTGAAGCGTTTGTAAATGAAGCTACTATCCAGTATTCAGAACCACCGGGGTTGCGTCTAACAGCGACACGCGAATATGAAGTTAATGCGCACTGGGCGTTGTATTGCGAGAATTATCTTGAAGGCTTTCATATTCCATATGTCCATCAAGGTTTAAATGAGATCGTCGATTACGGCAGTTACACCACCGAGACGTTTCGTTATTCGAGCGTGCAAACCGGGTATGACGACCAAGGTGAAGTCGCCGCGAGATATTTATATATCTTTCCGAATCTGATGTTAAATTTTTATCCGTGGGGACTTTCCGTGAATGTTGTTCGACCGGTTTCACCGTCGAAAAGCGTAGTTGAATTTTTGACATACGTTTGTGACGAATCACTCGTGGACAAAGGAGCGGGAGCCGATCTGCATTCTGTCGAAATGGAAGACGAGGCCGTTGTCGAAAGTGTTCAAAATGGCATTCGGTCGCGGTTTTATTCTCACGGACGTTATTCGCCCACACGAGAGCAGGGAACGCATCATTTTCATCGTTTGATCGCGGAGTTTATGAGTTAATTTTGTATGAGTTCAGAAATTCAGAAAGAGATTGAAAACCTTCGTGCAGAGATCGAACGCCACAGCGATCTGTATTATCAGCAAGACTCGCCGGAGATCTCGGATTTTGAATTCGATCAGCTTCTCGAACGTCTAAGAGCCCTTGAAAATGAGCATCCCGCACTTGTTACGCCTGACAGCCCGACTCAGCGTGTCGGAGGTAAGGCAGTGAGCCTGCAGCCGTTCAAACACACTGTGGCATTGATGTCGCTTGATAATTCCTACAGTCTGGACGACCTCAAAGCCTTTACCGAGCGATGTGAAAAAATGGCCGAGGGCCGCAATCTCGAATACGTTGCCGAGTTGAAGATCGATGGGCTGAGTGTTTCTCTGCATTACGAGAAAGGCATTTTAGTAACGGGTGCTACTCGCGGTGACGGACAAACTGGTGATGAGGTCACGCAAAATGTTAAGACGATCAAAACAATTCCGCTGCGTTTGAAGGTTGATGCACCGGCGCATGCCGAAGTGCGCGGCGAAGTGTTTCTGTCGCGGTCGCAGTTTGCAAGGATCAATTCGGAACTCGAAATGCAGGGCGAAAAGATGTTTGCCAACGCACGGAATTCGGCGTCGGGCACGTTGAGGATGCTCGATTCGGCAGTCGTCGCATCGCGGCGACTCGACATGTTTCCGTATGATGCTTTTACGGGAAATCAGAAGATGTTCGCGACGCACTGGGAAAATTTTGAATGGTGCGAGCGAAACGGTTTTCACGTCAATCCAAATCGCCGCTTGTGTAGCAATTTTGAAGAGTTGGTTGAGTTTATTAATGAAATGGAAAACCACCGTGACGGCCTTGATTACGAGATCGACGGTGTTGTGGTAAAGGTCAATTCGACTGCACTGCAGGACGAATTTGGGGCAACGACTAAAGCTCCGCGTTGGGCGATTGCGTACAAATATCCGGCCCGACAGGCGACTACACGATTACTCAGTATCGGCATTCAGGTTGGCCGAACCGGTGCTTTGACGCCGGTTGCTCATCTCGAACCAACTTTGCTTGCGGGTACTACAGTCGCACGAGCTTCGCTCCATAACGAGGACGAGATCAAGCGGCTCGATCTAAAAATTGGCGATTGGGTGATGATCGAAAAGAGCGGCGAGATCATTCCGCAGGTGCTGCAAGTCGTAACAACGAAACGCGACGGCAGCGAGACGGAATTTGAGTTTCCAAATGCTTGCCCTGTTTGTCATTCGCCTGCTGTGCGTCCGGAAGGTGAAGCCGTTCGGCGGTGTACAAATGATATTTGTCCGGCGAAATTGAAAGCTCGCATACTGTATTTCGCATCGCGAAAGGCGATGGATATCGAGGGCCTTGGCGAAGTGTTGGTAGAAATGCTGGTGGACAAAGAAATGATCCGCGATGTCGCCGACCTTTATTCGCTGACTCTCGAACAGGTTTCGGGCCTCGACCGAATGGCCGAAAAATCGGGAACCAATCTTATCGAACAGATCGAGGCGAGCAAGTCTCGCGGCTTGCAGCGTTTGCTATACGGCATTGACATTCGGCACGTCGGCGAACGCTACGCAAAAATTCTCGCGAATCACTTCCGCAGCATCGACCGCCTTGCCGAGGCGAGCGTCCAGGAACTCGACGACATCCACGAGATCGGCCTCGCTGTCGCCGAGAGCGTCTATGAATGGTTTCGCGATCCGCGAAATGTCGATCTTGTCGCACGGCTCAAAGCCGTCGGAGTCAAAACCGAAACTGACGCCGCGAGCACGGCAATGCTCGACGAAAGATTTCAAGGCAAAACTTTTGTCCTGACCGGCAAGCTCGAAAACTACACCCGCGACGAAGCCGCAAAACTTATCGAAGAACGAGGCGGCCGCGTGTCATCATCGGTCAGTAAAAATACTGATTTTGTTGTTGCTGGAAGCGATGCGGGGTCGAAATTGACTAAAGCGGAAGGACTAGGTGTTGCAGTATTGGATGAAAACGAATTCCGTTCGATGATTCAATAAACGAAAACATATATCATTTTCTTATGAATGATTTTTTCACAGCAAATATATTAGAGGTTGATCCGATGGTCAGCGAGGCTATTAATGACGAAGTGCGGCGTCAGACGAACGGGCTTGAGCTTATCGCGTCGGAGAATTTTGTGTCCGAGGCCGTTTTGCAGGCGATGGGAACGGTCTTTACAAACAAATATGCCGAAGGTTATCCGGCGAAACGGTATTATGGTGGATGTGAATTTGCTGATGTCGTCGAGAATTTGGCGATAGATCGGGCTAAAGAGATCTTCGGAGCCGAGCATGCTAATGTCCAGCCGCATTCAGGTGCGCAGGCTAATATGGCTGTTTTGATGACGGCACTCGACCATGGCGATCAGATCCTCGGCATGAATCTCTCGCATGGCGGACACTTGACACATGGCCATCCGCTCAATTTTTCGGGGATCAATTATAAGGTCGCGGATTACGGCGTTAATAAAGACACCGAGCAGATCGATTACGACGAACTGCAGCGAAAGGCCGAAGAGAGCAATCCGAAGCTACTCATTTGCGGTGCGTCGGCTTATCCGCGGACGATAGATTTTGCACGCATTGGCGAGATCGCACGCAGCGTTGGTGCAAAGGTAATGGCCGACATTGCACATATCGCGGGACTAGTTGCTGTGGGCTTGCATCCTTCGCCGGTGCCGCATTGCGAATTTGTAACGACGACGACGCATAAGACCTTGCGTGGTCCGCGCGGCGGATTGATATTGTGCCGCGAGGAATTTGCTGCTGACGTAAACCGCAGCGTTTTTCCGGGCGTTCAAGGCGGGCCGCTGGTGCATATTATCGCTGCAAAAGCAGTGTCGTTTGGTGAGGCTTTGCGCGGCGATTTTAAGGCGTATCAACAGCAGATAATTGACAATGCAAAGGTGCTGGCAGAGACACTTTCAAACGCGGGTCTGCGGCTCGTTTCGGGCGGAACGGATAATCATTTGCTGCTCGTCGATGTCTTTATGGACGGCAAGGGCATCACGGGCAAGGTCGCCGAAAAGGCACTCGATGAAGTGCATATCACGGTCAATAAAAATACGATCCCCTTCGATACTAACAAGCCTTTTGTCGCGTCAGGCATTCGTCTTGGAACGCCTGCACTTACGACTCGCGGGATGAAGGAATCTGAAATGAAGTTGATCGGCGAAATGATCGCGTCGATCATCCACGAACCGGAATCAGAGGAAGTCAAGGCGAATGTCAGGCGCGGCGTTGCGGAGATAACGGCGAAATTTCCGATGTATCTCAATCGGTTGGAAGCGACAAAGCAGGAATCGATCTCGGCGACATAATGATTAAAATGACCAAAAGATTTTCGCAACTACTTTCAGCCGTCTTACTCGTGTTGGTTTTTTCCATATCTTCATTTAGCCAGACTATTGTCGTCCGTCCGATGCCTGCTGATTTCAAAAGTGACGGCTGTTCGCTTTTTCCTGACGGCAACTATCGCGATTGCTGTGTCGAGCATGACAAGGCTTATTATTTCGGCGGAACAAAGGCGGAAAGAAGAGCGGCTGACAAACGGCTTTGCGATTGTGTGCGTGCAAAAGGCCATCGATTTCTTTCCCCAGTGATTTATCTTGGAGTTCGGATCGGCGGCGTCGCATGGCTGCCGACGCCTTTCCGCTGGGGATTTGGAAGCAATAAAGGCGTGAAAAAGCCCGAAAAATAAAACCTAAGATTCTTTCAAAAACGCTATTGATCTGCGAGTGAGCTTTCGGCCTCAAGTTGATCGAGGATGTCGCGGGCCTCTTCGGAATCGAATTCAAAGGCTTTTTGCTCTAATGCTCCGGCGGCGATTTCCGCATATAGCGAATCATCCAACAACGGCAGTATCGAAGGTATCGGCAGCATTGATAGAGTTTCGTAGGCTATCGCGCGAATCTGTGGAAGCTCGGTCTGCCGGACTATCTCTGCTATCTCGCCCGCCGAATAACGTTCTGCGAGGCGGTCGGCAAGTTTGTCGAGACGGTCGTAATCGTTCTCTCGTATAACTCGCTCGGCAAGTTGAATAAAGACCTCGGCCGAAGCGGACTGTGCTTCGAGCACGCGGGCACAGGCATCTGCGAACTGCGATATCTCAGCTAATTTTACTGAATTCTTTCGTATCGAACTTTTCTTTGATTGTTCGTCGAGGGCTCTGAGCAGACGGCTCACTTCCCAGTCGGCGTGAGCGTCGTAGGAGAATTTAGGACTCTTTGTGTTAGCCGGGGTTGGATTGCTAGATTGCAATGCTCCGACGAGCATTTTTTTTGTCATGGGCCGCAAACCGTCCCACACACGAGCAACCCTTCCACCTAATTCCTTGATCATCATGTCAATTGAATAAGTTTGCTATCGCACGGCGCGGTTGTCAAGCTGATATTTTTGCCGAGATGGATTCACAGAGACGAAGCTCAACGGAGCTAAGAAGATTTTCAAATTGTTCATCATCTTCGTCCACGTTTTCAAGCAAAGCAAATGGAATATCACCCAAATATCGTATTTCCCAAGCCACACCGCCGCTTTTCGGCGGACGTGAGAACCACGCCGCGTCAATCGCCGAATCGACAATTATGGTTTCGCCGAAAAGTGAGTCTTTATCGTGCTGCAAGTTTTTGCTCGACTGGCTGGTAAGCAGCACACGGCGTAATATCCAGCCGTATTTTTGATATGTTGCGATGATCTCCGCGACGGCGGAAGCTTTGGTCATTACCTATTTGAATGGGCAGCTTTGTTGGACGCTGTATTTATGCCGGGCATCGGAGCATTGGAGTTTAATATAGGCGGACTTTGTACGTCAGAATTTGCTGCGGCGTTTGCGGCCTGCTTTTCGACCACATCACGGCCCGGTCCAGGTGACTTGTATGTCCCTGCAAACATATCTCCGACCGCAAGTTTCCATGAGCCGTCCTCTTTAATGAAGGCGAGGTCTTCCCATTTACTTTCTTTTGAGTTCCAAACCTCCAATGCTCCCATATCGCCGTCGATTCGTTCATCACGCATCGTCGGTAAGGTTGCAGAAAAGGTTGTGGCTGTAAATCCGTTCTCATAGACCTTTTCGAGCGGAGTGCCGTTTCGCTGCGAAGCCATCGCGCCGAATTCGATAGATTTTTTCGTGAGCAGTTTTTTAATGGCTTCCGTGTCTTTGCTTTTAACAGCAGCGTATAGGAGTTTGTAGGCTTCCGTTGGAGTCGCACCTCCACCGCCGCCACTCGACATTTGGCTGCAAGCAACAACAGAGCAAATCACTAAAAGCACGGCAAACAAAAGAATGATTCTTAGCATAAATTCAACAACATTGTCTCCGACAATTTGAAAGTATACAACATTTTTATCAATCAATTATTAGCGGATATTTTATTCGTATATAATCCGTGGTTTATGAAAGCGTTGCGTTTTACTCATGATGGCGGCCTTGAAGTGGCAAACGTTGCCAACCCTAATAACGAATCTGAAGCGCTCGTTCGCGTTTTAAAGTCGGGAATTTGTAACACCGATCTTGAGATCGTGCGAGGCTACGCCGGTTTTTCGGGAACTATCGGTCATGAATTCGTCGGTGTTGTCGAAAGGGCTGATGACAGGACTGAGATCGTTGGGAAAAGGGTTGTTGGCGAGATAAACGCAGGCTGCGGAAGTTGTGATCTATGCATTGCGGGCGATTCGCGGCATTGTCCTACGCGGACCGTTCTGGGCATTGTGGATCGCGACGGCTGTCATGCCGAATTTTTGCAATTGCCCTCGCGAAATCTCATAGAGATTCCTGACAGGGTGACAGATGCGCAGGCAGTCTTCGCCGAGCCGCTCGCGGCAGCTTTTGGAGTCACTGAGCAAGTTGAAATATTGCCCGAGACAAAGGTCGCGGTCATCGGTGACGGAAAACTCGGATTGCTGTGTGCAATGAGTCTTGCTCTCAAATCACAAAATGTCACGCTGATCGGCAAGCACACATCTAAAATGTCCATCGCTGAAAAAAATGGTGTAGAGGGCATTTTTCTCGGTAATCTGACACCGATGATTTCCGGTCGATTCGATGTTGTTGTTGAGGCAAGCGGTTCCGAATCGGGATTTGCCACGGCGCTCGATCTTGTAAGGCCACGTGGAAAAATAGTGCTCAAGTCCACGTTTCACGGCACGCAAACATGGGCGGCTTCGCGTGTTGTTGTCGATGAAATAACTATAGTCGGTTCCCGTTGCGGAAAGATGGAACCGGCAATTACTCTGCTTGCTGACGGTCTGATAAATGTAAACGATCTGATCACAAATGAGTTCTCGCTCTTAGATGGCATTGTCGCGATGGAGTGTGCCGCAGCGAAGGGCGTTCTAAAAGTGATTCTGTCGCCGTAAGGATTTGGTATAATTCTTAGAGAAAGCTTCCCGTCGGTAACTCGCTTATTTCAGAAGCCTTCCTCGACTATGTTAAAACGATCTGAATTATCGCCTTTGAGACAAAAGAGCATTTTGTTGATTTTTTTGGCTGTTGCACTCTTAACTGTTCATACGTACGCACAGCCGGACAGGACGAGATCGTTTGCGGACATCGCAAAAAAAGTCGCTCCCGCGATTGTTAGTATTGATACGAAAAGTAAGACGATTCCCGCTATTTACAGCGGCCCGGTCAAACCCGATGATCCAAAAGGTATGTTGGATTTTTTGGGCCGCCAACGGCCGGCACATTCCGTAGGTAGCGGCTTTATCGTCGATAAAAGCGGTTACATTATCACGAATTCACATGTGGTTGAAAATGCGGAAAGGGTTACCGTCAAGCTCGACTCTGGCGAAGAATTTACAGCAACTGTAGTCGGCTCGGACGGTAGAGAAGTGACCGACCTTGCAGTTCTTAAGATCGATGCCAGACGCGATTTGCCATTTCTCAAGTTTGGCGATTCAGACAAGGCCGAGATCGGAGATTGGGTACTCACGGTCGGCTCGCCGTTTGGCTTGGCAAAATCTGTATCAGCCGGAATAATCTCGCAGACAAGACGCGAGACGCCAGGCACGTCACCGTTTCAGCGCTTCATACAGACGGACGCGGTCATCAATCCGGGCAATTCAGGCGGTCCGCTTGTAAACATGGACGGCGAGGTGATCGGTGTGAATTCGCAGATAGCGACCGCGACCGGCGGATACAACGGCGTTGGTTTTGCATTGCCATCTAACGAGACGGCAAATGTTTACGCTCAGATCGTAAAGAATGGTAAAGTTCGCAGAGGGTATTTAGGAGCATATCTCGAATCTGTAGGCACGGAGTTTGCCCGCGTTTACGGCCTTGCAGAAGCGAAGGGAGCGATAGTTACGAACGTTCCCGACAAACAGAGTCCCGCCGCAGTCGCAGGATTGGAGGTGGGCGATGTCGTCATCGAATTCAACGGGCTAACGATCGAGAACGCAAGGGATATGATCTCAAAAGTTGCCGCTGTACAGCCGGGCCAGTTGATCTCAGTTACCTACCTTCGAGAAGCGGGAGCTAATCTTGAACGCAAAAGCGCATCGATAAAGTTAGGGGAACGGCCGTCAAGCAGAGCCGCAACTAGCGAAACCAGCAGTCCAAAAATACCAGTCAAGGATGTCAAAGAAGAACAAAATCCCTTTGGTCTCACACTGGCAGAATTAACCCCGCTCCTCGCTCAGAGGTACAGGCTCGTCGGCCTTAAAGGGCTTGTCATTAGAGAGGTAAGTTCAACGAGCTTTGTTTCCGATCTGAAAAATTCTCTGGGTTTTCCGGCGTTGGGTGAGGGCGATCTTATACAACGGCTCAATCGAACCACCGTCACTGATCTAAAGTCTTTTAACATCGCGGCATCTCGCCTTAAAGTTGGCGATGCTGTCGTTCTCCATATCAAGTATTATGAGCCGGACTCCAAAACTGCCCAGCTCAAGATAGTGCAATTTACTGTCAGGTAGACCTAGTCCAACATCCAACTTCAAGGTCCAAAGCTTGCATTTAATTGATGCCAACTTTGGACTTTGGCCTTTGCACGTTAAACTTAAAGTTTATGGCAAAAGTACAAAAAACGAAGAGTAAAGGATCGGCTAAAACGTCGATCAAGAAATATCACAACTATATCGGCGGCGAATGGGTCAAATCTTCGTCGGGCGAGTGGTTTGACAATGTGAATCCGGCTGACACGTCGGATATAGTCGGGCGTTTTCCCGCGTCTAACGAAGACGACGTAAACGCTGCGGTTGAGGCGGCGAAAAAGGCTGCGACACGCTGGCGCCGAACTCCTGCACCGAAACGTGCTGAGATCCTCTTCACGCTTGGCGAAATTCTCCGCAAAAATAAGGACGAATTTACGCACCAGATGACCCGCGAAATGGGCAAGGTGCTAAAGGAAGCTGGCGGCGATGTACAGGAAGCGATCGACTGCACCTACTACACCGCCGGTGAAGGCCGCAGATTGCATGGCTTTACGACGCCGGCTGAAATGCCGAACAAATTCGCAATGTGCGTCCGCCAGCCGGTCGGCATCTGCGGACTCATCACGCCGTTCAATTTCCCAATGGCGATCCCGTCGTGGAAGTTAATTCCCGCATTGGTATGCGGTAACACAGTCGTCATCAAATCGGGCGAGGACGTGCCGCTTTCGACGATCAATCTAATTAAGTCTTGCGAAGAAGCTGGCATTCCGAAAGGCGTGGTCAACGTCGTCAACGGCTTTGGAGCGCCCGGTGCGGCACTTGTCGATCATAAGGATGTTCGGCTGATCTCGTTCACCGGCTCGACCTCGACCGGACGGCTGATCGCCGAGGCTTGTGCCCGCGACAACAAGATCGTCAGCCTTGAAATGGGCGGCAAAAACGCGATCATTGTTATGGATGATGCGGATGTCGATAACGCCGTCGAAGGCTCGCTGTGGGGAGCATTCGGCACGAGCGGACAGCGATGCACCGCTTCGTCGCGGCTTATTGTCCACAAAAAGGTCTATAAGAAATTCTGCGAAAAGCTGGTCGAAAAGGTTAAAAAACTCCGCGTCGGCAACGGCCTCGATGCGAAAACGGAAGTTGGTCCGGTCATCAATGAGCGTGCCATGGACAAGATCCTCGGCTACATTGAGATCGGCAAAAATCACGACAAAGCGACACTCGCTTGCGGCGGCAAGCGATTGACGCGAGGCGATTACTCAAAAGGCTATTTCATCGAGCCGACGGTGTTCACGAACGTCAGCCCGAAGATGCGTGTCGCTCAGGAAGAGATCTTTGGTCCGGTGACGTGCGTCATTCCGTTCTCAACACTCGACGAAGCGATCGACATCGTCAACGGCGTCGCATACGGCCTCTCGTCGGCGATATACACGCAGGATGTTAACCATGCATTCTACGCGATGCAGGAACTCTACACCGGCATTTGCTATGTCAATTCGGCGACTATCGGAGCAGAAGTTCACCTACCATTCGGCGGCACAAAGAACACCGGCAACGGCCACCGCGAAGCGGGCACGCAGGTCCTCGACATCTTCAGCGAGTGGAAGTCGCTATACATCGACTACTCCGGCAAACTGCAAAAAGCGCAGATCGACGAGGTTGAGATCTAGTACATTCTCGAATAGGGAATTTGAACGCGGATTTAGCAGATCAAGCGGATGGGAGCGGATTCTTCATAGATCTTATCCTGTTCATCCGCCTAATCCGCTAAATCCGCGTTCATAATTTATATGACAATCGAAAAGGCCCGCGAAATTCTCAAACATCGCTTTGGCTTTGATTCGTTTCGGATGAATCAGGAAGCGGCGATCTCGACCGTTTTGGCCGGAAAGGACTGTGTCGTGCTCATGCCGACGGGCGGCGGTAAATCGATCTGTTACCAGATACCGGCGTTGATGTCTGACGGTTTGACGGTTGTGATCTCGCCGCTGATAGCCTTGATGAAGGATCAGGTCGATGCATTACGCAACAATGGCGTCGACGCTGCATTTCTGAATTCCACACAAACTGCTGCCCAGCAAGTCGAGGTTTTTAGTGACATTCGCAACGGCAAATTGAAACTGCTTTACGTCGCTCCCGAACGCCTCTTGCAAAGCGGCGATCTGTTTCTGGATTTTCTTCGAGGCATTAACATCTCGCTGTTTGCGATTGATGAGGCTCATTGTATCTCGAGTTGGGGACACGATTTCAGGCCGGAGTATTTGCGGCTTGCGGCGCTCAAGAGCGAGTTTCCTAGGATTCCGCTGATCGCGCTGACGGCGACCGCCGATAAGTTGGTTCGCAAAGATATCGTCGAGCGGCTGAATATCAATCATGCCGAGGTTTTTGTTTCCAGCTTTAACCGGCCGAATATTTTCTACACTGTCGAGCCAAAGCGGAAATCCTACGATCAACTGCTCGATTATCTTGAGAAACGAAAAGACGAAAGCGGCATAATCTATTGCCTGAGCCGCAGCTCGGTCGATTCGCTGGCCGCCGATCTTCGCGACGAAGGCTACAGTGCATTGTCTTATCACGCCGGACTGGATAGACAGACTCGCGAGAAACATCAGGAATCTTTCCTAAAAGACGAGACAAAGATCGTTGTGGCCACGATCGCCTTTGGCATGGGCATCGACAAATCCAACGTCCGGTTTGTCGTCCATATGGACCTGCCCAAAAATGTCGAGAGCTATTATCAGGAAACCGGACGCGCGGGCCGAGACGGTTTGCAGAGCGATGCTTTGCTGTTTTTCTCGTGGGCGGACGTTATCAAACTAAAAGGTTTTGCCGAGGTCGAAGGCAACGCCGAACAGTCGAGGATCATGCTCAAAAAGCTCGATCTGATGGGCAAATATGGTGATCTGACAACGTGCCGCCGGAAATTTTTGCTCAATTATTTTTCGGAAATGATGGATGAGGATTGCGGCAATTGTGATAATTGCACAACCGTCGTCGAGCGGTTTGACGGCACGGTCATCGCTCAGAAGGCTTTGAGTGCGGTATATCGAACTGATCAAAGGTTCGGGATGAGCTATTTGATCGATTTTCTCAGAGGCTCGAAAAGCGAAAAGATCCGTGACGAGCACAAAAACATAAAAACCTACGGCGTCGGGGCGGACATCTCAAAGGATAATTGGTTCAATTACTTCAAAGATCTGATCGCTCAAGGCTATCTTGCTCAGACCGAGGGCGAATATCCGATCATCGTTCTTACTGAATCCAGCATGGACGTACTCGCCGGGAAAACGCCTGTCGAACTCGTCAAGTTAAAGGTCAAAGAAGAGAAAAAAGCGAAACTCGTCTCAGATGTTTCTCATCCGTATATTCAGGCACTTTTCGACGATCTGCGCACTCTGCGAACGAATCTGGCAAAACACGAAAATGTGCCGCCGTACATCATTTTCTCGGACGCAACGCTGGTCGAAATGTCCACGTATCTGCCGCAGAACGATTGGGAAATGCGGAAGATCTCAGGTATCGGCGATCTCAAATTCGACAAATACGGAGCCGATTTGTTGCGAGTGATAAAAGAATACTGCCTTAAAAACAGCCTTGTTTCCCGCATCGACCTAAAGTCGCCCAAATCCAACTGCAAACAGCGCACTAAACGTGACGTTAATGGCAAAGACACCTTTCAGATCTCGCTTGAAATGTACCGCGAAGGCAAGTCGATCGCTCAAATAGCCGCCGAGCGAGGAGTGCAGCCAAGCACCGTCGAAGGCCATCTTGCCAGGTTTATTACAACCGGTCAGATACGCCTCGATGAGCTTGTTTCATTCGACAAAGTCGAACCGATACGAAACGCGATCATCAAATTCAACGACACCGGAGCACTATCGCCCATCAAAGAATTTTTGGGTGACCAATACACCTACGGCGAAATCCGCGCGGTAATGGCCTCGATGTAATATTGTTACTCCGTCATCGAACAACATATCGAAAAAGGAAATGTCGTCAAAAGACTGGCATTGATGGAATTGCGGAAGCCAGAGGCTTAATTTGTAAAGCCAATGCCTTTTGTTGTTAGAAACTTATTCCAATCCTTCAAGCACAGTTCGGCTAGCTGAACAGCATTATGCTCGGCACCATTTATAATAAATTTAACGACGGTCGTTGCAATCGGCTCGCCAGCGCGTTTGGAATGTGAAATCGTGAAAGTATCGCCCTCGTTCGGAGTTCCAGCCATCTTAATAATCGGTCCACTTCGACCAACCGGATTGTCGATCGCATCAGCAAGAATCATTCTGTCTAGTGATTTTCCTGTGCGCGCCGGCCCGTGCTTAAACGTATTGCATATTTCACCAGCGATCAGCAGGGCGGAACTACTTTGTACGAAGGCTTCGACACCTTTCTTGTCTTTGATCCGTGAATCTCTTCTAAGGGCATCCTTAAAATGGTGGCACTCTGAAAAGAAGTTCTTAGTTTTGTCGAGAGCGGCCTCGTCCGCAATGATTGCGATTGGTCCGCGATCAGTTGCTAACTGTTTGATCTCCCCAAACAATCGCTGCAACCGTTCGTGATGTCTTTCAAGTTGGTCGTTAACATCCTTCATGCCGATATTGCGAATTAGTAATAGGAAATTTCTCTAAGTATTAGTTTATTCGCTATTGGTTCGATGTCATGACCAATATCAACTAAGGCTAGTTGCGAAATCCAGTTACCGTATGCGTCTAGCTTGTATTGATATCGAGTTGTTGCAAACAGTTTTCCGTCTCGGATGTCTTTTTCCGAAATACATCTGTCTTGCTCGTTGTACTCGAATAACGTTTGGGAGTAAGAGCCATTTGAGGCACGTCGCATTCGTTCTGTTAGATTGCCATTTCGATCAAACGTCGCGGTTTCCTTGACCATTAATCCGTTCTTAGCTGCGAATTCACTCTCCTTCGAGATCCCGTAATAACGTTGCTCAAGTTTTATTTGTAGATTCTGAGTGTCCGTATAGCTTCTTTCCACAGGCATTCGTTCCTGTGATAGGACCGAAACGCGCGAACGCATTCCTCGGTAGTCGTAACTAGTTTGAAATATACTGTAAATCTTACCATCAGAACCATGGGTGATAACTTCCAAATGATTTCCATCTTCGTTGAACAGGTAAGTGTCTTTTGGTTTTGGCGTAATCGAATAGAGGTCAGTATCTGGGTCCTCCTTTTCCGCGACCTTAACTTTTACTAGCTTTACTTTGCCGACAAATCCATCATCTTCTGCATCACTAATTGCAAAAGCTCCGGTCTCTTTCACGGATGCGTCCCATGTAAGGCGGAGTTTCAGGACGTACGAGCCTGCAACTGCAAAATTAAGATTCTGGCCCGACGACAACGATGACACTGCGACTCCGACGATGTTTCCATTCGTATCAACCACCGGCCCCCCACTCGAACCCGCAGAAATCGCAGCGTCAATTTGAACGAGTCCTTCGTCTTTCCTTATTCCGCTGATAATTCCGCTAGAAAGAGTATTTTCAAGTCCCCGCGGGCTCCCACCCACATAAATATCATCGCCTACTCCGAGTTTTTCTGGGTCAGCTAACATGAGTGCGGGTAACGCTAACCCGTCTACTTCAAAGACACAAAGATCGTGTTTTATATCTATTCCTACAATGCGTTTTATCGAATATTCAGTTGCAGATCCCACGACCTTTACCTTACCGGTCCACGCTCTTTTGAAGACGTGTAGATTGGAGACGATGAATGAACTAGTTGAACTTCCGGGCTTCTGATTCAGAGTCGGAACGCCGATTCCAAACCTTCGACTAAGGTCATCCCAGTAGTCGCCAGTTTTCTTCGCAAGAAGCGCCGGCGGAACTCCATAAAAAAAGCCGCTACCCAGTGCCAGAGGCTTTCCATTGATATCTTGGGTCGTAACTAATACGAGTGATTTCGCAATTTTGTCCGCAATTTGTCTCGAAGTTAAAGACGTGACGACATATTTCGATGGCTTGCGTGGAGTCTTCTGGGCGACCAAGGTCGACGGACACAGGAATAAAAACACCGCCGATATCACGACGAGATAATCCCGGTAGGATCGATAGCTATGGTTCATGGTGTTGACGGGTTTGGTTTTGCGGGCGCTGTTCGATGTGGCAGCTTGGAGCCAGGCGGCTAGTTTGCCGGGGTTGGTGGCATAGAGTTTATGCATAACGTCGTCACTTCTAATTTGTTGCTTTCGAGGCATAGTAGCATCCATTTGGATAAAAGCAAAGAAAGGCTATTCCAGATGATCAAAAGGGATTATCGTGTCGTTGCACACATAAAATATATTGACTTCTGTGCAAATATATGCTAGGATGGTATCGCTTATTTATAGATATTTGACAAGCTAAACTTATGAGTCTGGAGTCTCAGTCTGAGAGTCGTGAGTGAGAGTACCGTTCCAACAAAGATCGTGGTGTTTTCCTGTGTGCCGTTGCTGTAACCTCAATATATGCAGAAGTTAAGGATTTGAGGACAATGTCTAATATTTTTTTCAAAAATCGCGGAACGCAGGCATTTTTCTGACCTTAACTCATTTATCTGCAAGGTTTACAGCGTTCCACTCCGGTGTGTAGCGCTGTGGAACGGTGGAACGAAGAAAATGTTAGGATGCGGAACATCTGGTGTCGCTTTTTCCGTGAGTGGCAGAAATGATTTTTAATTTTCGTCAAAAAAACGTAAAATCAAGGATTCGACTTAATCGCAATTTTGTTTTGGAGAAAAATAATCTATGAAGATCGGTTTACCGAAGGAAATTAAAGACAACGAATACCGCGTTGGGCTGACGCCGGCGGGTGTTCAGGCGTTGGTGGGTGACGGGCACACGGTTTTTGTGCAAAAGACGGCGGGCGAGGGCTCGGGGTTTAAGGACGAGCAGTATGTGAAGGCAGGCGGGCAGCTTTTGGATACGGCGGACGAGATCTGGCAGGCCGGCGATATGATCGTCAAGGTCAAAGAGCCGGTCGCTCCGGAATATCCGCGAATGCGTGAGAATCAGCTGCTTTTCACCTATTTGCACCTCGCACCTGAGCTGGAATTGACCAAACAGATGCTTGACCGCAAAGTTACCGGCGTTGCATACGAGACGATCACGTCCAACGGCCGCTTGCCGCTGCTGACGCCGATGTCCGAAGTTGCGGGCCGCATGTCGGTGCAGGTCGGAGCGACTTACCTTGAAAAAATGAACGGCGGAAAGGGAATTTTGCTGGGCGGCGTTCCGGGAGTTCCGGCAGCGAACGTCGTCATTATCGGCGGCGGTATCGTAGGCACCGAAGCTGCGAAAATGGCTGTCGGACTTGGTGCTAAAGTTACGATCATTGATCGCGACCTCGACCGCTTGCGTCAGCTTGACGATATTTTCCTTTCGAAGGTGCAGACGCTCGCTTCGTCGCGTTACGCCATCGAAGAAGCTATTTCGCATGCCGATCTTGTGGTTGGCGCAGTGCTTGTTGTCGGTGCGGCCGCTCCGAAGCTCGTAACACGCGACATGCTGCACTTGATCCCATCAGGCTCCGTTCTCGTAGACGTTGCCGTCGATCAGGGCGGATGTTTTGAGACGACACACGCGACGACGCATTCGAATCCGACTTATTACGAAGAAGGCGTTCTCCATTATTGCGTCGCAAATATGCCAGGTGCTGTGCCGCGAACTTCGACATTCGCATTGACCAACGCAACATTGCCGTACGCACAGGCTCTTGCTGGCAAAGGTTTTGAAAAGGCGATCGCCGACGACGCAGGACTTCGCGAAGGTGTTAACACTTACGCAGGTAAACTGACTTACGAGGCAGTTGCGACTTCGCAAAACCTCGAATACACGCCGCTCGATTCGCTGCTTGATCTGAAGTCGGCAGCTGCTTAAAGATCGGCAGATATTTTTTGCCACGAATTACACGAATTGCACGAATTCGAAATTTGATTCGTGACCTTTGTGTAATTCGTGGCTAATTTCTTTAAAGATGTACGAGTTTGCAGTAGAGCCAGCCATTACAAAACTTCGCCGTCCGGGCGTGATCATTACTGAGGTCGAACCGGGCAGTCTTGGCGAAGAGCTTGAGTTGCGTCCAGATGATCGCATCGTTCGCGTCAATGGCAGGCCTGTTCGTGATTACCTTGATTTTCGTTTTCAAACGGGTGGCGAAACCGAATTGACGTTTCAAATAAAAAAGACCAACGGCGAGACTCATGACATCGAATTTGACCGCGAAGAAGGCGAAGACCTCGGGCTGATGTTCGAACAGATCGTGCCTCGCCAATGCGCCAATGAATGCATCTTCTGTTTTTGCAAGGGCAACCCTGAAGACGCGAGGCCTTCGCTTTTCGTTCGAGACGAAGACATTCGTCTTTCGTTTCTCTACGGCAATTACACAACACTCTCGTCGATTACTGAAGACGAGATGAAACGCATCATCGAGCAGCGTTTATCGCCGCAATACGTCTCGGTTCATGCGACTGATCTCAAGACGCGAGCGTATCTGCTCGGCGTCGAAGAATCACGTGCGGACATTTCGGACAAATTAGAGCGCCTGCTCGCAGCCGATATTGAACTTCACGCACAGGTCGTTTTATGTCCGGAGATAAATGACGGAGCGATCCTGGAAAAAACATTGCGTGACCTCGCATCGCATTATCCTAAGGTCGTTTCGACGGCCGTTGTGCCGGTTGCGTTGACTCGCTACAATACCGACGAACGCCTTACCCGCGTTACGCCCGAATTTTGCCGCAGAACAATAAAAGAAATTGAAAAACTGCAAAAAGAATTTCGCAAGACGCTTGGCGTAACTTTTGCTTTTCTGGGCGATGAAATTTACATAAAAGCCGGTGCCGAAATACCATCGCGGCGGCATTACGGCAACTATCCGCAGATCGAAGACGGCGTAGGAATGGTGCGGTCGTTCGTGAATGCGTTTGAAAAGTTATTGTCAGAACCACCTGCGGTAGCTGTAGGTTCAACGCTGCGGGCAAAGAAGATCGATCACCGTACACATCCAGAAGCAATCGTTCCGTCAGATGTGCATATATCTGATCTTCAGCCACCCGCTACCGCAGGTGGTTCTGACTTGTTCGGAACTTTCCTTACAGGCGAAATGTTCGCTCCGATCCTGCGTGAACAGATAGATAAATACAACGAGCTGAGAGGTTCGCGACTGAGTGTTTTAGCCGTTCCAAACACCTATTTCGGCGGCGATGTTTCGGTTGCGGGATTGTTAACGGGCCAAGATCTGATCGCGATGAAAGATAAGATAAAGGGCGATTTCGTTATCATCCCTAAGGCCACAATAAAATCGGACGAACCGATCTTTCTAGACGGAATGACTTATGAAGAATTGAGATCGAAATTTGATGTCCCCGTTTATGATGTGGACACGGCAGGTCTGATTAGCTATTTGACAACTTAAAAGAGACAAGTCGTTAAGACTTGCCTCTCACTAACGATCCACACGGCATTACTTTGTAAAGTTGTAAACGATCACGCCTGTTACTTTCACCGGCATTTTGCCGAGGTAGGTCGGGCTAAATTTAGCCTGCCATGCGGCTCGTTCAGCAACCCCTCGGAACAACGCATTGCCGTTGATGGCTTTCGCGGAGACTACTTTGCCGTTTTCATCGATCGTTACCTGCACATCCACTTTGCCTTGAAGGTTCAGAGCGACCGCTGCGGCCGGATATGGTGGTTTTGGCAGATAGGTAGCTTTTCCGTTGACCGGGCCTGCAGACCTAACAACCGTCGGCTTTATTTCGACTGGTTTCTTAATTACAGGCGGTGGCTCCGGAATTGGTTCCGGCTCGGTTGGTTCGACTTGTCGCACGATACCGTCAGGGCTGCCGTCGGTGCTATCTCTATCTCGCCCGCCTCCACTCGGATTGTCTGGACCAATAGGTGCGGGATCTGGTGAGTTCCATGTTTCAAATGAGGTTGGCACAGTTGAGATCGTCGTCGGGATGCTGTTTGGTTTGTCCATCGGAGCGACGTATGAGGGTTTTGTCGGTAGATCGCTGGTCGATTGCGATGGAATCCGAGCTGTCTGTAAACGCTGCGGCTTTAGTTCGGGAGCGGCGATCTCGGGCGGGGCAACTACTGTCGCTAATTCAAAACTGTCATTTCCCAAGCCGTAATCTGAAGCGTAAATACTAATTACGACCGCCGTGACGAACAATATTCCAACCACGATAGACGACACCATGAAGTAACTACGGCGATTGTGGAAGTCTGCTCCTTCCGGTTCTGTTTCGATCAATTTGTCAAACATTTTTAATCCTCCTAACGCCGGTGCCGTGCGTTCTGCTTACTTAGACACCAAGCAGGCACGTTTGTTCCAGAGGATCAGGAATTTTTGATCGAGATGATCTCAGCGGCTATGCTTACGGCGATCTCTTCGGGAGTGCGGCTGTTAATGGATATGCCGATAGGTGTGTGGATCTGCAAAAGACGTTCCTTTGAAAATCCATCTTTTTCGAGAGTGTTTAGCAGAGTTTTCATCTTGGCTTTGCTGCCTAGAACCCCAAAATATCTAAACTCCTTATCAAAAAGACTGCGGATCACAATCTCATCCGACTTAAATCCAAGCGTCATTACGACGACATAGGTATCTATTCCCGATGGAATAAATTGGGCGATGTTCTCATAGCGTTCGATGATGGTTATCCCATCGGCAAATTGATTTTTAGCGAGTGTGTTTAATTCAGGCCGATCATCAAAGATCGAAATGCGAAAATCCATTCGGGACATCAATTCCGAGAGAGCCAATGCACAATGCCCTCCGCCGATAATGAAAAGTGTGTGTTTTGGGCCGAGTCGTTCGCGATAAACGAAACTGTTTTCACTCTTTTTTATAAAAGTGATCGCAAGTTCGTTTTCAGTGTCTTCTATAATTTGAAATCTCGAATCTGAAATTTCAAATACTTGTGGCTTTCCTTTGGTCAGGCATTCGATGATCTGTTGAATTGTTTCGAGATCATCAGGTTCCAGTCTTTTTATGATTATTGTCTGTTTACCAGAGCAGATCATTCCGCTCGAATGAGACGCGTTCTTTTGATGAACCTGCTCTATTATTGTTGCTTTTCGGAAGGCAGTCGTTATCACTCCCGGTTCTGACAAGAGCTGTCGACTTTGTTCGACGAGATTTACTTCCATCACGCCGCCGCCGATGCTGCCGCATAACTCACCGTCTTCACCGATCGCCATTTTGTATCCCGCTCGTCCGGGACTGCTGCCGGAACTTTCGGCGACAATCAGCAGCATCACCGATTCATTTTTTTTCAATCGGCTGGCGACAAATTGCCATAGCTCGGATTCCTTGCTCATTTTGCATTTGCGGCTTTCTCTACTGAGTCGCTGTAGAGATTCATCAGAACCTTTTCTGGCGTGAACGGAAGATCAAACGGAGGGGAACAATCGGTAAAAGCCTTGACCGCATTTCTGATCGCAAAATACGCGCCGATGCCGTACATAAGCGGCGGCTCGCCCACCGCTTTGGAATTGAAGATCGCTAGATTTTCGCGAGTAGTTTCGAGCGGAAGTATCGTTATCTCTTTTGGAACGGAATAGATGTCTGGAACTTTGTATGTTGAGAGCGCATTCGAGCGAAGTTTGCCGTCAGAATCGTAAACGACCTCTTCCATAGTCACCCAACCTAAGCCTTGGACGATGCCACCTTCGATCTGACCATTATCAACCGCGGTGTTCATTGACGAGCCAAAATCGTGACAGCATTTAACATAGTCAACCTCATATCGACCGCGAAGGCAATCGACGGTAACACCGATGATCGCCGTGCCGTAAACGTGATATGCGAACGGATGTCCTTTCGCCGTGCTCCAGTCAAAACCGATCCCTGCGGTCGCGTAATGCGAATGTTCGCTGAGGTTTACGCGCTGGAGATGGGCTTCCATCACGAGCGTCTGCCATTCCAGACTTGTTTTTTCACCATTGCGGTACACCAAGCCGTTTTCAAGTGAAAGATCTTCTACACTTACTGTCTCAACCAGATCTTTTGCCACCTCAAACAAACGTTTGCGGATCGTCTCGCAAGCTAATTGCGTTGCCTTACCGTTAAGGTCGGCAGCAGCAGACGCAGCGGTCGGCGAAGTATTTGCGATGCGTAAAGTGTTTGTCGTGTGAACCTTGATCTGCTCGATGGGCAGGCCAAACATCTTCGACGCAACTTGTGCCATCTTTGTGTTCACACCTTGGCCCATCTCTACCGCACCGGTCGAAACTGCCACCGATCCGTCTGTGTAAACATGCACCAGCGAACGCGCCTGATTCATCGGCGTTTTGGTAAACGAAATGCCGAAACAGACCGGCATTATGGCAACCCCTCTCTTCAGGTATTTTGATGAGGCATTAAAGTCAGCGGCTTGTTGGTGTTTTAATGCGAAATCGAATTCAGCGTCTGCTTGCTGCCAAGACGTTGTCGCTTCACTTTCAGCTTTCTGTCCGTATGGAAATTCGTCATCGGTTTGGATTAGGTTGCGACCTTGAATTGCGAAGATTGGCACATTCAATTTTTCAGCAGCGTGTGCAATCGCTGATTCAATAACGAACATTCCCTGTGGCCCGCCAAAGCCGCGAAAGGCGGTGTTCGGCGGCAGATTTGTACGACAGCAATAGGCGGTCGCGGTGACATTTGGGACGTAGTAGCTATTGGTGCAATGGAACAGCGTTCGTTCGAGCACCGGCGGCGAGAGGTCGCACGAAGCTCCCGCATTCTGATAGAACGAAGCCTCGTAAGCGACGATCTTCAGATCCTTATCGAGGCCGATCTTGTAATCGGATGAATACGGATGCCGTTTGCCGGTCATTCGCATGTCTTCCATGCGGTGCAGGGCATATTTTACGGGACGACCAGTAAGCTGCGTGGCGACCGCACAGATTCCAGCCCAAGCATTTGCCTGATCTTCCTTACCGCCAAACCCGCCGCCGAGTCGCTGAACATCGACCTCGACCTGATGCATTGCCAAGCCCGTTACACGGCAGACCGCACGCTGCACCGCCGTAGGCCCTTGTGTCGAAGAGTAAATTTTTAACCCGCCATTTTCGGTCGGCACGGCGTAGGCTCCCTGCGTCTCGATGTATAGATGTTCCTGGCCGTTCTGCTCGGTTCGGCCTTCGAAAATATACTCACAATTGTGAAAAGCGGACTCCGTATAGCCCAGTACAAATTTCTTTGGCGGAACGATCAGGTTGCCTTTTGCGGCAGCGACTCGCGGATCGGTGATCGGTTCGAGTTCGTCGATCTCGATACTAATTTTCTTCGCGGCTTTGCGGGCGAGTTCCTCACTTGTCGCGACAACAATAGCGATCGGCATCCCCTGAAAGTGAACTTCGTCAGCTGCAAGAAGCGGTTCATCCGGAACAATGCCGCCGATCTGATTCTCGCCGATCAGGTCTTTTGCAGTAATGACCCTGCAAACGCCTTCCGACTTTTTGGCTTCAGTTGTATCTATCGACTTTAACTTTCCATGAGCAACTGGTGAATCAAAAACACACGCAAACAGCGTCCCCTGGACAAGCGGAATATCGTCCAGATAAATGGACTCGCCGCGAACGTGTGATTTTGAGTCGATGTTTTTCAATATTTATTTTTTGCTTTCCAAGTAGTATGTGATTGTTCGATACTCGATCCAGGCAGGTTCAGGCTTAACTTTCCCGTTATCATTTACTAACTTCAAAAAAGTTCTCTTTGTCCAATTTCCGTATTTATCAATCGCATCGTTCTTTATCAAATATTTCTTGTCTGGTTCAGGTAGATTAATAACGGCGATATTGTGCCATTCAATTTCATTGCCTTTTGAATCAAACATAGTAATATATTTCTGATTTAGTTTACCGTCATAACCATAGGCGATTTTTTCCATTCTATTTTCTGAATGGTTGTAAACGTAACGCATTCCCTTTTCGCCATTATTTAGAAGCATCTGCATCTCCACCATTTTCCCGCCTTCATACTTGTATTCATACTTGTAGCTGTAACGTGGATCGGCTGGTTGCGTCTCTTTCGGTTCTTCATCCGGAGAAGCTAAGGTGGTAATTATCCCGCTATCTTCATAGATTGTCTGATATGAGGACGCTCGCACCCCATCCAAATAGCCGTATACTTTTACTTCGTATGGATTGCCATTCGAGCTGAAACTTATGACCTTCACATAATCTCCATTTTTGTTAAACTCTGTGATGGACTGGAGGTGTCTCCCTTGATCGCTCCATGTCCCAGAACGGTCTTCGCTTTCCTCAACAGTGCTTTTTACTTTTCCCTTAACGGCTTCGTCTTCAGCATCCGTTCTGAGTTTAGAAGTTCTCGGGGACTGTGGCAGTGACTTTGGCGTAGCGTCTGCAATCCTCTTAGCTATCTTTGCACTCAGCTTAACTTGTGCAGATGCGAACGTCGGAAGCAGCAACACAAGTGAAACAAAAATCGCTATTCTTTTCATATCAATTAAACATCTCCATAAAATGTGCACGGAAAAGTTGTCGCAACAACAGCCGTTTGTATGGTTCTGTGCCGCGCACGTCCGAGATCGGCGATATCTCGGATTGCATTATTTCATTTGCTTGTCTGACCGTCTCGGCGTTTACTTCCTTGCCTCTGAGGAACGCGGAAGTTTCTCGTAAATAAAGCGGTATCGGTGCGACGCCTCCGGCGACTACATGAGCCTCCCCAACTCGCGTTAAACCGCCCGCTACCGCAGGCGGTTCTGATAAGATCGATATCGCTGTGTTAACCGTTGCAATGTCGAGATAGGTTCGCTTGCAGACTTTTTCAAAATTGAAACGAAAATCGCGCGAAGGTTTTTTAAATCGGATCGTCGTGAGGATCTCATCGTCCTGTTTGGCGAGTTGTTTGTAGCCCAAATACAGGTCTTTCAGCGGTAAAGTTCGAGTACTGTCCTTACTGACGTGCGGGCTTGTGCATAGGTCGATCTCGGCGTCGAGTGCGAGGAACCAGACTGTCATATCACCTATCGGCGAAGCGTTGACGAAGTTTCCGGCGAGCGTCGCCATGTTGCGGATCGGCGTTGATGAGACGAGTTTTAGGTGTTTGTAAAGATCAGGAAAGATCGACTGCATCACGGGTGAAACTAGCAAGTCGGTGACTGTTGCAGATGCTCCGATCTCGATGTATTTCCCTGTGTCACGAATGCCGCGAAGGCTTTCGTTGTATAACAGATGTGCGGCGGCGGACTCGGTCATTTCGTCGTGACGCTGAACGTAAAGATCGGTTCCTCCACCCACGAACGAGTGCGAAGTTCGGATTGAGGATGGCGGAGCTGAAGATATCAATCCCTTAAGACGTGCGGCTATGTCCGCAAAGTAATCGGGCACAAACTGCCTGCCGCCTTCAGCAATCTGTTTGTTGACCGAACAAGCGGCTTTCTCGATCGACTTGTAACCTGTGCAGCGGCATATATTTCCGTCAATAGCGGAGACAGCCATTTCAGGTGTCTTTGCGGTGTCGTCAATGCAGAATCCGGTCAGCGACATAACGAAACCGACGGTGCAGAATCCGCATTGCGTGCCGCTTTCGTCGATCATTGCTTGCTGGACAGGCGTCAGGCCTCGATCTGTCGGGTTTATGCCTTCGACGGTGACGATGTGTTTTCCAGAGGCATTCGCAATTGGCATCAGGCATGAGGTCATTGTGCGGTATTTGACCTCTGAGTTGACAAACTCACCGACCAGTATCGTGCATGCTCCGCAGTCGCCTTCGCGGCAGCCGATCTTTGTGCCTTTGAGATTCTTGTGATAACGGACAAAATCGAGCACGGTTGTGCCAGCGGGCAAATCCGTGGAGATGGTCTCGTTATTTAGGACAAATTGGATCAAAACTAAATCAAAGTAAGAATAATTCAGCCCAAGGTGCGAATAAGTAGGAATAATTCGGAAATACTCCTACCGTGGGACAGTTTGGGACACTTAATGGTTCAGCCTAAATATTGTCAAATAGAGACTTAGCTCTCGATATTGTAAGTGTCCCACTGTCCCACGCTTTTTTTCGCTAATACTCGGTCTTATCCGGCTTCGCTGCCCATTGACCAAAGACCTCGAGGGCCTCGTCGCGCATAAAGTTTGTCAGCTCAAGTTCGCGGTCGCCGTTATTCTTTTCGAGTTCTTTATAAATAAAATCGTCGTCAAATCCAACATCTGCCGCGTCATTACGTGTGCAGGCATAAAACACTCGCTCGGGCCGTGCCCAGTAGATCGCGCCGAGGCACATCGGGCACGGTTCGCACGAAGTGTAGATCGTACAGCCATCGAGTTGGAACGAATCAAGGCGGCTACATGCATTGCGAATGGCGACGATTTCGGCGTGTGCGGTCGGGTCGTTGGTTGAAGTGACGCGATTGCTGCCTTCTCCTACGACCTTATCGTTTTTGACTACGACACAGCCAAACGGGCCGCCGGCGTTCGTTTCAACACCGTTGCGTGCAAGCTCGATCGCCCGAGCCATAAATTTTCTGTCCAGTTCGGTCATCTATGGATTTTTTAACTTGATCTCGTATAGGTTTTTCCAGTTCTTGCCTGTGACAAAGATGCGATCTTTGATTGGGTCGTATGCGATGCCGTTTAATGTGTTCTCAGCCTTCGGATCGTAAGGGTCGTTGGCCTGGGCCTGATCGTCCGGCGAAATGCCGGCGAGGTTGATCCATCCGAGCAGTTTGCCGGTCGCGGGTTCGATGCGGGCGATGTAATTTGGTTTACCAAGTATCTCAGGGCTTTCTGAATGCCAAACATTCGCCCAAATTTCACCCTTTACCCATTCGAGTTCGTTGATCTGCATCAACGGTTTGCCGTCCTCTCTCATTACCGGAATTGTCTGCGCCTGCTTGAATGTTTCTGAGTCCAGAACCTTTAAGACATGCGTGCCCTGGCTCATATAAAGAGCCGAACCGTCGGTCGTCAATCCCCAACCTTCGCCCTGATAACTTAACTCTTTGACCAATTTCAATGTTTTTGCGTCGAATACACGGCAAAGCCCACCTCGCCACGTCAATTGATATATCTTGCCATTGATAATAGTAATACCCTCGCCAAAATCATCGGACGGCAGATCAAATTTTTGAAGAACTTTTCCCGTTTCAAGTTCAACCTTTCTGAGCGACGATTTGCCTTCCTGGCCAGTGCTTTCATACAGAAAACCGTCATGGTATATCAAACCTTGAGTAAAGGCCTTTGGGTCGTGCGGATAGGTTTTAATTATGTCGTAGCCGTAAACAGGCAAAGCCGTAGGCTTGGCAGCAGCCGTATTGGCGGCGTTGACATTAGGCTTTGGAGTGCTGTTGTTGTCCGAGCAGCCGAAAGCCACTAAACACAAAAAAAATACCATCAATAAACGCATATTTACTTACTTCCTAAAGCTTTATCTATTGCGGCCTTAAATGCTTCGACCGTAAGGGACCTTACCCAGATGCCGTTCACATAGATCGCGGGTGTCCCACTGACGCCATAGAATTCACCGTCGGCCATATCTTTTTTGACAGCAGCCGCTGTCTTTTCGGAGTTAAAGTCTAACTCAAATTGTTTGACATTCAAACCCAGATCGGCGGCGTATTTCTTCAATGACGCATCGTCGAGAGCATCCTGATGGGCGTAGAGAATCTCAATATATTCGAAGAATTTGCCCTGTGCATTTGCGGCTTCGGCCGCAAGAGCCGCACGCCACGCATTGAGATGAACGCCCTCAAGTGGGAAGTTGCGAACGACAAAACGGATCTTGCCCGGATATGATTCCATCGCCTTTTTCAATACCGGATGCGTGGCAGAGCATGCCGAGCATTGAAAGTCGCTGAACATCACGACAGTAACCGGCGCATTTGCCGGTCCGGTCGCGGGCGAAGTTCCGACCGAGATGTTTTGCCGCATCGGTTCAGGTGCTGTGTAGAGCATGTTTACCTGATATTTGGCAAAGAGCCGTTTTCCTAATGCATCGGTCAACGCCGCGCGTTCCTCGGTCGAAAACTCTTTTAGTTTATTAGTGATCTCGCGGCCGATCAGCGTACCTTCGTCGATGCCGAGAGATTTGGCCTCATCCGCCAGCAAAAGGTTATAGAGAGTTTCCGTTACCGCATCAACCACAGAATCGGCGAGATCGGCTTTGTCTTGGAACAACGGAATTTTCGCAAAATCCTCAAAATCTTTGAGGGTAACTGGTTGGCCGTTGATAGTTACGAGGACTTCAGTTTGAGCAAGCCCTATGGCGTTTACCTCCTTCCCACCAGTGACTTTATATTTGGTCTTTAGGCTGGTCAAAAGCGTGCCCAGCATCTTTTGTTCGGCTTGATTGCGAAGGTAATCAATGATCGCTTTTCGCACTTCTTCGAGCGTTCTGGATCCGATCTCTCTACGTTTTGCTTCATAAAGGGCTTTGATCTCGATCTCGCTAGGAGCCGGAATCTTTGCCTTTTCGGCCGCAATAAGACGACCCTGCGTAACGCCGCGTTCCTTGGCTTCAAGCTCCAAAACCTTTTCGTTTACCATCTGCTCAAAGAGGTTCGTGCGTATTTTTGGAAGATTTGCTGGATAATCAGAAACTGCTTTTTGAATTGCAGGCGGCAAATCACGAAGCCGTATCGTATGCCCCGTCGAAGTCGCTAGAATTTCGTCCGGCTTTTGCCCAAAAGCCGCGAACGTGAAAATAATAATGAAGAGAATAGTGTTGATCGATCTCATAAAGTTGCGATATTAAATTTTACCAAATATATGGGGAAAAAACTTCCGCGCTCATTCTACGTCCGCCTGGATACGATCTCGATAGCAAAAGAACTACTTGGCAAGCTGATCGTCGTTCCTGTTAACGGTCGCCGTGTTTCTGCGATGATTGTCGAAACCGAAGCATATCTGGGCGAGACCGACCGAGCGGCACACAGCTACAACGGGCGCCGCACGCCGCGAAATGAGGTCACCTATGGCAAGGGCGGACATGCGTATGTTTTCTTTATTTATGGGATGTATTACCAGCTAAATATCGTGACCGGCCCACGCGAACGTCCGCACGTTGTTCTAATTCGGGCCGTCGAACCCTTCGATGGTATTGAGATCATGCGTGAACGTCGCGGTCCGATGAAAGACCGCAATCTGACTTCCGGGCCCGGCAAACTCTGTATTGCGCTCAATATTGACCGTAGTCTAAATGGCGAAGACCTGCGCGGAAAGCAGATCTGGCTTGAAGATCACTGTACCTTTGCCCCGAACGAGATCGCCATCGGTAAACGCGTCGGCATCGACTACGCGGGCGAAGACGCGGAAAAGCCGTGGCGGTTTTGGGTGAAAGACAACGAGTTTGTGAGTAAAGTCAATAACGCTATTGACCAAGCCTCAAACTAAAGGAAGATATTCTAAATTTCTTGAGAGTAGCGACCGGGAAAATATTTTAAGTTCGGCAATTCACTTTTCAACCTATCTATATCTTCTGTTGGTAATGTGCGAAACCATTTCAACGCCTTCAGCTTTTTCAGCTTAAGAATCGGATCGATACGTTTGTCAGGGCAACTAATCATCACCGCGCTAAAGTGAATCAAGTTCGATAGCTCGCTGATTGGTTCGAAGGTGTCCACCTTTTGTTTTGTATACATGCCGCCTTCGATCGATAAGAACCTAAGGTCTTTTAGAGTAACCAAGGGCGAAAAGTCGGTTATTCTCTTAAAATTCTCGATGAAAAGTACTTGTAGCTGTGTCATTTCCGTCAATGGCAGAATACTTTGAACTTGGGAAGAACTCCCAATACCCAAATATCTCAGCTTCCGTAATGCGGACAAGTTATCAAGGGACTTTATGTTGCTCCACTTAACTTTAAGCCCCACTAAATTTTCTAACCTACAAACACTATCAAAAAGTTGTTGAGGTGTGTGCGTTGTGAACCAGAGCATTTCAATATTCTTGCAGCTTGGTAAATAGTCGATCCAATCCCTAACAAGTTTTTTTTGTTCCCCTGCTGTCAAGTCTAATCGCTGAGTACAGGCAATGTTAACTTTCGATTGTCCCTCATACTCGTCAGGCTTTGTGATGCTTTCAGGCGGGAAGTCGTTTAGCATATTCCAATACCAAAAGCCACGTTCAATCTGTTCTTCTGTAAACATAGGCTATTCACCAATTGGCATTTAGAAATCTCGCCCGAAAACTGCTATTTTATAATCTTATGTCAGAAGCTAGAGTTAAGAAAGTCAAGCCCGATATCCGGGCCATTACGCGGCTCGTTCCGGCGAGCGGGAACCTTGTTCAGGGCCAGTCGGAATTGCCGATCGACCCGCAGCTTGCGGTCGAGGCCGGGCAGATAATTGCGGCGAGCCAAAATCACTACGGCGGCAGCGAGGGCAACGAAGATTTGCGCAAAGCCGTCGCCGCAAAGATCGCCAGATACAACGGCATCGAGATCGATGTTGACGCCCGTCCGTTTGAAGTTATGATAACGAACGGCGGCACGGGAGCTTTGATCGGAATCGCCCAGAGCTATCTTCGCGGCAAGTCGGCACTTGTTTTTGAGCCTTATTATCCTTATCACCGGCGAATACTTGAGGAATTTGGCGGCAAGACGGAAACATTCGAACTCGACGAAAACCTGACGTTCGACAAGGACGCATTGCTCGCCCGCTGCAAAGAGCTAAAGGATCGCACCGAATTTCCGCTCAAGGCGATCATCGTTTGCACGCCCGCAAATCCAAGCGGCAAAGTGATGACGCAAGCCGAACTCGAAGCCGTCGCCGACGTTGCAAAACAGCTCGACCTGCTCGTAATTTCCGACGAGGTTTACGAGCATTACGTCATGGGCGAAAATCCGCACGTTTCCATCGCAAGTTTGCCTGATATGTGGGAGAGGACGATAACCGTCAACTCATTCTCAAAATCGTGGAACATTTCTGGCTGGCGTCTCGGCTACGCCTACGGCAAAGGCGAGCTGATAGCACAGGTAAACAACGCCGCTAATGTGATCTACGTCTGTCCGGCAACGCCGCTCCAGGCTGCTCTCTCTAAGGTTTTGATGGCCGATGACACATATTACCCGCGGCTCCGGGACGATTTTGACGCCAAACGCCGCAGCTTTTCAGAAGGCATTACGGATCTCGGTTTTAAGATCTACGATTCCGGTTCGGCATTCTACCTTTGGGCACGCATTCCCGAAACCTTCAGCGACGCAATTGCGTTTAACGAAATGCTTATGCGCGACGCCGGAGTCGGAATGACGCCCGGCAGCGCCTTTGCTGACAGTGACGATTGGGACGCACACGTCCGCATCTGCATCGCTCGCGAAGACAACATCCTCGAAGGTGCGATGGAAAAGCTGCAACGCGTTCTTCGCTAAAATTATCTATTTAAGTGGTGTAATTATGAAACGATCTTTTGCTCTGTTGATTTGCATAAATTTGCTCGTATCTTTGGTCTTTGCCGACGAGGGAATGTGGACCTTCGACAATCCGCCGCTAAAGCAGTGGAAGGAACGCTACAATTTTGAGCCGTCGAAAGAGTGGCTCGATAAGGTGCGGCTTGCCTCGCCAAAGGTGAACGGATCCTCGGCTGTGTTCGTCTCGCCGAACGGCTTGATCGCGACCAATCATCACGTCGCGGCGGGTTATATCGAAAAGGTTTCAAGCAAGGAACGCGACCTTTTGATGCTCGGCTACAATGCGAAAACGCAGGCTGACGAACTGAAAATTCCGGACGCGAGCGCTTCTGTTTTGTTTTCATTCGATAACATCACCACGCGTGTGCACAACGCCGCGAAAATGGGTACAAACGACGCTGACATCGCCGCAAAACGTACAGCCGAGATCGCGGCGATCGAAAAGGATTGTCCTGCGGGCTTGAAGTGCGATGTTGTCTCGCTTTACAGCGGCGGTGAGTATTGGATCTACCGTTTCAAACGTTATACCGACATTCGCCTCGTGATGGCTCCTGAGGAACAGGCTGCGTTCTTTGGCGGCGATTATGACAACTTTGTCTATCCTCGCCACGATCTTGATTTCACGTTTTTGAGAGCTTATGAGGACGGCAAGCCTGCCAGCACGCCGCAATATTTGAAATGGTCTGCAACCGGAGCAGCCGATGGAGAATTCATTTTAGTTTCCGGCTATCCCGGCTCGACGGCACGTTTGCTTACGATCGCACAGCTTGGTTATCAACGCGACATCGGCAATCCTCTGCAGGAACAGGTTTGGAAAATTCGCCGTAAGGCTCTGGAAGATTATTCAAAGCGCGGTGCCGAACAGCTTCGACAGGCAAATCCCGGAATGCGTTCGTTCGCAAATTCGCTCAAGCGTCTTGAAGGCCAGCAAAAAGGCTTGCTCAATCCACGTAATTTTGCGCGCAAAGAGGCAGAGGAAAAAGACCTGCGCGATAAACTTGCTGCGAAACCCGAACTCGATAAACAATACGCACCTGCATGGGCAGCGATCGAAAATGCTTACACCACGTTGCCAACGAGAGCAAAACAGATCGCGTTCTCAAGCCTAAGTTCATCTCAGCTTGCGACCTTTGCACGGCAGATCGTCACTTTCCAGATCGAGACCGCAAAACCCAACGGCGAACGATATCCTGAGTATCGCGATGCCCGGCTAGAAGCCTTCAAAACGTCGCTGCTTTCGCCCGCACCGATCTATGCGGATATGGAAGAAGCAGCGCTGACAGCGTGGTTTGTTGAGGCGAGAAAGGTTCTCGGCGCAAGCGATCCTTTTATCAAAGCTGCTCTCGGTGATGCCGAGCCCTCTGAGGTTGTTGGGCGAGCGGTTCGCGAAACAAAACTCATCAATCCTGCTGATCGAAAGGCACTTCTCGATGGCGGTGCGGCTGCGGTCAATGCTTCGACCGATCCGATGGTCACGCTTGCCCGCCGAGTCGATCCTATCATTCGTGAACTCCGCGAATGGAATGAAAAGAACATCACCAACGTCGAAACCGCCAACGGCACAAAGATCGCCGAGGCTCGGTTTGCGATCTACGGCAAAACGATGCCGCCGGACGCAAATTCACAGCTTCGCATCGAGTATGGTGTGGTGAAAGGCTATGACGAAGACACAACGCTTGTGCCGTATAAAACGACTTTTTTCGGGCTTTATGACAGGGCACTGAGCTTTAACGAAGCCTCGCCATTCAACCTGCCGCCGAGTCTGAAAGCCGCCCGTAACAAGATCGATCTTTCGACGCCGCTCAATTTTGTTTACAGCGCTGACACGATCGGCGGCAACAGTGGCTCGCCCGTCATCAACCGCAAAGGCGAGGTCGTCGGCCTAAATTTTGACAGCAATAACCAAAAGCTCTCAAACCGCTATTGGTACATCGAAGAAGGCGAAGGCTCACGCGCAGTCGGTGTTCACTCGGCAGGGGTCATCGAGTCGTTGAGAAAGGTTTATGATGCCGATGCATTAGTGAGGGAATTACTAGGCAGCTAGACGCCAAAGCAAGCGGCGATCGAAACGGACTTTCCTTTTCGAGTGTGGCCGTAATCCTCACCATCCCAGTTTTCCAGCGAAGCCGATCTTGATTCAAGATCGGCTTTTGTTGCAATGGGAAACAGCTCTCGCCATTCGCTGCAGGCATTTTTCTTTATCGAGCGGCGGACTGAACCAAAGATCGTGAATGCATAGCCGGACGGATTGAGGGCTTCGTTGAGATGATCGGAAACGAACGGTTCGAGCAGCTCTTCGCGCAGGTTTGAAACATTGATCGTCCATTTGCCGTCTTTCAAAATCAAAACCGATGGATGAGTTTTATTGCCGATTGAAAACGGCTCGGTCAGCCTTTCATAAAATTTCATTCCGGCGTAATTGGCATAGAGATCGGCGTTTGAATACACACCGGAAACGAGAAGACCGAAATATGTTCGCTCGCTTCGTTGTCCCCACTTAATAGCTTTAGTCGTTGCTTGCTCAAGTGTCGCGCCTTTTGACGCAGCTTCTTTCTGAATTTCGTAATACTTGTAGCCTTGCTGAAAAAAATGATCGAGTTTGTCGGTGCCAAATTCGACGCCGAACAGTCGAACGGTCGGGCTGAGCGTGACAAAATCAATCGGTGCCGCGACATAGATCGAACCGAGATAATTTGGTTTGTAAGTCGCGGGGTGTGAGCGGAATTTATGTTTATTCGCCCACCTTCCAATATGTGAATAAAAAATACTTCCGTCGCCGAGCAGTTTGTATAATTCCTTCGCGACCGCATCATTTGAACGAAGGTATGCGAGTTCCTTAATTTCTTTTTCCGCGGAATTACAGCCTGATTGTTTAGTCTGGAAAACTTCGATACAAGCCTGACGCACTGCAATGTCAGCATTGACCTTTGCTACAGCCGCGAGCAGATTTTCCTCGACATATTCCGAAACCTCATCGCCAATGTCCGCGAGCGGCATCGGCGGCAAATTGTATTGATCGGTCTCCATCGCCGAAACCGCAAGCGGCTGCACGACAAAACAGAAACTTAATAGCAGGGAAATCAACGCTTTTAGTTTCATATTGTTAAAAACTTGAAGTTGCAAACTTCACCGCACCTCACGGCTGCATTAAACTATGATGACAGAAGTTCGCATAAGGTTTTGTGGCTGCATTATGAAAAACTCAATATTATTTTTGCTGACGATGATCGTTTTTGTGTTTCAGAGCAATTTGCTCGGACAATCGGTAAAGGCCGAGGTGAAAAGTATCGATGCATACTGCAAGTCGCTTGATGCGGTTGGCAAGAAACGCAAAACGCCGGAATTAGTTTTTGCCGATGTTTCAGGCTTGACTGACAAAACGGAAAAATGGCGCAGCTTTGCATCTGAAAAGGCTCTCGACAAATATCGTGAAGACTCTGAAACCTACAGCATCGCTTATAACTGGCGGAAAAACGGCAAGATCGTAGTATCAAATTTTACGTTTTTTAGCGGCTCCGGCGATTGGGTAAAGTATGTTTATCACTATTTCAGAGAGGACGGAACACTCGCCCGAGTCGAGTCTGAACTCCGCACATTTAATGGCGACTATATCGTTAATCGGCGCCGTCATTTTGATCGCAGCGGGAAGTTGATCAGCAAAACCGAAAAATATCTAGATCTGACGACCAAAAAACCAAAAAAACCTGAGGGCGGCGGAGTGATGGGTGATAATCCGAAGAAAATCGACTATTACAAAACCACAGGCAAATTACCATTCGCCCATTTGTTAAAGAAAAAATAGAAAAATGCACTATCACTTGATCGGAATATGCGGCACGGCGATGGCTAGTCTGGCGGGAATGCTGCAGGCACGCGGACACAAGGTCACCGGCTCGGACCAGAACGTCTATCCGCCGATGTCAACGCAGCTTGAGGCTCTCGGCATAGAAATAATACAGGGCTACAAAGCCGAAAACACGGACCTGCCGCGCGACATAACGGTAGTCGGCAATACGATCATGCGCGGCAATCCGGAGCTTGAAGAAGTGCTCAATCGAAGGCTCGAATATCGCTCGCAGGCCGAGACCGTGCGTGAAGAGTTTATTCGAGGGCGGCGTTCTCTCGTTGTCGCCGGAACGCACGGCAAGACAACGACAACAAGCATCGCGGCGTGGCTTTGCGAGGTCGGCGGCCTCGATCCGACATTTCTTGTCGGCGGCGTCGTGCAGAATTTCGGGCAGAGCTTTCGCGTTGCTGACAGCAATTATTTCGTCATCGAAGGTGACGAATACGATACGGCGTTTTTCGATAAGAAACCAAAGTTTATGTCGTATCTGCCCGAGATCGCCATTGTGAATAATATCGAATTCGATCACGCTGACATCTACAAAGACCTCGACGCGATCAAGTGGCAGTTCTCGCGGCTGATGAATCTCGTTCCTGGGAACGGCCGCCTGATCTGCGGCATCGACTCGCCGGCAGTCGGTGAGGTTCTCGCTTCGATGGAAGGGAAGTTGTACACGACGGTTGAAACTTTTGGGCTGTCGTCCGAAGCTAAATGGCAAGCCCGCGACCTTGAGTTTGCGGGCAACGGAACGAGATTCAAAGTTTATTGTGAAGACAAATTGTGGGGCGAATTTACGACGAAAATGATCGGCGAATTCAACGTTCGCAATACGCTCGCTGTCATTATCGCAGCCGATGCGTGGGGCATTTCGCAAGAAAAGATGCAGCAGGCATTCGACACGTTTAAGTCGGTAAAACGTCGTATGGAAGTTCGGGGAGTCGAGCGTGGTGTGACGGTGATAGACGATTTTGCTCATCATCCGACAGCGGTAGATGAAACCCTAAAAGCTCTGCGGCAAAGGTATCCTGACAATCGTGTGATCGCCGTTTTCGAGCCGCGTTCAAGGTCGTCGCGGCTGTCGATCTTTGAGGAACAATACAAAAGAGCCTTCACACACGCCGATCAAATAATCATCGCCAGCGTCTTTAATCCCGAAGACGCCAAACGATTTGGCGACACGTTGCTCGATGTCGAAAAACTCGTCGCGGACATTGCCGCGTCAGGAAAGACGGCCACAACATTCGCTGATGCCGACGTTATCGTCGAACACCTTGCACCGCTAATGACAGACGGCGACGTTATTGCGGTGATGTCAAACGGCGGCTTTGGCGGTATTCACGAGAAACTTCTCAAAGTCCTGAAAGGAAATTAACCACAAAGTCACGAAGGGCACAAAGAAATTAAAAAAACCTTTATGGCCTTCGTGACTTTGTGGTGAAATCCCTCTTGCCAATCTTGCAAAAATTAGTCATAATTCTTAGAGTTTTTGCTCTCGACAATATCTCGGTTGATATGCCCGTCCGGTTATTTGGGTGACGCTTTTCGGTTCGGTTTTGAGAGTTGGATTGTGGTTTTAGAGTAGTTAATTTTAGTGTAGGGTGCGTCGCCGCTTTTTCGGGAATATCTTCCTTCTGCCTGCCTCTTGCTTCTCTGATTTTGGTTCGAAAATAATAAGGAAAATGAGTACTAAACTATATGTCGGCAACTTGTCATTTCGTGTGACGAGTGAAGATCTGCAGGAATATTTTGGCGCGGCCGGACCGGTCGATTCGGCAAATGTCGTAATGGACCGCGAGACAGGCCGTTCGCGGGGTTTTGGATTTGTGGAAATGGCTTCGGAAGACGCAGCCACAGCAGCGATCTCGCAGTTCAACGGCCAGGAATATGACGGCCGCAATATGGTCGTCAACGAAGCCCGCCCGCGTGAGGATCGCCCCAGAGGCGGAGGCGGCAGAGATCGCGGCGGCTACAGCGGTGGCCGGAATGACAATTACGGCGGCGGTCGTAACGATTACGGCGGCGACCGCTGGTAGTCAGTCAATTTTGCCCTTAAAGTTTGCTAACTGGACGACGATGTCGTCTATGAGTGATGTTCTCCCTCTTGTCTCGGCGATGCCGTTGACAATGACCGATACAACTATCTGTTCTCCTCCGGCTGTCGTAAGGTAGCCGGAGAGAGCCGAAACCTGATCGAGCGTGCCCGTCTTGCCGCGCATGTTTCCCGCTGCTGCGGTTCCCGCAAATCTCCGTGACAAAGTTCCATCAACGCCGCCTACTGTGAGACTGTCGCGCCACACCTGTGCGTTCTTGCTTTGCTTTGTCATGTAGGTGTAAAGCGTTACAACCGCCGAAGGCGTAACCTGATCATGCCGTGACATTCCCGAGCCGTCATAATGCAAAACGGCATCACGCGGAATGCCGATCTGATTAATAAAATCTTTTACGACATTTATGCCAAGCGTCGAACTTTCAGCCGTCGCTGAAGATTGCCGGCCAAGCCGTTCACCAAGCGTCCAAAGAATAGTCTCGGTGAACATGTTCTGACTCGGCTTCATTGTCTTGGCTGCGATCAGACTGAATGGCGGTGATTCGAGCGTTGTGATTTCTACCGGTTCGGAGTTAGGCAGCTTAAATTGATCGATGCGAGTCTTGCCCGTAAACACGATATTCTTTAAGAGCAGCCGCTGCCTCAGCAGTTCGATGAACATCTCAGCGGGACGAGTGATCGCGATGTAACCGGTAAAGCCTTTATCGTTTGAAGGCATCATTCCCGAGATCTCAAGAACATTTCGTCCAAGCGGCTTGAATACCTTTAGCGTTCGCGGCTGGCTGGCTGATGTGGTTGTACAAGTATTAACGATCGGCATCAACGAAGTTTGCGGCAAGATATTTATCACGCACTGGCCGCCGGTCGATGCTCCCGGTTTTACTGTCAGGTCGAGCGCGTTGTTATTCACCGGCAAGGCCGAAATCTCCGCACCGTCATACCACTGCAGGTCGTCCCATTCCCAAGTGTAGGGAACTGCATTGCCTTTGAAGTAACTCTCGTCGCCGACAAGGTCACCTTCGATGCGTTTGACGCCAGCGGCTACTATTTTGTCAACAAGATTGTCGATGCCTTTGTAATAATCGCCATTGTTGAACGCCGTCGAGATAGAAATATCGCCACGTCCAAATATTCGCAAATCGCCTTTGATCGTGCCTGATGCGTCAGGCTTTGCCGCCGCATAAACGCTCGTCACAAATCGAAAATCCGGACCGAGTTTTTCGAGCGCCGCCGCAACCGTAAAATTCTTCATATTCGACGCCGGAATGAAATACTTTTCCGCATCGTTCTCAAATATCACCTTGCCGCTATTCAGCGAAGTGATCTTGATGCCGACACGCCCACGCGCCGCTTCGGGCGAGAGCATTCTATTTCGGATCTTTGCACGCAGATCGTCAAGCGTCTGAACCGGCGTCGGAGATTTTATTGGAGAAGCCGCAGGAGTAGGTGAGGCTGTCGCCCTCGTCGAATTTGGAGCCTGCGCCCAAACCGCAACAGTAGCAAACCCGATTGCCAAAACGATCTGCAACGGCAGAACATCGAACCTAAATCTCTTGACGACCTTCATTGATTGAAGTCTACAAAAAAAGACTCTATTGCAGAAGCCCACACGTTAGTAAGGGCATTTTTATGTAAAAGCCCGCACGTAAGTAAGGGCGATACACTCAACACCGCGTGCATCGCCCCTACACATTTGCGACTCCACGAACTCTAAAACAGTTCGACCTTTCCGTCAGTGACTAAAACTCGCGACTCGCCCTCATTAAACATTATCCGCCCGAACGAGATCGGCGACATCGAACCCACAGCACCAACAGAAGTAAATCTGAGATTCAACAAAACACCATCGCCATCTATCGGATAAGCCCCATAAACAACAACCCTCAAAAGCCCCGGCTCAGTTGCGTTCGTGACAACCAAAAGTCCGCGACTCGCAGTGTCTTTCAAATCAGCCGGCTCAACGATCGGCTGTATCACCGTCGGATCGTATCGCAGATCAAATTCATACGCGATCACGCCCTTATTTGCTATGCCCTGAACATTCACCGGCACAACGATCTCTTTATCAACAGATACGAGTGTCGGCAGCTCAACAGAGATGCCTCTCTCCGGCCCCATTCCTTTGCTGTCCATTGTCCACTGTCCATTGTTAACTTTTCCCGCCGGCCTTGCACCGGTATTGTTCCAGTTTCCCGAAACCTCGCCCATCAGCAGTGCCGAGTAATCTTCTCCTGCGATGCTGCTTGCGACTGATGGATAGTTTTTATTTGTCGGCGTAAATCTCCAGGTCGATGTCGAACCGATACCCGGCGCAGCAAATGGCGGTCCGGCGACAAATTTTGCGATCATCGCTGCATCAAACGACGAAACAACGGAGTTGCCGCTCACATCAGCCACAAGAAGCTGATTGCCTGTCAACTGCGGATTCGGCGGCCCCGCGACATGCTGCGATATTCTCGCCGCATCAAACGAAGTAATGTTGTTCACGCCGCCTGTTTTAGTTGGCGTGACAGTATAAGAACCCGCACCAAAACCCATCAGCGTGTACTGGCCTGCAATTGCTCCGGGAGCCGCAGTCGTCGTCGAAACATTTGTCGAACCTGAGCCGCTTATAAGCACATTCGATACAAACCGCGGATTCGGCGCACCGATCGCGTTGCCATAAGTTATTGTGCCGCTGATTGCCGACGGTGCACTGCTCACCGCCGGTGAAAACTCCGATGAGTTGCCGTCTGTATCTGTCGCAGTCGCGGTCATCATATCACCCGCCGCAAACCCCAGAGCCGCCGCGTTACCTAGATTCTTCTTCTTCCAACCCGGTGTTCCGTTTGAGTAGTCGCTTGCGGTATATTGATCCAAACCGAGCGAACTCACTCCCGCGCCCGAACCGTCTGCCTCGAAAAACTGGACTGTTAATCCGGTCGTTCCATAATTTGAATTTGCTAGTGCAGAATCAACCTGATAATTGACTATCAAGTTTCCGCTACTAATGATGAATGTCATGGTCGGATAGTTCTGCAAATTATTCGGCCCGACATCGGCATCAGTTGGATCGTTCACAGTAAAACCGTCGCCGCCGAGATCGATGCCCGGCAGAGTGTTTCCGGAAATACTATTCGCACCCATACGATTACCGCTGCCCGCAGTCGAATCGATACGGATCCCGTTGCCGCCGTTACCCGAAATGACAAGACCTTCAGCACTCGTCGTTCCGCCTAACGTGTTTCCGCTTGCACCGTTTTCAACGAGAATGCCGTGGCCGCCATTGCCAAAGTTTGTTGAGCCGCTTATCGATTCGGTGGTAGACGTTTTACCCCGCCTCATCGTAGGCGGCAGAACGCCGAGAAAATTCTTCAGAAAAATATTGTCTTCTACTCCGAGGCCCAGCCCGATACCCTCGGCAGTGCTTGCGATGATAATATTTGCGAGTTCGTTCGTTGCGCCGCCGAACGTATTTCCACGAGCCTGTATAAGAACCAACCCCTTGGTGTTGGGTATTGCAAGTTGAGAATTTCCTGCCAAGCCGACCCCATTCCTTTGGAAAATATTTCCTTGCGGCACGACGTCGGTCGATGGATTTTCACGAAGCGTACCCACAAAGATGCCCCAACCTAGATCCGGCGCATGCGTATTACCAGACACCAGATTTGGCCCGTCAACACCGATCAGATTATCCCGGGCGTTTTCGCCGACACCTATCCCAACTCGATTCGGGATAGCGGCGGTTGCGTCTGCGTTCACGCCGACCTTGTTTAGAAATAGTTTATTGCCCGAAGTAAAGGTGTTGCCCGAGGGTGATACGTTCTGCTCTGCAAAAAACGCGGGTGGCGAAATGCCGTCGATACCAATGCCGTCGCCCAAAAGGATTCCCACGTTATTACCGGAAACGAGATTCGATTCGAGCGTGTTATCGCTCGCTCCTGATATACCAATTCCGAGGGCATTGGCGATCGCAGTCGTTCCGTTCGTGTTCGTGCCAACAAAATTCTCCTTGATCAGGTTCATACGCGGCCCCAGGCCAAGTGCAATTCCCACGAACGTATTGCCGGAAACAACATTATTCTTGACCTGAGTGTCCTCAACCTCGCCAACCAAAGCGATGCCGATCTCAGCATTGCCAATATCTGCACTGCCGTTTGTTCCGACAAAGTTGTACTGAATTATATTATCTTCGACCACCGGATTCGGACCGCCGGGTATGTGTACAACTCGAATGCCGCCTTTAGAGTTATGACCGATAATATTTCCGTCGTTTTGAACACCAATGATCTGGGTGTCGGCGAAGCACGAGATGCCGTATGTATTTGGAAGAGCTGCCGTACCGTTGCGTACAACTCCGATAAAGTTTCCGGTTATTGAATTATTGGGACCTGCGGTAGCCGCTAGTCCGATACCCGAAGATTCGGTCGTGAGATTATGGCCGCCGACGACATTCTTTTCGACGAAATTGCCCTGAGCACCACCGGTTACCAAGATTCCGACCTCACCGTTCGACAACACTTCTGTTCCGTTTCCGTTGGTGCCGATCGCATTGTAGCTGACACGGTTATTCGCCGAATTAGCCTGCACGACAACACCTTCCTCCGAATTGCCCGAGATCAGGTTTCCTTTTGTACTTGTAGTAAGGTCGCCGATCGTATTGTCGTTTGCGGCATCGATACCTATGCCAAATTGATTTGGGATAGCCGCCGTTCCATCAAGGTTGGTTCCGATCTTGTTGCCGACGACCACGTTGTTAGCTGAACCCAGCTTCAATGTGACAGCTGTGAAAGTGCTGCCTGAGATCACATTGCCATTCGTGCCTGTATCGCTCCCAACGCGGTTATTGTTAGACGCGTCAACGATCACGCCGTTGCCGTTTGCTATTGCTTCTATTCCCGTAGCGTTGGTGCCGATCAGGTTGCCCGTTACTATATTGTTAGAAGAACCTAAATTAACTACGACTCCCGATCCCGAATTTCCTGAGATCAAATTGCCGGTTCCCGCAACTGTGTCGCCGATCTTGTTGCCGCTCGACGCGGAAATAAAGGCTCCGACGACATTGGGAATAGAGCTTGTTCCCGATACGTTTGTGCCTATCCGATTCCCGAAGATCTTATTACCCGTCGCACCTTCCGAAATGCCGACACCAACATTGCTATTTGAAATAATGTTCCCAAGATTCCCGGTACCGCCGATAGTATTATTGGTCGCTGCCGCTCCTCTGATATCGATCGCTATAACGTGGTCTGAAGCTGTGCCCGCAGCGCTTCCATCCGGGCTAAGATTGAAGTAGCATCTCTCGATCTTAACGCCGCTTGCCTGCAAACCGACCCCAACGGCGAATCGATTTATGGCCATACCTCGCAGGATCGAGTTGGTACTGCCGGCTACAAAACCAACACCTCCAAGGGCGCTATTCCCGCTAAGCTCGATCAAAGGCGTCCCCGAATATCCCGGCTGCGTAGTCGCGTCTATCGTGGCTGTCTCGCTCAACGACGGCAACTGTGTCAGCGTTGTTATCGTATGAGGTCCAACTCCGGGGATGTTGAATGAAATAGTGTCAGGGCCGTCGTTTGCATTCGCGGTCTCGATAGCGGCCCGCAGGCTGCATTGATTGCCCGTTTGTCCAAAGTCGCTATCACACACCTCATCATTAACGTCGGCATCGGCCTGATCCGCCGTTATGTTCACTTCGATCTCGGTTTCGCAGGGCGGCAAATTGAGATCTTCCGTCGGCGTGACATAAACTGTGCCTCGCGGCCCGTTCGTGACGAGGCGGTTGTTGGGAGACCCTAAAAAAACGCTGTTTCCCGAGACCGCGGCGGTCCAGCCGAATACGTCGAATTGAGCCCCGTTGCTTGCTATTATCTTTTGGTGCTGCGTCCAGGGCCCGTCGCACCGAACAAAAGCATAGGCCGCCCCTTTATTGAAGCTCGGTGAGATGTCGTGATACGCGGCACTGATTATCGCGAGATTGCCCGATATCGCAACGGCGAAGCCAAACTGGTCATCGGCCTGCTGGTCGCTGGATGTAAGCTTTTGCATCTGTGTCCAGTTCGCGCCGGTTTCTTTTTTAAAATAGTACGCCGCGCCCCACACCGGCGGGTTAATGCCATCGTGGCCGCCTCGCGAACCTATGATCAAATCGCCGCCCGATATATCGACCGACCATCCGAAATACTCGTAATTTCCCGGGTCGCCCGAGATAAGCTTTTGTTCCTGTGTCCATGTAGTGCCGCTGCGAACAAAAACATACACAGCCCCCGCACCGGTCGCCTTTCCGGGAGCCCCTACGGCGATGCGTTCCTCAGAGATGGCAACCCTCGCGCCGAAAGAGTCATTGGCTGCTGCGTCACTCGCTGAGAGCTGCTGCTGCTGTGCCCAGACACCGCCACTGCGAACCCAAACATAAGCGCTCCCCTGACCAACTGACGCTCCGACCACGGCCGTATCGCCGAAGACGTCAACAGAAGAGCCGAAGCCGGTGCTGTCGGCTCCGTTGAGCGTCTGCTGCAGCGACCAGGTCCCGGCATTCCTCACATAGATATATGCGGCGGGCCCTTGACCGAGAGGAGCCCCCACAATGACTGTATCGCCCGATATGCCAACGGTCATGCCCGTCTGAAGTCCAAAGGGGGGCACCACGACCGGAATGAGCTTCTGCTGAAAATTCCATGTACCGCTCGCGCGTATAAATACATAGGCAGCTAAATTGGAACCTACAACCGCCGTATCCTCCGTGATCGCCACGGACCATCCGAATTGGTCCGAAGTGCTCGCGTCCGGCGCTCTCAGCATCATTTCGGCGGAAGGAATGAGCGTAGGGTCATCATCCTGCATCGCCGCGACGGCCTCATCAAGCGATTCGTAGGAGTCCGCTTTTTTCAGATAATCCTCCGCAGCCTTACCAATGAGTGTCGGCATCATAGGTTCATTTTCTTTGGTCTTGACCGATCTGGTGGTCAGAGCAAAAGATGCCATTGCCAGGGCAGTTAGCACAAGAAGACTGATAAGTGGCAGGTACCCCTTCGGCAAAGCGGTGCTTGCGATCTTTGATCTGCCGCGGAAAGACTTGGTGTTCATAACGATATAAAAGCTCCTTTAACTAATATAAGCGTAAAAATCGCCAGAAAACGGTCAATTTTCTTTTACTCCGTTTAAGTAACCAGCCCGATAGCGATCGCTCGAAGCCGTCGACGGTGCCTCAGACGAAACAAATGTTACCCTCGCTGCATTATTGGAGCCATTGAAGACACCGACGAACACGAATGGAAAACGTTAATGAAGAGAACGACAGAAACTGAATGGAGACGTTTCTAAAAAAGCCCAAAAACCGCCTTTCACCCGATGGCTTTTTGGGGTTCTCCGATGGCTTTTAGGGGGGTCTCCGATGGCTTTTTGGCACTCAAAGATGGCTTTTTGGCAAAAAGAAAATTTTCAATTCTTACAAGCACAATATATTCAACAACTTAACACTGACAATATAACCCCACACTTTAACTCGGTCAGAATATCCGCATTCAAAAAACATCGATTTTGCTAACAAATCGCAATAATGTGGCACGTGCCACATTTAAAATCGGCCATTCTAGCGCAATTTAAAAAATCACTTTTTGGTAAATTTGAAACCCGAAATTTCGACTGGATTATTAAATTGGAAGGAACGATGTTTGATGTTACGATATTACAATTATGCAGCGCATTAAATTTGTAATCCTTGCGTGTTTTTTTGTTTTTGGGATGTTCTGCTATTTGGCAGCACCACAGTTTGCAGGCATCGCAAAAACTACGGTCGGCGGATTGGCCGCTCCGACAGGTGTGATCGCTTCTGACGGCGACTATTCCAATAAAGTAGGGCTGCATTGGGACACGATCCGAGACGCAACGACCTATCGCATCTATCGCAATACGGTTAACAATCCGGCGACCGCAACCGTTCGAGGAACAACCGCAGCGAACTATTTTTTCGACGGAGGCGGCATTCCCGGACAAGCATATTATTACTGGGTTCGTGCAGAGAATGGCTTTACGACGAGCGACCTTAGCTCGCCCGATCAGGGGACTCGAGCGGTCGGCGAGATCGTGCCGGGCGAAGAGCCTTTGCTTCCGCCGCCTGCTCCTTTTGGCAATCAGATCACCGCCGCCAAGGCATACCTTGGCAAGGCATTGTTCTGGGACGAGCAATTGTCTTCGACGCGAACCGTCGCCTGCGGCACTTGTCATCGGCCAGCAAAAGGCGGTTCCGATCCCAGAACAATAGTTGGTGACAGCCGATCTCGTAATCCGGGACCTGACGGCCGGTTCGGTACGCTTGACGACATATTTGGCTCGCCCGGCGTACCGCAAAATTACGCAGACGGCAATTACGGGTTAAATCCCGTTTTTGGTATGCGTGAACAGGTGACGGGCAGAAAGTCGCCGAGCTATTTGAATGCCGGTTATTCACCGGTGGGGTTGTTTTGGGATGGCAGAGCACTTGACACTTTTCGTGATCCGCTTTCGAACAACATACTTTTGACAGATACGGCTTCGTTGGAAAGCCAATCGGTCGGCCCACCGGTTTCAAGTGCGGAAATGGGTCACATGAATCGCGATTGGACACAAGTCGCGGCACGCATAAAGGCCTCGAAACCGCTGGCATTGGCAACGAACATCCCAAGCGGCCTTGCAACATGGATCGGCTCGCGCACATATCCGGAACTCTTCGAAGAGGTCTTTGGAACACCCAGGGTCACGCCCGCTCGAATCGCAATGGCTATCGCAACTCACGAACGGACCTTGTTTTCCGACAGAACTCCGCTTGATCGGGAAATCTACGGTATCGAACCGCTTACGGCTTCAGAACATAATGGCCGACTGCTTTTCACCGGATTTAAGTGCGATTTTTGTCACGCCGGACCTTTGATGACAAACCATAATTTTTTCAACATCGGCGTACGTCCACAGGCGGAAGATGCAGGACGTTTCGCCGTAACAAACGACGAAAATGACCGAGCTGCTTTCAAGACCCCGAATCTGCGCAACGTAGAACTTCGTGGGCCGTTTATGCACAATGGCGGGTTGAGCACGATTGAAGACGTTGTTGAATTTTATGTCCGAGGTGGAGATTTTGCGGCTCCAAATATTCCGCAAGGCGTTATTCATCCGCTTACGATAACGCCTTCCGAAAAGGCCGATCTTGTCGCGTTTCTCAAGCGTCCGCTTACCGATCCGCGCGTCCGGGATGAGCTGCCTCCATTTGATCGGCCTACCTTGTACACAGAGTCTGGCCGAGTGCCGGCGATCTCGGGACGCGGTCGTCCGGGAACAGAATCCACGACACCAGAAATGATCGTGATCGCACCGCCTATCGTCGGCAATCCGAACTTTACCATCGGCATCACAAATGGCCGTAGCGGGGAGCAAGCGACACTTGTTATTGGCTCACAAGACCCTGGTATAGGATATTCGATACCTACAAGCGGATCATTTGCGTTTCAGACTATCACACTGTCCGGTGGAGGTTTCTCTTCGGCCTCGGATGATAGTCTGCCAACAGGTTACGGTTCGATCAATCTCGCAATTCCTGAAGACCCGCAATTGATCGGCCAGACATTTTATGGACGTTGGTATGTGGTTGACCAAAATGCCGTAGGTGGCTTTTCAGTTAGTAAGCGCCTTAAATTCACGATTTTCTAAACATTGCGTTTATTTTCTATGAAATTGGAGTCTTACATCCAAAACGAGATTTGCATGAGTGGTAATCTCGTTGCATCGGGAAAATTGGCTGAAGCGTTTAGGCATCTTGAACGCGCTCACGTACTCGGGCAGGCATCGACCTATCAGCACACTCGGGTTCACTGGCGAATGTTGAAGCTTGGATTTAAGATGCGTTCGCCTCATGAGATTTGGGGACAATTTATTCGCATTATTGGAGCCTCGACCAAGACGCTGCTAGGAGTTTATCCAACAGGAAACACCGGCGGCTCGAATGTTTGGTTCTTCAAGTCAATGCCGATACCTGACGACTTGCGTCAAATACTCAAAAGCTCCAAACTACATTGAGCGATTAACGTGAAAGCATTTAGTTACTTCTTTATCTTCTATATTTTTGTCCTCTTGGCACAGCCGTGTCAGGATATGGCCGCGAATGTTGGCGATTGTCTAAACGGAAAAACTAGTATCGCTCATTTATACTCGTCAAACGAAACAGAAGAAAGTCCAGACCTTTGTTCGCCTTTCTGCGTTTGTTCGTGCTGTAGCCATCCTGTTTCCATTACCCGGCTTACGCTTGGTGTAACGCTTGAAACAACAGTCGCCTTGATCCCAAAACTCACGGATGACTACCATAATCCATCCACAAATACCTACAACAACCTTGTCTGGCAACCGCCAAAAGCCTAACTAGCTAACAAAACTGCGCCCATTTTGTTCCTTGTTATCGAACGAGGAGTTGTAATTTATTTACCTAGTTAGACTTCAGGAGATTATGTACAAAGCAATCTTATTCCTCACCGTCCTTTTGACGGCGCAATCTGTGTTTGCCCAAGACGGCAATACGATAAAAATACGAGTTCAAAACAAGGATACGAGAGAAAACGTCGCCGACGCGACTGTCACCGTAAAGAATACGGAAATAAATGCCAAGACCGATGCGAACGGGAAAGCTGAGTTAAAAAATATCGCCAATGGCGAACAGACCATAGAGATTTTTTCGCCCGGATTTGAAACCGTCGAGCTGAAATTTACTTTTCCGTTAGCTGATACTAGCGAGCGGCTCGTTTTGCTCGAAAACAAAAACGAGATGGGTGAAGTTACTATCACCACGACCCGAACAGGCCGTGAGATCGAAGCCGAGCCATCGCGTGTCGAGGCTATCGACGAAGAAGAGATAGACGAAAAGATAAACATGCGGCCGGCGAATGTCTCGATGGTCCTGCATGAGAGTACAGGTATACAAGTTCAGCAGACATCGGCAACATCGAATACACAAAGTGTTCGTATTCAGGGGCTCGACGGACGTTACACGCAAATCTTGAAAGATGGTTTTCCCGCATTCGGAGGCTTTTCCGGAAGTTTGAGCATTCTTGAGATCCCACCGCTTGATCTTAATCAAGTCGAGATCATCAAAGGACCTGCGGCAACGTTGTTTGGTGGTGATGCGATCGCCGGTGTAGTTAATTTCGTCACTAAGAATCCGGAAGAAAAACCTGTAACAACGCTGATCTTCAATCAGACATCTGCACGTGGCACTGACTTTTCAATATTTAACTCGCGAAAGTTTGAACGTTTTGGTTACACATTGCTTGGGTCGGTTAATTATCAGAGACAATATGATGTGGACGATGATGATTTCACAGAGCTTCCAAATACAAAATCATTTGCTTTCAATCCGAAGTTCATTTTCTACATCGACAAAAGAACAACTTTCACCGTCAGCAACTCGGCCTCGTACCAAAACCGCAAAGGCGGCGACACATTTGTTTTGAACGGTGATTCAAATAACTTTCACCAGTATTTTGAACAGAACAGATCGTTCCGAAACGTTTCGACGTTAAACCTCAACCGTGAATTCGACAATGGCAGCCGATTATTCATCAAGCAAAGTCTTGCCTTCTTTAACCGCGAACTAACGACGCAAAACTACGCTTTCAAAGGCCGTCAGTTTAATTCCTACACGGATGTATCCTACGCAAAAGTGTTTGGCAAACATGCTGTCGTTGTCGGTGGGAGTGCTGTCCACGATCAATTTCGCGAGACAACTCTAAATATTACTTTCGAGCCTCGCAACGAAACCCGTACGACTTTTGGTGCGTTCATCCAAGACACGGTCGATCTTACGGAAAAGTTCTCACTCGAAGCAGGCTTGCGTCTTGATCGCACCTCAAACTATGGCACGTTCCTCTTGCCCCGTGTTTCAGTCCTTTATCGCTTTAGCGGCCATCTGACAACTCGAGTTGGATTTGGCCTTGGCTACAAAACACCGACGATGTTTACAGAAGAAGCCGAGACGCTTTTGTTCCAAAATGTCTTTCCCATTGGAAACAATCTAAAAGCCGAACGCAGCAAAGGCGGAACATTCGACATCAACTATCGAAACACAATCGGCGAAAGGTTCAGCTATGCGCTAAATCAGATGTTCTTCTACACTACAATAACTGACCCGATAGTTTTGCGGCCAGTAGCATTTCTAGGCTACCAATTTCGTAACGAAACATCGCCGATCATCAGCAAGGGTTTTGAGACGAACGCCCGACTGGGATACAGAGTCGCAAAACTGTTTGTCGGCTACACGTTCACCGACGCGAAGGCAGGCTATCTTGCTGGCGACCGTCGTTTGACGTTGCTGCCGAGGCACAAAATAAACTCGGCACTAGTGTTTGAAAAGCATGAGAGTTACAAGACCGGAGCGGAGTTTTATTACGGCAGTCGGCAGACGCTCGACGATCGTTCGTTGACGCGGCAAACATCTGAAGTCGGATTGTTTGGTGAGAAGACTTTCGGTAAATACAGCATTTTTATTAATGCCGAGAATATTTTTGACGAACGGCAAGGGAGATACAGCACCGTCGTTTTTCCGCCACATCAAGAGCCAACATTTGCCGAGCTTTACATGCACACAGAGGGTCGCGTTTTTAACGGTGGTGTGAAGATACGTTTCTAATTAGAGAAATTATTTACATTTAGAATAACCGCAGTCTCGACATGAATCGCAGCCCGAAGCGTGTTCGAGTTGGCCGCCGCATTCGGGGCATTTGCTGATCATGGTGGACATGACGGTTTCTTCGCCGACCATTTTACCAATCGCACGTTCTGATTCGGGTAGATTGTTTAATCGGCGGTCGATCAGCAGCAAACATTCGGCGACGGCTTGCTCAGGCGAAGTGAGGAGCCGTTCGTTAAACCAAACGGCATGAGTGGAGGTTACTTTGTCGAGGCTGTGAGCCACTTCTTTTGCATCAAATCCGCCGCGAAGCATCTTTGATGCCAGCAATCCAACACCGGCACTGATCGGTCCGGCCACAAACACCTCAAGAATACGCTTGCCGTCGTGGTTTACAGTCACGTAAAGATTCTGTGTTTCAAAAGGAATCTGCCAAGTAGATCCTTGTAACTCACGCGGACGCTCGATCCTCTCAGTAGAAAGAGAACCGGTGTAATGGTGAGAAGGTGAGATTTCCTTATCACTTTCTCCGTTTTCCGCTTTCTCACGTTCTTTCGTTTTCATTGAATTAAGCACTTGCCCCTCGCGGCTGCCGTCACGATAATAGCTAACTGCCTTGCATCCGAGTTTACGAGCCAGGTGGTATAACTCATCAACAGATTCGACTGTATCGTCTTTAGCTCCGTTGCAGGTTTTTGAGATCGAATTATCAACGTGCTTCTGCGCTGCTGCGAGCACCTTTACATGTTCGATCGAGTTGATCTTCATTGCCGAAATAAAATGATCGGGCAGAGCATTTTCGTGTTCGACTACATATGCGGCAGCTTCTTTGATCGATTCGTCGTCTCCATGATCGACATCAAGTCCGAGAACTTCGGCTGCGATCGGATGAACATAGGTTCGAGTGCCAAGCGTGTCTTGCCGTACATATGCCCACGAAAAATTTGGCTCAATTCCCGACGATGTTTCGGCAACGAGCGAAATGGTTCCTGTTGGAGCGACAGTGGTCACTTCGTAATTCCTAGGTGTCAGCGGAACGTCGCGCGAAATTCCAAGCTCGTCATAAATAAAGCGGCTGTAGGCTTCTTTATTAGCTTCGAGTTCCGGGAAAACTCCTTTCTCGTGACCCAGACGCAAGCTGGCGATCCACGCTTCGCGTCGGACAAAGCCCATCACCTTTTCCATGAGTTCGATCGACTCGTCGCTGCCATAAGTAATACCGAGCCGCAGGCACAGATCGGCAAAACCCATAATTCCGAGGCCGACCGGTCGCGTTCGTTTTACAACATCATCTATCTCAGGAAGTGGAAAATAGCCTGCATCAACGACGTTATCGAGAAACTGCGTACAGAGTTGAGTAGCACTAGCGAGACGTTCCCATTCGATTTCGCTGGTCGTTTTGTCGAAAAACTTTGCGACATCGATCGAACCAAGGTTGCAGGAATTGTTAAAGTGCAATTGCTGCTCCCCGCACGGATTGCACGCATAAATCGGCCCCATTGACGCCATCATGTGATTGTGGCGATTTACCTCGTCGATAAAGATGATTCCAGGCTCTGCATATTTATGAGCCGAAGCAATAATGCGGTTCCAAATATCGGGAGCATAAACCATGCCAGCCATCGGAGGCTCTTCAGCAGTGCAGTCGCTGAGGTCTGCAGTTTCAAAAGCGAGTCTGTCGGCAAAGGTAACAGTCTTGCCATCAGGCCGCCGGTATACGACATAGTCAGCACCGGTCAAAGAATCGAATATCGGCTGCTGCCACGGTTCACCGTTGAATTCGGTTTGGAACCAAGTGCCGCTGTCGACGGCGTCCATAAAAAGATCTATCACCGTCACTGAAATGTTAAAATTTGTCAGGCTCGTCTGATCGTTTTTGGCGTGGATGAATCGCAGAATATCAGGATGTGACACGCTCAAAATGCCCATATTCGCACCGCGCCGCACACCGCCTTGCTTTACGACCTCAGTCGTCTGATTGACGATATTCATAAAGCTGACCGGGCCGGAAGCAACGCCGCGAGTCGAATTGACCATAGAACCAGCGGGTCGCACAAATTCATAAGTCATGCCGGTGCCGCCGCCGGTTTGATGAATTATAGCTACATGCTGAGCATGTTCCATGATCCCTTCGATCGAGTCGGGAACATTTAGTACAAAGCAGGCCGCGAGCTGGCCTTTTGGCTTTCCGGCATTGACCAGACAAGGCGTGTTTGGGATAAATTCACGCGCAAGCATGACGGCTGTCATGTCGTTGTAAAAGAATTTTTGCTTAACAGGATCGGTCTCCGCTTTGGACACATGGCCGACTACACGGTTGACGATGTCGGCCCATGCCTCGATGGGCTCGCCATTTTCGTCTCTTAGAGAATAGCGTTTGCTGATGACCTTCTGAGCGTTGAGGCCGAGCGGAGCGATATTACGTGCGGATGCTGTTCCGGCACCGTTACCTACGCTATTTTTTTTGCGTAAACCATCTTTAGCCGACTCAAAAACTGTGCTCATACAAACTCCCAAAAGTATTGAAGATTAATTTTCTTGTAACACTATTTTAACACATTTTGAAGCTGAATCGAGGGGCTTGAGAACGGGAATGAAAATCGTCCTCGGTAAGCCTAATCGTAACTGACTTAACTTATTGTGTCAACAAAAATCTTACACAATATCTTGGGCTAAGACTCTTATTTGCAACAACAGAGGGGGTAAGGTGAAGTTGTTGTTTAGATTATGAGATGGGCGTCGTGGGGTTTGTTTTTGTTCAAGTGACACTTCAGGTTTCGCGGTTGATTGTGCCGTATGCACCTCGGAAGTAAACGAGCGGATCGCCGTCACGGACCGTCACATTTTCAACCTGTCCGACAAAGATCGAATGGTCGCCGCCGTGATAGGAGAAGGTCAGACGGCACTCGAGGCTCGCCAAAGCATCTTTCAATACAGGAATGCCTTCGATGCCGGGGTAAAACTCGACATCTTCGAATTTATCCTCAAATGGAGCCGCGAATCTTTCTGATGCATCTGCTTGTGAATCGCGAAGAATGTTTACAACAAAAACGCCCGACTCTTCAAAGGCATAATGGCTAACCGTCGATTTTTCGATGCAGATCAGCACCATCGGCGGATCGAGCGAAACCGAACAAAAAGCCGAGACCGTTATTCCATGCAGTTTGCCTGCCGCATCTTTTGTCGAAACTACGGTGACGCCGCTCGCAAATCGCGAGAGTGCATTTCTGAAATCGTCTTGTGAAATTGGCATATGTCAGAAGCCTGCACGTAAGTAAGGGCGCGTCGATCCGCAAGAGCCCTTACTTACGAGCGGGCTACTGACAGCATATCGCAAAAACACGGCTTTGATAATTGGCCGCGAATAATTGATAATTTTCCGCGATGGCCGAACTTACAGAGTTTATCGATACAGTCCGCCGCCTTACGGACGCAAAGCTCGAAGAGATCGTTCCGCGATCTGATGTCGAACCGATCCGCCTGCACGAAGCGATTCGCTGGAGCCTTTTCGCGGGCGGCAAACGCATCCGGCCTGCTATCCTTTTTGCAGTTGGGCAGACGTTCAATGCCGCGTTCGACAATATTTCTGCAACGGCTGCGGCGGTCGAGATGATACACACATATTCGCTCATCCACGACGATCTGCCTGCGATGGATGACGACGACATGCGTCGAGGTAAGGCGACGTGCCACAAAAAATTTGGCGAGGCAACGGCGATACTCGCTGGCGACGTTTTGCAGACACTGGCATTTAAAGCGATCGCTGATGATGAGAGGTTGCCGGCTGATACTCGCATAAAACTCATCTCAATGATCGCCGCCGCCGCCGGAACTCCTTCTGGAATGGTTGCGGGCCAGCAGCTCGATCTCGATGCCGAAGGCAAAACACTTAGCATCGCCGAGATTGAGCAGATACATCGCGGAAAGACTGGAGCGATGATCTCAGCCTCGGCTTTAGCCGGCGCGATCATCGGAAATGCGTCACCAAACGAACTATTCGCCATCGAAAACTACGCTTCGAATCTGGGTTTGTTGTTCCAGATCACAGACGACCTGCTCGATATAACGCAGGCGAGCGAAACGCTTGGCAAAACCGCCGGTAAAGACGTCACCGCCGAAAAAGCTACTTACCCTAGCCATTTCGGCATCGAAAAAACGCGAGAAATGGCAAATCAAATCCATCAGCAAGCCTGTGACGCTCTTTCCTCGATAAGCCATAATACCGAGCTGCTCCACCAACTCGCCGATCTGATCCTAAATCGGACGCGATAAGGCGGAAAACCAACCTTATTAGACGTTTCACTCGCTCTTAGCGTATGAGCGAACTGTCGCATAACAAAAACAACCATCTTATCAATGCTGCGGCCATTGCGGCTGCCTTTGTGTTTTTGTACGCAACCGTCGTCGCCAAACTCGCTCGCGATTGGTGGTCGGATGAGAATTATTCACACGGCTTGCTCGTTCCGGTTGTCATTGGCTTCATTCTTTGGAAGGAATGGCCCGCTCTCAAACATGCCGCACAAAGCGGTCTCGTTTGGCTCGGCGGTGTGACAGGCATATTGGCAATTTTGCTGCTGTTTGCCGGTACACTCGGAGCCGAGCTTTTCACCACACGTATCTCGCTCGTCCTGATGCTTGCCGCGATAGTCGTTTATCTCTACGGCACAAAAATACTATCGCTTTTGGCTGTGCCGTTTGCTCTCCTGCTTCTCGCTATACCGATACCGCAGATCATCTTTAACCGCATCGCGTTTCCGCTTCAGATATGGGCGTCGCAGATGGCGGTTTGGGGCATCAGGCTGTTCGAAGTCCCGACGCTTAGGAACGGCAATGTCATCGACATTCTGCCTCGCGGATCTACACAAACGATCTCGCTCGAGGTCGTCGAAGCCTGCAGCGGAATTCGCTCACTGATGACGCTCGTAACGCTTGCTTTGATACTCGCGTATTTCACCCGCAACGCGGAAAATATCAGCGGCAAACTTTCTGCTGCGGACTTTTGGCGTGCAAGTTTGCTGATGATCGCCGCCGTGCCGATCGCCGTTCTCACAAATGCCGCGCGAGTTAGTTCGACCGGCGTTCTGACCTACTATTACGGCAAACAAGCATCCGAAGGCGTCTGGCACGAAGCGTCCGGTTGGTTAGTTTACGTCGCCGCTCTGGCGTTGCTCCTAGCAGCAAACTATCTCTTACAAAAAATATTCAACGACCGTTCATCAGCACCGACTGATAACGATTTTCAGATCCGCAATCCGCAATCCGCAATCCGCAATCGAACGGTGTTGCCACTAATCACCGGTCTTGTTCTGAGCGGCCTGTTCATCAACTGGTTCGCGGCCCGCAGTGAGACCGAGATCGTCCGACGCCCTCTTGCGGAAGTTCCGGCAACTCTAGGTGACTGGCGGCAAAAGGGAAGCGAGATCACATTTGACGAGTCGGTCGAGAGCGTTCTCCGGGCGACTGACTACACGATGCGCGAATATACGTTGCCAAACGGACGCATCGCCAATATCTACGTCGGATATTACGCATCTCAGCGTTCGGGATCGACATATCACAGCCCGCAAAACTGCCTGCCCGGAGCCGGTTGGGTGATGAAAGACCCTCAGCGCATCAATATCACGACCGCCGACGGCCGCACCTTCGAGGCAAACCGCTACACCATCCAAAACGGCATCTACAACGAAGTGATGATCTATTGGTATCAAGGCCGAGGCCGCACCGAAGCCAGCGAATACCGAGACAAGGTCAACACCGTCCTCGACAGCATCACACGCCGCCGCAGCGACGGCTCTATCGTCCGCGTAATGACCAGCGTCGGAACCGATGAAACAGCCGCCGTCCAAGCCGCCACCGACCTCTCCGCCCGCCTCGCCGAGAACCTGACACAGTTCGTACCCGAATGATCCGCCGTTCTTAGAGTTTCGCAATAGACGGTTTAGGGTGGATATATCGTGTGCTACTAATAACGGAAATCTAGTGTGCTGCCTACTGTAATTGATGATTTTGCTTGCAATAAGCGGATTTCAGGAGCATACTGATTGCGAATTTACCTTTTCAGGCCAATCTTCTTTTTGCGTTGTAGCTGATCTACCGAGGTTCGTCTGACTGGCGTGAATTGTGTATTCCGACAACCCACAAAAAGGAGCTATGCTATGCCTAACGCATCATCGTCGCGTATTTTCGTTATTACATTAATATTTTGTGCCTTCGCGGCCATCGCCGTGAGCGCCGATTGGGGCAGCGGATTTGGTTTTTTATCGTCTGCTGCGCCGAATGACATTGCCCCATACATCGAAGAAAGTGACGCGGCCGCCGAACCGCGTGCGATGACCACTCCGTTGAATGCGATAACGACGTTCGACGCGGCGCTGATAGTAAGACACGTCGTCGCGCTGCCTCCGGCTCTGATCGCTAACCAGTTGACGGCGGCAAGGGTAAACGGGCAGACCCAAGTTTCATCTTTTGATGCCTCACGGGTAGCGAATTACGTCGTCAACAGTGGTAACACCGGAAGTACTGGAACGACTGTGCCGCCTGGGTTGCTTATGGGTGATGTTTCCGGAGCGGGGCCGCATTACGACGGTCAGCCGGGTGCCGTTGCCGTTTCGCTTCCGACTATGAATGCAGGCGGAACGGCTATCGTTCCCGTCACGGTTGGAGATCTGACAGGTCTTGGCGCGATCTCTTTCGAGTTTCAGGTCACATTCGATCCTGCGGTTTTGCAGCCGATGACACAACCGGTCAACACATCTGGAACATTAACCGGCGATGGGTCGTGGAATGTCTTTCGGAATGCCAGCAATCCGGGACAGTTAATAGTCTCAGGATTCTCTACCAACCCTTTGACCGGTTCAGGGACGCTGATTGATCTGCGGTTCGATGTCATTGGAGCTCCGGGCCAGTCAACAGCGTTGACATTTGAGGATTACACCGATCCGAGCGGCAGGACGCATCAGAGTTTTCTTTTCAACGAAGGAACACCGTCAACAGGGACGATGACTGGCGGAACCGTTACGCTTGCAGCGTTCACGCCATCGGGCACGCCTACAAGTACCCGAACGCCGACGAACACGGCGACGCCTACCTCAACAGCAACGGCCACAGCGACCGGAACCCTGTCACCAACAAATACCGCGACTGCAACTGCGACACCGGTCTATCCTTTTGTAACGGTTTCGCTTCCGATCGTTGCCGCTTTACCCGGCTCAACGATCTCGGTTCCGGTCACGGTTAGCGATACGACGGGATTGGACATCACTTCGTTTGACCTTAATGTTTCGTTCGATCCGGCTGTTATGACGCCTGCGTCTCCGGCTTTTGACAGTACCGGCACGTTGAGCAGCGGGATGGTTTTATCGGCGGATGCGAACTATCCAGCGTATCTTAAGGTCTCCGGTGATCTGCCGGTAGGGCCGCCGCCAATAGCGGGAGCGGGAACGCTGGTAAACTTGATCTTCAACATCGTAGGAGCACCTGGCCAAGCTACTGTTGTGGCTTTTCAAAACTACACTCCGGGTCCGGGAACGCTCTTTCACGCCTTTCGCTTCAATAACTTGAATGGCGGTCCGGTTCCGTTGACAACAAACGGCAGCGTTACGATCGCGGCGAATTCAACGCCAACGCCAACATATACCGGAACGCCTCTGGCGACCGCGACCGCGACGCCGGTTGCTTCGCCCGTGGTCAGCGGAGCGATCCGCTATGACAATGTTCTTATCGCACCGTTTACGCGTCCTGTATCAAACGTAACGATGAGTGCTGCCGGGCCGGTGCCGGTTTCCGAATTGACCGATGCTTTTGGCAACTATGAACTCGACGGGTTTGGCTTTGGCCTGTACACTATAACGCCTTCAAAAGCAGCCGGTAGTGATCTTCTTGGAGCGATCACCGCCTATGATTCAGGCTTGATCGCCCAGAAGGTCGCAGGAATGATCAATCTGACCGTCAGACAGCGATTTGTTGCCGATGTCAGCATGAGCGGCACAGTATCTTCGTTTGACGCCGCAATGATCGCAAATTTTGTTGCCGGGCCGCCCAATCCGCCTCCGGGTGTTGGAACTACGGGAATATGGGAGTTTGCTCCATCGAGCAGAACATATTTTGGATTGGTATCACCAATTGGGAATGAAGACTACAACGCCTATCTGAAAGGCGAAGTTTCCGGAAACTGGAGTGGCGGAGGGCCGACGCCGGCTAGAGGGCAAAACGGCCCTGAGAGAACAACGGCTGTCACGGCACCTCTCCTTGTTACGCAGACCGGCAAGGAAATCCTGGTTCCGCTCGTCGTTCGCGGCGTTGCGAACAAAGACATCATCGCCTATGAATTCGATCTTCGTTACGATCCGGCCGTGATCCAGCCCGATTCAGATGCAGTTAAATTGGCCGGAACGGTGAGCAGCGGACTTAGTGTTGTTACCAATGCTCACGAACCCGGACTGTTGAGGGTGGTCGTTTACGGAGCGATGCCAATAGACAGTGACGGTGTGCTTCTGAACCTTAGATTTGTTGCCGTCGGAAAACCGGGAGCCGTCTCGCCCATCTCGTTCGAACGGATAATGTTCAACGAAGGCGAGCCGCGTGTGACTGTTTCTAACGGAAAGGTCGAGCTGTCCTAAAAATATGCGAAAGCCCGCACATCAGTTAGGGCGGCACATTCAAGTTGAGTGTTCCGCCCTTACTTACGTGCGGGCTTTTGCATTTGCCCGACACTGCCCTGCGGATCGTGATAATTTTCTGACTTGTTCATCAGCTTTTCTTTGACTTTCGACTATGGCCGCGCGGTGCTCTTACCGTGTGTCGTAGGCTGAGGACAAGTATTCCTTTTTCTATCTCGGCCATATAAAAGCTGATGGTGTGATCGACGCGTATATCGTGTTTTTTTGCGAATCGCCGGGCGAAGATAAGGCGGTGACCGGACACGCCGTTCTTTCGAAAGGGAAACGCGTTGGGCATCAGTGGGCTCGCAGGCCTAAGGCCGATCGTTTCTGTTTCCGGTTCGTATAAAAGCGTGACAGCTTCAGGCGTTTCCATCTGGTCGTAAGTATGGCTGTTCACCAGTATCTGCCCTTTCTGATTTAGGCTCGCATAAAGCTGGCCTGTTGTGTGCCGGTCCGACGACCCTTCAAATTCTATCCATTTTCTTTCCATTTTTTAATCGTAGCGCGAGTTACGATTTGTGTCAAGCGTGGCACAAGAAGTTTCCCGCAAAGACGCAAAGAAGAGTTAAACATCACATTCGTTTCCGTATTTACTCACGCATTCGCACAACAAACTCACCAAAACGATCAAAACCTTTAGCGGTTTCCAAAGCATTACGCGCTCGTCTAGCTAAGATTTTTTTGATTTTTCCGATGGCTTTTTGAGGGTGTCCGATGGCTTTTTGGGGGGTCTCCGGTGGCTTTTTGACCCTTTCCGATGGCTTTTTTTAATCAAATCTCTTCAGCCATCGCTGAATACAACCCATTTTTCTGAAAACAACTTTCGATTGACTGTATTCCCAAAGTGCCGATGAAGTTCGGTACTTGATTTTAGTTTTTGAAATCTGATTACCAGGCCGATCCCGAGACTTTCCCCTCGGGATCAACCAATTTTCTCGATCCTGCGAGATCTACCGTCGTCGCCCCGACATTGATCAGTAAGTAAGATCGAAGCGAAAAAGATATGTTATACCGCGAGTGCCCAATTTTCACTTCCCGTTTTGCTCACCTTTCCCTACTACTTTGCCTAAGTTTGTTTCTTGTTTCATGCGGCCACTCGACCTCTAAATTTCTTGCCAAGGGCGAAGAATACTTACAAAAACGCAAATTTAACGACGCTCTGATGCAGTTTCGTTCGGCTGTTGAGTCGGATAAGGAATCGGCAGCGGCGCATTGGGGCATGGCCCGTGCATACGAGAATCTAGGGCAGTTTAACGAGACGTTAGAAGAGCTTCGCAAGACAGTCGATCTGGATGGTTCGAATCTCGAAGCCAAAGCTAAGCTAGGCAATTATTTCCTTTTGCTTCAGCCGCCGATGATCGCCGAGACTGAAAAGATCCGCGACGAAATTCTCGCGGCGGACAGCAAATTTATTGAAGGCCACATTCTCGGAGCATCCATTCTCGCCGCCCAGGGCAAGCCGGATTCAGTTGTAATAGACGCTATTAACAAAGCCATTGCTCTCGATCCGAAACGCATTGAATCTTATATCAGCCTCGAACGGCTTTACACGACGCGTGAAAAAGCCGCCGAAGCCGAAGCCGCGATCCTCAGAGGCATCGAGGCAAATCCGACTGCGATTCTCGGTTACACGGAATACGGCAGATTTTTGACGTATGCAGATCGCGACGCCGATGCTGAATTGCAGTTCAAGAAAGCTATCGAGATCGATGCAAAAAGTATCGAGGCACACGAAGCCATTGCAGATTTTTATGTCACGAGCCGCCAGCTTGAAAAAGCTGAAGCCGTTTATAAAGAGCTAGTTCAAATACAGGAAAACAGTCCTGAAAGCCGTCTTGAACTCGCCGAGTTTTATACAGATTCTGAACGAGTCGAAGACGCGATAAATGTCTTGCAGAATATTCTGACGGACACGCCTGAATACGTTCGAGCCCGTTATAAGCTCGGGCAAATTTATCTCGACCGAAAAGATATCGCGGGCGTTAACGAGCAGCTCGACGCTCTTTTTGCGATCAATGACATTGATTCCGAAGCTCTGACGCTAAGGGCACGGTTGAAGATCCAGCAAAACAAGCCCGACGAAGCCGTCAAGGACCTTGAAGAGGTAATAAAGACATATCCAAGTGGAAAAGAAGCTTTGTTCCTGATGGCGCAGGTGAAACTTTCGCTTGGGCAGATCGATCAGGGACGTGTATTTATTACTGATCTGGAACGCTATCATCCGACGTATTTGAAAACAGGTTTGTTGAGAATTCAGGCCGCGTTTTCGACCGGTGAACCAGAAACTGCTCTGAAGCTGGCGAACGAACTTATCAACAAGGCCAACGCGGCAGTTTCGAACACAGGGACCGTCCCGCAGGAAACGCAGGACATTCGTGTGCGTGCTTTAACGTCGCGAGGGCTTGCTTATCTTGACCTCGGTAAGACCGTTGAGGCGAAAGCCGACTTGCAGGAGATTGTAAGATTGTCTCCGCATTCATCGGCAGCGATGGTCAACCTCGCGAAGGTTAGTATTGCTGAACGTAATTATCAGGAAGCTTTTGACCTGTATGACAAAGCCCTTGCGTTAGACACGCAGAATTTCGACGCTGTGAGCGGCGTTGTTACGGCTGCGATCCAATTAAATCAGACACAAAAAGCACACGCCAAGACTGACGAACTTATCGCTGCTTACAGCGGCAGAAATGACATTCTTGCGGCATTACGTTATTTGAAATCTACAATTTTCTCGGCTGAAAAGAATCCGTCAGCCGCTGAGCAAGAGCTGCTTCAGTCGATCAACCTCGACGAAAACTATCTTCAGTCATATTCGGCCTACGCGACGTTGCTTGTTTCACAAAGCCGCACAGACGAGGCCATCGCACAGTATCAGAAGGTCGTCGAGAAACGGCCGTCCGCACAGGTCTTTACAATGCTCGGCATTCTTGAAGACGGTCGCGGGAAAACTGCGGATGCAGAAATGAACTATCGCAGGGCACTTGAGATAGCACCGGAAACAGCTATCGCCGCCAACAATCTTGCGTGGCTGATCGCCGAGAATCAGGGGAATCTGGACGAGGCTTTGCAGCTTGCGACATCGGCTGTCAGCAAGAATCAGGCGGTCGCCGGATTTTACGACACGCTTGGCTCGGTCTTTCTCAAGAAAGGCCTCTATTCACCCGCTGTCGAACAATTGAAGAAAGCAGTAGCCCTCGACGAGACCAATGCACAAAGAGGCGGAACGGCATCAACGCCCGGCTATCGCGTGCGTCTGGGAATGGCACTTGCGAAAGCAGGCGACAAGGTTTCGGCACGCCGCGAGGCTGAGACTTCGCTTCGCAGTATTAATGAATTGAGCCAGAGAGAGGTCAGCGACGCAAAGAACCTCCTCGCAAATCTATAGGAGTACGTTGGGCATGTTCTTTTTGATCGAAATCGCAAATCTGGCTGCGGTCAAAGCCTTTCTGGTAGGAATACCCGAGGCAATGGAACTTTTTGTATTCGGTGTTGCTCTGATCGTCGCCGTTGTGCTGCTTCGCTGGTTTCTAAACCGTGGCAATATCAAAACGGCCGATGAGAAATTTAGTGAAAAGGAACTGACTAATTAGGAAGTAAGAGAAATGAGTGTTGAATTCAGACAAAGAAAACCCGGCGAACTTTTCGGCATGCTCAAACGCCAGAAATGGCTGATACTACTGCCCACGCTTACAATGACCGCAGCGATCGGCTATGTAGTGTACAAGCTGCCGAGCATTTACGAATCAACGTCATTGCTAACGGTAAAACCACCAACAATTTCTTCAAATCTCGTTCAATCTTTGACAAACGAAGACCTTTCGCAACGCCTTCAAACAATCAATCAGGAAGTCCTGAGCCGCTCTTCTCTTGAACCGATGGTTCAGAAATACGACCTGTATAAACAAGAACGCGCTGCCGGGTTGCCGATGGAACTGATTATCGAAAAAATGTACAAGAATATAAAGGTAGATTTGGAAGAACCGGGCAGTGAAAAGGTTGCGGCTTTCCGCGTTAGGTATCGCGACCGCGATCCTCAAGCGACTCGAAACGTTACCGCCGAGCTTGCCAGCAAGTATGTCAACGCTCAGGTCCAGACGCAAACTGAAATTGCCGAATCGACCAAAGACTTGTTTGAACGACAGCTCAACGAAAAGAAAATCGCACTCGACGATCTCGAAAAACAGCGTCTCGACATCATGATGCAAAACGTTACGACGCTGCCGGAATCTGAACAGGGGCTTGTCGCCCAACTGACTGGACTTCGTCAACGCGAGGACACGATCGTAAAAGAGAAGCAGACGCTTTTTAACGAAAAAGGCCGTCTCAGCGACTCAATAGCGGCGAACAATCGCCAGATGCGCGTGATCGAGGATTTTGGCCAGAAAGAAACTCAGGACACTGCCCGTCAGGTTTCCGATCCGGAAAACACTCCGGCCTACGGCGAATTGATGAAAAGGCGTGCCGATCTCAACGCTCAGTTGGACAACCTTTTGAAAGTCTATAAAGAAAAGCATCCGGCTGTGATTGCAAAGCAAAGTGAGATCAAGCGGGTGAATGATGAGTTTGACAACCTGAAGAAGAGCAGCGAAAAGCGAGTAGCTGTCGCGACACAATCGAGCTCACGCAAAGCAGAGCTTCAGAGAAAGAGCCTCGAACTTGAGAACGAACGGATCCAATCGCAGATCAGTCAGATCGAACAGCAGATAACCGGCAAAGACGTTGAACGTCAGCAAAACGCCGGCCAGATCACCGCTCTTGAAATGAGGATCAATTCGATCCCAAATGTGAAGGTCGCGTTAGAGGGCATTACTGCCCAGTATCAGTCGGCAAAACAGACCTACGACGAGATCTTAAAGAAAAAGAATGACGCCGAAACAGTAGTCGGTGTTGAGACGAATGCGCAAGGCGAAACGATCCGCGTTCAGGACCCGGCAAATGTGCCTCAGTCGCCTGTCGCTCCAAAGAGATTTTTATTGACGCTGCTCGGAACGGGGATCGGCCTTTTATTCGGCTTTATCCTTGCCGCATTCTATGAAATTCCAAAGCTCTTAAAGATTCAGAATATCGAGGACGCAAAACACTACACAGGGCTTCCAGTTTTGGCATCGGTGCCGCCGCTTCTTTCAGCAGATGAGAAAGCGTGGATGAAGCGTTCGGGCTGGTTAAAGCTGATGGCCGGAACGGCTGCGGCCTTGGGCATCATTCCGTTGATCGTGATCATAATTCAGGCGACGCATATATTTGAGAAATTAGTTTCATAAGCATAGGGAAAAGTGACGCCTTTAGGTCTTTCTCTTACCAACAGGTGAACGCCTTAAAAGGTCACTTTTACGAGAGGTAAATTATGTATAAAGAATTCTTCGGTTTAGACGATATTCCATTCACGCTGACGCCAGATCCGCGTTTTATCGTGTTCACGCCAAGTTATAACGAGGTCCTTGCAAGCCTGTATTACGGACTTGAGAATGCTAAAGGCTTGATCGTTCTCACGGGCGAGGTCGGCACAGGTAAGACGACGGCTTTGCGTTGGATCTTGCGGCGACTGGACTCGTCGGTGCTCGCGGCATATGTATTTAATCCGCGTCTGTCGATCGATGAATTTTATCAGCACGTGACACAGATGCTCGGCATTAAGGATTGGACGAATAAGAGCGATCTTCTTAATACACTTGGCAAGGTGCTCGAAGAAAGACATCGACGCGGCCTTCGCACCGTGATCATCATCGACGAAGCTCACGAGCTGTCGGATTATGTGCTGGAAGAGATTCGCCTGTTGCTCAATTTTGAATCTGACAATGCAAAGCACTTACAGATAGTGTTGACTGGCCAGCCGGAGCTTCGCGACAAACTCAATCAGGCAAATCTGCGTCAGTTGAAACAGCGAGTCGCACTTCGATGTAATATGCATCCATTCCCGAATGTCGAGGAGGTTGATAGGTACATCTCGGAGCGTCTCGTGATCGCGGGAGCCGAGCAGCCGCATGTTTTTACACCGGGTGCCGTTGATTTTATTTTCCAGTGCTCTGAGGGCATTCCACGCAATATCAACAACCTCTGCGACAACGCGATGCTCGCCGCTTACTCCGAGGGCGAACAGATGATCGGACGAAAGATCATCGAAGATGTAGCGGACAATCTCGATCTGCTGCCGCGTAACGAAACTCTGCATACGCCTGAGGCCGCTATAAGTGGACGTGTTATGAGAGCCGACAGCAAAGATGATCTGTGGGAAGGTCAAGCCCGTACCGCAGCGACCAAGCCGCGTATCTTCAGGGAAGACGCGGAGACGGAGAGAGTTTATGCAAATGGGCATTCGAACGGTCATGCAAATGGCTATATAAACGGCAAATCGAATTCGAATGGATTTACAAATGGAGATAGCGGCACATTGATCTTTGAAGATATAGAAGAAGAAGTCGATCTCGAACTTGGCGGCCGTTTTTACAAAATATAACAACGACACCGAGATATAGAGAACGGAGCATTTTGAAGATGAGTATCCTTAAAGCATTACAAAAAAATCTTACCGATAGTCCAGACAGCGAAATAATCTCGCCATCGGCAAACATCGTGCCGTTCGACCGGAACGGACGACGTGACAACAAGCCGCCGGAATTACTATCATCCGCGGACTTTAAGATCGGTAATCCAGGTTCGGCGTTCATAGGGCAGCCGCATTCCTCTGTCGGGACGGCACTCCCTGATTTGGAAACGGAAATAACTGCCGGGGCAAATATGAACGCTGAAAGCTCGGCGCTCGTCGCAGCTCGACATCTACCTGACTTTGTCAGTTGGACTGTCGACGCGACGCGCGTCGAGCCACGACTTGTGTCGATAACGCACCCGCACTCGAGCTATTGCGAAGAATATCGCAGCCTTAGAACACACGTTCTGCATAAGAGCCAACGGCAAAAGCTGCAGGCCATCGTCGTCGCCAGCGTAAATCCAAGCGAAGGGAAATCGGTCACGGCTCTCAATCTTTCCTGGCTGCTTGCGCAGACAGACGGTGTGCGGGCCTTGATAATCGACAGCGACCTTCGTATGCCGAGCCTTGCAGATTATTTAGGTATTGAAACAGACAGAGGGCTTTCCGATGTATTAGCAGGCACATCCACGCTTGCCGAGTCGATAGTCAAGCTCGAGCCCGCCGGACTTCATATCTTGCCGGGCGGTGATGCACGAAACGATGTTGCCGAACTGATCTCAGGGCCAAAATTCAAAGAGATATTGCGCGAGGCGCGAGAGATGTTTGACTATGTCATCATCGACGCACCGCCGCTCGGCATCTTTACCGATGCGACAGTGCTCATCAATCAGGCTGACAGCGCGATCATTGTGGTCCGTGCAAATCGAACGCGTTACAGTGCGATCGAGCGGCTTCTCGAACCGCTGCCTAAGGAGCGTCTGCTAGGCGTCGTTCTCAATCAGAGCGAAGCGGTTCTGGACGAATCGCATTATAACTACGGCTATTACAACTACAAACGTTTGAACGAATTGCCGAGTCCGTAAATTTTACTATGGGTGCCACACGATTTAGTCCGAGGATATTTTGGCTGATACTGGCCGATGCCGCATTTCTTTACAGCGGCGTTATGCTGGCAATGTATCTCCGCCTCGGTATTTCCGGTTCCCAAAACGAATTGAACGCAAAGAACGGCTGGCTCAAGATCGCACTTGCATCAGCCGTTTGCTTATTGATCCTCTACTTTTACGATCTATACGATTACATCGTGATGACCAATCGCCGCGAGCTGCTGCTGCGGCTTGTTCAGGCATTGGGCATTGCATGGGTACTGCTCGCTCTGTTGTTCTATTTCGTGCCGCCGCTAATGATCGGCCGGGGCGTTTCAGTCATCTCGGTGCCGATCGTATTGTGTTTGCTTTTGGGCTGGAGAATCTTTATTCATCAACTGACCGGACATCCCGGGATCGGTGAAAAAATACTTGTTGTCGGCACTGGTCAAACGGCTCTCGATACTGCTGAGGCGGTTTGGGAAAGGCGTGATGCGGGTTATCGCATCGTCGGTTTTGTATCCGAGAACGGTGCGAAGCCAAAGGAAAAGCTCGGACGGTCGGAAATCTTGGGTCGTGCGATCGACCTCGAAGGAATTATTCGCAGCGAAAAGATCGACCGCGTTGTTATTGCCGTTCGCGAACGCCGCGGAGCATTTCCGACAGAAGCACTTTTGAAAATGAGTCTCGCAGGCGATGTTTCGATCGAAGAATGTACGTCATTCTTTGAACGCATCACTGGGAAAGTTCATGTCGATATGCTGAGGCCGTCTTGGCTGATATTTGCGGGCCGACGGCGTGACTCGCCGATACGTGCGGTGATTCGCGAGATCATTCACAGGCTTTTGGCGTTGATCGGTCTTGTGCTATCTCTACCCGTTGCGCTCTTCACGGCGATCTTGATCAAACTCGAATCGCGCGGTCCGGTGTTTTATAAACAAGAGCGAATTGGGATGAACGGCCGCATCTTTAATGTCATCAAGTTTCGGTCGATGGCGACGGACGCAGAGGCCGACGGCAAACCGATATGGGCCGCGTCCAACGACGAACGCACGACACGCGTCGGCAAAATTATTCGCAAGCTGCGGATAGATGAGATACCGCAATTTTGGAACATACTGAAAGGCGAAATGAACTTTGTCGGCCCAAGGCCCGAACGACCGCATTTTGTAAAACAATTGGCTACAGAGATTCCCTTTTATGAGCATCGTCATTTGGTTGCTCCCGGATTGACAGGCTGGGCGCAGATCAAATATCCGTATGGAGCATCGGTCAGCGATGCGATCCAGAAGCTGCAGTACGACCTTTACTACATCAAAAATCAGAGTCTCGCGCTCGACATGATGATCGTCTTTGACACAGTAAAAACCGTGCTTTTCGGTAAAGGCAGATAGGAAAATCTGGATTAGCGAGAGCAATAGTTATTTAATTAACGGACGAGGAAATCGAGATGAAAGCAATAATATTCGTTAGAAACGCCACAATAATGGCTACATTCGTGTTCAGTATGATCACGACGGCCATCAGCCAGACGACACCGCCGAAAATGAAAGATGGCAAGGCCGTTGCGGCGACCGATGCTAGTGCGGAGAAAGCCATTCCGCTTCCGGCACCGACATCGACCGATGGCGAGACAGGTGACGCAACTGAGATCGATACGCCGGAGGCTGAGACGATATTGCCGTATTACAACAACTATCTCAAGGAATACCGGCTCGGTCCGAGTGATATGATATCGGTCGAAGTTTTTGGCCAGTGTCCTGATTATTGCAAAACGGGAATTACCGTCCCGCCGAATGCGCGCATCTCGTATCCGTTGATCCGCGAGGGCATAATGGTCGCGGGAAAGACCGTCGAACAAGTTGCTGCGGAGATCACAAAGAAGCTCGACGAATTTATCATCGACCCCAAGGTCAGCGTTACGCTCGACAAGGCAATGGCAACTCGCTTCGCAGTTATGGGCAATGTTGCAACGCCCGGCGTTCGCGTAATGGATCGCAAGGTCAGCGTTTACGAAGCCATTCTCGATGCCGGTGGTGTTACAAAGAACGGCGACCGCAACAAAGTCTATATTGTCAGCTACGGCAAGGATCAGCGTCTTACCCGCAAAATGGTAAGCCTCAGCGCTATGGAGAGCGGAAAGGCCGATATGGTATTTCTTAATCCGGGCGACCAGGTTTTTGTCGCGGGCAAGGGATTCACCATCGAAAAATTCCTTTCAGTCCTTGGCAGCGCCAGCGCGGCGAGGATATTTTTCTAGAACGAAATTCCGAATTCTGAGTAGCTTTGCATGATCAAGATCTATCGTTTATCAATCTTATTTATTCTTCTGTTATGCATCCAGACAGCCAATGCCGCATGGGTCAAACAACATACGAACAGCTTTGCGTGGTTTCGCGATGTCTTTTTTGTGAACCAGACAAAGGGTTGGATCGTCGGCGGCGACGGCGTTATGCTCTCGACCGATAACGGCGGCAAGACCTGGGTTCAGCAGACAAAATTCACGACGGACACTTTTGTTCAAGTCTATTTCACGAGCGAGACGACCGGCTGGCTACTCTGCGAACGTAATATTTATGCTCGCGGCGTGAACGCTTCGTCGTATCTGCGAAAGACCGTCGATGGAGGCCGCACCTGGGAACGTATCGAGTTTCAGGACGGCGGACGCGAACGTGTTGCAAAGCTGCTGTTTAACAAGAACGGCGCCGGAACCGCATTTGGCGAAGGCGGCATTTTTTACATGCTGCAGGAAGACGGCATTTCGTGGAAGAAGAGCCAAACCGCAATTCATTTTCTCCTGCTTGACGGAGCGTTTTCCGACAGCCCGATAGGAACTATTGTCGGCACCGGCGGTACGATCATTTTTACCGAAGATTCCGGTTTGACGTGGGAAAAGGCTTCGCTTTTAGGCAATACCGATACGCGTTTTAACGCCGTGTCATTTGCCGGTGAAAAAGGCGCCGTAGCGGTCGGAACGAAGGGAAGAATATTTCGTTCAAACGGCGGCGGCAGGCTTTGGCGGCAGATCGAATCGGTAACAACGGTCGATCTAAAGGACGTTTACTTTACCGACGCGGCCAACGGCTGGGCAGTTGGCGACAAAGGAATGATCGTCCGAACACGCGACGGCGGCAAGACCTGGACCGACGGAAATTCACCTACAAGCCATAATCTCGAAAAAATCACTTTTGCTGGCGATAGAGGCTGGGCAGTCGGCTTCGGCGGTACCGTTCTCACCTACGACGCGAACGCCACATCCAACACATCAGAATCCAGTAGCAAACCCACGCTGCAAAGGCGACATTAGCAAATCCCGTTTTGCTGCCCTCAGCAGACGCTTCGTCTGACTGGGTGAAATTGAAATATCAACTTCTCAATATTATACGGTTTTCTCACTTTGACGTAACTTTCCCCGCCCAAATGTGCGAAAATCACAGTAGTTTGGTTCAGCGATCCCGCTCGGGTTTGTCGAGATATATGTCCGAAATCGTGATTCAGGTAGACGATCTTTCTAAGCATTACCGGCTTGGCGTAATTAGCGGTAAGCGATTGGTGGATGACGTCAGCCGCAAATGGGCCAAACTCAGAGGACGGCCCGACCCGTTTGTTAAGGTCGATGCGCAGGCTGTCAAAAGATCGAACGGCGGGGAAGCGAACGGTGAAAATGAAATATGGGCATTGAGAAATGTTTCATTTGATGTTCATCAGGGAGAAGTTCTCGGCATCATCGGACGCAACGGAGCGGGAAAGAGCACGATTCTTAAAATACTGTCAAGAGTCACAGCACCAACCAGTGGTGAAGTCCGTGTCAAAGGCCGTATTGCAAGCCTTTTGGAAGTCGGCACCGGGTTTCATCCTGAACTGACCGGACGCGAAAATGTGTTTCTCAACGGCGCTATTCTTGGCATGACCAAGGCGGAGATACACTCAAAATTCGACGAAATCGTTGAATTTGCTGAGGTTGTGAAATTTATTGACACGCCCGTCAAGCGATACTCCAGCGGAATGACTGTCCGGCTGGCATTCGCTGTGGCGGCCCACCTTGAGGCTGAGATCATGATCGTGGACGAAGTTCTCGCCGTTGGGGATTCCGCCTTTCAGGAAAAATGCCTGGGAAAAATGGAGAAGGTTGCGGGCGCGGGTAGAACAGTGCTATTCGTCAGTCATAATATGTCTACGATCCAGCAGCTTTGCAAACGGGCGATTCTGTTCAGAAACGGACAAATACACAGCACAGGATCTCCGTCCGAGATCGTTAGCGATTATCTGTCCGATTCGCGTCAAGGCACCAGCCTGGACATTCGTGATTGGCAGGACAGGCAGGGATCAGGGCAGGCTTGTCTTACACGGCTTGCCGTTTTAGACGAAGCCGGAAAACAACAAGGCGCCTTTCCTGTCGGAAGCAAAGTGTGTTTCGAAATGGAAGCCGAATTTTATCAACCTGTCGTCGATCCATGTTTCGGAGTTCTTATACATGATTCGTCCGGCGAACCCTTTATCGATATTCGATCTACGCATGACGGGCTTCGTACCGGGACAACGAAGGGGAATGTTAGGATTCAAGCGTTCATAGAAGATTTGGGGCTTTATCCCGGACGATATTATCTCAGTCCGTGGATCACAGAGGGGCAGCGTGACATCGATTTTCCCCGACTATGCGGAAGTTTTCGGGTGTTACCCAAACCGGGGAAGTGGGGTGACCTTCAACTTGACCCAAAATGGGGTAAATATCACATCAGATCAGCCTGGAAACAGATATTGCATTGGGAGCGAAATTTTCAACGTGAATAACGGAAACAGATCAACCATGTCAGTACGGAACCTTTCGCGAAAATCCCGTACTTTACTTCGGATCGTGCGAGAACATGGTTTGCGGGAATTCGTAATACTGCTTGATAAGAAAACACAGCTCGGATATCTGGATCTAGCCTCAGATGATCTGGAGACATACACCAAGAACTCAGGAACCGGTTTAGATGACCTGAAGTTGTCGAGTAAAACGATAAGGCCACGACAAACCTCGGGCAGCGAATTGGAATCAGCAGTGGAAACTCTCGGAATAACTGAAGCCGATAGAATAATTGATATTGGATGCGGTAAGGGTGCAGCAATGATCCGGTTGTCAAAATTCCCATTCGCGAGGATAGATGGCTTGGAACATTCCCAGGATTGGGTTCGGATAGCTCGCAGGAATCTTTCACGGCTTCGACTAACTAAACGATCAGAAATATATTGTGCAGACGCAACTGAGTTTACTGAACTGGATGGCTACAATTATGTTTATTTATTCAATCCGTTTCCTCTGTCGGTTCTGTTGATCGTATTGGAAAATCTACGTTTGTCGTTAGAAAATAAACCGCGAAAACTTACGATCATTTATAACAATCTTCCCGAAAATTATTATGAACGGATCGTAGAGAACGGAACCTTTGAACTGATCGATGAACAGAAGATGGAATCCCGTACGACAGTCCACATATTTCAAAACCGCGCAATTCCGCCTAAACCTTGCGAGGAGAAGGTTGATTTCAAATGAATGTGCCGGACGGAGCAGAGTGGGCTGAGGTCGAAGGAGAGGAGATCGTTGAGTGGAATCAACGCCTTCAGAGAACGCAGGCTACCTACCGACAATATCCTTACTGGGTGGAATCATTTAGAAAGCGCTGGGTGACTCCAAGGTATTTTATATTACAGACGAAACACACGCCTTTGGTCTACACTAGCTTTTTATCTTTGGGCCCGCCGACAGCCCGAATCGGCATAATGCACTGCGGTTTGGTTCCTTTAGCCGACATCGAAATAGACTCCTCCTTGATAAAGGGTTTCGTTCAATTGATTAGAAATCTTGGCTATTTCTTTTTGAAAATCACCCATTCCGATCAAGCGGTGCTTGATATGTTTTTGAGCACTGTTCTTACTGAAAAAGGCGGGTTTTATCCAGGTTACGAAAATGCGAGGAATCACCTTTTGGTGCGGCAGTTGGATGACGACACCGAAATGATGTTGTCGTTCAACGAAACGGGACGAAGAAAGATCAGAAAAGGCCAGAAAGAAGGTTATGAGATCAGTGTCTCGGACGATCCGGAAGACCTTAAAGACATTTGGCCGATGCTTGAAAGACATGCTGGCCAGAAAGGCCTTCAGGTATCTAATAGGCCGCTTGATGCGTGGCTTAGAGTAATTCGACACGCGAGAAAACATAATTGTGTTCGACTTTACAAGGCGCACCTTAACGAACGTCCAGTGCTGGCCATATTGATACTAAAGTACGGTGCAACCGCGGAATACATGATCGGCGGGATGGAGCTTGATGGATTGCGGACAAATGAGAGTCCGGCGGCATTCGCCCATTGGTTTGCTATGCGAGACTTATATCGAGAGGGCTGTGAATATTATAATATCGGCTCGCCCGGCGACGGTGTCAAAAACCAGCTGTTTCAATTCAAACGAAACTTCCGGCCGGTTTTATTTGTCTATCCGGAAGCCGTGACAATAGTTCTAAAACCTCGATTGTTTCGCCTTTGGAAGGTTTTGGTATATCGATTATTTGTTCCTATTCGCTCCCGATTTAGGCGTTTGAAAAAAAGGACCAATGGGCATAAAAAACAAAAGACCATTGCGGAGGTACTTGCGGAGAGCGAATGATAGAAACCAAATGTGAAAGAGATTTTGGCAAACCCACAGTTTGAAAAGTTTTTGCTTGGCTGCGAATATTCAAAAAAGCGAATGAATATTTTCTTGAAAATAAGGATTCAAACGCTATTATGTGTATGATAAATTAGGGAACGCCTCGATAATAAAATATTATCTTGCGAAAGCCTCAGAGATGACGGGCTTGCAGTGACTTCGAGAAGTAATTTCATGTTGAATTATAATTCGTACAATTCCGAGACCTCTTCTACAAAAATGGAATGGTGCGAAGTGCCCAGTCAGTCTTTTCACGTTTGGGACCAAAAGTTGGCGTCCACGGATTGCCCGTACCTTCAATTCCCGTTTTGGGTCAAGGCCCACGAAGAACAGGGTTATAGAACAAGATTTTTTTATTACGGAGATGTTGATCGCCCCATTGCGACAGCGGCGATCATGGAAGCTGGAAGATTTCCATTCCGCTTTGCGCTTGTGGATCGCGGGCCTTTCATTTTTAGTTCAAGTCCCGAGGACGCTGAGAAGTGTGTTTTAAGCCTGATCGAACTTGCGAAGAATCTGGATTATGCGTTTGTCCGATTTACTCATGGGCAGGACGAAGTTTTCTCGATTCTTAGAAGATCTGAGTCAGTTAAATCGCTAGAACCATATCCGTTTTCGCGCGATCCCCGTAACTTTTTGATCGTCCAGCAGAAGGACACTAAGCATGAAACGCTGGCCACCTTCAATGAGACAGCACGTAGAAAGATCAGAAAGGCAGCTGACGTGGGTTACGAATTCCGTATTGCATCTTCAAAAGAAGACTTCGATCTTGCATGGGATTTGTTTGAAAGGCTCGCGCTTAGAAAGCGATTCAACCTTTCTTCAAAACCTAAAAGAGTATGGAAAAAAATCATCGAACTCGGGGCGGAAAATGCCCGCGCGCGGCTTTATCTGTGTACTTACGAAGACAAACTAGTTGCCGCACAGATCATTGTTAGTGGCGGAGTGATAGCCGAAGGAACATTATCCGCACTAGATGTTGATGCCCTTGAAGGAAAACCGAGTCCAGCGGCCCTGCTTACATGGATCGGAATGCGCGATGCACAAGAACTAGGCTGCAATTATTTTGATATGGGCGGCCCCGGCGACCCCAAACGAAATAACCACGTTTTCGAGTTCAAGCGTATGTTCAGGCCCGAAGGCCGCGTGATGCCCGGTCCCGTGTGTGCAGTCATTCATCCGGTACGTCATTGGATCTGGATGAAAGTAATTTTAAGGGGTTGGAGAGCGTGGCGCGCAAGATTTGCGTGCATTCAGGTCGGCTTTGCCGAGTCCTTTTCCGAAATCCATCTGCTTTCACCCGCATTTTCGTCTCTCCTTCAACACGTACCCGTCTGAGACTTTCCGGCATCTGCTAATAAAATGCCCGATGAACTCCAGTCCGTAGCCGATCCTCAACCTACAACAGTACTTATATTGCCGGAAATACTGAAAAACAAGGGGTATTGTTGCTTTTTATGAGAGGAAATTGCCGGTCAAGCGGCATTTTTCGAGTGCCGAGAATGAACGAACTTAAGAAAACAGCAAAGGATCCGAACCTGATCTACGATGTCGGACTGCAAAGTGGACAGGATACGGACTATTACCTGAAAAAGGGCTATCGCGTCATCGCTTTTGAGGCTAATCCCGACAGCGTCGAGTTTTGCCGTAACCGATTCAAGGGTGAGATCGCTGAGGACCGGTTAGAGATCGTTGAAGGCGCGATCACCGAAAACGTTTCTTCAAATGGCCGTCCGGCAGAAGTAGGATTTTACCGGAATAACGATCATGCATTGTGGAGTACCGCATGTAATGACTGGGCATCGAGAAACGAAGTTCTGGGCACCAAAAATGATCTGATAAGTGTGCCCGCGGTCGATTTTGAACAGTGCCTTGAAAAATACGGAATTCCGCACTATCTCAAGGCCGATATTGTCGGCTCAGAAACGATCTGTCTGCGTGCATTGCTCAAATTCGAGAACAAACCCGATTACATTTCTATTCGCTCTGAGAAGCTCGTTTTCCGAAAGCTCGAGTACGAATTTGAACTGCTCGAACAGCTTGGCTACTCAGGATTTAAGGCAGTCAAACAGGACTTTGAAAAGGTGCGTCCGCAGCTGCCCTCAACAAACGGACTGAAATTTCACGAGTTTGAGGAAGGTGCGTCAGGCCCATTTGGCGAGGAAACAGCGGGAACATGGAAGAGCAGCGACAAGGTCCTGAACGACTATCGCAGGATCTTTGTCCGCTACTGGCTGTTTGGCGACTACTCGTATTTGATACAAACACAGAACGGAAAACGCATGATCGCACATCTTGAGCGAATATTCAGACGGTCTATTCCCGGTTGGTTTGACACTCACGCTCGATTCGGAATGGTAAGCGCCGTGCTGGGAAGTTTTTCGCAAGTTGGTCAATATCTGGCGCATGTCTAGGCCAGCGGGTTGATGGTTAATAAGTAGTGACAAACAAGGAGACCGCAAAGATCTCATTAAGAGAACAGAGTGCCTGGCTGCTGGTCGCAAAGATCATCGGCTTTGCATTCAGCTTTGTCCTGCCTCTCATCATTGTCCGGCATCTGACCCAGGACGCCGTCGGACATTATCGACAAGCATTTTTGGTAATAACCAACGCTGTGATCATCTTGCCGCTGGGCTTTTCGATGAGCGCATATTATTTCTTGGCGCGCGAGAGCACTGCAAGACGCGGTGCAGCGATATTTAATATTCTCATCTTTAATTTTGTTGTCGGCGGGTTGGCGTGTCTGGCATTGCAAGTGTTTCCGCAAATCCTGGGCAATATCTTTCGAAGCGAAGAACTTTCACAGCTCGCTCCGATGATTGGCGTCGTTATCTGGATCTGGATATTTGGGACATTTTTGGAAATTGTTGCCATCGCAAATCAGGAAGCTAGAGTTGCGACGATGTTCATTGTTCTCGCTTCGCTATCGAAGACGCTGCTGATGGGAACCGCTGTATTTGCATTTGCCACGGTCGAATCTTTTCTCTATGCAGCGATGATCCAGGGAATCATTCAGACTTTTATTTTACTCAATTATTTAAGGACCAGGTTTGAGGGATTTTGGCGCCATTTCGATGCGGGATTTTTCCACGAGCAGATGATGTATGCAGTGCCTTTCGGGCTGACAGGAGTTTTGTGGATAGCTCAAACCGATATTCACAATTACTTTGTCGGGTATCAATTTTCGCCTTCGGAATATGCCATCTACGCTTACGGCTGTTTTGAATTACCGCTGATTGCAATGCTTTCGGAATCGGTCACGTCCGTACTAATCCCGCGAATGAACGAACTTCAACTTGTGGGTGATCGTGACGAAATGATTCGCCTGCTGGCGCGTTCGGCACAGAAACTTGCATTCTTCTATTTTCCGATCTACGTGTTTTTGATGGTAACGGCGAAGACGTTCGTCGTTACGCTTTTTACGCAGGATTATGAACTGAGTGCTTCGATCTTTGTCATCAATCTGACGATACTGCCATTTTGCGTTCTCATTGTCGATCCGATCGTCCGTTCGTTCAAGGAACTCGGTAGACTGTTTCTCCTGTCGCGTCTTTTAGTACTGACTAGCATGGTCGCAGTGCTGTATTTCGGTCTCGGTTACTTTAGCCTGACGGGAATGATCACAGTTGCGGTCGCCGCGATACTGATCGAGAAATTTATCGCAGACACAATGGTGATACATAAGCTAAAGATCGGTTCGCGGCACCTGTCGCTTTTCAAGGACACGGCAAAAACAGCCTTGATAAGTATATTGGCCGGCGTCGTCACATTTATTGTTTATACAAATGCGCATGAATCTCTCAAACTGGCCGGCGAGGGTTTTGCAGCCAGTGTTTTGTCACTGAACACACCGGCAGCTCTGAGCTTTGTAGGCGGCAGTTTTGTTTTGCTTGTTACAGCATTGGTTTTTGTGCCTGTGTATTTGCTCGCTGCAAACTCCTGGGGCGTCATCGAGGATGATGAAAAACAAACAGTTAGAAATTTCACGAGGAGGCTTTTTCCAAAGCGCGGCATCCACCCGCTGACGGATAGCTAATATGTGCGGAATCGCGGGCTTTATTTCAAAAACTAACGGCCGCACGGAAGAACGCGCTGCGTTGCTCGATGCGATGTGCCGCGTCATCACCTATCGCGGACCGGACGAACAGGGAACTGCCGTGGTAGGCCGAGCGGCGATGGGCATGCGTCGGTTGTCGATCATCGATCTCGCGAACGGCCAGCAGCCTGTCTATAACGGCGAACGTACAAAGCTGATCGTTTTTAACGGTGAGATCTACAATTATCGTGAGCTGAAAAAAGATCTTGAATCACGCGGCTACAAATTCAGAACGAACTCTGACACCGAGACGATCATTCACTCTTACGAAGAATTTGGCGAGGATTGTGTGCTGCATCTGCGCGGAATGTTTGCGTTTGCGATCTGGGATGTCGAGGAGCAAAGCTTGTTTGTGGCGCGCGACCGCGTTGGTAAAAAGCCTATGTTCTACACAATGACGGCTAGTGGCGAATTTGTCTTTGGTTCCGAGATGAAGGTGCTTCTTGAACACGGCGGCGTAACCCGTGAGATCGATCATGGTGCTCTAGATTCCTATCTGTCATTCGGCTATGTGCCGGAAGAACTGTGTATCTTCAAGGGCGTCAAAAAACTTGAGCCGGGACATTTTCTTACCTTCAAGAACGGCGAGATACGAACAGAGAAATATTGGGATTTCGATTTTGCAGGTGAACTGCTTACAACGGGCGAAGATGAGGTTGCTGCCGATCTTTACGACAAGCTGCGAGACGCGGTCGGTGTCAGATTGATCTCCGAAGTTCCACTGGGAGCGTTTCTTTCGGGTGGTGTTGATTCGAGCGCAGTCGTTGGCTTGATGTCGCAGATAATGGACCAGCCGGTAAAGACGTTTTCTATCGGATTTAATGAAGACAGTTTTGACGAATTGAAGTATGCGCGCCTTGCCGCCACTCATTTTAATACCGAGCATCACGAATTTACTTTGACTCCGGATTTTGTCAATGTCGTCGATGACCTCGTTTGGCATTTTGACGAGCCGTTTGCTGATTCGTCTGCTTTGCCGACGTATATGGTGTCGAAAATGGCACGCGAACACGTTACGGTTGTTCTATCTGGTGACGGCGGTGACGAACTTTTCGGAGGCTACACACGATATGTCACCGACCGAAATCGTAGCGGCCTTGAGGGGTTACCTCGTGCGGTTAGAGAAAAACTGCTGCGTCCGTTAAGCGAGGCATTGCCCCATGGAGCCTTTGGCAAGAATTATCTTTTTAATATCTCGCTCGACGCGGCCGGCCGTTACATCGACAGCATCTCGCATTTTAACGGGCCGCGAAAACGCAAACTATATTCAAACGAGATCAGGACAAAAATGAACGGAAGCTTCCTGCGTGGCGAGAAATTATTTCGTCAGATCGCAGGTAGTGTGACAACAGATGAGCAGCTCGAAAATTTACTGTATCTGGACAGCAAAACCTATCTGCCAAGCGATATTTTGACCAAGGTTGATCGAATGAGCATGGCGTCGTCGCTGGAGACGCGAAGCCCGCTGCTCGATCACAAATTGATCGAATATGTGACGCGAATTCCATCCTCGATGAAGCTTAAGGGAAGGGAAACAAAATACATTTTCAAAAAAGCGATCAGCGATCTGGTGCCGCGTGAAATACTACATCGAGAAAAGCAAGGCTTTGGCGTGCCGATCAACGAATGGATCAATCTTCAGTTAAAAGACCGAATTACGAGTGACCTGTCAGACAGCCGCTTTATGTCACGCGGATATTTTGAACCTAAATATGTCAGCCTGCTTCTCGACGAACATCGACGAGGACGACGCGATCATTCACATGCGTTGTGGACACTGTGGATGTTAGAGCTTTGGCACCGGCGATATATCGATGATACTTCTTCTTTTTCGAAATAGATTTCTAGTCATCTCCTGGCCAGAAGCTAGTGGCTGGAAGTTTTACCCTGATAATGACCTCAAACGACACATCATTTAGTACCAAACTTCGCTGGAATCTTCCGTGGCTGGCGCGTTATCCGTTGTCGCGTGCGGCGTCGTTTCTTGAACAGACGGCATTCGAGAAAAAGCACCTTATCATCACAGTTGCCAATCATTTTGAGCCCGGCTGGAGTGAGAACGGAGTGCTAGATCATAAGGCGCAGATGACCCGCCTAAAGGCTTACCACAAAATGGCGCGTGAAACGGGCGAAGCTGTTCGCGATGTTGACGGCACAAAGTTTCGACATACGAATTTTTATCCGGCAGAGCAGTATCATCCAGAGGTTCTCGACATTCTGACCGAGATGCAAAGCGAAGGGCTCGGCGAAGTTGAAGTGCATCTTCATCACGGCGTAAAACGGCCGGACACTGCGAAAAATTTGCGACAAACGCTGACTGATTTTCGCGATACGCTCGCCGACAAGCACAAATGTCTATCGCAAATGGACGGGGCAGGCAATCCGATGTACGCTTTTGTTCACGGTAACCTTGCTCTTGCAAATTCCTGTGGTGGACGTTTTTGCGGCGTTGATAATGAGATGGAGATCCTGCGTGACACCGGCTGCTATGCCGATATGACGCTGCCTTCGGCTCCGGATCAATCCCAGGTGGCCGTTATCAATCAGGTTTATGAATGTGCTTTGCCGATAAACGAATCCGCGCCACACAGACGCGGCCATCGCGTGTCGACAAATGGAAACGCACCTCAATTGCCGCTGATCTTTACAGGACCGTTAGTATTTAACTGGACGCGGCGGATCAACGGCTTGCCCGTTCCGAGAATCGATGACGGAGCACTCACTGCAAATCAAACGCTCGATGCCGAACGATTTAGCCGATGGAGGTCGGCTAACGTAACCGTTAAGGGCAAGTCCGATTGGGTGTTCATCAAATTGTATTGTCACGGCTTTTTCGACCATGACCAGTCGGTATGTATCGGTGAAGACGCGAAACGTTTTTTTGACGGGATCGTTGAGGAATCGGAAAAGTCGGGGGCATTCAAAGTCCATTTTGCGACTGCACGTGAAGCTTTTAACATCGCCCTTGCCGCGATTGACGGCAAAGGAGGTGACCCAAATGATCACCGAAGTTATCGGTTGAGATCAATAATGCAAAACGGCTAAAAATAGGGAATTAACGAAGGGTGTATTATGGCAGTTGAGGTGATGGGCAAGCCACTAGAAAAAATGAAGCGGATACGTAGCTTAGATGAGATACTCACTCGCGGCGGACAGGCGTTTTCTGTGTACCGTGAACAAGTACTTGGTGGAGCTGATATTCCGACAGACGAAGAATTCGTGCGGCTGATCGACGCAGGGCAGTTTGGAAAGGCTCCGATCATTGCAGAAAGTCTCTGGCAAAAATTTTATAATAATGGCGATAAGCATTTCTTTCCACCTCTTTGTGATCCCGAATCCTCAGCATCATCATTCAGGATAATATTTGGCGAAAAGTCTGCGGAACATTTCATTGATGCCGCCAATAGAATTGTAGATGGCAAGATCGATCTGCTTGGTCTAAAAGATCTCAATATTGGAATTGATGTTGACTGGCATCGTGAGCCGCTTTCAGGCAAACGGTCACCGCTGAAACACTGGAAAGACTTCGACGATCTGGACTCCACGGAAACAGGCAATAAAAAGATCATCTGGGAACTCAATCGGCACCAGCATTTCTTTACGCTTGGTGTCGCTTTCTGCCTAACAAATGACGAGCGTTTTGGAGTTGCTTTTGCCGAACATCTTGAATCGTGGATGGAACAGAATCCGCCGGGAATGGGTGTTAATTGGTCGAGCAGTCTTGAGATATCATTTCGTGCAATGTCATGGATCTGGGCTTTTCATTTGTTTAAGAATTCCGATCACTTTACGCCGGAGCTTTTCAAAAAGGCAACCAAATATCTATATCTGCAAGGCCGTCACATAGAGCAATATTTATCAAAATATTACAGTCCGAACACGCATCTCACTGGTGAAGGACTGGGCCTGTATTATCTCGGCACGCAGCTTCCATTCTTTGAGCGGGCCAAAGATTGGAAAAAAGTCGGGGAAGATATTCTGCTCGCCGAAATAGAGAAACAAATACTTCCCGACGGCGTTTATTTTGAACAAAGCACTTGGTACCAACGCTACACGGTTGACTTCTTTTCGCATTTCGCCATTTTGAGATCGCTTTCTGACGAGTCGCCAGCTACACCTGATATGGAAAATCGTCTGCAGAAGGCGTTCGAATGTATGGGACATTTTACGCTGCCGAATAGACACACACCGCTGATCGGTGATGATGATGGCGGAAGAATGTTGCCGCTTACAGATGCTGAGCCGGATGATTTTCGCGGTTCGCTTGCAGTAGGAGCTGCTTTGTTTCATCGCGGCGATCTTAAGTACATTGCAGGTAAAGCCAGTCCGGAGTTGTTTTGGTTGATGGGGCCGGAAGGAATACAAAAATATGAATCTATCGAAGAAGCGGAACCGACTGATGGGTCAATAGATTTTGCGGATGGGGGTTATTGCGTAATGCGCGACGGCTATGATGAAACGGACAATTACCTCATCGTCGATTGCGGTGAGGTTGGTTCCCTCTCGGCCGGCCACGGTCACGCTGACGCCCTTTCGATAGAAGTTGCTCTGCAAGGTAAAAGCCTCTTTGTTGATCCAGGTACCTACAGTTATCACGAATCGAGCGAGGCGCGAGACCACTTTAGGTCGAGCATGGCACATAACACGATCTCAATTAATGGTCGTTCGTCATCAGAGCCGGGCAATGCTTTTGGCTGGAAAACTCGTGCGGACTGCCATCGAAAAGAGTGGATTTCGGAAGAGCGTTTTGACTTTTTCGAAGGCTCTCACGACGGCTACGAGCGGCTCATTAATGGTGCGACGCATACGCGAAGCATATTGTTTCTAAAAGGCGACTACTGGATAATGCGTGACCTTGTGGAAACGACCGGCGAACATGATTTTTCGCTGAATTTTCAATATAGCCCAGACCGCAAACCTCAGATCTCCGAGAATGGCGGTTGGGTAAGTGACGACTCGCATCGAATGTTTACATTTGGCGACAGCGGAATATGGCGGCAAGCGGACAGCTTTGTCTCGAAGAATCATGGCGATAAAGTGGACGCGACTTCAATCAAATTCCTGTCGCGAGGTAACGGTACGCAGGAATTTTTCACATTCATATTACCCGTCGCTGAAGGTGTCGAAGCTCCCGAAGTATTTGAAGTTTCAATACAAGCCGGACGTGCTTTTGTAATAAAATATAATGGATACACCGACGCATTTATCTTTAACGAAGTTAGCGATCAATATATTGAAACAGGTGCGTTTGATTCTAATTTCAAATACTCTTGGGCACGCATTCGACAGGACGAAACTACACCGGACGAGTTTGTTTTGATCGACGGCAGCGGATTGCGAATTGGTGAGCATGAGATTTTCGATGAGTCGCAGATTCCGTTTGCTTCGGCCAGGCGAATGGGCAACGAGCTTTATATCAAGACGGACGAAGGCCGCCACACAGCTTCGCTCGGACCTGCTGAACGAAGGCAAGGTGACCGACGGCAAACGTCATCTGACCGTCGCTCCTCTAAGTGAAGAAAAAAGTCTTACATCTTATCGGCAGCTTTTATCAAGGCGGCTCGGAACGTCAGGCTGTAAACCTTGTAAAGCTTTTGAACAACGAAGGTTCGTATAATGTATTTGCGGCGACGTTAAATAACGCAGGAGTTTTGCGAGCTGAGATCGAGACAGTTGGGTTGCCGGACATTCCCGAATTTCCACTCACGTCTTTTTACGATGTGAACTTTGTTTGTCAGGTGCGACGCTGCGTCAAATATTTGCGTGACAATAAAATAGATATTGTTCACACACACGATTTTTATACCAACATCTTTGGAATGACTGCGGCACGAATCGCGGGCGTGCCGGTTCGCATTGCATCAAAACGCGAAACCGGTGGAATGCGTTCGGGAACTCAGAAGCTTATCGAGAAGATAGCTTTCGGACAAGCACATGCGATCATTGCCAATTCCACCGCAGTTTGCGACTACCTCACAGAGTCTGCGATCAAGCGGGACAAGGTACATATTATTTACAATGGTATCGATGTTGACCAGTTTGATATCGTCAATAGAGATCGTGCATCAACCTGCAATAAACTTGGCATTCCACATGACAAAAATATTTGTTTCATCACGATAGTTGCGAATCTGCGCCATTGTGTGAAAAATGTTCCGATGCATCTTCGTGCGGCAAAGCGGGTAATAGAAAATCAACGCGATGTTCACTTTGTGATTGCCGGCGAAGGTGAACTTGAGGCACAGTTGCAAGAGTCAGCGAGGCTTTCGGGGATCGCAGACAATGTTCATTTTATTGGCAGGTGCGATGATGTGCCTGCGTTGCTTGGCGTCTCGTATGCGTGTGTGCTCACCTCGACGGCCGAAGGTTTTTCCAACTCTATACTCGAGTACATGGCTGCTGGAAAACCGGTAGTAGCAACAAATGTAGGCGGTGCGTCAGAGGCGATCATTGATGGGGAGACCGGATTTGTAGTTGCATCAAATGACGACGAAGCGATGGCAAATCACCTTATCGGACTTTTGAATGATAGGGCAAAAGGGTCTGCGTTCGGGGCAAAAGGAAGGCTCATTGTGGATGAAAAATTCTCACAGCAATCTCAGCTACAGGCGACCCTCGCACTATACAATTCACTTTTGACGAAGAATAATTGATGCCGCTCCGCGTTTTACAACTTGGCCCGTATCCTCCGCCGGAAGGCGGCATAAGCCGAAATATGCTTGCGATCCGGGATGAGTTGTTCGCTCGCGGCCATAGCTGTTCGGTCATCGCAACATCGCAAAGCAGTCGTGCCGTTGAAGAACAGGATGTATATCATCCGGGTTCAGCGATTGAATTACTTCGGCTGCTCTCGTCGCTGAGGTTCGACATTCTGCATTTACATATCGGCGGTACTATCAGTCGTCGTGTTTTGGCCCTCGCGGCTGCGTGTGCGTTCTTTGGAAAAGGTAAGTGTGTTCTCACGCTGCATTCCGGTGCGTATCCATTGACCGATGAAGCGCAAAAAGCGTCTCCAAATACGATTCGCGGACATATCTTTCGACGGTTCTCTCGACTGGTCGCCGTCAATGAAGCGATTGCTGATGTTTTTCGGCGATATGGTATCTCTTCGGATCGGATAAAAGTTATACTTCCATATTCGCTGCGGCATCCTGATGAACAGATTGTGTTTCCAATGGAGCTTACGAACTTTTGCCAACGGCATTCGCCTGTTTTGCTCTCTGTTGGCGGCCTTGAAAAGGATTATGATCCGTTGATCCAGATCAACGCGATGAGAGATGTTCTGAGCGAATTTCAAAATGCAGGATTGATGATCGTTGGTGACGGATCAATGCGGGAAGAGGTCGAGTCTGCCGTTGCTGCGAGCGGATACGGTGAGAATATATTTCTAACCGGGAATATCGAGCACGCATTAACTCTGCATCTCATCAATGATGCTGATATTGTCTTGCGTACGACGTTGTTTGACGGCGATGCTATTTCGATTCGGGAAGCATTGTTTCTAGGCACATCTGTGATCGCGACCGACACACATTCGCGGCCTGACGGTGTTCACTTGATCGGGATCGGTGACATAGATGCTCTTGTCAAAAAGATCAAACAGATCGTGCCGACAGAAAAACAAAAAAGTTTTAACTCCTCGCCGGACAATACAAACATCAAAGAAATTATTGATATCTACGAAGGATTGCTTTGATCACCGTGACGCAGCGTGTTGCGGCGAAAGATCACTGCCTAGATTTTTTCCGTTCCTGCCTTTAGCCCGAAACTTGCTGTTTGGGGCAAGTCGAAAATCCTTTAGTGAAGGATCAACGAATCCAATGTATGCGATGCCCGAAACGATTTCGTTTCCGGATGGAAATGCGTAATCGCTAGTGGGAACACTGTTGAGATTCATAAAAACGTTGTTTTGAAACATCGATCTAGCGATGTCCGATGTGAGATCAATCGGGCCATGGATGCCGTAGTTGCCATGTCCGATAATGTTGTCAAGAAAGACAAAATTACGCGGCAAGGTACCGTAAAACGTTGTGATATTGCCGCTATTAAAGATTGTATTATTTGTAATCGTCACGTCCTCGCCATCTGTGATCTGAATAAAGTAACCGGAACCTTCAAAACCGTTTCCCCCGCCGAGATTCAAAAACAGGTTGTTCTCGATTGTGAGCTTTTTTAAGGTTTGGCTAGGATATGTGTCGTCCTTGCCAAGAATATTTATGCCTTCACCCGCACCGTCGATGATGTTGTCCTTGATTAGAACATCCTCGATCGTTGAAAATGGCGCACCATTGTCCTGATTGCGAACAGTGATGCGAAATGCAGAGCCTTTCCAATTATTTGTAAGCAGATTTCCGATGAACTGCACACGTTTTGCGTTTTTGAGTTCCAAGATAGTTTTGACTGTGGCTTTGCCGTTCCACTCGGCGGGCTTGCTAAGATGATTTCCCCGAACCTCAATATCCGTTGGAATGAGATCAACGGAATTTGGATCGGCACCGCCGAACATAATATTCTCTGCACCGCCCTCGATATAATTATTGATAACACGCACGTTACGAGTGCCTGTCCAGCCGCAGATCCCTTGTGTCTCTTCGCCCGGAAACGCAAAGCCTTCGAAGTAGCTGTTTTTGATGATGGTGTTTGAGCTGTTCAGAGCCAAACCGCGACGGGTAGTGCCGGTCTTGTGCGGATGAAAATACGAACGGTCTATCTCAATATCATGCGGCAATTTGGCGGCCTGCGATTCGCCCGAGCCGAGCGTGACAAGGCCGTAATTATAAAACGAACTCGCCGCGGTGAATTCTATACCAATGAAGCGATAATGATGTGCACCGTTTGCGGCTGAGACAGCGGGACGACCTAGAATACCTGCGACTATTATTGCCATCGACGATCTTTGTGCCGGGCTTACTCGCTTGTCAACGGGCAGATCGCTTACTGCAGATGACTGAATTGTGACGAAATCGGTCAGCGGCTTATTTGGAAGATTGACCGTTCCTGAATATACTGCACCGGCTTGGAGTTCGACTATGTCGCCGCTGTTTGCTTTTTCGATGGCTGCTTGTACATTGCCGCCCGGCGGAACTTTGATGATTCTTTTTCCACCGCTTTCGGTGATCAATGGCTGTGGGCCAATAATGCCGAGCCTGCCAGAATACATGTCATATCCGAGGATCGAGGTCGCGACGAAAAAAAATGCAACAAAAACCAGCGCCCAAGGCCGCACTATTTTGCGTTGCCTGCGTCGGATCGTTTTATTTCTAACACTTACCGCATTTGCCGCCATTACATTTACCATAAAAGCCAACATGGCTATAAACGACTAAAGATGGCCAAAATCCACTCTTAGAATACATAGAAAAATTTGTAAATAGGGGCTTATTCTCACTTTCTTTAGTCACAACCGCCCGCTACAGCTGGTGGTTCTGACAAAATCATGTGCGGTATCAACGGCATAGCATTTTCCCCACGTTCCGGCAGGCAAGTAGATAAAGCAAAACTCGTGCAGATGCGCGATATTTTGCATCATCGCGGGCCTGATGATGGCGGCGTATTTGTCGATGGAAATGTCGGTCTGGCGCATCGCCGACTGAGCATTGTCGATGTTGCACATGGAGCACAGCCGATGTTCAACGGCAACCGTTCTTGTGCGATCATCTATAACGGCGAGGTTTACAACCACGCGGACTATCGAGACGAACTTACCAAAAAAGGCTACCAATTTCAGAACCGCAGCGACACCGAAACGATCCTTCATCTCTACGAAGAGTATGGCCGAGATTGTGTCGAGCATCTTCGTGGAATGTTCGCGTTTGCAATCTGGGATAAAGGCAAGCAGGAGCTGTTCATCGCTCGAGACCGATTTGGAGTGAAGCCGCTGTATTACGTTCATGACAATGACGGCAATCTTTTCTTCGCGTCTGAGATAAAAGCGCTTCTTGAGATAGAAGCGGTCAAAGCCGAAGTCAATTTCAATGTGTTGCCTGACCAGTTTGCGAACCACGGCACGAGCGGCGCCGAAACACTTTTTCAAGGAGTGAAACGCCTTCTGCCTGGCCACACGTTAACGTGGAACAAAGGACGCATCGATGTACGCGAATTTTGGGATCTGAGCTTTGAACCCAAACACGAGATCCGCAGCGACGCCGAGTACATAGAAGAATGGCGCGATCTTTTCAGACAATCGGTCCAACTGCGTTTAATGGCGGATGTTCCACTCGGAATGTTCTTGTCTGGCGGAATCGATTCAAGTGCTATAGCCGCGATGATGTCGACGCTGGTCAAGGACCCGATCAAGACATTCTCAGTCGGGTTTCGCGAACGCGAGGCAAATGAGCTTGAATATGCCCGACTCGTTGCGAAGAAATTTCGCACAGACCATTATGAGATAACGATCACGCCCGAACAGTTTTTCGAAGCCGTGCCAAATCTTGTATGGCATGAAGACGAGCCGATCGGATTTGTCGCTTCGGTACCGCTTTATTTCGTTTCAAAGCTCGCTCAACAGCATGTAAAGGTCACTCTCACAGGCGAAGGCAGTGATGAAACACTCGCCGGATATGGGCGTTATCAGAAGGCGTTGACGCTTCTAAATTATGGAGAGAAATACGAGAGCATGACGCCATCGTTCTTGCGGGACGCAGTTCGCGGCGGCGTTGCGACGCTGCCCGGAGTTTTGAATCGCAAGCTTAATAGGACTTTTCTATCACGAGAAACGGATATTGAGAGTCTTTTTTTCGATAACTTCGCGGTTTTTCCGAAAGCGATGCAAAAACAGCTATTTAACCGCCAAACGCGCGAGAGAATTGGGAATACAAATCCATATTTTCTACAGAATCAATTGTTGGAAAAATGTGAGGCCGAGGATGTGCTGGACAAATTGCTTTATGCCGACACCAAAACCTATCTTCACGAACTGCTGATGAAACAGGACCAGATGTCGATGGCCGCGTCGATCGAAAGCCGCGTGCCTTTTCTCGATCACAAGCTTGTTGAATTTACAGCGCGAATGCCGCGTGAGATGAAACTACGAGGCGGCACGACAAAGTGGATACTGCGAGAAGCGATGAAAGGGATCTTGCCTGCCGAAATTATCGAGCGCCCGAAGATGGGTTTTCCGGTGCCGATCGGACGATGGTTTCGAGGTGAATTTAAGCACGTTGTTGATGAATTTGTGCTTGGAGAACGTGCAATCGGTCGCAATATATTTGACGCAAATTACCTGCGTTCACTCGTCGCAAAACACAACTCCGGTGAGAATCATGACGAACGCTTGTGGTCTCTGGTCAACTTTGAGATCTGGCAGAGGCGCTTTATTGATGGTGAAAAATGACTGACAACTCGCATGATTATATAGTCTTGACCCATCCGCCGGATGCTGAAATGCTCGAGCGATGGGAAAACTTTCTTTGCAATTCGACGTTTGCGACGCATTACGTTACGCCTGATTTCTTTTCGGACCCATTTGTCGGGGCGGGCGAGAGATTTGTGGTTTTAGTTACTTGTAAGGGACAAATTGATGCTGTTCTATCGGGACTGAGACAAGGAAGGTCTATATCTTGCGGGCTAACGGTTCGCCCTCAGGCGGCGTTTCGAAATGGTGTAGACCGTGCTTCAGCGGCATCGGCCTTGATCGCAGGTTTGGCTGAATTTGATGGTTCGGCGGAGGTGGTGAAACTCTACTCGTGGGATCCTATCGACGGAATAGATCAATTCGGATATGAGCACGAACTTTGCAGCGGAGCTGATCAGGTTGTAATGCTTGACCTTTCAAAGGGAGCCGATGAACTGTTCAAAGAGTTTTCGGAGCGTCGCCGTACCGACCTCAGAAAAACGATCAAGCTGGGCAAGATCGCGGTCAAACAACTCGAGACCGAGGCTGAGCTTGGCGAGCTTTTCACAATACACAAAGATTGGAATCAGCGAAAAGGAACTCAACCTGAGGGATTTGATGCGTTCAAGCAAATGCTATCGTCGGAGTATCGAGCAACGTTTATCGCTTTATTTGAAGGCAAGATCATTGCGGCTACGTACCTTCGTTTCTGCAACGGCGGTGTGGTCGAATACGCGGCAAACAACTCACTGGAAGAATTTCAGAAACTGCGGCCAAATGAGCTGCTTGGATGGTGGGCGATTGGGTGGGCGTGCTCGGCCGGGTTTAAGCACTTTAGCCTAGGAGCCTGTCATCCGTTCTTGGCTCGCTTCGGAGGTAATGTCGTCGCAGCGCATCGTTATCGGCTCGACAGGACTCTATTTAGAAGGCACAAAAACCGTGAACGTGTTTCCCGTATCGCGGTCAATGCCTATTTGTCGCTTCCGGATTCTGTTCGACGGCGCCTCAAAACGGCGGCCGCAAGAGTATGACAACAACTGGCGAAATCGAGATCATCAGCGCTGCTGCGAGCAATGAGCTTCGCGGCCGTGACATCCTGTGTTTCGCAAACGATTGGTCAGGTGATCCGCTTTCGAAAACGCATCTTATGCGCGTATTGGCGAAAGACAATCGCATTCTCTGGATCAATGCTATCGCGAATCGAATGCCGACGACTTCGCCGAAAGACGTATCACGTATCTACAAAAAATTAAAAGCTTTTACCGAGCCGATCCACAAGGTTGAGCCGAATATTTTTGTGCTCAATCCGCTCGCTTTTCCTTCTTACGGAAACAAATTGATCCTCGATATCAATCAGAAGTTTCTATGCCACCAGGTCAAAAAGGCGATGAAGCGGCTGCAGTTTGAGAATGTGGTCAACATGGTCTTTAACCCTGCGGCAGGTATGATCGCTGGCCAGTTGGGCGAGAGCAAAGTGATCTATTACTGCGTGGATGAATACACGGCATTTACTGGAGCGTCGCGCGGTTTGAAAGAGATCGAAGATGACCTGTTTCGACGAGCGGATCTGGTAATTGTTTCAGCAGAAACATTGTTCGAATCGAAAAAGCACTTCAATCCGAATACGTTCGTCATCCGCCATGGAACTGACTGGCATCATTTTCGAACAGCACTGGACCCGGAACTTCCAATACCGTTGGACATTGCCGATCTGCCGCAGCCTATCATTGGATTTCACGGATTGCTCGCCGATTGGGTTGATTATGAACTCATCAAGAAAGTAGCCGTGCATTTCAAAGACGGCTCCGTTGTGCTTATAGGGAAAACGAGTGTCGATGCCAGACAGAAGATAAAGGTGCTCGCCGATTTACCGAATATTCACATGCTTGGCCGTAAGGAATATAAGGAATTACCAGCATATTGCAAAGCGTTTGATGTCGCGCTGAATCCATTTGAGATCAACGAATTGACGCTCGCCGCCAATCCGTTAAAGGTGCGCGAATATCTCGCCGCCGGATTGCCCGTAGTCTCGACTGACATTCCCGAGGTTCGTGTGCTTGGCGACAGTCTCGTCGGAACCGGTCACGAGGATTTTATTTGCAAGATCGAGCAAGCAATTGCAAATCCTAAACCTCGCTGCGAAGTGAGCGATGCGATTAGTGACCAAAGCTGGGAATCGAAAGTCGATGAATTAAGGGAGATACTTGGGACGCAGGCTGCCAGCATGCGTGCCGATTAGCAGGATATTAACGCAGGCAGACTGTCTCCGTTCCGACTTATGCATGACATAGCCTTACAACATCATTCTGAAGTAGAAAGCGGTGAGCGCTTCGAGTTTGGCAAAAACTGGAGCGCGTTCTTGTCCGTTTTGGATGACGAACGCATTGCGACGGCCGAACAGTCATTAAAAGAAATGCTCGAATGTGCATCGCTGGAAGGCAAAACTTTTCTCGATATCGGTTCAGGCAGTGGCTTGTTTTCGCTGGCGGCGAGGCGTTTGGGTGGGAAGGTGCATTCGTTCGATTTTGACAGTAACTCGTTTGCTTGCACACAAGAACTCCGCAATCGATATTTCCCACACGATTCAAACTGGCGCGTTGAGCAAGCATCGGCACTTGACGCCGATTATGTGGCCTCGCTTGGCAAATTCGACATCGTTTATTCGTGGGGCGTGCTGCATCACACTGGAGACATGTGGCGTGCGTTAGAAAATGCCGTGACCCCGACGACAGCCGGCGGCAAGCTCTTCATTGCGATCTACAACGACACCGGCAGCCAGACAAAACGCTGGCATTGGATCAAAAAAACATATTGTCGCATGCCGCGTTTGTTAAAAACGCTATTTGCGGTCGCTGTCATTCTTCCCGAAGAAGGCAAGAGTCTTCTGAAATCGTTCATCACTCTCGACCCGATGAGTTACATCCGCTCATGGACGCAGTACAAAAACGGCCGGGGCATGAACCGCTGGTACGACATCGTCGACTGGGTCGGCGGTTATCCATATGAAGTTGCTACCGTGGATGAGATATTTGAATTTTATAAGACGCGCGGCTTCTCATTAACCAAAGTTAAATCAGGGGGCACTGGTTTAGGTTGTAATGAGTTTGTATTTGAGCGTAACAGAATTAGTAACCATTAAAGTCACCAAAAAACGCAAAAAGCTTTTGTAATGTTTCGTGTAATTTCGTGGATGCGAAACTAATCACCGTTATTCATCTTAACCATCAATTCCTGCCAGCGCGGGTCGTCCCGTAAAGAATCAAGGTTAGTATCTTTTTCAAAATATGGGCGGTTTTGGTTGCCGAGTTTGATGGCTTTGTTTAGCCATTTGAATGCGAGGTCTTTTTCGCCAAGCAGGGCGTAGGTTGAGCCGACCCAGTAGGCCATATCGTGGTCGGAACGTGAGAGAGCTAGGGCGTCGTCGGTCAGCATTGCGCGCGCTTCGTCGAGTCGGCCGGAGCCAGCGAGGAATTCTGCGGCGAGCGGGCGAATACCGTCCATTGTCGGATGTTCTTTTAGGACACTGGCGATGAGATCGTTGGCCTCGTCAAATTTTCCCTGATAATAAAAAACGCCCGAGCGAAAGATCTTTATCATCGGATGATTAGGCTCGGTTTTGGCTCCCTTGTCCAGTTCTGCCAATGCCTCGTCAAATCTGCGTTGATAGATATAAAGCCTCGCCCGGTTGTACGATGCTACGGAACGAGCCGCCGGATCAAGACGCGTTAGCTTATCAAATGCCTTAAGGGCTTCTTCATACTCACCGTCGAGCCGGTGCATCGTGCCTTTTACAAAATATAGAGAGGCATCGTTTGGAAATTGTTTTTGCAGCAGCTCGATTTCGCTGCGCGCCTTTTTCTTCTCGCCCCTAGCCATGTAGATCATCACCATCAAGACGCGAGCTTCTACGACATTTGGATCGTAGAAAAAGGCTTTGCTAAAAGCGGCTTCGGCGTAGGTGTAATCTTCCGGTTCGCCAAGGCCTTTAAAAACGCGGTTGGCATAACACGCTCCGAGGCCACTGTACGCGAGAGCAAAATGCGGATCAAGTTCGATAGCTCGTTTGAAATTTGCCATCGCTGCATCGCAATCTTCGGCGTCGATCGTGCGAAAGATAAAGCGTCCGAAATTGTCGCGTCCACGGAGGTACTCTTCCCAAGCAAGAGCGTTCTCGGTCGCGCGTTTACCGAGTTTTTCCGCTTCGAGATCAGTGAGTTCGAGTCTGAGGCCTTCGAGAATTCGATGAGCAATTCCGTCCTGCAGTGCGAGAATATCGCTGCCTTCCGCGTCGATGCGGTCGCTCCACAGAATGTCGCCGCTAACAACGTCAAGCAACTGAGCCGTCACTCGAAGTTTATCTCCGGCGCGGATAAAGCCCGCCGACAGTACCGCATGAACACGCAACTCTTTGCCGGCCTCACGCGGATCTACGTCTTTGCCGTGATATTTTGCGATGACCGAACTCGGCCGTACGATTATCGAACGAATTTGAGCAAGTTCTGTAATAACAGCATCAGCGAGCGCGAATTCGTAAAAGCTAGAAGCAGGATCTTGACTTAAATTTTGAAACGGCAGGATCGCGACGCTCTTTTTTTCCGTGCCGGTCGCCGTCATCGAAATATCGGGTGCGAATGATGGTTGGCTGGACGAGATCTGCGAAGGAAAGGATGCTTGTGAAGATGCCTCCGGAGTGGATTTGCCGGTAAACCAATTGAGGACTCGTTTGACCGCGCTGCCATCTGCATGGCCGGGAACGAATGTATCGCTGGGCATGATCTGAGCGCCCGCAACCTGTTGGAGCACTGCACGGAGTTCGTCACGCATCGTTGCGATCTTTTGATAGCGGTCCTTTGGTTCTTTTGCCAGAGCTTTATCAACGATCTGCTGCAACTGTGGAGGCAAGGCTTCTTTTCGCTGATCGGCAAGCGGTTTTGGCGTTCCATAAAGCACTTGATGGCGAACATCGATCACGGTCTTGCCCTGAAATGCCCAAATGCCGGTAAGCATTTCGTAGATCAGGACGCCGGTCGAAAAAATGTCTGAGCGATGATCGGCTCGTTCGCCTTTAGCCTGTTCCGGAGCTGCGTAGGTTGCTGTGCCGTATGGGATGCCGAGTTCAGTGATCTGCGTTCTGTCCATTCCCGAGCTGGCTTCAGCATGTTCGTCTTCGAGAAGTTTGGCGAGGCCGAAATCAAGTATCTTTGCCTGTCCTGTCTCGGACACCATTACATTTCCGGCCTTGATGTCGCGGTGAATGATATTTTTCGAATGAGCGTAAGCCAGAGCGTCGGTAACCTGTATCGCTATTGAAAGAGCGCTTTTCAGATCGAGAGGCCGTCCGCTGACGAGCTGACGGACGTTTTTGCCTTCGACATATTGCATCGCGATGTAGAAGACACCGTTGTCGCTGTTGAAATCGTAGATCGTGCAGATGTTAGGATGATCGAGCTGCGAGCAAAGCTGCGCTTCGCGTTCGAAGCGTTTGAAATTCGCAGTCTTTTGAGTGAGTTCAGGCGGGAGAACTTTGATGACAGCCGTACGGTTCAGCTTAGTGTCGAGGGCCTTATAAACAGTTCCCTGGCCGCCCGAGCCGATCTTTGCGAGGATCTTGTATTGGTTAATTTGCGAACCAATCATAACGATTTTGGATTGCGGATTTCAGATTGCGGATTAATAACTATAAACCGCAACCACTAACTTATAAAATCGCAATCCAACATAATACTTGCGGATGCGGCAATCCGCAATCCGCAATCCCAAATCCTAAATTGTCTGTCCGGCTAACTGCCGGCTCTCAAGGGTGAACCGTTCAGCCACGCGGCGGGTCGCCCCAGCCTGAACCCATATACTTCCCATCTTTTACGATGCAGGGAACTGTGGGATCGCCGTCCGAGAATGACAGCATCTCGCCCTGACGAACCTTGTCATTCTGCGCGTCGTACTCCACAAACGCCGTCCCTGCCGCGTTGTAATGATCTCGGGCCTGCTGACAATACGGGCAGCCCGGTTTTGTATAAATGACTAATGCCATTATTCAAAATTACACCTTTTCAGTAAGATAATCTAGCAAGGCGTTCAACTGCAAACTCTAATAGCTGTTAAATTTATATGACATTGCCAGACATCTTTACTCCTTACGAAAAGCTGATCGAGATCGAAATAAGAGGAAATCGTCACAGCGTCCCGGAGAACAATTCGCTTCTGCGGTGTTTTCAGTTTCTTGCGATGGAAAATATTTCTTACGGCGATTTCTGCTGGAATGGTGAATGCCTTAATTGCCAGGTCTGGCTGGAGCAAGGCGAAAAAGAAAAAGCCGTCATGGCATGCCGCACTACCGTAGCTGAAGGGATGAAGATAGTTCGGATGGCAGAGGGAATCGACCTCACCGAGGACTAATATTTAGGAACACTCGGATCGACCTCATTAGACCACGCCGTAATGCCGCCAACAAGATTCATCAAGCTGCCTTTATATCCGGACTGCCGTATCGCTTCGATCGCTCGTGCACTGCGTCCGCCCATTTTGCAATGAATGACGGTCTCACGATTTTCGTCGAGTTCATTCATCCGCGACATTATTTCGCCGAGCGGGATCAGTTTCGCACCTTCGATCTTTGCAAATGCGTACTCGTCAGGCTGGCGAACGTCTATCAATTGAATATCTTCTCCGGCATCCATACGCGTCTTAAGCTCGGACGCAGTTATTTCTTGCATAAATACTTAACCTCTGTGAATCAGTTTATTTTATCATTGCGCAGATAAAATATCACAAAAGCACAATGCAATAGTCCGCACGTCAGTAGGGCGATACACTCGCGTCGAATGTGCCGCCCTTATGAACAAACTGGCCTCTGTATTTTCTGTTCCGATCAGATCTTAAAACCGCCGCGGGTCAGCATTGTTTCAAAGCCTGTCTTATCGACGGATTTGATGTATGCATCGCGTGGCTCGACGGCGCCGCTTTCGACGTGGGCGTAGAGAGCTTCATTGAGCATGACCATTCCATGATTTTTGCCGGTCTGCATCGCTGATGGAATTTGGAATGTCTTGCCCTCGCGGATCAGATTGCTGATTGCGGGTGTGACGATCAGCACTTCGAGTGCTGCCACGCGTCCGCCGCCTTTTTTCGGCAGCAACGTTTGGGCGATGACGCCTTTAAGCGATTCCGAAAGCATCACGCGTATCTGCTGTTGACGGTCGGCAGGGAACTGATCGATGATGCGATCAACAGTCGACGCCGCAGTGGTCGTGTGCAGTGTGCCGAAAACAAGGTGTCCTGTTTCAGCGGTCTCGATAGCGATTGATATCGTTTCGAGATCGCGCATTTCACCAACGAGAACGATGTCTGGGTCTTCACGAAGAGCGGCTCGTAGAGCGTCTTTGAAAGTATCGGTGTGATTGTGTACTTCACGCTGATTGACGAGGCATTTGACATTATCGTGAACGAATTCGATAGGGTCTTCGATCGTGATGATGTGCTCTTCGCGGGTCATGTTGATCTCGTTGACCATCGCGCAGAGAGTCGTAGATTTTCCTGAACCGGTCGGTCCGGTTACAACAACAAGTCCTTTCGAAAGTCCGCACAAGCCTAATATCGCTTCCGACAATCCGATCTGCGAAGCCGTAGTCATCTTTGACGGAATGATTCGGAAAACAGCTCCCATGCCTTTGCGGTCCATAAAGATGTTGCAGCGAAAACGAGCAAGTCCAGCGATCTCGTATGCAAAATCTGAATCGCTGCGTCGTGCAAATTCTTCCTGGTTGCGCTCCGGCATTATCGATGTGAGCAGTGAACGCATCGCCTCAGGAGTCAGAGGAGCGACACCTTCTTCCAGCGGTTTCATTTTGCCATCCTTACGGACCATCGGCGGCATTGTCACCGAAAGATGCAGGTCGGATGCTCCGATCTCCGCCATTTTTCTGAAAAGCTCATCCATTTTGGCTCTCTCTGCGGAGTTGGCCGCAGCAGGGACGAACGAAGCCTGAGCAGGTTGTGCGGGCGATGTGTGAGCGACCGGTGCAGGTGGTGGAGGTTCATAAGCAGGAGGCGGCGGAACAACCGGAGCCTCGTATGCAGTCGCTGCTTCATATGCTGGAGCGCTCTGCATAAGCGTTTCATGAGTTGTCGCTTCTTCTGTTAGTCCAGCTAGATCGCCAAGGTCAAAATCGTCACGCCTGCCCGGAGGTTCATATGTAGCCGTGTCGGAAAATGCAGTCTGAAATTGCGGATCGTTTACATCTACAACTTCTATTTCGGGCTCGTTATCGGCGGGAGGAATATATTCCAGAGCAGGCTGTTCCCGCTCCTCAAAAAGAAGATTTGCAAGCGCTGCATTATCAACGGGAGCGGTTGAGTTCAGATCGTAATCGAGCGATGAGCTTTCGAATTGATATGACGGAGCAGCCACAGGCCTTTCGGCTGACAACAGCTCATCTAAGGGCTGCGGAACCGGAATAGATTCGACCGTAGGATGCTCGGCGTTGAACGTTGCGTTCAAGTCTCCCGCGTATGAAGGAGGTGCGTCAGGAAGAGGCTGCGGGATCGGGATCGAACCTTCCGAATCATTTATTAACGGCCTGATAGTTACAATAAATCCGGCCGGCGATTTCTGCACATTAAAATTAAAATTGCCCAGATTGTGCGGATGAACGAATTCGATCTCAGGGCTGTTCGGCAAGGCTGACTTAGCAGCGGGCGGTATCAGCGGAAAGACCATTGTGCTGATCTGCGTACCGATCAACGGCACACTTCCCAGATCGGTGGTGCGGTTTTCTGATATCAGGTACGGATTCTTATCCGGTTCAAGCCGCAATTCATCACTGCACGAAGAGAGAAGGGTCTTTAAATATTCGTTTAGCTTTTCCATATTCTTAAGCGTGGGGAAGAGGCCGAACGGCCGGAAAAAAGGCGGGCAAACACGAGCCTAAGCGACTCAATTGAAATAATAACACAGTTTAACCACGTTTGTCAGCATATTTTGATGTGTACCTCAAAGTGCAAAAGCCCGCACGTGTCAGAACCGGGAGCGGTAGCGACTGGGTTCCTTGCAGATGCCCTCGCTCACGCGCGGGCTTCTGCATCGAGCTTTAAGTTAGAACAGTTCGATCTTTCCGTCAGTCACGGAAACTCTCGACTCACCCTCATTAAACATCATCCGCTCAAACGAGATCGGCGACACCGAACCCGATGCACCAACCGCAGTAAATCTAAGATTCAATAACAAACCGTCGCCATCTATCGGATAAGCCCCATAAACAACAACCCTCAAAAGCCCCGGCTCAGCCGCATTCGTCACCACGACAAGCCCTCGGCTCACCGTCCCCGAAACATCAACAGCCTCGACCATAGGCAGAATCACCGAAGGATCGTATCTGAGATCAAATTCATACGCGATCACTTCCTTGTCCGCAATGCCTTGAACATTCACCGGCACAACGATCTCCTTATCCGTCGAAGCAGTAACCGACGCCAACTCAACAGCAATCCCTCTTTCCGGGCCGATCGCCGGACGAAGGCCATTCTCCGTCCAGTCTCCCGAAACGTCACCCATCAGAAATGCCGAATAATCTTCGCCCGTTAGGACGCCGATAGGCGGTGAATACACCCTGTTTGTAGGAGTGAAAATCCAGTCTCCAGTTGTTCCCGATCCGGACAAAAATAATACGTAACGAATGATCAATGCCGCATCAAAGGAATTGATCAACCCGTTTCCGCTTACATCTGCTGCCGTCTCCTGATTAGCGTTGAATCGATTGATTCCCAAAACGTGTTGGGTGATCCTCGCAGCATCAAATGACGTTACGCCGTTACGGAAAATATCCTCCTTACTAAGTGTGACCGTATAGGAACCGACTCCAAAACCCGTAAGCACATATGTTCCATCACCTCCAGTCGAAGAAAAAACATCAGGCGATCCGTAACCTGTAACCAATACATCCGACACAGGTATCGGCCCGCCAATAGCATTCGGATATATCACAACCCCGCTTATCTCTGGAAAAGGCGTCGGCGTAAACGTCGCTGTTGCAGTATTAGTTGGGGTAACGGTAGCGGTCGGTGTGAATGTCGGAGTAGCTGTATTGGTCGGTGTCGGTGTCGGTGTACTACAGTCGCCGCTAACAGTATTCATCTCAACGACGTTAGTACTTATGCCAGCCACGATCATCAAACGATTTCCAATAGTACCTCCACCAGCATAGGAATGCGGGACGATCATCAATGGGCCTGACGACCAGCCGTTGGTAACCGGATCGAATATCAGCGTCGAACGGAATGAGGCTTCCGGAGCAGCCGTCCGATTCGCATCATCTTCTTCATCCATTGCGTCGAATTTGCCATTTACAGACGAGCCAGTCGGACGCGCCGGATTACCTCCACCCATTACGTAAAACTTGCCGCCGATGGACGCTCCGACGGCGTTGAAAATTTGAAATGGCAATGGAGCAAGCGTCGTCCACGTATTGTTAACAATGTCATAACGAAGGTGATTAAGCGTACCCCCTCCTGCAATTCCGTAGCCACCCGCAACGTAAACAAACTGGCCTGACAAGGCTACTGCGGCTCCCGAAAAACCTGCCGGAGCAGCTTGTCTGCTTGTGTTCCATAAATTGGTGGCCGGATCGTATTCCCAAACATTGTTGTACTGCGGCGGACCGCCGGAGCCGCTATTGTCGGTTCCTCCGAAGACATAAAACTTATTAGAGGGTGCGTAATAAACAGCTGAGTTCCAGTATCGTCCGCCTGGCATAGGTGCCGCCGTGGTCCATGTATTTGTTCCAATATTATAGATGTAAGTAGTATTCAGAACCGGTCCGCTTTGTTGCGCTCCGCCAAAGAAGTAAATCGAATGTGAGATAGGCGAATATGCCGCCTCCATGCGCATGAATGAAATAGGAGCATTTGCGAGAGCAGTCCAGATATTGGTACCCGGATCATACCGATACATTGTGTTTATAACCGTTGTGCCATTTTGGTAACCTCCCGCCACGAACAACGACACTCCGTCAGATGCAACTCCCATATCCGTTACCAAGAAAGGAAAATTTGCCACAGAATTCCAACTACCGAGGCTACATGGAGTTGGTGTGATCGTAGGCGAAGCGGTCGGAGTGGTTGTTACTGTCGCGGTTGGCGTCGGTGTCGGCGTGTCAGTACGGGTCGGCGTCAGTGTAGCTGTTGACGTTGTTGTCGGACTTGGTGACGCAGTCGCGGTTGGAGTTGGCGTCGTGCAGGCGTTTGGGCCAAGCTGATAAAGAATTGGCAGGCCGCTCGCATTCGTTTCTCTAACCACAATCGCTGCACCGGCCGGGAGTCCAGTCAAGGTCGCATGACTCGCGGAGGCACCCGTAAACGGATTTGGTACACCGATCATCAGCGGGTTACTTGTGTCCATTATGAATGCGGTCGGATTTGCATGAAAAGCGGCGGTTCCACCAAATGGCAGGCTGTAGCTCGAACTTTGGATGGCGCCTTGTATCCACAAAACACCTCCTGAATTTACATAGTTCTCCAAAGCCGGGATCGCAGCTGAATAAGTTGAATTAAATTCACTTGGATTGTGATCGTCCCAATTGAGAACAACAACACGGTAGTTGTTGAAATTAAAACCAGTCAATTGGGCCGGGGTAAACACGGTAAAAGAGCGTGCCGCGTTAGTGATCGCGGTCTTGATCACCGTACTTCCCCACGGGTCATGGGTTTGGAAGATAGCGTATTGGTTAGTTGCCGCCACACTATTCGAAAACGTATAACTGACGGTATTGTTGGCGATCGCCGTGTAATTGTGGGGTTGATAGCCGGTTGTGACACTTGAAACGACCATCAGTCCGCACCCCGGTGTGGGCGAGGCTGTCGGAGTTGCGGTCGCAGTATTCGTCGGCGTTGGTGATGCTGTTGGAGTAGCAATACTTACTGACGCCGATGCTCCCAACCCGTAAAGAGCTCCGCCAGCTACTGACACCGAATTAAGCACCGCTCCGGTGTTTGGATCGAGCGTATAGAGCATGCCGGACGCGGTTGATACGTAAAGATTCGTGCCGTCAAATGCCATGCCTTGAACATCGGCGGCAGGCGAAGGCAGTGTGCTGTTGAAGGCATTGTCGTCAACGGTTGGAGAATATTCGTGGATCAAGCCATCCGTAAAATATCCGAATTCTCGACCATGGCCGTCGCCGCCCAAACCACCAATCGGAGCTCCTGTTTCCCAGCCCGTAGTGACACTGCCGCCATACCCGAACTGCCTGTGTAAGTCGGAGCCCGAATGACCGGAGAAGATCAGGTCTGTTCCCGCGTTGGACTCATACGAAAGACCGTCCTCAGTAGAACTGCTGGCCGCGAGAGTCGAAAGCGTCGCGCCTGAGGTTGGGTCGATCCGGAAAAGGGTGGTGCTATTCACATTTGAATTTTTATACAACAGTACGCTATCACTCTCGGCCATGCTCAGCCCAATCGACGTGGTTGTGGAGCTTATGCCGGAAGGAGCAGCGAAACTGGCCGAGATAATTCCGTTACCGGGATTGATCTTTACGATCAGTCCGGTCGCGGGCTGAACACCGAACAAGCCGTTCACGGCTGGTCCCGGAGTCGGGGTTGGCGTCGCCGTATTTGTTGAGGTCGAAGTGTTAGTGGGCGTAACTGTGTTTGTTGCGGTTGCAGTGGTTGTTGCTGTTGCGGTATTCGTCGGACTTGGGCTTGCTGTCGCCGTTAGTGTCGGTGTAGGTGTCGGCCCGTCAAACTCCACCGAACCTTTATCACAGCCTCCGCCTGCCGGCCTCAGAGCTCCACGCTGATCGTTACTTACCGGACTGCCGCAGCCGTTCGTTCCGGTTGGGATCAAGTCGCGAACCGGAAGCCCCGGAATATGCGTCAGTGTCGGTCCTCCGTTGTTAGCCAGCGGTCCGAGCAACGGATCGCTTCCAATAACGTCGTTAGCCGCAACGACAAAAAAAGCATCAGGATTTTCAATGTGATTATAGTTTAAGGATGTGGGCAGATCATTTATATCCACATTTACAGACGCTACATTGTTTGCCGAGATGGAATTTGAAACAAAGGTTGCACCGCCTGCTGTCGTATCCTGATAAATACCGCCGCCGTCACCCGACGCTGCGTCAGCCACATTTCCCGTGATCGTCGAAAAATCAATGACACATGTTCCAAAAGCTCCATCGGAATAAATCCCTGCTACATCGTGAGATGAGTTTCCCGATATAGTGGAATTTGTGATGTTCATCACCGCAGATCCGCCGGTGTTTCCCACATTTAGAAGCCCGCCACCGAGGCTAACGTTTCCCGTGAGCGTATTACCGCTGATCGTTGAATGATCGATATTAATAGCGGCATCAAATGAACCGCCGACAATGTTAGCAGCTCCGCCGCCTTGAGCATCATCAAAGGAGGAACTGTTATTACTGATGGTGCTGTTAGTTATGTCGAGAGTTGCGGCGGCCTGAGTCGAAGCCAGATTTCGAATTCCCGGATGATAGTGACTGGAACTGTTTCCACTGATCGAACTATTCAGCAGGATCATGCGGCCCTGTTGATTGTAAAGCCCTCCTGCAAAACCATTACAGGCTCCGGTAGCACAGCCAGTCGTTGCAGTTGCAATGGACTGATTATTACTGACCGTACAGCCGTTAAACGTCACCGTCGCATTAAGAGCCCTGGCGATAACTGCACCGCCGAAAGTATTTACGATTGAAGATTCCGCCTTGTTGTTGGTCATCACGGTGTTGGTGATTACCGCGTTTTGGCCGGGAACTGTAACGTTATCCTGCGAATCTATAAAAATAGCACCACCTGCACCGCTATTGCCTACATTGCTGCCCGCAACATTGCCGGTAAAGCCACAGTTCGTGATCGTTAGATTGCCTTTGTTAATAGCAAGTCCGCCGCCGCGTGTGTCGGCAAAGTTATTCTGGATCGTAGAATTGGTGATCGTAAGATTGATGGCTGAATCACCTGCAGAATTTTCACCTGCCTTGATGCCCGCACCGCGTCCACCATCGGTCACGTTCAGTGCTTTTCCGTTCTGGATCGTCACACCATCGATAGCAACCGCGGTACCTCCGGCGAGGATGTGAAACACCCTTTCGGTCGCAGTGTTCTGAGCCGCGTTGGACTGTATGATCGTTAACCCCGCACCTGCACCATTAATTGTTAAAGGTGATGTAATATCAATGTCGCCGCCGGCATTTACATTCTCGTTGGCAGCGATCAGAGCGTGAGTATAGGTCCCGGCTGGAAGAGTTATTATATCCGCACCGGCGAGAGCATTTGCCTCCGTAATGGCTGCTCTAAGCGTACATATGCCGTTACCTGTAGAAGTCTCGCAGACACCATTTCCCGGCGAAACATCCTGAACGTCATTTGTGTCATTGACCACAAATGTCGCAGCGTCCGCACCGATCGGAAATGCGCCTATTATGACGGTTAGGCATATCGATACGACGAACCCGGCAAATGTCGGCAGGAAATGAGCTAGAGATGAAATAAATCGACGCAAAAGGCAGTTGGGATCAAGGTTCATGCTGATCATTCTCCATGGGAACTTCTTTCAGATACACTTTGCATTCATTTGAGGACCCTCAATCAAAAACAAAATAAGATCAATATTGAAAACGCAATTAGCCAAGGATGTTATACCTGATTTTCAGTTTTTACAAGTAAAATATCGCGTTCGGCGCCGAGAACGACTGTAACGATTGGAATGACGATACTGGATGGAAAAGGTTAATGAAGAGAACGACAGATACTGAATGGGGACCTTTCTAAAAAAGCCAAAAAAACGCCTTTCGCCCGATGGCTTTTTGGGGGTCTCCGATGGCTTTTTGACCCTCAAAGGTAGCTTTTGCGCAATAAATAAATGTGCAGTTCTTACAAGTACAATATATTCAACAACTTAACACTGATAGCATAACCCCACACTTTAGCTTATTTCAAAATGCCGCATTCAAAAAACATCGATTTTGCTAACAAATCGCAACAATGTGGCACGTGCCACATTTAAAAATCATCAAATTTAGCGCTATTTTTAAAAAATGAACTTTCGGAAAAATAGAATCAAAATTTGCGCCTAAAATGAATGGATGAAACATCTCAAAAGCTAAGGCTTATCAAATTTTAGCGACGGGTGCTAAATGGTTATCGATTCGCGGTATTCGCCCCATACTTTGCGGAGAGCGTGGCTGATCTCGCCGACGGTGACTTGGGCCTCGACGGCTGTGAGAATGCGCGGGAGAAGATTTTCGGTACCGGTGGCGGCATCTGTGATCGCCTGCAACGCATTTTCGGCGTCGTTGGCATTGCGTTTGGCGCGGACGGCTTGGGTGCGGGCGACCTGTTCGCGTTCGATCTTTTCGTCTATGCGTAACACAGGCATTGGAACTTCCTCTTCCAACTGAAAACTGTTCACGCCGACGACTATCGCATCATTCGTTTCGACCGCACGCTGGTAATCGTAAGCGGCTTCCTGGATCTCGTTTTGGACATAGCCAGTCTCGATCGCACGAAGCATTCCGCCCATGGCGTCGATCTTTTCTATGTATTCGAGAGCGATGCGTTCGAGTTGAGTGGTCAATTCTTCGATAGCGTAACTTCCCGCAAGCGGATCGACCGTGTCGGCAACGCCGGATTCGTGTGCGATGACCTGCTGTGTGCGAAGAGCGATGCGTGCGGCATTTTCGGTCGGCAGCCCGAGAGCCTCGTCCATCGAATTTGTGTGCAGGCTCTGAGTGCCGCCTAGAACCGCAGCGAGTGCCTGTATCGTAGTGCGAACGACATTGACCTCTGGCTGTTGAGCGGTGAGCGTCGAACCTGCCGTCTGCGTATGAAAACGCAGCGTCAGCGATTTTGGATCTTTTGCTCCAAAGCGCTCTTTCATGATTCGTGCCCACATACGTCGAGCGGCCCGGAATTTGGCGATCTCTTCGAGCAGATTGTTATGGGAATTAAAGAAGAAAGAGAGTCTTGGCGCAAATTTATCAACGTCGAGGCCGACATCCTTAGCGGCCTGCACATAACAAATGCCGTCGGCGAGGGTAAATGCAATTTCCTGTGCGGCGGTCGAGCCGGCTTCGCGAATGTGGTAGCCGGAAATCGAGATCGTGTTCCAATTCGGCACCTCGGCGGCACAATATGCGAACGTGTCGGTGATCAGACGCAGCGATGGTTTTGGAGGATAGATGTAAGTTCCGCGAGCGATGTATTCCTTGAGAATGTCGTTCTGTATCGTGCCGTTGATCTTATCAAAACCGACGCCCTGCTTTCGTGCGACAGCCAGATACAGGCAAAGAAGCGTCGAAGCAGTTGCGTTTATTGTCATCGACGTCGAAACCGCATCAAGCGGAATACCATCGAACAGCGTCATCATGTCGTCTAGGCTGTCAATGGCGACGCCGACCTTGCCAACCTCGCCAGCCGCAAGCGGGTCGTCCGAATCGAGCCCAATCTGAGTCGGCAGGTCAAATGCGACGCTCAGTCCGGTCGTGCCTTGCGACAGAAGATACTTGTATCGGGCGTTTGATTCTTCAGCGGTGGCAAAACCGGCATATTGCCGCATCGTCCAAAGCTTGCCGCGATACGAATTACGTCTGATGCCGCGAGTGTAGGGAAAAGTGCCGGGATCGCCAAGATCCTCGACGTAATTAACCGGTGCAGTGTTATCTGGATTGAAATCGTTCGGAAGCTCAATGCCCGAAGATGTCTCAAATTTCTCGCGTCGCTCTGCCATAGCGGAAATAGATTAGCACAAGCCGGGCGAGTTGCTTAACTAAACAGCAATCGTTGCACTATTTTGACTAATCGGTGCGGCTACTCTAGCATTTCACTAGCCGTGAACTATTTTAATTACTTTACCGAGATCGAGGACACTTTCGTTCGACGGCGTGGAAAGCACCTTTTTCTGAGCCCGCTGGACTGGGCTATGATTGAAGCCTGGCAGGATCGCGGAATTCCACTGCATATCGTTATCAGGTCAATTGAGTCAGTATTTGATGTATATGATAAACAGCCGCCAGCGATGCGGACTCGCACGATAAAGAGCCTCTTCTACTGCCGCGAAGAGATCGAGGTTCAATACAACGAATGGCAGACCTCGCAGACTGGAAGGAGTCAGGAGTCAGAAGTTGGGAGTCCTGAGCCGGAGTTTTCAAAGGAATCGATCAGCGGTCATATAGAAAAATCGATCGCGACTTTGAAAGCTGTTTCTATGGAAGGCTTGAAGGAAGATATCGCCCGCGCGATCTCAAGGCTCGATGAGTTGACCGGTAGTCTGAGCAGTGACTTTGAATCAATTGATAAGACGCTCAGCGACATTGAAAAACTTATCGACCGTGCAATGCTAACGCATTGGGAGTCATCGCATCTGAAAACCTTAAAGAAAGAAATTGCAGGACAACTTCGCATCTATAAAAGCGAAATGGAGCCTGATGCCTACAAAAACACGTTTGAGTTGATGCTGTTGAAAAGGCTTCGCGAAGAAGCCGGCGTACCACGCCTTGGATTATTTTACTTGTGAAAAAACAATACACTATCGGTGATATTCTCGAGGTTCGGATCGAAAAGATCGTTCCGCGCGGGCTTGGGCTTGCGTTTGTTGATGGCTTAACGGTTTTTGTGCCGCTCAGCGTTACCGGCGACAAACTCAGCGTTCGCATTCGTGAGGTAAAAAAGAAAATAGCCTTCGCTGATATCGTCGAGGTCATCGAGGGTGGTGAACAACGCATCACTCCGCCGTGTGAATATTTCGGATCATGCGGGGGATGCGATTTTCAGCAGATGAATTATGCGGCGCAGCTCGATGCCAAGGTTGGGATAATCCGCGACTGTCTGCATCGCATTGGAAAAATAGACTATGACGCGGAGATAAATGTCATTCCCAGCCCGCAGCAATTTGGTTATCGTTCGCGTGCACGTTGGCATATCGACCGCGACAAAAAGGCAATTGGCTATTTTCGCCGCGATTCGCACGAGGTCATCGACGTGCAGAAATGCCCGATCCTCACACCTGAACTACAATCGGCTCTCGATGATCTCCGCATGAGGCTTAATTGGGACGAGATCTGGAGCGACAAAGCTCAGATCGAAGCCGCGAACGGTGAAGACGGCAGCATCTCGACCTATTCTGCTGATATGGCCGAACCGACATCTGAACTCACCTTCGAATTTGATGGTAACAATTACGTTTATTCATCGGAGACATTCTTTCAGGCGAACAAATCGTTGATCCCTGCACTCGTAGAAGCCGCTCTTGGCGATGCTATAGGCGAGGCTGCTTTTGACCTTTACTGCGGCGTCGGTCTTTTTACGATTCCGATGGCAAAGCGTTTCGGCACGGTTGTCGGCGTCGAGGAGAGCGGAAAGTCGGTGAAATTTGCGAAACGAAATGTTTACACCTCTGGCCAAACGAACGTGCGGCTTGCTAGCCAGAGTGTTGCTAAATTCTTGATGGAAAATCAAAAAAAGGGACTCGACTTTATCCTTATCGACCCGCCACGCAGCGGCACTGAGAAACAGACGATACCGAAGATCGCGAGGCTCAAGCCGGCACATATTTCATACGTTTCGTGCGAACCGTCGATCCTCGCGCGCGATCTGAGCATCTTGATTGACGCAGGCTATAAGATCGAAAAAATAACCGCACTCGATATGTTCCCTCAGACGCATCACGTTGAGACGGTCGTTCGACTGTCGGTAGCCCGCACGTAAGTAAGGGCTCGCCATTGCAAAGATGAGCCCTTACTTACGTGCGGGCTACTGACATGCTCTGCAACTTTTATTTGCGGCATTTCGTTCTTTAAGATGTTGGAAATACTATAGAAATTACTTATGTCGAAAAAGAAACCTGATTCCCAAGAACCATCATCCGCGATCACCAAAAGCATGTCCGTCAAATGCCGCTATTGCGGGCAAAAGAATGCGGTCAAGGCCGATTATGTAAATGACGCCGCGAATTGCGGCCGTTGTAAGCTGCCGTTATCTAACGAGCCGCATAAAAAATTTACGGCGCTTCACAAAGATGACTACATTCACGACGCCGACAAAAAGGCGCTCAAGGCTCTCAAGCAAATTCCCGGCGTCGATTCCGCATTAAAAAAGTTTCTTGCTTGGACGGGTGAGTCGGCGATCCGTGTTTCTTTTATGGCAAGCGCCGTAAAAGTTACTCCGAAGCAATGCCCTGATCTTCATGCCAAATTACAGATCGCCTGTGAGACGCTCGGAGTAGAGATGCCGGATTTGTTCGTCCAGCAAAATCCGATGGTCAACGCTTTTACCGGCGGCGTCGAAAAGCCGATCATCGTTTTGCACTCTGCATTGATCGAGCGGCTTAGTGACGAAGAAACTCTTGCCGTGATCGCTCACGAGGTCGGCCACATTCACGCCGAACACGTCCTTTACCTTACTGCGGCGCGACTGATGGAAGCTCTGATAAATGTTTCTGCCGCACGCCTGCTTCCGGGCTCTGAGATCATCAAGCTAATTATCTCAATGGGCATCGCCAGCGCCCTGCTTGCGTGGGCACGCAAAGCGGAATTGAGCTGTGACCGCGCTGCTTTACTTGTCACGCAAGACCCGCACGTCGTTGGCCGTACGATGATGAAACTCGCCGGCGGCACATTTGCCTCAAAGATCGACTACGAACTTTTCCTCGAACAGGGACGCGAATTCAAAAAGAACTACGACGCCAGCCGCCTCGACCGCTTCTGGGCAGACGTAATGAACTCCGGCCTATCACACCCATTCCCCATCTGGCGCGTCGCCGAGATCCTCGAATGGGTCGAAACCGGACAATATCAAACACTGATGGAGAAAAAGTAATGTTTAGGCTTGTTCGAATTCCGGTAATGTTGTTGTTGATTTCGCTTGCCGTCATTGGGCAAACAAAAAGCGACCGCGAAAGAGCAAATCTTCTTGGCCCCGTTAAGTCTGTTAGTGAATCCTATACGCGTTACAAAAACTCAAAACCGAAGAAGCGAGATACCGTCACATACAATTCAAAAGGCAATGAGATCGAGCGTTTTATGGTCAGCGACTATGGATTTGAGATGGGCAAACAAGCACAAACGTTTGATAGTTTGGGGCAGTTAACGGAAAGCACTTATACTAATGAAAAAGGCATTGTCGTCGAGAGGTATAAATATTCTTATGTCAGGGGCAGATTGGTTGAGTCGTTGCACTATGACGGAAAGAGCGTGCTGCGTGAGAAGACGGTGCGGATATTTGATTCTGAGGGAAACCTAACAAAAGAGACCTATTTTGACCCAAACATTGCGCGAGCTGAAACTGTTTATACCAATGACACCTCGGGAAAAGCGATCGAGGTCGCTTTCTATCTTACGGGCGGCAAGAAGGCGTACGCTCCAATCGGGCCGTGCCTTGGCGCTCATCGAGTAACCTTTGGCTACGACGATAAAGGCAGAGTGATCTCAAAATCAGCATTTGAAACAGACGGCAAGTTAAAGAAGAGTTGGACCTATGCTTATGACGAGCGCGGTAATATTTCGCTTTATGTCATCAAATCAAACCCAATTATTACCACTGTGTCATACAACTATGAGTACGACGAAAAGGGTAATTGGATAAAGCGAACATCAGTTCGTAACGAGGACGGCCAACTCTTTGATTTTATGTTGGGAGTTGCTGGGAAACCCGTAACGCCTGAAGAGAAGAAAAAAATCGAGGAAGAGAAGGCCAAATACGCTCCTTCGCCTGAGATCACGACCCGTGAGATCACCTATTACTAATTACAGTGATTATCGTTTTGACTACAGTATCCAACGTGGACGAAGGCGAGACACTTGCTCATGCTGCCTGCGTTCAGATTCTCCCGCAAATGACTTCTATTTACATCTGGGAAGGCAAGGTGCAAAAGGAAAACGAATACCTGGTTCTCATCAAAACCCTGCCTGAAAAATGGAAAGAACTGCGAGACTTGATAACTGCAAATCACAGTTACGAAGTTCCTGAGATCATCGCTATTGATGCCGCCGAAGTTTCAGAACAATATCTTGATTGGGCAACAAAGACCTTAGTTTAATTGTCAAATATCTATATAAAAACTACTTTCCATTATCGATTCCGGCGTTGCACGTTTTGACGATGAAATCTACAGCGTCTTTTGGCGAATCGGTCAGGTGAATCAAGCCGAGGTCTTCGGAGTTGATCATTTTTTCGTTGAGCATGGTAGATGTCAGCCACGAGAGAAGGCCGCGCCAGTATTGGGAGCCGAAAAGGACGACGGGGAAGTTGCGAATCTTGCGTGTTTGTATCAGCGTTAACGCTTCGAAAAGCTCGTCCATTGTGCCGAATCCGCCGGGGAAGATGACGTATGCGTTGCTGTATTTGATGAACATCGTCTTGCGGACGAAGAAATATTTGAAGGATAGCGATTTGGTCAGATACGGATTTGGCATCTGCTCGAAGGGCAGCTCGATATTGCAGCCGACCGAGGTCGCTCCGGCATCGTGAGCACCGCGATTTGAGGCCTCCATAATGCCCGGGCCGCCGCCCGTGATGATCTCGAAACCGGCCTTGCCGAGCAATTTCGAGGTTTGGCGGGCAGCTTTGTAATAAGGATCTCTCTCACTTGTTCGCGCCGACCCAAAGATCGACACGCCTCGCGTGATCGTCTGCAGGTGATCGAAACCATTAACGAATTCGCCCATGATGCGGAAAACACGCCACGAATCGGAGGTTTTGTATTCGTCTTCCGGTTCAGGCGATCGCAGCAGTATCTCGTCGTCAGTCAGATTCCAATATCCGGTCTCTTCCTCACGCTTTTTTGCCTCAGCGACGGTTTTCGGAACGACAGGTTTCTTTTTGCTGTTGTTTTTTGGTTTGTTTGCTTTTGTTATTGCCATTTTTCGATTTTGGACTTTGGATTTTAGATTTTAGATTTCAGATGTTTTCAAACAATCCAAAATCTAAAATCAGCAATCCAAAATCGTTAGATTCCCATTATGTTATATCCGCAATCGACGTAGATCGTTTCGCCGGTGATGCCGGAGGCTAGATCGCTGACTAGGAAGAGTGCGGTGTTGCCGACTTCGCTTGCTTGGACGTTGCGTTTTAGCGGGGCCTTTTCGCCAACGTAGCCGAGCAGCGAGCCCATATTTTTCACTCCGCGTGCAGAGAGCGTGTTGATCGGCCCGGCGCTGATCGCGTTGACGCGGATGTTGTTTTTGCCGAGATCGGCAGCCAGATAACGTGTCGAAGCTTCGAGTGCGGCCTTTGCAACGCCCATGACGTTGTAGCTGGGAACGACTTTCTCAGCACCGTAATAGCTCATCGTCACAATGCTGCCGCCGTCGGTCATCAGCGGCGAAGCGGCAAGAGCGATCTGCGTCAGCGAGAATGCACTGATCTCAAGCGCCGTGCGAAACGCTTCTCGTGTTGTGGTGACAAACTCGCCTTCGAGAGCTTCTTTCGGAGCAAAGGCGATCGAATGAATGACGAAATCGAGCCTGCCGTATCTTTGTTTTACGGATTCGAACGCGGCATCGACATCAGCCTGATTTGATACGTCGCAGGGAACGACCAGCGAATCATTTAACGTACCGGCGAGTTCCTCGACGTTTTCTTTCAAACGCTCGCCTTGATAAGTGAACGCCATCCTAGCACCATGCTCCGCACACGCCGCGGCACATGCCCAAGCGATCGAACGCTTGTTCGCCACGCCGAATATCATTCCTATTTTGTTTTCTAACATAGTCTTATTCGCTCAGATAAAGTTTCTGCAGCATTTCAAAATCGAGCAGTCGAATATCGATATCGACCGGCGTATCAGAAAACCGCTTTGTGCCGAGCGTTGAACGGAGGTCCTCTTCTTCGCGTTCGGTAAGCTGCGTAACCAATACCAACATCAATCGCAGATGCAGGCGACTTTTCATATCGGCAAGATTTTTCTTGGCTTGCGCGACTTTTTTCAGCATCGATTCAACGCGATCCTGCCGCACGTTTGGTGTTACTAGGAACGTGACTTCGATGCAAGTTATCAAATCCTGATCGACCAACATGCCGTCAAACGGCGATTTGCCGATGCTGACATGACGCATCAGCGGAAGGTTTTCTTCCTGTTGTATCTGCCGCAGAGCGAGGTCGCAGGCCACGACATACGCCATAAACAACTCAGGAAGCTGTTCGTCGCCGACCCTGAGCAGACGAGCGAGTTCGCGAACTTCGATGGTGGCATTTTGCCGCTGCAACTCCGGCAACTCGGCGACCCAATCAATGAATTTGCGGTCATCGACAGCGGCGATGCGGCGTCTGGCTGCGATATCGACGAGTACAACAACGACGAAAACCGCTCCGGCGGCAAAAAATAGCAATGCGGCCGTCAAATTCCAGTCTTTGAGCGACATGATAAAACCCAACAACAGAACGAAAGCCATCGCTCCGGCCGCTGCGATCAGCGGATAGTTGGTCTTTTGCCTATCAAGTCGGGCAAGCGGATTTTGGCCAATTTTATCCATCGGCAAAGCGGGATCTATGCAGCCGTAGAAGCCCTTTCAAACGGAATGTCATCAAAATGCGTCATCGTCTTGAACGCCTTGAACCGGGCGTTGATCTCGGGATAGTCGAGGGCATCGACGCGTTCTGTGCCGAACTCTTCAACGTTGAACGACGCCATCACAGAGCCGTAGATCATAGCCCTGCGCAGAGTCTCGTCGTTGATGTCCTTTTGAGCGGCGAGATAGCCCATAAAGCCGCCGGCAAAAGTATCGCCCGCACCTGTCGGGTCAAAAACGCTCTCAAGCGGATATGCCGGAGCCGCAAAATAGCCGTCCTTTGTAAACAGCGTCGCGCCGTATTCGCCGCGTTTGATGACGACTGCCTTAGGCCCTATCGCCATGATGGCCTTTGCGGCTTTGTGGATGTTTGGCTCGTCCGTTAACTGCCTCGCCTCGGCGTCGTTGATGATGATGCAATCGACAACCTTGATCGTTTCGATCAATGCATCCTTCATCGACGTGATCCAAAAATTCATCGTGTCCATCGCTACAAACTTCGCGTTCGGCATTTGTTCACGAACCTGTTTTTGCAGCATCGGAAGGATGTTGGCGAGAAACAAAAGATTGGCGGCCTTTGAATTGTCGCTTAATTTCGGCTCGAAGGTCTCGAAAACGTTCAACTGCGTGTCGAGCGTATGAGCCGTGTTCATGTCGAAATCGTAACGCCCGCTCCAGAAGAACGTCTTGCCGTCAGGCACGATCTGGATATCGTCGGTATTGATCGCGTGACGCTTAAAAACCGCCCACTCTTCGTCGCCGAAATCACCGCCAACCACGCCAACCGCATTCACCTTTGTAAAAAAGCTCGCCGACAACCCAAAATGCGTCGCCGCACCACCAAGAATCTTATCCCGCTTGCCAAAAGGCGTCTCCAAAGCATCAAACGCAACCGAACCAACTACTGTTAATGACATGTCTTATATAAATCTCCAAATAGAATGACTAAAACCTATATTTTACACGTCATATATGATTTTTGCGATTCGACTAAATCGGAACCGATTGCACGAGCGGCTCTGACATTTGCTGTCCCGCTGTACCACGAGTTTTTTTGTCCGGCTTGTCCGGTATTGTCCGGTGACTCGACCGGACAACGTAACTCACTGTTTTTTGTTGAAGTTACAGCGATTTTTTGCCCTTGTCCGGCGAATTTTGCAAAAAAGTAGGAAAACGTAAGACAAAATTATTAATTACTGCAAATAAACGGCTTGCACAAACCCACCTCGTCCAGAGGAAGCGATCATCGACCGGACAAGAATGGCGTAGTGGCCACCACGGAATAATTTGTCAAATAGCAAAATTTCTGTAATTACAACGATGTACGTATTAGTATGGCACATTGTTGCATTTGTGGGAAGGTGTCACGATTTTTCGAAATGGCGTAGCTTTCGAGTCAGGACAAGCGCCAAGGCGGATTCTTGCGATTGTCGCCGGCGTTGAAGAGGCAAATTTTGTTGCCGTTCGGGTCTTTTAGGAAAGCCTGACGCCAGAGCCATTGGCGGTCGGTTGGCGGTTCGGTGAACTCGAGTCCTGCTGCGGTGAGGCGTTCGTATTCGGCATCGATGTCGGCGCAGTCAAAATAGAGCACGATGTTATTTAATGACTCAACCGGCGTCAGTTCGCCGAACTCCAGCACCGACAGCGTCGCGTCGCCATCAGGACACTCAAGCCGTGCGTAACGCGGCAGGGAATCGACTATACGGCGAAGTCCGAGCTTTTCGAAAAACTCGACTGTTTCAACGGTTTTGTCAGAGTAAATTGTGACTTGGTTGAGATTCATTTGAATTGCCACTAGCTTTAGCTAGTGGAACAGAGTAATAAAAAAAGCATCCGGCTTTAGCCGGATTCTTGGGCTAAAGCCCGAGCCATCTTATGAAGCCAACCACTAGCTAAAGCTAGTGGCAATTCATTTTACTTTTATTACCGCAAGCGTCTTTTTGGCATCCTCGACGAACTTACTGTCGGGATATTTATCAACTATGGTCGAAAGATAAGCTATCGCGTCTGCCTTCAGTTTCTCAGGAGCGAATTTCTCTTTTTCTTTCTCGGCTTTGAGATTTACCTTTTGTTTGCCTTTATTCGCGGAAAGGTAATAGCTGCTCATCCCGGCCATGTAGAGGAATTCGTCGATGCCCGTAAATTCCGGGTAAGCCGCATACGTCTCTTCAAATCGAAAGATCACCTGTTTGTAAGCCTGCTTCAAAGGCGTAAAAGCCTGCCGTGCAACGTCGAGGTTGTGCTTGGCGTCGGCTTCAAGGATCGGATCGACGGCAAGCGTGACATTGCGCTGGGCAGATGCTCCAATGACCGAAACTGCAAGGACGATGAAAGCTAGGGCGAAAAACTTTTTCTTCATAACTAATTACAGATGATGAAACCATGCGAATAGTTTTCTCCGCTATGAAGCGAGCAAACTATTTGTATTCTGGATTAGCTTTGAATCTACCAATCCGTTGAAAACGGTTCTGAAAATAGAGATGCTAACGGTGGGCACTGACATAGAATAGAGCAAATATCCGTCAGCCAAAGTCACTACAGCATCCTTCCAGGGGATCAATATTGGTCGGTGGAATAATACAAACGGAAACACTCCCGACAAATAAACACCATCAGCCGAATAGCCAAACTTCAGACAACTCCGATAGCTGCCAAATATAATTGGTATTCCATAACCGTTGTCGAAGACTGCCGACTGAAACCACCAAGATTGAAGAAGGTCAGCCTTATTTACGCCATGAATAGCCCGAAGTTTTATCCACCCGCTGGTATGGCTAAAACTCCACGACATTAAAATAAAGCCCACAATAAGGGCCAAGAGCACGATCCCGAATTCATAAGCAGCCTGACCTAGCGGGATGTTCTCTTTAGTCATTTCGCATACTTGCCAATAATCGCATCGAGTTTCTTAGCAGTCTCATCTGGCCATAGGTCGGGTGCGGTGAAGATAGCGTTTTTTATTGCGTCGCGGTATTGGTTTGGCGTCTTCTTATCGGCGACACGTTTGACGGCGTCTTTGAGGACGAGCTGTGCGTTGCGGACGTTCTTGTTCAAGTATTCGACGACCATGTCGATGGTGACGGCGTCGTGGGTTTCGTGCCAGCAGTCGTAGTCGGTGACGAGGGCGAGCGTGGCGTAGGCTATCTCGGCTTCGCGGGCGAGCTTGGCTTCTTGCAGGTTGGTCATTCCGATGATGTCCATGCCCCATTGGCGATAGACGTTCGATTCGGCTTTGGTCGAGAACGCGGGGCCTTCCATACAAAGATAGGTGCCGCCGCGATGCGTGTTGACGCCTACTCTCGCGCAAGAAGCTTCGAGAATGTCGCCAAGCTCGTCGCAAACAGGATGACCAAAGGTCACGTGACCGACGATGCCTTCGCCAAAGAATGTCGATTCTTGCGCTCTGGCTCTCGTCCGGTCAAAGAACTGATCGGGAATAACAAAATCCGTTGGAGCGTATTGTTCCTGCAAACTGCCAACTGCCGAAACGGACAAAATGTACTCGACGCCGAGCAGCTTCATTGCGTAGATGTTCGCACGGAAGGGAAGTTCGCTGGGTGTGAGCTTGTGTCCCCTGCCATGCCTCGGCAAAAATGCGACGGTCACGTCGTCGAGTTCGCCAATAATGAACGCATCAGACGGGCTGCCAAACGGGGTTTCGACGCTCAATTCCCGCACATTTTCCAATTCCGGCATCTGATAAAGCCCACTGCCGCCGATGATTCCGATTTTTACTTGTTCCATTTATTCTCGAGCCCAGGCGTTGGCGAGGGCGATATCTGAACGTTGAGTGTTACGCCCTTACTAACGTGCGGGCTTCTGCAACTCTGCTGCAGTAATTTTACCGTTGACCTCGGCCAGCCTGCAAAGCGGCATCTCGATATCGTGATAAAAATGGCAGATCCAGTTTTCTTCTAAAGCCTGCGGCAGGATGCGTTTTTTGAATTCGAGTGTTTCAGTTGGATAAAGGTCGTAGCTCATTATCCACGGCAGCGGCAGATGATGACGAGTCGGGATCATGTCGAAAAAGCCGAAGAGTGTTTCGCTGCCGCGTGTGAGTTTGGCGGTCTGCATTGTCTCCGAGTGGCCGCGAACTTGTTCGACCGTGAGCCCCTCGACAGGCTCGTATTTGTCGGGCATCAGTTCAAGTTGTTTGCTGTCGATCAACGGCTGCCAATTTTCGGAGAGGTAGCTTGCTCGGTCGCGTTGGTGAGGGTTTTCGGCGGCGTGGAATTCTGATTGAGATACCAAATAACGGGCGTTGGGAAAAGAGGGATGAGGGATGAAGGATGAGGGATGAAACCTAAAGTCCTGATGTTCATCCCTCATCCTTCCGCCCTCATCCTTCAAAACTGTGTTGCCGCCGGCGTGGTCGAAATGGAGGTGCGTGTTTATGATTATTGTTATGTCTTCGGGTTTGCAGCCTGTTATATCTAACAGCGACTCGGCAAATCTCTTTTTGCGGGAAATGCCGTAGATCGACGTTTCCTTCGCGGACCATTTCTCGCCCATTCCGGTTTCGATCAGGATCTTTTCTTTATCAGTGTCGATGAAGAGGCAATTGCAGGTAAGCTTGATACGGTTGAGTTCATCAGGCGGGCACACGCGTTCCCAAAAAACGCGAGGGACGACACCGAACATCGCCCCTCCGTCTAATTTGAATTCGCAATCGGGAACGATCTCGACGCGGTAATCACCGAGTAACATAATTGAGAATTGAGAATTGAAAATGGAGAATTGAAAACGCCATCAGCAATTTTCCATTCTCCATTCTCAATTTTGAATTAGTTATTTCTTCTTAGGTTCCGGCTTTTTAGCGTCCGGCTTGACCGGTTTGCCGTCGGGACCAGTTACCTGTACTCCAGGGGGGATACCGCCCGGAGGCATTTGCGGCTGCTGTTTCTCTCTCATCTGCTGCATCTGCTCTTCCGTAACTTCGGGAACAGTAAAATCGTCGGGCACCTGAATATTATTTTTTGCGATCAGGTCCTCAACAAGTTTCTTTTCCTTCTCTTCTTCCAGCTTTGACCGGACGTAGTCTTTTACCGGCATTTCGCGGGCATTCGGCTTTTCAGGATCTTTGAATCCGGTTGAGATCAAAATATGGCGGGCATCGTAGGTATCCTCAGGTGCTTTGGTGTCCTTCGAGGCTGGTTTATTCGGACTTGGCCCAAGTTTTCGCTCGAGTTTGATGATGTGGAAACCGTAGTCGGTTTCAACCAATTCTGGCGAGACCGCTCCTTCCTCTAACGCCAGTGCCGCAGTTTCAAAAGGAACGACCATGCGGCCTTTGGGCACATCTTTGTAAATTCCGCCTTGCATAGTTCCATCAGGCCCTTTGTTACCAGGATCCTGAGTGAATTCGTTTGCCAGTGCGGCAAAATCCTCACCGGCCTTCGCCCGTTCAAGAATCTGCTGCGCCTGAGCTCGTTTCGTATCTGGGCTCAGTTCGGGATGTTCGGTAATGTATTTAGCAACGTCCTCGTCAGTGACCTTATCAGTGTCTGCTCGTTTTTCTGAATAGAGACGTGCGAGGTACTGTGCCTGCTGAAGTTTGACCTGCAGATTGGCCTTGGTAACAAACTCAGGGGCAAGTTCCCCGGCGTTAACTTTCTGCAAATATTCGGCACGATAAATTCTGGTTTTTGCAAAAATATCGCGCGCCTGAGTTCGCTCTTCATCGCTGATCTCACGGTCTTTCATTTCCGGACTGCTAGCCTTAAGAACTTTGATTTTTGTGTCCAGGAAATCAGCAAACTCGGCATCGTGCGATCTCTGTTCGGTCGGGGCACCAAGGCCGATCTTTTCCATCATGCCGGCAAACCAGCCTTGTCCTGTGCCGGCTGGCGTTTCGCCCGCCCAGAACGCATTGATCTGATCCTCGGTAATAAAACCGAACGGAGGCATCGGGCCTTTGTCCTTATTGATTTCCTTGTCGTAGTTCACGGCAAGTATCTCAGCCCGAATATTCTCAAGCTCCTGACGATTAGTCGGATCCGCTGTCAGCCCTTCGCGTTGAGCCTCACTCGCAAATGCCAGAAGCTGTTTCAGATTTTTGACCTGATCCTTTTTCATTTCGGGATCTTCCTTAAGACGCTTCAAGACCATTGGATTGGTCTTGGCGACGTCCGCCAGAAGAGCCTCGATCTCGGGGCGTGTGATCTGGTTAAAAGATTCGCTTGACTGACCGCCGACTTTCTTTTTCCAAACGACGAGCCCAGCCCCGATCGCCAGGATGACGACGACCAAAATAAGTCCTTTTGTTAAATTACTCAATGCCTTAAATCCTCACTTACAAAAATATCCGTTAAAATCGCTAAACGGTCATATTATCAAATTCTTCTAGATTCAACTAATAAAAAAGCCTTATTTTACGGTTTGAACCAATTCGAGCAAAACACCGTTTGACGCTGACGGGTGAACAAAAGCGACCAAACAGCCCTCAGCACCGATACGCGGAGACTCGTCGATGAGACGCATGCCCTTCGACTTGAGTTTTGCGAGAGAAGCCTCGATATCATCGACCTCAATAGCAATATGATGAATTCCGCCGCCGCGTTTCTCTAAAAACTTGCTGATCGGCGAGTCATCGCTGGTCGGTTCGAGCAATTCGACACGGCTTTCTCCTATCTGCAGCATCGTGACGCGAACCTTTTGATCCACAACGACTTCGGTGTGTACATTTTCAAGCCCGAGAGCGTCACCCCAGAATTTCAGGGCTTCGTCTATGCCTTTTGTTGCGATTCCTAGGTGGTTTATTTTCATACTTATAAGATCTCGGTGTCAGGCTGTCCCAAAGTGTCCCAAACGCCGTGGGACAGGCTAAACTATTGATTCTATTGACTATTTCTGCAAGTGTCCCACTGTCCCACCGTTTTTTTGCCTCAATCGAGCAATTCCTCCACCGCTGAGTATGGATCTTTTCGTTTGTCTGCAATTTCTAAAGCCAGCCTGTCGAGCTTTTCTCCGGTTCCATTTCTGCTGAGCAGATCCGACAACAATCTCTCCTGCAAAAGCTCCAATAAACGCCATTTTGCGATAGCTTGACGGCGCACTTTGCTTCCTGACCCTTCGGTTTGGTAGGCATAATAGGCTTCGATGGCCTTTGAAAGGTCTTCGATGCCTTTGCTTTCGGTGGCGATGGTCTTTACTATCGGCGGATTCCACATATCGGGCCGATGGGCGAGGCTGAGCAGGGATTCAAGCTCTTTTTGTGTTCGCAGAACGCCTTCGCGGTCGGACTTGTTAATTACAAAAACGTCGCCAATCTCCATAATTCCGGCTTTGATGGCCTGAATATCATCGCCCATTCCCGGCACAAGCACGACCACCGAAACATCGGCTGTTTTTACGATCTCGACCTCGTCCTGGCCTACACCGACTGTCTCGACGATGATCTTATCAAAGCCTGCCGCGTCCATTATTGCTACGCAATCCACGGTTGCTCGCGAAAGTCCTCCGAGATTTCCACGCGTTGCCATCGAACGTATGAAAATGTTCTTTTGAGTACCAAGCTCTGCCATCCGAATGCGATCACCAAGTATCGCTCCACCGGAAAACGGGCTTGACGGATCGATGCAAACGATTCCGACCTTTTCGCCAGCATTTTTGTAAAAGAGAGCAAGTTTATCGACAAGTGACGATTTACCAGCGCCAGGAGAGCCTGTTATGCCGATGACGGTCGCCTTGCCTGTCTTTGGAAAGATGGCTTTCATCAAAGCGGCCGCATCGTCACTGCCGCTTTCCATTTTTGTGATCGCGCGGGCGATCGAACGCGGATCGCCGGCAAACACTCGTTCAATTAATTCTTCATTCGACATCAAAAAAACCTAAGCAATTATCTTCTCATTCTTTGAAATAAAAACAAAAAAGGCGAGCTGGTTGGCTCGCCCTAAATAATTAGTGTCGGATGCTTCGCCCTTACTTACGTGTGGGCTTTTGCAATTACATCTGGCCTTCGTCGGCTGATGGGCCGTAGATCGATGGGACGGGAATGTCGTTGAGGCGCAGATAGACTGAAAGTTGACCGCGGTGGTGGACGATGTGGTTCATAACGAAGGAGCGCATCACTGCGACTTTTGGCATCGTCATATAAACCTGCTCCCCGTTTCGCATCGTCCAGTCGGTCATAAATGTTTCGTCGGATGTTTCGGCTAAGATGATCTTTGCTTTTGCGATGTGATCGTCAAAGAAAGCGAGCAATTCCTCTGTCGATTTTGGCTCAAATGGCGTGAAATCCATTGTCGCAAAATCCAGAACATCGCTTTTCAAGGTTTCTTTTGTCCAGCCGAACATTTCGGCACAGTGAACGGCAAGCCGGCCCATGGTCATCGACTTTTCATGTGGTTTCCAATCGAATTTCTCTGCTGGAACGCGTTCGAGGCAACTGCGTGTAACCTTTGCCTCGTTGTCTAATTCTGCTAAAAAGGCCGATGCAAGGCGGCCTGCACTCATTGAGGTACTTGAACTCATAATTTTACTCCTGTTTGGTTTTTGAAACTAGAAAATGATTGTAACACAAAATTGCACAAATGCAACAGCAGGGCTTAATGTTTTTTTGAACGCGGATTTAGCGGATCAGGCGGATTAAAACGGATATAAAATCAGTATTCTGATCGGGTTTGATCCGCCTGATCCGCTAAATCCGCGTTAAGAAATTATTTACATCACAACGACTTCAGCAGATTTTTGGCAATAACGAGCCGCTGGATTTCTGACGTGCCTTCGCCGATGGTGCAGAGTTTTGAGTCGCGCCAGTATTTTTCGGCAGGATAATCTTTTGTATAGCCGTAGCCGCCGTGGATCTGCACGCTTTCTTCTGAAACGCGAACGGCGGCTTCGGAAGCATAGAGTTTCGCCATTGCCGATTTTTGACTTACAGGCTTGTCGGCGTCTTTCGTCGCTGCTGCTTGGAGCGTAAGTAATCTCGCACATTCGATCTGCGTTGCCATGTCGGCGAGCTTGAACTGAATGGCTTGAAACTCCGCGATAGGCTTGCCGAACTGCTGGCGTTCTTTTGCGTATTTTACGGCTGCTTCGTATGCTCCCTGAGCAATGCCGACCGACAATGCCGCGATGGAAATGCGACCTCCGTCGAGGATCTTCATTGCCTGCATAAAACCTTCACCCTCGGTTCCTAGACGGTTTTCGTCGGGGACATAGCAATCTTCGAAAACAACAGACGCTGTTTCCGAAGCTCGCATCCCGAGCTTGTTTTCCTTTTTGTCCGAGCGAAACCCTTCCATCGACTTGTCGAAGATAAAAGCCGAAATCCCGCGATTGCCCTTGGTTTTGTCTGTTACGGCGACGGCGACGAGCGTGTTGCATGCAATGGCGTGTGTGATGAAATTCTTCGAACCGTTGACCTTCCAGCCGCCGTTGGAGCGAACAGCTGTTGTGCGAGTCCCCGAAGCATCTGAGCCAGCCTGCGATTCTGTTAACCCCCACGCTCCGAAAGATTCTCCACTCGCCAAAGGTGTGAGATATTTCTTTTTCTGTTCTTCATTGCCAAAAGTGTAGATGTGGTTAGAGCACAATGAATTATGGGCTGCGACCGACAATGCAACCGATCCGCAGACTCGCCCAAGTTCTTCGATGATCGTTGCGTATTCGACATAGCCCATGCCTGCGCCGCCGTATTCTTCGGGAAACAGGACGCCCATCAGGCCAAGTTCGGCGAGTTTGGGACGCAGTTCTTCAGGAAAATGCTGCGTTTCGTCCCATTCCATCACGCGGGGCTTGATCTCGCTCTCGGCAAATTCGCGGATGCTGTACTTTATCTGCTGCTGTTCTTCAGAAAGTTCAAAATTCATATTGGTGTGTAAAAGCAAACAATTATGTTTGCATAACGTGTTGTTTGGAAGCAAGTTTTTCCTAGAGAAGTTATAATTCCAATATGGACTGGCGTGCAAATATTCTAACGACGGATGACGAGATAAGGACGTTGTTAACGGGAACTAAAACCATTGCTGTACTTGGCATTAAGCCTGAGTCGCACGCCGGACAGCCTGCGTTTTACGTTGCCAAATTCATGGCTGATGTGGGTTACGACATTATCCCAGTTCCGGTTTATTATCCTGAGGTGACAGAGATCCTGGGCCAAAAAGTTTATCGTGATCTTAGTCAGATTCCGGGTGAGATCGATCTTCTTAATGTATTTCGACGCTCCGAAGACATTTCAAAACATACGCTCGATATCCTCTCAAAAAAACCAAAGGCGGTATGGTTTCAGCTTGGCATTCGCAATGACGAAGTTGCGGAGCGTCTAGCCGAAGCGGGCATTAAAGTTGTTCAGGATCTGTGCTTAATGGTCGAACACCGAGCGTTGATAAAGTAAGGAAAAACCGCATGTGTAAACAGTTGACAGGACGCTGAACTAACTCCTTCTAACAGCGCTCTTGACAGCCGGTTTATTTGAACCGATCTGCTCGATCTCTTTTTGAGTCAACGGGCGGCTTTCGCCGACTTTGAGATATTTGTCCACGATCGGTCCGATGGCGGTGCGTTTGAGCTTTACGACGGAATGGCCGATAGTGTCGAACATTTTGCGGATCTGCTGATTGTGGCCTTCGTAAAGAGTGACCTCGTACCAGCCGTTTTTGTCGGTTGGCGGTAGTTCTTTTATCTCGGCGGGTGCCGTTTTATAACCATCTTCGAGAAGGACGCCTCGACGCAGTTTGTTGATGGCGTTTTTGTTTGGTAACCCTTTAACTTTTACTTCGTAAATTTTCGGGATCGATTTTGAACCGGCAACGTGGTTTGTGAAATTCCCGTCGTTGGTGAGAATTATCAGTCCCTCGGAATTGTAATCAAGCCGCCCGACGGGGTGAAGTCTTCCTTTGCCTTTGACGAGATCCACAACAAGCTTTCGCCCTTCGGGATCGGCCGCACTCGAAAGGTAGCCTTTGGGTTTATTCAGAAGAACATAAATATCTGAGCGGCCTTGGAGTTTCTTATTGATAAGGCGACCGCGAACTTTTATGTGATCTTTTTCAGGGTCGGCCTTTGTTCCAAGCTCAGTCACAATGTGGCCGTTTACCGAAACCTGGCCGTCGATCATAAGCTGTTCAGCGGCGCGGCGTGAGGCAATTCCGGCTTGGGCGATTAGTTTTTGTAATCTTTCCTGCATAAAGAGTCATTTCACCACAAAGGCACGAAGTACACAAAGATAAGCAAATAAACCTTTGTGTTCTTTGTGCCTTTGTGGTGAATCTTACTGGACTAAATCCTCGAAGTCCTCGATCGACGGAAGTTCTGAAAGATCTTTTAGACCGAATTGAATGAGGAAGTCTTTCGACGTTCCGTACATCATTGGGCGGCCGACGGCTTCTTTGCGGCCTTTGGCTACGATGAGGCGTTTGTCGAGAAGGGTTTTGATCGCTGATGCAGACTGGACACCGCGAATTTCCAAGATCTCAGGTACGGTTACCGGCTGTTTGTAAGCGATGACGGCGAGGGTTTCGAGCGAGGCTATGGAAAGCTTTGCTGACGGACGAGTCTTTAGAAATGTCCGTATCTCTTCGTGAAACTCGGTTCGCGTGGCGATTTGCCAGCCGCCGGCGATCCCGCGTATTTGAAGGCCGCTTTCACGCGATTCATACTCGCGTTGGAGTTCTTCGACGGCAGCAGTAACTCTGTCACGCTCTTCTTCAAGCACCTCGGCGAGCAGCTTTGAAGTCACCGGCTCGTCAGCGACGAAAATGAGGGCCTCAACGAGTGCGACCAACTCGGCGGTTGTGCGTACGGGTTTTTGTTCGGCGGCTGATTCCATATAAGCTGTGTGGTTTACATCTTCAACCACCCGCTACCGCAGGTGGTTCTGACATTCTGAGAATAATATCTCCAAACGTCACCTTTTGCATCAGTTTTACGCTTTCCGTTCGGACGATTTCGAGAACGGCGATGAATGCTGTCACGAGTTCGCGTTTTGAATGCATTTCTTCGAAAAACTTCAAGAGGCTAAGTTCTCTATCTTCAAAAAGACGACGCTTTAGCGTTTTTAGCATGTCTGCGAGCGAGATTTCTTCACGCTCTATCTCCATTTTGATCTCATCGACGTGTCGGGCGACGATCTTTTGAAAGATGGTCAAAATATCAAACACCGAAGCATCAACCTCGGTATTATCATCCGATTCGATCGGCCCGCGTGCAAAGACGGCCTGTTCGATGGTCGCACGCTCATAGAGCATTCCGGCGGCGGTCTTGAATTTTTCGTATTCGAGCAGGCGGTCGACGAGTTCCTGACGCGGATCGTCGATCTCTTCGTCCTCAGTGACAGTCGTGTCGCGCGGCAAGAGCATCTTCGATTTGATCTCGATCAGCGTTGCCGCCATCACGAGAAAATCGGTCGCGACTGTTATATCAAGCCGCGTCATCAGCCGGATGTATTCGAGATATTTTTCGGTGATCCTCGCGATCGGGATGTCGAAGATGTTCGCCTGTTCCTGTTTGATGAGATACAACAGCAGATCGAGTGGCCCGGCGAAATCGCCGATCTTGATGTTCACGGCTTCGGAATCGCGCACAATCGTCGCGCTTTCTTTGTGAAAATCAAAAGTGAAGTGTTCGGGTTGTTCCATTTCTTACAGAAAGATTTTAACGCAAAGTCGCAAAGATGCTAAGACGCAAAGTTCTTGAGGTCTTCCAGTCTGACGATCTGCAGCGCGGCTTCGTGCGTCGCTTCAAGATCGACCATAGGAGCCATTCCGTCCTCAAAAGCCTGCTGCCAGCGCGTCACGCAAAGGCACCATTTGTCGCCGCCTTTCACGCCCGGAAAATCAAACTGCGGCATCGGTGTCGAAAGGTCGTTGCCGACCGATTTAGAATAAGCCAAAAACTCATCCGTCGCCAAAATACAAACTGTATGACGTCCTGTATCGTCGGCACCCGTGCGGCAATAGCCGTCACGATAAAAGCCTGTCATCGGGTCGGTGCAGCAGCTTTTCAGGTCGCTGCCGAGGACGTTTTTCGGTGTTGGGTAATGGCCGTTGCCATTTGTTATGCTCATTTAACGTTTCTGTTTCCGGCTGACTGATGATCACTGAATCCACCGGAATTTTTTCAATAATATTATCTGGCCTGTTCTCTACTACCGAAGGCTTTTTGCCGTTTGGATAGCGTAGGTACTTTACGATATTATCACTGCCATTCAAAACTAACTGCATGGCAGCGTTAGCAGTTATTTTGTTTCTATCGCCATTGATAACTATTTGGCGGCAAACTCCGGCGACCGTTATTGTTCCATCACTGCCATTTATCATTAAGCGATTATATTTAGTGCAGACGGTTTTAGTGGTTTGCTTATAGCCGTTAGCAGAGATCGGGTCGCCTTCTACAGAGGTGTCAACTTCAACGATATCAACCGGATCAGGCGGCGTGGTAGATGGCGACGGCTGAATAGTCGAAGTTGGCTTTGCCTCCCATTTTTCCATCTCTTCTTTCGCAATACCGCTACGGAGATCACATGATGTCAACATCGCGATCATCGACACAAAAGATAAAATAATGAAAGGTTTTATCTTCATCTTGAATCAAGAAGGTCTAATGCTCTTTCGATCGGCCTGGCTAAGACTGCTTTTTCTCCAACCTCAATAATTGGCCGTTGAATGATAGACGGATGTTCGACCATTGCTCTTATTATTTCTGCATCAGTTGACTCGGAGGTGATTCCAAGTCCTTTGAAATCCGGCTCAGCTCGCCGTAAAACATCATAAGGCCTTAGTCCGGTTTTCTTTAATATCGACGCCAACTTTTTCTCAGTAAAAGGGTCGATAAAATAATTGACCTTGTCGTGACCGATGCCTTTCTCAAGGAAGAGTTTTGAGAGCTTTCGGCACGTTGTACAGGTTGGTTTTTCGTAAACTGTGATCTTCATCTATTTTATACCCGTTTTATTATAGACGTCCGTGAGTGTCGAAGCGGCGACAGAGCGAGCTTTCTCCGCACCAGTCTTTAATATCGTTGTCAGCGAAGTGTCGTCGTATTGTTTTATTTTTTCCTGAAAAGGACGTAAGAACTCGACGGTTACTTCAGCGAGTTCCCCCTTGAACTGGCCGTAGCCTTTGCCTTCGAAATGTGCAACGCATTCCTCCGCAGACTTGCCCGTTAGGAGCTGGTAGATCGTCAGCAGATTCTTGATCGCAGGCCGTGTTTCGTCAAAGTTAATCTCTGTTCCACTATCAGTGACGGCACGTTTGACCTTTTTCGTGATCGTGTCGGCGTCATCAAGCAAAAAGATCGAGCCGTTAACATTCTCGTCCGATTTCGACATCTTTTTTGTCGAATCCTGCAGCGACAGAACATTCGCTCCGACTGGCGGAATGTATGGTTCTGGGATCTTAAACGTCTCGCCGAAATCGCGATTAAACCTCTCCGAAAGGTCACGCGTTAATTCGAGATGCTGTTTTTGGTCTTTGCCGACGGGAACGAGATCGGTTTGGTAAAGCAGAATGTCAGCGGCCATTAAAACTGGGTAAGTGAAAAGACCGACGCTTGCGCGGGCGACGGACTTTTGTGCCTCAGTGTCACGAAGTGATCCGAACAGTAGTTCAGTAATTCTAGGGTCTGGTTCTTTCGAGGCAAAGGCATCGATTCGGCCTCTATCATACTCATTGAGAAGATCAGCGAGCTGTGGCAGACCGGTGTTCGGAGTTCCCTTTTGGGTCTTATCTTTAAACTGCGTCATCCGTTCAAGCTCACCCATTCGGGCGACGCAGGACAGAACCCAAGTTAATTCAGCGTGTTCGGGAACGTCGGACTGAATAAAGATCGTTGCTTTTTCAGGATCGACCCCGGCGGCTAGGTATATGCGTGCGAGGTCGAGCGTTTTTTGGCGTAGAACCTTTGGGGCTTGCGGCAGAGTGATCGCGTGGAGATTTACGATACAGTAGAAACTCTCGTATTCATCCTGCAGCTCGACCCAATTGCGAAGAGCACCAAGATAATTGCCAATGTGCAGATCGCCGGTAGGCTGCGCGCCGCTAAAAATGCGTTTCTTCATAGACTAGAGTTGCAGAAGGTACCTTAATCCGTAAAAGAAAGGAGTGATAATAATCCTTAGAATACCTATATAAATAAGTGCCATAAGAATCAAAAAGCCATACTGCTCGAACAGGTTGAAAATCGGTTCCGCACTTGCCGGTAAAAAGGTCTGCAATATCTTGCTTCCGTCGAGCGGCGGAAAAGGCAACAGGTTAAATACGAAAAGCGACAGATTCAGAGTCATCAAATAACCGACGAGAATGACTACAGGATTAGTGCTGCGACCTAGAAAATCATTGACCGAAAAGCCCTGCGATATCATAACCTTAGCTATCACAAACCCGATGACCAGAAGTATCAAATTAGCCGCCACGCCTGCTATCGAAACTGAAATATTTCCCCATTTATAGTTGGTCCACTTTCGCGGATTGACCGGTGTCGGTTTTCCCCAGCCCAAAAGCGGGATCGATCCCAACGCTCCGCCCACTGAACCAAAAATAAAGGCGAGCATAGGAATCAGCAGTGTTCCGATCGGGTCTGTGTGGGCAACAGGATTTATCGTCACACGACCAAGCATGTATGCGGTATCATCACCAAATTTGTACGAGGTCCAAGCATGGCCGGCTTCGTGAACCGAGATCGCCAGCACTAGCACGACCATATAGATCACGAGGTGACTAACCAAATTCAGTACATCTATATCGCCCATATTCTTTCTATCGCAAATCTACTTTCACCGATCTAAATAAGCAATTTGATTGTCTTAACAGCTAAATTGTGACATTCTTTTAGTACAAAATAAAATCTCCATTCTGGAATTAGGCACGTCGGAAAACGCCTTTTGTTTATGAAGAATCACATCGTATGCATCGCCAGCGAATACAAGGGCACTGAGTTTCTCGAAGAGGCGCATGATGCCGGTTGGCATGTGACTTTAGTAACGAGAGAGAACCTGCTTGACTACGATTGGGGCTGGACGACGATCAATGACGTTAGAACCGTCGATGCCGAAGCTGTTCAACTGGATTACGTTCGAGCCGCTACGAATATCGCCGGTTCGATGCCGATACACCGCGTTGTCGGCCTGGACGAATTTGATGTGCTGACCGCAGCCGCCACGCGTGAGCATCTCAATCTACCCGGAATGAGCCATTCACACGCTTTGAGGTTTCGCGACAAACTGACGATGCGGAACATAGCCGATCAGGCAGGAATTCCGTGCCCCGAGTATATCGCCGCGTTTAACGAGAGTGAGATCAACGAGTTTTTGAGCAATGTTCCCGCTCCGTGGATCGTTAAACCTAGGCACGAGGTTTCGGCTTTTGGCATTCGCAAATGCGAGACGGCAGAAGAGGTTTGGCAAGTGCTGACCGACCTCGACAATCTTAATAATTGGCGCGATCATCCTTCGCAATTTTTGATCGAGCGGTTTGTAGAGGGGCGGGTTTTTCATGTTGACTCCGTCGTTGAAGGCGGCAAGGTTGTCGCCTGCGGCGTTAGCCAGTACGGAACGACGCCGTTCAAAGTGTCGCATTACGGCGGCGTTTTTAGTTCGTCAATAGTGCCTTACGGCTCCGACGAACGTAAGGAGCTTGAGACCCTCAATCGTGCATTGCTGATGGCATTCAAATATGATCGCGGAGTCACGCACGCCGAGTTTTTGCAGAGCGACGCGACTGGCGAGTTCTTTTTGCTTGAGGTTGCCTGCCGCGTCGGCGGTGCTTACATTGCAAACGTTCTCGAACACGCCTGCGGGTTCAACCTCTGGCGCGAATGGGCAAAGCTTGAAACAGCAACGAAAGAAAATCCATATCAACTGCCGAAATTGCACAAAGAGTTTGCCGGCATCACGCTCGCCCTCGCCAACGTCGATGAGCCTGACACGTCGCACTACACCGACGAAGAGATCGTGTATAAAGTGAATAAGCCGAAACACGTTGGGCTGATATTTCGTTCGGAAAAACAAAAGCGGATCGATGAACTTATCACCCTCTATACCGATCGGATCACAAATGATTTTCTCGCGGTCGCTCCGGTGAAAATGCGTTACGATGACTAGCCGCACGGGTTCGCCCGCAATTCTTGATCACGATCTCAATCCGTATTTCCCCGAACTGTTGAAGTTCGATTCAACGGCTGAGATGGAGGCGTCTGATCTTTATACAAAGATCAAGCCGGAAGTCGAACGCATCATGAACTCGGTTGTCGTCGAGCATTTGTCAGAACCGCCTGCGGTAGCGGGCGGGTTAATTCAATCGAGCGAAACTTCTAACAGTTTGGAAATTAAACTTCAACCACCCGCTACCGCAGGTGGTTCTGACATACGAGCACTCGCCTGGAATCTCGAACGCGGCATCCGCTTTGACGGCATCTTAGACGCTCTCAAAAACAACGATGAACTAAAAAGTAAAGACGTTCTACTCCTCGCCGAACTTGATCACGGGATGGCGCGAAGCGGTAATCGTTTTGTTGCGCGGGAAATAGCCTGCGAATTGAAATTGAATTACGCATTTGCTCCTGTCTATATTCCGCTGCAGAAGGGAAGCGGTGTTGAGTCTGAGATGGAAGGCGAGAATACTGGGTCGATCCATGGGCTTGCGATGATGTCTCCGTGGCCGATGAAAAATGTTCACGCCGTCCCTCTGCCGAATGGCAAGGACAAGATGTGGGGCAAGGAAAAAAGGCTGGGCTGGCTGAGGGCATTGATCGCCGATATTGAACATCCGGCGGGCACATTTCGAGCAGTGACGGTTCATCTTGATGTTCACTGCTCGCGCGAACATCGCCGTCGTCAGGTGCGGATAATTCTTGATCACCTGAATACACTTTCACCGATGCCGACGCTGATCGGCGGTGATTGGAACACGACGACTTTTAATGCTCAAACGGCGACGCACGCGATACTTGGTTATTGGCGGCGAGTGATGATGGGCATAAAAAATGTTGCCAAGAATCACTTTCCTCATCCCGACCGCTATTTCGAACGCGGGCTTTTCGGCGATCTCGAATCTCGCGGCTACGAATACAAAAACCTCAACGAATCGGGCGTCGGTACGCTGCACTATCACATTGAAAGCATCGAAAAAAACACCAATCTCCGCGATTGGGTGCCGGAATGGTGCTTCAAATTTATCTTCTGGGCCGCAGGGCGTGTCGGCGGAAGCGTTTCGGTCCGTTTGGACTGGTTCGTTGGAAAAGGTTTGCGGCTCGCACCTGAAACCAAGCCCAAGACCATCGCTAATTTGGTTGATTCTGATGGACTGCCGCTGTCCGATCACGATGCCATCACTGTGGACTTTGTGTTAGTAGCCCGCACGTAAGTAAGGGCTCATGTAGACGAAGGTGAGCCCTTACTTACGTGCGTGCTACTGACACGATGACGCCTTTTGTGCTTTAATTTGAGTTATGGAAGTAGCATTTTGTCAGACACTCAGCTTTAACGCTGACACTTTTGAATACGAATCGGTCTCGCAGGAAAGCGGTAACGCGACGGTCATTAAATTTGCCGTCGATGAAAAGAAAGTCAGCCCCGGCGATGTTGTCGTGGTGCTCGGCAGTGGTGAGGAGATCACCTTTCACGGCATCATCGGCAAGATAGAGGACGGCTACGCATTTGCCTCCGATCCCAAAGGCTCGCTGCTGCCCGCTGGCGTTCAGTAGGCTTGAAATTGTCAAATAGCAATTCTAAACTATCATTCTCTCGGGGATGTAGCTCAGCTGGGAGAGCGCGGCGTTCGCAATGCCGAGGCCAGGAGTTCGATCCTCCTCATCTCCACCAGAAGTTTTCACCACAAAGGCACTAAGGACACGAAGATAAAAATCTTCTTTGTGTTCTTAGTGCCTTTGTGGTGAATTTCTTCATTGTCTTATCAGGATGCGCCCCACCGGATAGATTCCAACCTTCTGCTTCAAATAATACGGCGAATGCTGATAAAAGAATTCCAACCGTGCTCGTGGGTTGCGGGCGAAGGCGGGATCTAGTAATCGACGATCGAATTCTCCTTGCAGTTTCGGATCTTCAGCGAGCATCTTTTCTGCGAGTTTTTCTAAGATATAGTTTTCTCCGTATTCCTTTTGCTCGAAAACAGAATTAAAAAATCCCCACGCGACAAACGAATCGGGTCCTGCAGGTTCGAGCAGATGGATGGCTACGTTTGCTGCTTCCTGATCGAGCGGGACGATGACCGAACCAGCTGCGTACGTGCGTTTTTCTTTTATCGGGAGCGGTTTGCAATTGACGGTTATGCGGTTTTCAAATGAAGACGTTGCCCATTTTGGCTCGGTTAATTTGTAGCTTTCGACATCGAGCTCTCGAGCCTTTGTTAAACGAGTGAACTTGACGCCATGCAGTTTTAGAACCTCGATCACATCTTTATATTGCGGCGGAATGATGTAATAGAGCGGCGGTGCGACGGAAGCCGTGACCTTGCCTTCGTCAAAACGCGGGATCGTGTATTCCTTGGGCGTGGTGCCGTAAACGACCTTTTTGCCGCCGGAAATCTGGCTGTCTTCCATCTTGTACTCAACGCCCTTTAAAACAAATGGCGTTGATCTGTTTGTTAGCTCTATCTTCAAAGGAAACTGCCGCTTTTCATCATAAGTCTTACCGCGTTCGAGAGTCTGCGTGTCGGCAATAACGTTGGCGGCGAACAGGCTTCCTTTTGCTTTGCCAACTTCCTCGATCGTGTATCGTAAAAGGTCATAGGTGCCGCGAACACGCGATTTATAGGGCTTATAAACGTGAGTTTCGACTAGTATGCCGGCGCGATCGCGAATGGACGTGTAGCCGGTGGAAAATCTTGGCGTCGAGGGGCCGATCGCAATGCCCTCGGTTATCTCGCGGCCTACGAGGTCAAAATAGTTCGTCGTGATATTGCCTTCGGCCTCGATCTTCGGCACGACATTTTTATCAAAATGTTCGCTCATCCAAGCCCTTATCGACGGGCTGGTGTTTTGAAACTGTGAATGGTCGTAATTAACGTTGTACTGAAAATCCGCTCCGTTAGAAACGTGGCAATCGATAAAAAGATCGGGCTTCCAGTCGTTCCAAAGTTTTAACCAAGCCCGCGTCTCGGGAGCGTCGGCTTTCATGTAATCGCGGTTAAGATTGAGATTAGTCGCGTTCGCACGCCAGCCCATTTCGTCGGGGCCGTTTTGATTTATCCGCATGAACGCATTTGAGTTTTCGTGGCCGTCGACGTTGTAGATCACCTGAAAAAGGATCACGACATCTTTTAATAGACCGATCCGCGTTTTAGTGATCGCGATGTCGCGGAATAGCGCAAGTCCCGCATCTTTTCCGTCTATCTCGCCCGAATGAATTCCTGCTTGAATTAAAACGACCGCCTTGCCCGATTTCCTCGCCCACTTCGCCGAAAACGCTCCGTCGCGGGCCGCGATCAACAGCGGCAGATCGCGACCCTCGCCGCTCTTGCCATACGTCGTATAAGTGATCAAACCGCCCGAAGCCGCCGCCAGTTTCTTGCAATACGCCACCGTCTCGTCATACGTCGAAGTCCTCTTGTAATCCGTCCTCTCAGCCGCCGTCTGCCACTCAACCGCGACCTTCCCCATCTCGCTCTGTGAATAAGCGTTCACGACGAACAAAAAAACAAAAACCGCCACCGAGCTGCCAAAAATCTTTCCAAATCTCATGAAAGCGATTATACGACGAAATTTCTCGGACAGCCGCACTGTGCCATAATACAACCGAAATAAATTCTCAAACATCTGTCTAACCAATGAAAAGAATCATTTTAATTGGCTGTCTTCTGATAGGTTTTAGCACATCGCTTTTTTCGCAGGAAAGCTCAGACGAACCGAAAATAACGCTTCCCGACGCAGTTATGGAACAGGTCGTCAAAAGAATTGTCACCTGGTATTTCAAGCCGTCAAAAAAACCGAAAACAATCTATTTTGCGTCGGAGAATATCAAAAAAGAATGGCTCCCGCAGATCAACAACATCAAATTTGTCGTACTCGAAAAGCCAGCGCCGAATCATTATCCGCGCAAGGTTTATTTCTTCAAAGAGATTGAAAAATTGAATAAAGGCTTCGGGATTCGATTTGGTTACGGTGATCCTGATTGTGAGGCTATCGGAGACCCGTGGGCCTTTCGCTTCAACGACAATCGCGTCAAGCTTTGGCAGATAGAAGGTAACTGGCTAAGCTTTTGCTCAGGCCCCAATGATCATGCCTAGCTCAGCAAACTTCTTTTCATCTCGGTCCCACACTTGACTTAGAAATAAAACGCGCATATATTGCCCAAAAAGCTGCAATTTAGCTCCCTGAACACTTACTACGATGGATACCCCAAAACAGTACGATAAATCGTCGCGAACCATTGAGGGCCGCATCGATATCGTGATAACTGTTTTTGGATGGATAATTTCGTGGGTTCTTTTACAAAACGTAGCTAAAGCATACGAATGGCCATGGACTCTTGTCGCGATCTTCTTTATAGTTATCGGCTTTGGCGTTTTCGGTTATGTAACTAGAACAATTGCACATCGGCTTTTCAATCTTAGTCCTTTATCATCTTTTCGTTCAGGTCTGATTTTTTGGACAATATGGGCGTTTCTAGTTGTCGTTGTGTCTTATTTTATCGTTATGGCAGCATCATACACTGCGGATTTTTTATTTTGAGGATCAAGAGAGGCAACACGTTTTATCGTCGGAAAACTCAGAAAACGGTTAGGAAATGCGTAAAACAAGCAAAAAATGCTCATAACGCGTCAGAAATGCTCATAACAGGCGAAAAATGCTCATAACAGGCGAGAAATGCTCATAACACGTCAGAAACGATCATAACATTAAATAATTAGGCATAACAGACGAGAACTTTACATAACACAAGAAAAACTCATCTAACACGTAAAAAATAAAGATAACAAGCCAGAAACCTTACGATCTAAACCCAACCACTAATAAAGGAGAAAAATAAGATGACTGATGAAGAAAGAGTTCGAATCGAAGCCGGAGAGCGAATAAAGGTCTTTTCGGACGACAACGCGGCCGATTTTGCGAGTGGAGTGCCGCTTACGCAGTTGAACAAGATAAAAAGCGAGCTGACGCTCGCGGCTGAGTATGCGGTCGATCAGGTCGAAGGCGGCGGCGACGCGGCGATGGGATTTGAGTCAAAGGACACCGCACGCGAAAACCTCCGCGACATCATGAAGCAGATCAGCGACACCGCAAAAGTGATGATCTATCTGCACGACGGCATCAATGACAAGTTTCGAATGCCCCGCAGCCGTAGCGACCAGTCCGTCCTCGCGACAGCCAAAGCCTGGCTCGACGAACTCAATCAGTACGAATTGGATTTCAGAAGCCACGGCATGGCCGACGATTTTCTAACCGTGCTCGCTGATTGCATCGGCAACTTCGAATCGTCGATGGCAATACCAATCTCCGGCGTCAACGAACGCGTCGCCGCCAGAGCTCTCCTCGGCGAATCCATAAGACGTATGATGATCGCCATCCGCATCCTCGACCAGGTAATGCGAAACATCTACGCCGACCAACCCGGCAAACTAGCCGCCTGGATCAGCGCATCTCATGTAGAGAAACCACCGAAGAAAAAGGCACCGCCAACGCCCTAGGTGAAGGATTACTTATGAAAAACAGAATACGGCTTATTCTCGTCCTTGTATTCATTTGTGCAGTGGGTTCGGCATACGGCCAAAAGAGTAAGCCGTATTCGGAAGAAGACGCCAAGGTATATGACGGACGAATTCAACAGGTCAAAGGTACGGTCGTTTATCTTGAAAAGAACGACGAAAAGATTCCTGCATCCGGAGAGTATCTGGTTTTCCAGCGGGACGGTTGCAAGGATTGCTTGATTGGAATACATACTGACCGCGACGGGAAATACAAGCTTTTCCTAGGAGTGGGAAAGTACAAGCTAATTGTTCAATTCAAAAATTGCGGCTACGCTCCCACTGAGGATTGCGCTGGGTACAATTACCTCGCGGCTAAACAGCCTCAATATCTTGTGGTAGAACGTGGGCCAGTGTACTCGGGCGAATTCAACATTGAACTCGTGTTACCTAAGTAATCTCGTTCATAAGTTTCGTCAACGCTAGTACTTTTTACAACATTTCCCTTCGGTTGCGAGCAAATATCGCAAGCGTGGCGAGAAATGCGAGGGCGGCGGCGATGGTTACGCCGTAGAATGCGTAGGTGTAGTCGCCGCCGCTTTGATCTGCTAAATAGCCGGTGATGCGTCCGCCTATGGCGGCGCCGGTGACTTCGATGAGCGTGATGAGGCCGAGGATCTTTCCTATTTCTCTGCGGCCAAAAAAGTCGGCCGCGAGACGTTGGAGCAACACGAACGTTCCGCCATAGCCGAGAGCGAAAGGAAGCAGGAAAAACAAAGCAGTATTCGCCGTGAGATAAAACAAAACAAGCGTCGAAGCGAACATCAAACCCGCACACGCAGCCATCACTCCGACGGTGCGAAATTTGTCGCTCAGAAATCCTGCGAGAAATTTGCCGCCGATACTGATCGCAAACAGAGCAGATTGAGCGAACGCGGCGGTTTCGGCAGAAACTCCGATCTTTGGCGTCTGCAGGTACAGAATAAACTGCTGGCTCGTCACAAAGATCGGATAAAAAACCAAAGCCGCACATAATCCAAAGACCCAGAAGAGCGGCGTTTTGATCGCTTCGGTCAAAGTTTTTCCATCGACAAAGATGTGTGTATCGCCCCTACTAACGTGCGGGCTTTCGCATTCGCGGACGAAAAATATGATCGCGGGCAGGAGCACTAACCACACAAGACCGCTGACGGCTAGCATCGCAGTTCGCCAACCATAATTTGCGATCATTGGAGCAGCGACAAGCGGGATAATAAATCCGCCGAGACTCGTGCCGGTCAGCAAAATTCCCAACGCAGTGCCGCGTTTTTCATCGAACCATTGCGAAACCAATACAACACACGGAGCAACGCCAATAAACCCTAGCGACGCTCCCATAAAAAATCGCGCGAAATAAACAGTCTCCGCGTCGTATGCCAAAGCATGAACCACGAGTCCGCCGCCGAGCAACGCACAACCGACAAGCATCATCGGCTTGAGTCGAAATTTCGTGATCAGCCAGCCGCCCAACAGCGAAAAAACGCCCGACATCAGAAACGTAATATTTGCGCAGTTGGCAATAAAACTCTCGGCTTTCGCCGCGTCAATTGCTCCAATACGAACAAACTCTTCGCGTATAGGCTTATAAAACGGAGGCAGCCCGCCGATTGCCAAGCCGTTGCTCACAACAAGCGAAAGGGTCGCGACAACGACGATCACCCAGCCGTAGGAATTGCCGTCGGGCTTACTTTCTTCCATTTCTACTGTACTTGGTAACGTGTTCCGGCAAAGTGATTCCCGGATTGAGTTTGGTATCCGCGACAGGCTCACTAGGCCGAAGCGTCAGCGGCAAGACGCCCGCCCAAACATCCATAGAATAATCTTCGTCGTCATCTACGGGATCGCCGGTGCGGATCTTTGCTGAGGCTTCGGTGATTGGCAGACGCAGGACGGTCGTGGCTTTTAGCTCTAATTCTGTCGGCCAGCGAACTTCTGCCCAGCGGCCCGGAACAACATGCTCAGTGAATGCTTCGAGAGCTTTGTTTTTTTCGTCTGCGTCCGTGACCATTTCGGCTTTGCCCAAGATGACAACAGAACGATAATTCATCGAATGATGAAACGCGGAACGGGCGAGTACGAGTCCATCGATAAGTGTCACCGTCACGCAAACGTCTATGCCCTCGGCAATCGATCTCATCATCCGACTTGCCGCCGAACCGTGAATATAAAAGTCTTCGCGAATCCGCGCATAACCGGTAGGGATCACATACGGCTGGCCTTCGACAACAAAACCGACATGGCAGATAAATGCTTCGTCAAGAATGGTGTTGATCGTCTCGCGGTCATACGAGCCGCGCCTGGGAATGCGTTTGACTGTCGTGCGTTCTGTCTTCATAAGATCAATCACGAAACTACACTAAATACTTTTTTCGTGATCGTTCGTGTAATTTCGTGGCAAAAACTCCTACTTTGCGTTCATCCAGTTATCACCGACGTCGATTTCGACTGTTATCGGCACGTCGAGTTTTGCGGCGGCTTCCATTTCGCGTTTTATTAGAACCTTTGCGGCATCGACTTCGGATTCGGGGCCTTCGAATAGAAGCTCGTCGTGGACCTGCATTATCATTTTTGTTTCGAGCTTTTCGCGTTTTAGGGCGTCGGCGACGCGGAGCATTGCTATCTTGACGATGTCGCTGGCGGTGCCTTGGATCGGCATGTTGATGGCTTCGCGTTCCGCACGTGAGCGGACGGCGAAATTGCGATCGTTGATCGACGGGAAATAACGGCGACGACCAAAAAGGGAAGTGATGTAGCCTTTTTCACGAGCCTCGATCGGTGTGCGATCCATGTATTCGCGGATGCCTTTGTACGTTTCAAAGTAGTCAGCAATGACCTGTTTCGCCTCGCTGCGGCTGATGCCGACACGCTGCGACAGGCCGAATGCCTCGACCGCGTATGCGATGCCGAAATTGACGATCTTTGCGAGCCGCCGCTTTTCCTTCATCTCTTTTTCGGTCGTCGCTCCGAAAACGAGCCTAGCGGTCTGGGCATGTATGTCTTCGTTATTTTTGAAAGCCTCAAGCATTCGCGGATCTTGCGTGATGTGCGCGAGAATGCGAAGTTCGAGCTGTGAATAATCGGCTGAGATGAGTTTGTTTCCTTTTTCGGGAATAAAAGCTTGGCGAATACGCTGGCCGAGTTCGGTGCGAACCGGAATGTTTTGAAGGTTCGGCTCGGTCGAACTCAGTCGTCCGGTCGCAGCGACAGTCTGATTTAACGCGCCGTGAATGCGGCCGTCGGCGGCGATCATTTTTGGCAGCGCGTCGGCGTATGTTGCGCGGAGTTTGTCGAGTTCGCGATAGTCGATGATGTGTTGTGCAATCTCGTAAGTTTCGGCGAGTTCGACAAGCACGTCATGGCTCGTTGATATTTGTCCGGTCGCGGTTTTTCGTCCGGTTTCGATATTTAGCTCGCCAAAAATCTCGCCGACCTGCTTTGGCGAACCGATATTAAATTCGCGTCCAGCGATCTTTGTGATCTTGTCTTTCAACGTCTCAAGCTCTTTTGCAATAAATGTCGAAAACGTCGTTAGGCTTTCGCCATCGACCTTCATACCGACAAGCTCAATATCGGCGAGTACCGGGATCAATGGCAATTCGATCTCGTAATAGACCTTTTCAAGTTCTGCCTCGCGGATTTTAGCTGTCAAGATCGGCGCGAGGCGTGCAATGAAATCGGCATTTTCCGTCGTGCGAAAAGCAGCTTCGTCGAAATTTGCTGGAACAGTATTCGCGGCATCGAGATCCGCGTAAATCTGAGCGAGAAACGGTATCGGGTAACTCGCGCGGGTCGATTCGAGCAAGTATGCGGCAACCAAGATGTCGTCCTTCACTGCTTCAGGACGAATTCCCATGCCTAACAGTGGGCCGAGATTTCGCTTTTCGTCGTATGCTGATTTTTCTAGAAAGCCGTTGGTCAGAATGTCTTTCAGCGAGCCTTTTGCCGCATCAACGCCGCCTGTGAAGTTTTCGAGATCAATGTAAAACGCTTCACCATTTCCAAGTCCGATGCCGACACCGTTTGGAGCCGCCTTGCTGAAACAGCTTGCTTTTTCGTTCGAATTCGCGTCATTGACGAGGTAGCTCCAACGATCAATTTCAAAAAGACGGCGGAGCAATTTATCCAGGCCTTCGCGGTCGTTGATAATGGAATACTCTGACGCGACGGCAGGACTATTTGCGGCCGGCTGAGTATCAAACAATCCACCAGAAGATGCAGGCGACCCGCCCGACGGTTCAGGACCGCTGAAAGCCGGCATCGAAACTACGCCTTGCCCCGCAAATTCTTTTGTAAGGTTTGTAAATTCAAGTTCGCGAAAAAGCTCGTAAGCTTTTTGTCTGTCGGGCGTGCTGTGCTCGAGTTCTTTTAGATCGAGCTTGATCGGAACGGTTGTGTGAATGGTTGCGAGTTCGAGCGATTGTTTGATGATGTCCTGATTATTTTGCAGGCTCTCGCGATAGGTCTTGTGCGTGATCTTTTCGGCGTTTTCCATTGCTCCGAGAGCAGAACCATATTCGAGGACAAGTTTCAATGCACCTTTCGCACCGATGCCCGGAGCTCCGGGAATGTTATCCACCGAATCGCCCATCAAACCGAGCAGATCAATTATCTTGTCAGGCGGCACTCCAAATTTATTTTTGACCCAAGCCTCATCGCACCATTCAACTGCGGGAACGGGCACTTTGCGTTTCATGTTTTGCGAGTTATTTCGCATCGCAATAATGTGTGGATCGCGGACGAGCTGGCACAGGTCTTTGTCATTTGAAACGATCACCGCCTGCATGTCTTTTGCCGCGACTTCCTGAACGAGCGTGCCGATAACATCGTCCGCCTCAAACCCGTCAACAAACAACATCGGGATGCAAAATGCCTCGCACACGCGCATGATGTACGGGATCTGGCTGGAAAGATCGTCAGGCATCGCCTCGCGATTTGCCTTGTAGTCCGCAAAGGAATCGTGCCTGAATGTTGGCACATCTGTGTCAAAAACCGCCGCTATATACTCGGGCTTTTCGTCATTGATCAGCTTGCGGAGCATGTTCGTAAAGACAAAGATCGCCTGCGTTACTTGTCCTTTACTGTTACGCAGCGGATCCTGCTTCATGCCCATCGGAGCAAAGAATGCGCGATATATATGCGACATCGCGTCGATTAAGAAGACTCGTTTCATTTTCACAATTTTAGCACGGGTCTTGAATTTTTATAGATTCGACCTATCTTGCGACATGAAATCTAACATTGCCGTTTTTGAATCTCTCACAAACGATCTCTGCAAATATCGGCTCAACGGATAACCGATGCGGGCGAGTAATGAACCGGGCTTTGAGAATGCGTAAAGGTCATACCAAATCCCTCCGCTATCGTGGTGAAACTCAACAGAAAATCGCTCTTCGCCGATCTCTGCATGTTCTCGCAATGTTCCGTATGCAAAGCCATAACGTTCTATTTCCGCCGATTCATCGATGGTATAGACGATCCGTGCAGCACTGAGAGAATAGAAACCAAAATGAGCAACAAGAATCGCGACTGTCTGACCAACCTCTATCGGCGTATTGTCGTAACTGAGTTTTACCCAATCGAACGCAAACATCTTCCATTGTCGAATAGCGGTCTTAGCTCGTTCGTAGTCAGACCTTCCAGAACCAAGTTTTACCCTGTTGTGATCGACTACATAACCAGACGGAGCATCGCTTTTTGTGCCTCCGATCTCTGGATAAGAGAAATCATCGGAAATGCGATCAGCGAGGAATTTATCGATCTCTTTTTGTTGTGGTTTGGCTATCGAGAACATTTTTAGATGAATCTAAGGGATTTGTCTTGCTGCTTCAAGTTTGACAACAAAATACTCGTCCGATATTCTTAACGTTCGCCTTTGGGCGGAAAATGCGAGCCTTTATGTGTCCGGTTCGTCTAGGGGTTAGGACACCGCCCTTTCACGGCGGCAACACGGGTTCAAATCCCGTACCGGATACCATCTTTATTGAGTAGTTTTGCATCATAGTAATTAACCAAATTCGCTCGACCTCCAGAGCGAATTTTTTATTTTGAGGATAAAAATGCTGAGAAGTGCTTTCATTACAACGATATTTTTACTTTTCGCAAGTGTTTCGTCGTTTGCCCAAAAGCCCGAAGGCCCGAACGACGTTCTGATGGTGCTTCCGTTTGAGAATAAGTCAGGTAAAGCTGAATTTAATTGGATCGGAGAGAGTTTTAGCTCGTCCATCACTGAATTACTTGTTAATAAAGGTGTCGGGATCATAAGCAACGCAGAACGCAAAATAACGCAGCAAGACCTAAAAGTGCCCTTGACCTCGATCCCCTCGTTAGCGACATCGCTATGGATAGCCCAACGGGCGAAGGCCAGCCTTTTGATGGTTGGCAGCTATGATATACCGCCGGCTGATGAGAAAGATGTAACCACAGTTTACGTAAAAGCGAAGGTCATCCGTGTTCGGGACGGAAAAATTCTAAGTGAGGAATTTACGAGTTCGAAACCTGGTTTTGAGCTGCACGATGCTTTGAGTAAGCTTCAAACGATTCAGGGAGACCTTGCATACCAAGTCTTTGCAAGGGTTAGAAAAGTCCTTTACAAAGAAGAAGCGTTGTTCCTCAAAAGAGACGATCTTTTGTCAGCAGCAAACAAAGTGCCGTCCAAGGCATTTGAGGCTTACGTCAAAGGTCTGCTAACTTCCAACGTTTCAGCTCGCGAAAACTACCTTAAAAATGCTCTGCGATTTTATGCAGAGGATAAGAATCATCCTAACGAGACATATACGTCGGCCGCTCTAGAACTGGGCCATTTGTATCGGTCACAAGACAAACGCGACGAAGCGGCTGAGAGTTTTCGAAATGTAATTAACGCGTTTGCTACTTGCCGCGATACAGCGCTAAATCAACGTGTAGTTCCTCAATGCAAGGGCGAAGAAAACGCAGAGGCTTCGTATTATCTTGGCTGGATCTATTTTCAGAAAAAGAACTACGAACAGGCACTCGCGGTTCTGCTCGACGTGAAAGACCTCAAACTTGTCAGCATTAACAACCTGATCGGCGTTGTAGGAATACAGGCAGCACGTTCCGACAAGGCCGGTTCACCAAAAGCGGCGGACTTTTTATTAAAATCTCTCGATGCTTTGAAGCGGGCGGAAGATACAGTTCCGGATGACCGAAAAATAGCGTTTAACTATTCGCTCGCTCTTTTTCTAAATCAGAAATACGATGAGGCCGGCCAGCATTTTCGAAATGTGACAGCCGCAGATCCGAACGATGGTGAAGCTGCGTTCTTAGCAGCAAAATCATTTGAAATGACGCCGGGCCGCGAACAGGATGCGGCGGCGAGCGACGATTGGGCCAAAAGGCTGCTAAAAGATCAAAACCGCTACGCAAAACTTCAGCAGGCTTGGGCTCAGTCAAAGTCGATCGAGTCTATCGAGAGCCGTATCACTCCGGCATCGCGTGATGATTTTGTCGAGGTCGTCTTTATTTCAAAACGGGCGCCGGTTAAGCCTGCTTTAGATCCGACAGCCGATCTTCTCTCGCAGGCCCGCGCACTTTTTAAGCAGGGAAAATATGATGACGCGATCGAAAAGCTCAGGCGCGTGCTGATCAGCGAACCGATGAACGCGGAAAGCTACTTGATGCTCGGAAAGATATACCAAAGCCGCGGCGAGATCGATCAGGCGATCAGCCAGTTCAAAACAGCGATCTTCTGGGACAACCGGCTCGTTGACGCTCCGGTGGCGTTAGGAAAGATCTATTCCGAAAAGGGAAGCTGCGATCTGGCCAAAACCTACGCAGTACTAGCGCAGGAACTCGATCCAACCAATCAGGAAGTAATGGGACTGCAAAGGATAGTAGAAAAATGCTCTAAATAACGCAAAATGTGAGTCCGATGGCCACGGTCCCAAGCCCCAAGTCCTAAATTAGTATAGTTTCCAATTTTATTTATCCATGAAAAGCCCTATAAAACGGGCTTTTTGTATTTTTTTTGACTCCGCACTCCAGACTCCGCACTCCGAACTCATTTCTGTGGCACGGAACGTGCTATATACATCTGCGGCCAGCTTGGTTACATAATCAAGACCCCGCCGCCACCACTACTCCGAGCGCGGTTTGCCACTGTGCTTGAACACCTTCCGAGCGTTCCTTCAGTTGTCCTTCCTATAAAAAGCCCGACCCAAAAGGTCGGGCTTTCCTCCTTTTAAACCCTGTATTTATTGATATAGCCCGTATTTGCTGATAATGCTCAGAAAAAGGGAAAATTCGTTCATTCTGATTTGTTTCTTTGTTGTTTGGATTCCGCCTTCGTGCAGTCTGACCGAAAATGCCGCGACAGAAACGAGCAAATGACAGAATTTGTCACAATAGAATGACGTTAATTGTCGGATTGACCATTTTCGACTGTCAATGTGACTTAACTCGATTGAGGATTGTCTTGAATTGATTTTACTTTGCGTTCTTTGCGTCTTTGCGGCTTTGCGGGAAAATTCTCTCCCGCAAAGCCGCAAAGAAGCTCATTCAGGTTTGTCTTTGTGTTCACTGCGGATTTGGCTTTGTGACCTCTGTGTTTAGCTGATTAATAGACACAGAGCACGGAGCAAGGACACAAAGGACACAAAGGACACAAAGTTTTTTGATTGGAACTATTGCCAATCGCTGACTATACAAACGCCCGTTATTTTTTCCTGCTAAAATGTCGCAATGGCAATTAGTCTGCTAAAAAAGATTCTACCTTCGTGGAAGAACATGCTTCTTGCCATCCTCGCTTCTGCTCTGCTGATTCTCGCTTTTCCGGACTTTGAAATCTGGTTCTTTGCGTGGTTTGCTCTCGTGCCCCTGATGTGTGCCGTCGAGCGTGAAACAAAATTGCAGAAGCCCGAGTTGCAGAAGCCCGCACGAAGTAAGGGCGTTAGTCATGCGATAGACTCGTCGATCATAAGGTCCTTCGTCCTCGGCTGGATATTCGGAACCACCTTCTTTTTCGGCACCTGCTGGTGGCTGACATACGCCCCGATAAACTACGCCGCGTTTCCGCCTATACTTGCTTATTTTTTGCTGTTTTGCGTAACGACGGTTGCAGGATTATTTCCGGGCATCTTTGCCGCGATCTTGTCGATGCACGTTCGCCGATTCGGTTCACGGGCATTTCTTGCCGCGCCGTTTGTTTGGGTGTTTACTGAGTTTTTGCGGTATTTGATCACGGGAAATAATTGGAATGCGATCGGGTATTCGCAGGCGTTTACGAAACAAACTGTTCATTTCTCGGAATTTGGGGGTGTTTTGCTTGTTGGCTTTCCGCTGGCTTTATTTGCATCCTTGGTTACCAAATGGGTCGCAAAGCCTCAACGGTATTGGCTTCCGGCGGTATTTTTTTTATTGTTTTGGCTTACATCTGATTTCAGCGTTGGGCCGTTGCTTGGAATGAATAGCGATCCCCCATTTATCAACCGGAGTCCGATTGTAGCCAAAATTGTAGCCGTGCAGGCGAATGTTCCGATGTCCGGTCTCGATCAATCAAAATGGCAGCGACTCCGCGATGCACAAACGCGATTCGCGGAGGAGAAAGTCTATGACTATCGACATCCTGTTCCGACACCACGTCCAGATGGACGCAGTCACATTGACTTTCCAGAACCACCAGAGACACCGGTTGTCGTCATACTGCCCGAATCGCCGATGAACTTTTTGTATTCGGACGACCGCGAGTTTCAGCAGTTTATCGGTGATTTTGCGCGAGAAAATAATGTCAGTGTTCTCTTTAATTCATCTGAACCAGATAAAGGGACGACCAAGTATTTCAACTCGGCGGTGATGGTTGGGCCGGACGGAAAGCAGGTCGATCAATACGATAAGATCTACCTGCTGCCGTTTGGCGAGGCTGTGCCATCGTTTCTTGAAGGGATCGTTCCCGGTTTTGTCGGCAATTTTGCTTACGGTCGTGAATACGATCTGTTTCCGGTCGGCGATGCCAAAGCGGGCGTTATGATCTGCTTTGAATCGCATTTCGGAGCTCTGAGCCGCGAGTATGTCCGCAACGGCGCGGATGTGATAATTGAAATGACCAACGACGGCTATCTTGGCCCCACGCCTGTCTTGCGACAGCATCTTGCGAATGCCGTTTTTCGAGCGGTCGAAACAAATCGTCCTGTCCTTCGCGTCACAAATGTCGGAATAACTGCATATATTGACGAGAAAGGACGCGTTTTAGACGCAGCAACGCCGTATCAGGAAGAAACAAGAGTTTGGAGTGTGTCCAAATCCGACGGTTCACAGACATTTTATGTAAAATACGGCGATTGGTTTGCGTGGTTGTGTTCAATGATTACTATTGGAATACTATTATTGACACTTTTGATTAAGAGGCCAAAGTTTTTGAAAATATGAATCTCGATGATTATCTTCCCGAGAAGTTTGCTTCGGACTTAAATATGTCCAGTAATGAAATGGAGCGAATTTTATTGTTGACCCCTTCCGAAGTCGCAAGGATAGACAATTGGTTACTCTCATTCGCAATTCATCGAGGGAGGAAGGTAGCGTTTCTGGTAATGTCGGCGATGCAACAGTTGACTGCCGAGATTCCTTCCGTGCCGGATGCATTCTATATTCTTCGGGTGCAAAAACTTATTGAAGAAGGTCGGCTCGAACTAGATGGAAATATGGATTTTTGGCGCCAGAGCGAGGTGCGATTACCGCCCGGTGAGATAGAATGGAAGTAATGGAACTCACAGACCTACAGACAAAACATCAAGAGATCAAAGACAAAGTTGCCCAACTTGGGAGGTTTCTTTGACGCGCCTGCTAAACAAGCCGAGCTAGAGAAACTCGAAACACAAATTTCGGAACCCGGATTTTGGGACGATCAGGAGAAGGCCCAAAAGGTGGGTCAGCAGCGGAGCCGCATCGAAAAGGCACTCGAAAGGCAAAAGAATTTCGAGACTGGTGTTTCGGACGCTGAGGTTTTATTTGAGTTTGCTCCGGATGACGCAGATTCTGCAATAGAACTTGAGACGCTCATAAATCGCTTAAATAAAGAAGTTGCCGAGGCCGAGATCGAAAGCCTTTTATCGGGCGAAACCGACGCGAACAATGCGATCTGCTCAATACAGTCTGGTGCGGGCGGCACGGACGCACAGGATTTTGCTCAGATGCTGCTGCGAATGTATTTGCGTTGGGCCGAGAAAAAAGGTTTTAAGGCTGAGGTACTCGATGAACAATCGGGCAGCGAAGCAGGCCTGAAATCGGCGACATTTCGCATCGAAGGCGATTACGCTTACGGCCTGCTTGCGACCGAAGCGGGCGTGCATAGGCTTGTTCGCCTTTCGCCTTTCAATTCCGGCGGCAGCCGCGAGACTTCGTTTGCGTCGATGTTCGTTTCGCCTGAGATCGACGAAACTATCGAGGTCAATATCGAGGACAAAGACCTTCGCATCGATACATACCGCTCGTCTGGTGCCGGCGGACAGCACGTCAATGTTACCGACAGCGCTGTAAGAATTACTCATATTCCCACCAATATTGTTGTAACATGTCAGAATCAGCGTTCGCAGATCCAAAATCGCGCCGTTGCGATGCAGGTCCTGCGGTCAAAGCTATACGAACTCGAACTAGAAAAACGCCGCGAAGGCGCCGCCGAACTCGAAGCAGGCAAAATGGATATTTCGTTCGGCTCGCAGATACGAAATTATGTGTTGCATCCATATCGATTGGTAAAAGATACGCGGACAAAACACGAAACGTCAGATGTTGACGCAGTACTTGATGGTGACATCGACGAGTTTATTCAGGAATTTCTAGTATTTAAGAAAGGTGCGATCGTTACCAGATAGATGAAGGTTTGCCCGACATGTAACGAGGTTTATAAGGACGATGACATTAATTTTTGTCTCGCCGACGGCACCACTTTGCTCAAGAAAAAAAGCAAGACTGCCAAGCATTCTCATTGGAATGATGTCGTTGCGGTTATTCTGGCGGCGTTGGCGGTACTTGTATTTTTGTGTTTGATCACTAGCACGACAGATGACCGGTCGCTGATTTCAACTGGCGGCATTTCAACAACAACCAAAAACTGGATCGGGTTTGTTGGCGCAAATATTGCGGCGGTCTTTCTCAGCGCATTTGGCTGGACGGCGTACCTTATACCGGTCTTGATCGTGTTGATTGCGTGGCGTGTATATCAGTCGGACACGCTCGTGCCGAGGGCTTCGCGTGTTGCGGGGTTTATCTTTTTTGCTGTTTCACTTTCGGGTTTACTGGCACTTGTTGGCGGTTACGGAGCGATCGTTGGCGAAGCTGCTGCTCAAAGTACTGCACATTTTATAGGTTCTATCGGCGCGGGTATTTTGCTGCTTGCGATCTTTATTTGCTCGGTTCTATTGATAACAAATTTCACGCTCGAGGGATTGCACAGTAACTTTAGTGTTGCTTGGGAGAATATTCGAATTCGCATAAACGAAGTCCTCGCAAAACGCCGCGAAGCCCGGTCACCTGAGATCGCTGCCGCAAAAGACCGAGCGGATAAGCGTAAAAAACAGCGTGAAAAAATTGAAAAGGTTGCCAAAGTGGAGGATGATACCCCGCCGACAATCGCAGTTGCGGATATGGAAGCGATGGCGGCAGCGGCGGCGATTGGACGCTCCGAACCGTTGTTTGCTGACGACGACCGATTTGGTTCGGTTCCGACCATTGAATCGCCTGATAAATCCTACGAGACGCAAAAGGTCACTGAGCCTGAGATCGAGGAAACTCAGCCTGAACCAGTTGACACCGAGCAAGAAAAAGCCGAGACAAATCCTGAGTCAAGTGAGATCGAAGAATCACCAACGCTCGATGACGACGTAGACGCACAACCGGTCTCTCCGAAGGCAGCGCAGAATTTTGATGGTTACAAACTGCCTGATTCCACGTTGCTCACCGAAGTTCCAAAACCGCTCGCGTTCAGTAAGTCAGAATTACAGGAAGTCGCAAAGTTGCTGGAACAGAAGACCGCCGAGTTCAATGTTCCCGGCAAGGTTGTTCATATATCGCCTGGCCCGGTTGTAACGACGTTTGAATTCAAGCCCGACGCAGGTGTGAAATATTCGCGTGTAACGGGTCTTGTAGATGACCTCTGTCTTGCGTTGAAAGCTCCATCGATGAGGATCGATCGAATTCCCGGCAAAGCGCACGTCGGCATGGAAGTCCCGAATCAAAAACGCGAGGTCATCTTCCTTCGCGAAGTGATCGAGTCGCCGAATTTTAACAAATCAGATTCGCTACTGACGCTCGGCCTTGGCAAAACGATCAGCGGTGAAAAATATGTCGCTGACCTGAGCAAGATGCCGCATTTACTGATCGCTGGTGCGACCGGTGCTGGTAAATCGGTTGGTGTGAACACGCTGGTGATGTCGATCCTTTATAAGGCAAAGCCTGATGAAGTGAAATTTATCATGGTCGATCCAAAGCGGCTTGAGCTTGGGCTTTACGCAGATATTCCACACCTTTCGACACCGATAATAACCGATCCGAAACGCGCCGCAGTGGCGCTTCGATGGGCGGTGAGCGAGATGGAGAAGCGGTACAAGGACCTCGCCCAATTTGGCGTGAGGAACATCGCCGGCTACAACGAAAAGGTTGCCGGTTGGATAGCTGAGGAACGTCTCGACGACAATGGCGATCCGTACCGCAAACTGCCGTATGTGGTCATCATTATTGACGAGCTTGCCGACCTGATGATGGTCAGCGGAAAAGAAGTTGAGGAATCTATAACACGGCTTGCTCAGATGGCGCGCGCGGTTGGCATACATCTTGTACTTGCCACACAACGTCCGTCGGTCGATGTCATCACTGGCCTTATCAAAGCAAATTTCCCGTCGCGAATATCTTTCCGTGTATCGAGCAAAGTTGACTCGCGAACGATCATCGATGGGAACGGAGCCGAGAGTTTGTTGGGTAGCGGCGATATGCTGTTTTTGCCGCCGGGCAATTCTCAGGTGACGCGTGTACACGGAGCTTTTGTGGACGAGGCAGAGATCCAAAAGGTTGTGGACCATGTCAAAGGACACAATGGACAAGTCTTCCGTCCTGAGTACGATACGACAATCACCAAGACCGAAGAAGAACTCGATGACAGCGGTGATCTGCCGGGACGCCGTGATCCGTTGTTTAATGACGCTCTAAAGTGTGTCGTTCAGGCTAAACGGGGTTCGACATCGCTGCTTCAGCGTCACTTGCGTATTGGCTACGGCCGCGCAGCCGCGATACTCGATGCAATGGTCCGCGAAGGTTACATCGGTGAAATGGACGGCTCGACGCGTGCTCGTCCTGTACTCGAAAAGGCATACGAAGATCTACAGGACATCGAAGAAGGCGCGTTGGGAGATGAACCGTAGGCGGTCAGATTGAGACGAGGATTTTAAGCGCAGAGATCGCCGATTACGCAGAGAGAACTATTTATTTGAGTTAGATGTATCGCATCATTCTCATTTTGATCTTATTTTCGTTGATGGCCGGCTGTACGTCGCGTGTTGTTTATGACGAGCAGATCATCGTTGCAACAACGCCGAGCTCATTGAATATAAATACGGCTACTGCGAAAGAATTGGAAGCATTGCCGTATATTGGCCGAAAGACCGCCGAAAAGATCATAGAATTTCGTGAAGATAATGGCCCGTTTCGCCGTGTCGAACATCTCATGCAAATTCGAGGCATCAGCGAGAAGCGTTTTCTCGAAATACAACAATTCCTAAAAGCCGAATGATCGCGACGCGATGCCTGAAGATCGTCCACGTCAAAACTTCAACCGTCACCCTATGCTCTTGCTTGCCGCAAATTTTGCATTGGGTATTCTGATCGGGAATTTTGTTCCATTAACTGAAACGTCGTTGCCGGCACTTTTGGTAGTTGCGTTGGCGGCTTTGGCGTTTACGTTCCATAAATATAACTTTTCAACGATCTGCATTGCGCTTGCATTCGTGGCCACAGGGTTTGTTTCGTTTCAGTATGAGGTAAAACGAAATAGCTCTCCTACTCGAATAAGGGTATTGTACGACAACGCCATGATCCGCTCAGGTGATCCTGTTGAGGTCGAAGGGGTCTTGCTCGGTCGTCCGGAGCCATCCATCGACGGTGTATTTCTTAATCTTCGGGCCGAGAAAGTCACACATCACAGTAAAGAATTTCACGTATCTGGTAATGTCCGGCTGTTCTTGCCGGTGAAAGATTCGGAGGCACAAGCTAATTTCAAATTTGAAATTTCAGATCTGAAATACGGATCTCGCATTCGTGTCGCATGCAAACTTGACCGTGAGGACGAATATCTAAATCCTGGAGTAATGCGAAAACGCGATATCCTTGACCGTTTGGGCGTTGACGCGACAGGTTCGATCAAGAGTCATTTGCTCGTCGAAAAGCTCGCTGATGAAAGTATTTTTATTCCGCTGGCGTGGGTCTATGATCGACGCGCGCAGTTGATAAGTGATTTCAAGAATAATCTTGGACCATCGTCAGCAGGTGTTATGATCGCTTCGCTGCTTGGCGATAAATATTTTTTGGATAGATACACAGCCGATCTCTTTCGCGACGGCGGGACATTTCATATCCTTGTAATTTCCGGCCTGCACATCACGTTTATCGGTGGTCTTTTGATTTTGTTCTTGCGGCAGTGCACGCGAAATCGATGGTTTCAATTTATTGTTACGACACTTGTGTTGTGGGTTTATACATTGGCGGTCGGTGCTGACGTTCCGGTGGTGCGTGCGACGATAATGTTCACTGTTGTTTCGTTTTCGTATGTAATCTTTCGGCAGGGAAATTTGCTGAATTCGCTCGGAGTTTGCGCTTTTATCTTGCTGGTCTGGCGGCCGTCGGAGTTGTTCAATCCCTCGTTTCAACTTACGTTCGTAAGCGTTGCAGCTATCATCGGATCAGCTTATCCGTTGTTAGATAAACTGCAAAAAATCGGCAAATGGAGGCCGTCAACACAGACGCCGTTTCCCCCGAATGTTCCTAATCGGCTGAAGCAATTTTGCGAGTTGCTGTATTGGAGTCCAAACAATTGGAAAGTAGAAGCAAAGCGGAACGTCTGGACGGCAAGTTTTATGAAGTCGTTGTTTAGGGTAAAGCTTGCCGCCGATGGAGTTCAGACGACTATTAGATTTGTATTCGAGGCTATCCTTGTTTCGCTTATCGTTCAGATATGGATGCTGCCATTACTGGTTGTGTATTTTCATCGCGTTTCAGTTGCGTCTGTTTTGTTAAACCTTTGGGTTGGATTCTTTATTGCTATAGAAAGTTTTGCGGCTGTGATCGGAGCGGTGGCCGGAAATTTGAGCAGTTTGTTGGCGGCACCTTTTTTCTGGCTCGCCGAAGTTGCAAATTGGCTTATGCTCTTGCTGCCACGCGTTTTTTCAGATCTCGGCAGGGCGAGTTTTCGTTTGCCTGCATATTCGGGAGCCGGGCGGGCAGTTTATGCATTGTATTTTTTACCGATACTGTTTCTCGTGATTGTAGTAAACCGTTGGCTACCCTTCGGTCTAAAACAAGAATCTCGGTTTCTTAAGAAGCAAATTTTGCTTCCGATGTTTTCAATATTGATCTTATTTGCGGGCATCATCATTTTTCATCCTTTCAGTGCGCCGCGTCCTGACGGTCGCCTACACTTAGATTTTCTGGATGTTGGGCAAGGCGATTCCGTATTGGTAACTTTTCCGGACGGAAAAACTTTGCTAATAGACGGAGGCGGGAGATTCAGTTTTAGGAAGAAGGAGAATGACGACGAGGATCTGTTCGAGCCGGACGTGCGTACGATCGGCGAGGCAGTTGTTTCTGAATTTCTTTGGGATCGAGGACTTTCTCGGATCGATCACATACTTGCGACACACGCCGACGTCGATCATATTCAAGGGCTGACGGATGTGGCGAGGAATTTCAAGATCGGCTCGGCGGTTTTTGGTCGCACGCCGATGAACGATCCTGATTTCTCAGCACTTGCCGAAGTACTGCAACGGAGGAATATTCCCGTTGAAACAATCGCTCGCGGCGAGCGTTTAGAATTCGGCGGGGTGACGATCGAGGTTTTGTACCCGACCGAGACTGATGACCCTGATGCGGTTTCCAATAATGATCATTCAGTCGTGCTGAGGATTATTTATGGGAGCCGAGCCTTTTTGCTGACCGGCGACATCGAACGGAAAGCTGAGGCCGCTCTTCTGAATAACGGCGGCACGCTGACAGCCGATATGATAAAGGTTGCACACCACGGCAGTCGAACATCTTCGACACAGGAATTTGTCGATGCCGTCGGCGCAACGTTCGCAGTGATCTCCGTCGGACGAAACTCGCCGTTCGGGCATCCGCATCCCGAAGTTGCGGATCGATGGAGAGAAAGCGGTGCAACCGTAATGACAACTGGTGAGCGTGGAACGATCTCAGTGTCGACCGACGGACGCGATCTGGAAATCACGAGCTTTGTTGAGTAGATGCCGTTGTGGCGCGTCGGTTACATTGCGGGCATGTTCATAGTGAACGCCAGCTTCCAGTTTCGGCCATCTTTAATATAGATGGAATTGCCGTAAATCGGAGCCGTCCCAAGTTTTTCGCCATAACATGTTCCGTCGGCAGTTCCAATATGCGTAAGTAGTGCGACAGTTGGCGAGATCAAAAAAGCGACCGGATCAGTTACGTTTACGCTTTTGATCTTGCAAACGGGGCTGCTCCATGTTTTCAGAATGTTGTCGCGATTGTCGTAAGAATTTCCGAATATATCTATGAACGACAGACTTTTGGCCGTTAGGCTATCTAGTTTTTTTAGGTCGTGGTCTTTCCATGCCTTCCACACAGATCTCTCGACAGCGGCCAAGGCTTTTGGGTTCAAATCGCTGCGGTTGACCGCAGCTTTCCCAGCCGGTTCTACAGAAAGTGCGGGCTTAGGAACACTCTTTGGATCGACGATCAGGTTTGAGCCGTGAAAAGCTGCCTGCCATTTATCTTTGTTACGGATCCAGACCGTCGCGGCCCGCGCAGGGCCTGGAATTTTCATTGATTTTCCATCCGTTCCCGCGCAAGTTCCGTCCGGTGTGACGCGGTAGCCGAATACGTACGTGTCGGCGTCGACTTTCGCCAACCACGGCTCGTCGAGATATCTGCTCTTTACATCACATTTGACACCGATGACGGAATCGACGAAGTCAGACTTGCTCAACCGACGGTTGCCTTGCCGTGCGACAAACTTATCGCTTAGGAGACCCTCAAAGAATTTTGAATCCCCTTTATCATAGGCTTCCTGAGCATGCCGTTCCAGAGCTATGAAGAAGTCAGCCGTCGGACCGTTCTGAGCGATCAGTATATGAGCAGTACACAGGACCGTAACGACAAAAATAGAGATTCTCAGGCTTAGCGATTTCACAATATTTCTCCTTGATCTAACAAGCGAAAATGGCCGCGACCTTGAAAAAAGATCGCGGCCAATCGGGCAAATCGGCTTAAAAACTATTTCGCCGGTGTTTCAAACATGAATGCGAGCTTCCAGGCATCACCTTCTTTAACGTACGCATTGGTCTGCCATAGAGCGCCGTTCTTTTGTCCGTCGCAGGTTCCATCGCTGGAGCCTTTGACAGTCAACAGTTCGACAGTAGGCGAGAGCATTGTAGCAAAGCCATCGGTGACTGATACTTTTGTTATGCCTTCGCACTTCATAGTTTCGGTCCACATCTTGATGACGTTGGCTTTACCGGCAAGCCATCCACCCATGGGATCAACAAACGCCATGTTGGACGAGAGGATCTCCTCAAACTTCTTGGCATCTTTTGCCTTGAAGGCTTCCCATCCGGATGTGTGTATTTTGACGAGAGCTTCGGTGTTGGCACTTGGTTTCGGAGCCTCAACCGGAGCGGCCTTATCATCTTTCTTGGCCTCGTCTTTCTTCACTTCGTCTTTCTTAGCCGTATCTTTAGAAGCTTCTTCCTTCTTGGCAACTTCTTCTTTCTTAGTAGCCTCAGCTTTCTTAGGCTCTTCTTTCTTGGCTACATCCTTAGCAACATCAGCTTTCGCGTCCTTAGCGACGTCAGCCTTAGCATCATCTTTTTTACCTTCTTCTTTCTTGGCATCGCCCTTTGGCTGAATGATGTCAGTTTCGCCGTGCCATGCAGCTTGCCACTTGTCACCGCTGCGAACCCAAATCGTTGAGGCTCGTGAGGGCTTCATATCGACCGTTTTGCCGCCTTCGGTACACTTGCCTTCGGTTTCATTTTTGTATGCGAAAGCATATGTATCATTGTCGATCTTAGAAAGCTGCGGGTCGCTGAGCTTTACGCCATCTTTGAAATCGCATTTTACGGTCTTAACCCATGCAAGGAATCCAGCCTTGTTTATATGCTCTTTGCCCATCGACATTACCATCTTGTCTGACAGCATGGTTTCAAAGTAAGAAGCATCCCCCTTTGCATATGCCTCGGTGGCCTTTTTATCCATATCGAGCAGCATTTCAGCCGTCGGTGCCGCAGGAGCAGCAGGTTTTGTGTTAGTATTTGCGACATTGGCAGGCTTATTTTCAGCCGCACCGCCGCAAGCAGCAAAGGATACTGCTACGGCCGTCATCAATAAAAATGTATAGACTTTTTTCATAGTATTTTCTCCTCAAGGTATTAGAATCAAAAAACAGAAAGCCCGAGGGTTTTCAATATTTGTAAAAACCAATCGAGCGTTCCTCTAGTCGTCCTAATTGCGTATAGTTTAAACACCGATACAACATATTGTCAAGCATTTTTTGCAAATATTTTGGCTTTAGTGAAGGATTCTCGATTTTTGGACCTCATCCAAGGTCGCGTCGCAATTGCGCTTCAAAAAGTCATTGATCTCTTGTTTGGTCATGCCTTTTTCTTCGGCAACGCGTATGAATTCTTTGATCGCCTGCTCAAGTTCTGAGAGCATTCCTTGCATCACTTCTTCATGTTCTTTGGGCGGAGACATTTTTGTGGTTTGTGTTCTCTGACTGCCCAATGATAGGCGAAGTGAGTTTGGAACTCAAAACGTTAGTGTTTGAAATGGCGAATCCCGGTAAATGCCATCGCGATGCTGTGCTCGTTGGCGGCAGTGATCGATTCGTCGTCCTTGATCGAGCCGCCGGGTTGGATGATCGCCGAAACACCAAAACTCGCGGCTTCATCGACGTTATCGCGAAAAGGAAAGAACGCGTCGGAAGCGAGAACTGCGCCTTTTAGCGGCAGTTCAAATCGCTCGGCACGCACTGCCGCGATGCGAACTGAATCGACGCGATTCATTTGCCCCGCACCGACGCCGAGCGTCTGATGTTCATTGGCAAAGACGATGGCATTCGATTTTACATGTTTGCAGGCGGTCCAGGCGAACAGCATAGCCTTGATCTCGCTATCGGTTGGCTGGCGGGTTGTAACGATGTTTAGATCGTTGATCGAGAGCCGATGCAGGTCGGCGTCCTGAACGAGAAAGCCGCCGGAGATCTGCTTGTATTCAAAGTTGCTTGAGCCCTTACTTACATGCGGGCTACTGAAACGAAGAACCCGAAGATTTTTCTTAGTTTTGAATATCTCAATGGCTTCATCATCAAATTCTGGAGCGATTATTACTTCGGAAAATACTTCGATCACGGCTTTTGCAGCTTCTGCATCGACCTTTTGATTGAATGCCACAATGCCGCCGAATGCAGAAACCGGATCGGTTGAAAGCGCTCGTTTGTAAGCTTCTGAATTTGTTGCTCCGACGCCGACGCCGGAAGGGTTTGTGTGTTTTATGATCGCGACAGCGAGTTCGTCGAAGTCCTGAACGAGATTCCACGCGGCTTCGGCATCGACGTAGTTATTGAAAGACAATGCCTTGCCGTGAAGCTGCTCGGAGTTTGCAATGCCATCTTCTCCGGTTTTGTAGAGAGCCGCTTTTTGATGCGGGTTTTCGCCGTAGCGGAGATCAGTGACGCGGTTCAAGTGCAGACCGAGTCGATTCGGGAAATGTCCGGTGGCGGTGTCCATGGCTTTGGAACGAACATTTTCCCACAACTCGTCACCTTCGTCCGGGGGCAGCTGCCGTGAAAGATAGGCCGTGATGACCAGATCATAAGTAGACGTTCGGCTAAAGGCAAAAGCGGCAAGCCGACCTCTGGTTTCCAACGACAAAGATCCATCGTTAGCGCGGAGTTCGTTGACGATGTCATCGTACAGGAAAGGATCCGTCACGACAGCAACATCGCGCCAGTTTTTTGCTGACGAGCGAATCATTGCGGGGCCGCCGATGTCGATGTTTTCTACAGCTTCTTCGAGCGTGACGCCGTCTTTTGCGATGGTTTGTTCGAATGGGTAGAGGTTGACGACGACGAGGTCGATAGGCTCGATGCCGTGTTCGGTCATTGAGGCGACGTGTTCGGTGTTGTCGCGAAGGGCTAGGAATGCCCCGTGGATCTTTGGATGAAGCGTTTTTACGCGGCCGTCCATCATTTCGGGGAAGCCGGTTACATCTGAGACATCAGTGACAGCGAAACCGTTATCTCGCAGGAACTTTGCCGTGCCGCCGGTGGAAATGATTTGAACATTAAAATTGGTTAGTGCCGTCGCAAGTTCTGCCAGACCGGTTTTGTCCGAAACGCTGATCAAAGCCCGTTTTATTTTCCTTAGTTCACTCATAAAAACTAAAAGTATGCCTTCTGAAAGGGACTAATGTCTTCTCTTCTGATCTATTTGTTTCATGTCCCGGCTGTCCAAAGTATCCCAGGCGTCCCGCGTGTCCCACCACTTTTTTCACTCAAATCGTGTCTATACCGTTCCACCTACGTTCCACCTGTGAGTGGAACGTGTAAGTGTCCAGTTTTACTGGAGTTGCGACGTTTTTTGGCCTCCGTTCCGCGATTTTTTGAAAAATTGTGGCACAGCGTGCCGCAAATTCGTAATTACAGCAAATAAAGGCGTTGCAGCCATTCCACTATTGCGATAACGCCGACCTTTAGTGGAACGCTTCACGCTGAGTGTATCGCCCACACCAACGTGCGGACCAATGGATTTCTGAAATAGGTTGTCGGTTTGTGACGCCATATGAAACACAATGTTGCATGTATAGGATAACATGCTTTGATGCAAATTGGAATACTTCGCAGGAAAATTTTATCCCGCAAAGACGCCAAGAACGCAAAGTGAGACAAAAGACAAAAGATAAAAGAGAAAAGATAAAAGATAAAAGATAAAAGACAAAAGGCTGCCGAACCTACGTTCTGACAACCTCTTACGCAAAATTTTGTTATACGTTCGGGCAGTTCGCCGCGGTGTTTTGCGGTACGACCGCAGTGATCTTGCTTCAAGCCGCACTTTTAGAAAAAGAACCTGCCTAAAAACAAAAGACTTAACACAAATACGAGAGCGTAAATGACAATTTTGATTAGACTCATAAAATCCTCTATCCTGAAGTTACGCCTGCGTGCAAAAGAGCATTCTAGTCCTCTTTTTTACCCAATGTCAAAAACTTTCCGCTCATTTCTATTTGTTTTTGCCGCAGTCGTTCAGATTTTACATTTTTTTAACGACTTGAGTGCTCAGGACGTCAAAGCGTTTATCAAAATTGATTCTCAAGCCCCAACAAAGGTTGCCATAAGCGGCAGATTTCTGAAGTGGGGCGATATTAAGAACCTGTCGTTTTTGTCAAATTTAGGCGATATTTCAGGTCTGGGCGACAGGATTTCGAATGTCGAGGTCTTTGATAAAGATGATCAACGGATCAATATTCGCCGCATGATGTCCGGAGAATATTTGGCCGAATCTGCGTTTACAAAATGGTCATATCGGGTTGATCTTACGCCGCGTAAAGAGCCATTTGCGGCGGCTCATATTTCATGGCTTGCTAATGGCGGATTTTTGATGCTCAATGATCTACTGCCGCAGTTTGACCGAAAAACAGCGGTGGCAATTGGATTCACTTTACCAAGGGATTGGGTTTTTGCCGACACAGAGAAAATTTTCAGTCCTGATACGCTTTGGATTCCAAACCCTGAAAAGGCAGTTTTCATAATAGATACACACGAAGCTCCGAGAAGGCTGTCGGTGAGGCAGAGGCTCGAACTTAATATTTCGGGGAATTGGCTTTTTTCCGACGAGAAGGCGTCGGAGACGGCCACTTCGATTTTTTCCGAATATGAGCGGCTTTTGGGGGTGTCTCCCGCAGGTGAATTTATCGTCGCGATTCGCAAATTTCCCCGTTCTACGGCAATTGGCACATGGGAGGCAGATACGCGGGGTCGCACAATAACGATCATTTCTTCCGACGCGAATTTCAAATCGCAGTCCTTGCAACAACTCCACGAACAAATGCGGCATGAGATGTTTCATCTTTGGATACCGAACGGTGTAAATCTGAACGGGAATTATGATTGGTTTTATGAGGGTTTTGCTTTGTATCAGTCGCTTAAGACGGGTGTTGCGTTGAATCGAATTCGATTTGATGACTATCTTGATACGCTTTCGCGGGCATATGATATTGATAAACGACTAGGACAGAAACTTTCGTTGATCGAGGTTTCGAAAAATCGTTGGACCGGCGACAACAATACGCGGGTTTATGCTCGTGGGATGCTGGTTGCGTTTCTATGCGATCTGGCGTTACTTGAAAAATCCAAAGGCAAGCAGTCGGTCACGGATATTTTGCGAAAATTTTATGAGAAACATCGTCCGCCGAGCGCCGAAACAGATGGCAACACCGCAGTTCTCGCACTTCTTCGTTCTTACACCGAGTTGACGCCGATGATCGAGAGGAACATTACCGGAGCAGAAAGCGTTGATTGGAATAGCTTTATCAAAGCGGCGGGATTGGAAGTCGATTCGACAGATCAAACCACGAATTTGAAAGTCACCGTAAAACCAACAGGCAGGCAAAAGGATTTATTGGATAAGTTAGGTTATAATAACTGGCGAAAACTATCTTCGAAGTAATAATGAGAAAAAATTATTTCGCATTAACGGGATTGATCTTAGCGGGTCTTGTTCAGCTGGGCTGCGGCGTGTTTGACGGCAGTTTGCTTGGGCCGAGCGACACCGCCACCGTCATAACCAAAACAGCGCAAATACGCACTTCTTATTCTGTAGTCGCTGCCGATCTGCTCGAAGTGAAGCGTGGTGACCGGCTTGAGGTGATCGATCAAGTAGATTTTGAGAAGGTTCCCTGGTATCGTGTGCGGGCATACGATGAAGCTCAAACGGAGGGCTGGATCGAGGCTCAGAACATCATAACCAGCGACACGCTCGCCAGATCTAAAAAGTTAGCAGAAGATTTCAAAGACCAACCGCCCCAAGCCGCCGGAATAATCCGCTCAGGCTCAAACCTGCGCTCAGCACCGGATATGAGTCCGGAGAACGTACTGTTCAAACTTGCCCACAGCTCGACGTTTGAGATCATGACTTGGAAATTTGTGCCAAAGCAAGAGGTTCCCGACGTTGACGATGCTCCAAAAGGCCAGCAGAAAACGGGCAAGCGCTCCAAAAACGAAGAACTCGAAGCAGCAAAGGAAGGCGAGCCGGAAAAGATCGAAGATAAATACGATATCTGGTATCTGGTGCGACTTGATCCGTCGGTTTCGCCTGCTCCGGCAGGTTGGTTGTTTGGGCGGCAGGTGGAATTGCAGGTTCCTAGTGATATTTCATTTTTTCAGCAGAACAACCGCAAATTTGTCACATGGCAGCGGCTTGACGCCGATTCTGCAAACAAGGTCGGCGTAGGCGACAAATCGCTCGCTCCAGGCAGCTGGGTGATCCTTGCACGAAGCAATTTCTCAAAACCTATCGACGGCGTTGAGCCTGATTTTGACAGTATTATGGTTCTCGCATTCGACAAGTACGACCAGAATTATTTCACTGTTTGGCGAAATACACCTTCGACAGAAGTTTGGGGCACACTGCCTCTAAAGGTTGATGGCAAGGGCGATAATAAGACGTTTACGGTCACCTTGCGCAACCCTACATCGGGACAAATGGACGAAAAGAAATTTGTTGTATTTAAAGATAAAAATCGTATGCGTGTTACGCCGCCCGAAGATATCGCTCAATACCAATTAAAGGCTACAAAGTGATAGAGTCACCCGAAAATCCATTTTCCGAACCAGTCGAGATCGAGATAACGGACTCATTTGATCTCCATTCTTTCAGCCCAAAAGAAATTCGGGCCGTGGTCGAGGTGTACCTTGAAGAGGCACATAAAAAGGGCTTTTCAACAGTCAGGATAATTCACGGCAAAGGTGTCGGTATCCAGCGTGAAATTGTGAGGAAAGTGTTGTCGGAGACTGATTTTGTGAAGTCCTTCAAAAATGCTCCGGAGTTTTCAGGCAGTTGGGGAGCGACAATTGTGGAGTTGGACGTTTAGCGTTCCTCGATCACATCGGCCCAGACCTCTTCCGGTTTTCTCGTTTCGGAATAAGCGGTTTTGAGCAGTTCATTTTGCTCGAACAGATGTTTTCGCGCGGTTTCGAGCTCTGTTTTGAGATCTTCGGCTCTGCGTTCGAGAGCCTGCATGTGTTTTCGGCGTTCGCTATACATCCTCTCAACGTAGTACATATAGGTGAACTGCAGCCCAACTACCCCGACCAAAACAAGCGACAATCCTATGAGAACGAACACCAGCATAATTCAAGAGTTACAAATTCTTTTCTCGAATTATACTCTTGACCTCGGCTAAAGGAAAAGTAAGAATCTAACCATAGTTGCAGTCACAGGAAGAAAAGAGCATGCGTCAAGATATCGTTAATTTGTTTCCAGAAGCGCCGACCTTTGACCGCCGTGAATTTCTTGTAACGTCAGTACTTGCCGCCGGCACATTTGCTGCAGCGGTTCAGCCAATACAGGCGCAAACGCAGGTAAAGACCGATGACAAAGCCTTGATCACCGGTGAGGTTAGGATCCCTGTATCCGATGGTGAAATGCCCGCATATCGTGCAATGCCGGACAAAAAGGGCACCACGTTTCCGGTTGTGATCGTCGTACATGAAATCTTTGGTGTTCACGAATGGATACAGGATATATGCCGACGATTTGCAAAGCTTGGTTACTTGGCGATTGCTCCGGCATTGTATGCGAGGCAAGGTGAGGTCAAGGATCTAAAAGATGCACGCGAGATCAACCGCGCGGTCTATTCAAAGATTCCGGATACGCAATCGATGGCCGATCTGGATTCGACGGTAGTTTGGTCCGCTAAGAACAGCGGCAACATCGACAAGATCTCGATCACCGGATTTTGCTGGGGCGGACGCATAGTCTGGCTTTATTCTGCACATAATCCGAGAGTTAAGGCGGGTGCAGCTTGGTATGGACGGGTTGTGCCGACGCCGAATTCGCCCGTCAGCGCTTTACAGCCGACGACTCCGATCGATCACGCAAAAGACCTGAAAGTTCCAGTGATCGGGCTTTACGGCGGACAGGACAAAGGAATACTAGTGGAAGGCGTCGAGCGAATGCGAGCCGAACTAAAAAAAGGCAGTTCAAAATCTGAGATCGTCGTTTATCCAGATGCTGACCATGGCTTTCACGCTGATTACCGTCCCACATACAACAAACAGGCCTCGGACGATGCGTGGAAAAAACTTCAGGCGTGGTTTAAGAAACACGGCGCTATTTGAGTTTTTTTAAGTTCAAGATTCAATGTTGGAAACAGAATCTTGAACCTGTAACTTTGAAACTAATACAAAATGAATACACCTAACTTAAAACTGCTTTATACATTACTGTGCGATGACGTCCGTGTTGAGATGGGCAACAAGATCTCTTTGATGGGGATATTTCAAAATATCATGGTCGAGAAGCTGCCGGTCTCATTGATCAAATTCGCAGTCATTAATCATTGGACAGGACAGGGAAGTCACGAAACCGAGATCAGGGTTCTTTCACCAGACAAATCAAATCTGGTAGTGACATCACAACCGACAAAGATAGAACTGGCTGAGGGCGGCTTTACGGATAACGTCAGTTTTTTTGTTAATGTTGTTTTTCCAAGTGCCGGAACCTATTGGATCCAAACCATTGCAAATACCGTTGTGCTGGACGAATTACCGCTTATTGTTGCTGATGCTAACAACATGGAAGCAATGCGTCCGGCAGACGAAATTTCTGAAACAGTAAACTGATCTCATTCCGATCAAGCGGTGCAGACGTTTCGGCGCTAAATTAAAAAGGCTTCATCCGTATGGATGAAGCCTTTTTCGTTAACTAGATCCGATCTTGGCCCTTTACGGTACCGCGATCATATCTGTATTTACAGCCTGGCTGGTGACGCTGATCGTCAGCGGCGTGAACGCTGCGGATCGCGAATCAACACTGATCGTATATGTCTGCCCGACCTGAAGTCCACCGAATCGGTAATAGCCAAATCCGTTAGACAAGATCGAGCGGCTTTGGCCGTTTAGATCGGTCAACACGACTCGAGCGTTTGAAACGCCTTGTCCCATCGCCGTTAACAGCTTTCCGTTGATCTCAGCCTGATTTGGTGCCGCTGCGGACAATTCCACAAGGCCGTCTCTTGTCAGTGATCGTGGATTGCCTTCGTTAAGCATCATGCGTTCCCAGATGAGCGTTGATGTCGATCCCGGAGCTCCGACTGCGGTGAATCTGAGGTTCATAAGAACTCCGTTTCCACTGAGCGGTGTAGGTCCGTAGACGGCAACCCTCAACAAGCCGGGCGTTTCCGTATTGGTTACCACCGACAGCCTGCTGCTGATCGTTCCGACCAGATCAACCGGAGCGGCCTGAGGTTGTATCACCTGAGGATCATACCTGAGATCGAACTCGTAAGAGATGATTCCCTTATTAGTCGATCCTTGAACGGCCACCGGTATAAGTACCTCGTTGTCTGCCGGTGTCACCAAATGCGGAACCGCAACAGAGGTTGAACGTTCCGGGCCGCTATTGACGCTAGCCGGGCGGAACGACGATGGATCACCCCAGTTACCAGATACATCGCCCATGAGCAGTGCACTGTAATCTTCGCTTGCGAGGCTGCTGGTTATGGACGGATAGGTTCGGGTTGCTGGGCTAAATCTCCATGTTCCTGATGATCCATGTGTCGGATTTGCAACGGCATAGCGTGCGACCAGAGCCGCGTCGAATGAAGAGACGCCGCCAGTGCCGCTAACATCCGATACCGTTAATTGAGCAACGTTAAGGTCAACGGCTCCCACTGCATATTGAGCAACAAGTGCTGCGTCAAATGATGTGACAGCTCCGTTTACCCCGCCAGTTTTGGTAGGCGTGACCGTGTAAGAACCTGCTCCAAATCCAGTAAGTGAATATGTGCCCGGTGCGGCCGTAGTATCGGAAATAAACGGACTGCCGGCTGCACTTATCAGAACACCCGGTACAAAACGTGTTGCGGGTCCCGGAAGAAGCGAGTTGCCATATGTAACCGTTCCCGATATAACGGCAAGCGGTGTCGGCGTGTAGGTTGCCGTTGAGGTCGGAGTAAATGTTTCCGTTGCTGTCGCAGTCGGAGTAAATGTCTCCGTTGCAGTTGCAGTCGGTGTGAATGTCTCCGTAGCCGTTGCAGTCGGTGTGAACGTCTCCGTAGCCGTTGCAGTTGGCGTGAAGGTCTCCGTTGCAGTTGCAGTCGGAGTAAATGTTTCCGTCGCAGTTGCAGTCGGAGTAAATGTTTCCGTCGCAGTTGCGGTCGGAGTAAACGTTTCCGTTGCTGTCGCAGTCGGTGTGAATGTCTCCGTAGCCGTTGCAGTCGGTGTGAACGTCTCCGTAGCCGTTGCAGTCGGTGTGAACGTCTCCGTAGCCGTAGCAGTTGGCGTGAAGGTCTCCGTAGCCGTTGCAGTCGGAGTAAATGTTTCCGTCGCAGTTGCAGTCGGAGTAAATGTTTCCGTCGCAGTTGCGGTCGGAGTAAACGTTTCCGTTGCTGTCGCAGTCGGTGTGAATGTCTCCGTTGCAGTTGCTGTCGGAGTGAATGTCTCCGTAGCCGTTGCAGTCGGAGTAAATGTTTCCGTCGCAGTTGCGGTCGGAGTAAACGTTTCCGTTGCTGTCGCAGTCGGTGTGAATGTCTCCGTTGCAGTTGCTGTCGGCGTGAATGTCTCCGTAGCCGTTGCAGTCGGTGTGAACGTCTCCGTAGCCGTTGCAGTTGGCGTGAATGTCTCCGTAGCCGTTGCTGTCGGAGTGAAGGTTTCCGTTGCAGTTGCTGTCGGTGTGAACGTTTCCGTTGCGGTAGCCGTCGGCGTGAACGTCGCAGTTGCAGTCGCTGTCGGACAGCCTAGAGCAGTGTAATGAACATTGCCGTTAAATACTCTTGGCGTGAAAGTGCTGCCGAAAGGATATACCTTTCCGACTCCTTCGCGGATCTGGATATTGGCATCGCTGGCAAAGACATTACCCACAGCAGTACCTGGTGTGTATTGCATTGAACCCTGCGATGTCGTGTAAGTTATGTAGAATGCATAGGTCTGTCCCGCCGGGATCGTTATATCTACCGGGATCGGCACAGCGGTCGCTACGCCTCCACCATTGGCAACCACACCTGTGTAAGTTCCGATCAGGGTCCAATCGCCTGCCGTGTTTTCGGATCCGACATGCGTTCCCACCTTGTAGTAAATTGCAAGCGGCTCATTGTTCTCAAGGTTCTCGTCAAACGAGTCGATCTCGATCGTATTGACAGCGGTAATATCGAACATATTCCCGTTATTACCTGCACCGCCCGCAAATGTCGTCGTCAGCGGCGATATGTTGCAAACAGGCGTCGGCGTTGAGGTAGCTGTGCTTGTCTCAGTCGGCGTAAATGTTTCCGTTGCAGTCGAAGTTGGTGTGAACGTCTCCGTCGCGGTTGCCGTAGGAGTGAACGTTTCCGTCGCGGTCGCAGTTGGCGTGAAGGTCTCCGTGGCTGTAGCGGTTGGAGTGAATGTCTCCGTTGCAGTCGCAGTCGGAGTAAAGGTTTCCGTAGCCGTTGCAGTTGGGGTGAACGTCTCCGTTGCGGTAGCTGTCGGCGTAAATGTCTCCGTGGCTGTAGCTGTTGGAGTAAACGTTTCCGTCGCAGTAGCCGTTGGCGTAAATGTTTCCGTCGCAGTTGCTGTCGGAGTGAATGTCTCCGTTGCTGTTGCTGTTGGCGTAAACGTTTCCGTAGCCGTTGCAGTCGGTGTGAATGTCTCCGTAGCCGTTGCTGTCGGTGTGAATGTCTCCGTAGCCGTTGCTGTCGGCGTGAATGTCTCCGTAGCCGTTGCTGTCGGAGTAAATGTTTCCGTTGCTGTTGCCGTCGGTGTGAACGTCTCCGTCGCAGTTGCAGTCGGAGTGAATGTTTCCGTCGCAGTTGCCGTTGGGGTGAACGTTTCCGTCGCGGTCGCAGTTGGTGTGAAAGTCTCCGTGGCCGTAGCGGTTGGGGTGAACGTTTCCGTCGCGGTCGCAGTTGGTGTGAAAGTCTCCGTGGCCGTAGCGGTTGGAGTGAATGTCTCCGTTGCAGTAGCCGTTGGTGTGAACGTTTCCGTAGCGGTTGCTGTCGGAGTTGCCGTTTCCGTTGGAGTGAATGTCTCCGTAGCCGTTGCAGTCGGAGTGAATGTCTCCGTAGCCGTTGCAGTCGGAGTGAATGTCTCCGTAGCCGTTGCAGTCGGAGTGAATGTCTCCGTCGCTGTTGCTGTCGGAGTGAATGTCTCCGTTGCAGTTGCTGTTGGCGTAAACGTTTCCGTAGCAGTCGCAGTCGGAGTGAATGTCTCCGTTGCTGTCGCAGTTGGAGTGAATGTCTCCGTAGCTGTTGCAGTTGGTGTAAACGTCTCCGTCGCGGTCGCGGTCGGAGTAAATGTTTCCGTCGCAGTAGCCGTTGGCGTAAATGTTTCCGTAGCCGTCGCAGTTGGAGTAAATGTTTCCGTAGCAGTCGCGGTCGGAGTGAATGTCTCCGTAGCAGTTGCAGTTGGGGTGAACGTTTCCGTTGCAGTTGCAGTTGGAGTAAATGTCTCCGTTGCAGTTGCCGTAGGAGTGAACGTTTCCGTCGCGGTCGCAGTTGGCGTGAAAGTCTCCGTGGCCGTAGCGGTTGGAGTGAATGTCTCCGTGGCTGTAGCGGTCGGAGTGAATGTCTCCGTTGCTGTTGCCGTCGGTGTGAATGTTTCCGTCGCGGTTGCTGTCGGAGTTGCCGTTTCCGTTGGAGTAAATGTCTCCGTTGCAGTTGCTGTCGGAGTAAACGTCTCCGTAGCCGTAGCGGTCGGTGTAAATGTTTCCGTAGCTGTTGCGGTTGGTGTCGGTGTATCTGTTGCCGTGCTGGTCGGAGCAGCAGTCGGCGTATTTGTAGGCGTCATGCACGCGCTGTTTGTGCCCAGGATCTGGAAACCCTGATCCGGCGCCGTTGCGTCGATCGCACAAGTTGCTCCTCGTTCTGCCCAGCTCGTACAAGCCGGAATTCCAGAACCGCCATTCGGATTTTGCCAAACAGCAGCCGCATTAGATTGGGCCGTACGGTTCGTCCATGCCCATTGACCGCCTGGTGTGAAATCCATTCTCACCTGAACTGATACCCAATAGGTGCCTGAATTGAGCACCAAACTCGACGGAAGGGCTATCGTGAAAGCATCTCCGACATGTGTAAACGACGCACCGGTAAATGAACCGCCCGGAACTACTGCACCCGGTGAACCCGACGCATTGGCATAGAACGTTACGTTGAACGAATCTGCCGGTCCTGTTCCATTGAAGAACACGCCGTTTGCGACAACTTGCTGGACAGTCCATGTCTCGCTTGCCGGGACAACGAAGTCATCGGCACCCTGATTGTCGAATGTGTCGTTAGCCGCCTCGAAGTCTTGGGAATTAGTTCCATTCGCTCCTAAATTATCAGATTGATCGTAGAGGATACCCTCACAAGCAGGGGTACTTGTTGCCATTGGTGTCGCTGTGTTCGTCGGCGTAAAAGTCGGCGTTTCTGTCGCCGTATTTGTTGGCGTCGCGGTCTCGGTCGGCGTAAATATCTCCGTTGAAGTCGGCGTCGGGGTATCGGTTGCCGTATTTGTTGGTGTATCAGCCGGTGTCGGCGTATTGGTAGATGTATTGGTCGGCGTCGAACATGCGCTGTCGATCACCAGCGAGAACGCACGTGCTGAACCGGTGTCCTGTGCTGCATTGTCGCTGATATTGATCGTCCAGTTCCCAGTTGGATTTTGTCCATCAAACGCGCTCATTGCATTATTTGGCGAAAATGTTCCCGTCGGGAATGCGTTATTTGTGGTCGTGCCCGTTGTGTTGCACTGGACTTCGACAGCCGGGAATGCGCCGTCGTCATCCAGCAATATCTGCGCAAGATTGTTGTTACTGCACCCGTTCGCAGAGGCCGGAGCACCTGGCCGGTCAAGCACCGTTACCGTAGTTCCGCCAGGTGACGTTACCTTTACTATCAGGTCACCTGCCCACGAATGGTTAACACCAGGCGTAGTAGATAACGGATCGGCACTCTGCGTGCCGTCAAAGCGGAAATTAACATCCGTTATGCTTCCGATCCCGCTCACCGGGATGATGAAATCAATACCCGCTGGAATGTTATCAGTTATTGCGACTGCGGGTCCGGTGTAGCTAAACGTGTTCCCGCAAGTCGGTGTTGCCGTCGCGGTCGCTGTAGCTGTTTCCGTCGGCGTTGCCGTTTCCGTTGCGGTCGCCGTTGAGGTTGCAGTAGGCGTCGGCCCAGGAGGCTGAAACGCTATACCCTGACTAAATTCAAACCAGCCTGGATTTGTAGTGTGGGCCGTACTTCCGTCAGCCAGATCGGTAGCGCCGGTGCCGCCATACCACAGTGTGCCGACACGATTAGTCGCTCCAGGTGTGGTCGCCACATAGCCGATCTCGATAACTATTCGGTCTCCAGCCAGCGCCGTAACTGCGGACAACGACTTCGCCGCTGAAGGAGCCCTTCCCGCCGCTGTTGTCGTCCACTCGTCACCGTCGTTGTTATTTCCAAGTAGGGTACCTCTTACTGTTGTCCCGTCATTACTTACCACATACGCATGGATGCGGTATGCCATATCAGCATCGGTGTTATTTTCTTGAGCACCGATCACCCAGTCTAGAGTTGATGCTGCTGCGATGGTCTGAGCCGCGAGCGGTTCACCAACGAGTTTGTAAACCAGAACATTCGTTGTCGAAGTGGAGCCAGGCTGTACGCCTCGACTGGATATTGCTCCTGACTTTGTTCGTGACAGAACAAATGTTGGGGCTCCTGCCGTTACGCCCCAGGTTCCTTGATTAGTAGTGGTAACTCCTGAAGCAACATTCTGCAAATATAAACGGGTTCGGGTTATAACTCCGGTGATCGTCTGCGGATTTGTTCCGGTTACACCGTCAGCATCGTTATACGTCACTCTTACGTCATAACTCGTTCCATTTGAAAGTCCGGTTATCGTTGTTGTGTAGGGTGATGCGACGTGTGCTGCTGCTGTGACGTGATTTGTCCAGCCGCCATTTGTCGGACAGTCCGCAGATGTCAAACAGTAGTCAACTGTGTAAGTGTTGTTCGCATTTGAGTCCAGAGTGTAAGGCATCGATACGTTTATCGATGAAATGCTTGCCGTAGTAGCTGTTGCGGTGCCTGCTGCGGTCGCAAGTGAACTTGCTACATTGAGAATACCTGTCGTGCTGCTGAAATAGGTATCCGTTTTGTTAGTCGCAGCACTGGCATTGGATCCCCATGAACCCGGAACTTGAGCGGCGCCTGCCAAAGTAAGCGAGTTAACGTTCACAGAAAGTCCCGCGCCGATGTTTGCCTTAGCTACGCTGTTTCCGATGTCGAGATTGCGGCCTACAGATACAGGGTTCGCGGCCGTTATTGACTTCACTCCAGTTCCTGAGAAACCAAGATTGCTGTAAGCCTGGACCTTAACGGTCTGTGCGGCACCTGTGTAATTTACTGTGTTTCCGGCGGTTGTTGTGGTTAGGGTTGTAATCGGAACCGTGGCTGGGACGATATTTATCGTGCTGGTTGCCGTCGCGTTATTGAACGAAGTGATCGTTCCCGAACTATTAAGATTAACTACCCCGCCTGCGTTGTTGGTTATACCTGCTATCGTTCCCGAACCATTGAGATTGATAGTTCCGGTATTTGTGAAATTAGCAAGGGTAGTGGTAGTTGTGCCGCTACCTGTGCGCTCGATGATTCCGGCATTTGCTAAGGGAACGGAACAAGTGCCGACAATGTTCAGTGTTCCAGTTGAACTGTTGGTTAAGAGGCTTCCTCCTGAAAGCGCAGTCGCTACCGTAAGCGTTCCATTATTAGCAGTTGTTCCGCTGATAGTAAGATTTGGGATCGCGACGGCATTTGCACCGCCGATTGTTTTATTTGCTCCGGTAAAAGTGTATATTCCCGAACCGGCTGTAAAAGTGCCGTCATTTTGCAGGCTTTGTGCCGCACCGTTGAACGCGAAATCTTCATTAACGGTAGCGTTCCACGCTCCGCCGCTGTTTACGGTTATATTGCCCGTAAATGTCTTTGTGCCTGTTGTGCTGCTGTGTGTGAGTGTGCCGTCAATTGACGTCGCGCCTGTTACCGAAAAGTCAGTTCCGCCTACGTTGAGTGTCGAACCGGTGCCAACCGTGAGTGTTCCGCCAACTGAAACTGTTCCGGCAGGCGTTTTAGTGCCGGTGCCGCTAGTGCGAAGCGGTCCGTATGTAAGAGCACTGATTGTCTGCGCAGCCGATGCACTGTAATCAACGGTTAAATTGGTCAATGTGTCCGTTGTAAATGGATACTGGGTGTTATAGTCAGCCGTAGCAGCCGTTCTGGTGACCTGAATAACTCCGGTACCCGTGATCACGTTTGTCGTCCCGCCGATGACGACCGAAGCCGCCGGGCTGAACGTTGCATTTCCGTTGACCGTAAATGTTGTATTGACGTTAAAATTCGTGTTTGCTGTGATCGTCGCCGCGGCTGTCGGCGTGAGAGTTAAATTATCGAACGTCGTTGTAGAAGCCCCGCCCATTGTCTGAGCCGACCCGCCATTGAGAACTACGTTGAGGTTGTCGGTGCCGCCACCTGCTGTCGAGTTAGCAGTAAATGTTCCGTCATTAGTAAAATTTCCACCAACATTAAGGGTGTGCGTATCATTTCCTCCGGTGTCCAGCACCCGCAATGTGCCTCCGCCGTTGATAAGCACTTCGCCCGTTACGGTTAGTGCGAAGTTTGTGGTGCTGGCGAGAGACAAAATTCCGCTCGCTCCACCTCCCACTTGTACTTCTGCCACCGTATCAGCTGCGGCAATGGTGACAGTATGTCCATTCGCGATACAAACTACGTCGCTCGGCCCCGGTTCACCACTTGGTGTCCATGTGCCCGCCGTTGTCCACGTTCCTGTCCCCGTACTTGTTTTTGTACAAGGTGCAAAGAACATCGCTGTCGGTTCCAGGGCGCTGTTTGTCTCAGCCTCTGTTTGGGCGCTGTTCTGCTCGGTGGCGAAGCCTAGAAAGGACGCGACGGAGTCTAGAAAAGCAAAGCCGGTGCCGGTTGAGGCGTTGGCTGAGATGACGAGCGTGAATCCGACTACAACGGCTAAAGCCGTGCTGCGGACCAATGAAAGGCGAGAAAGTTTAGTGCGTTTGAACATAAATAACTACTTCCGGTGAAACATCCGATGCCGTTTGAGGTAAACAGAAAGAGCGATAGCGATCTTTTTGCTGCCTCTTTAATGAATAAGCGGCTTTTTTCTTTAGAACCTGCCAAAATCGCGCGGTTGTTGCGCAAAATCAACAGAGAAAAAGACACACAATTCAAGTTTTTTTCCAAAATTCACCTATTGGCGCGCGCAAAATAGATAAATCTTTATCGCAAAAAAAAGATCGCGATAACTTTACTTAAAGTAAAACCCCTTGATATAACGTTTCCGTCAGACTCATTCTCTTGAATACAGCGGTCAACAGGCTGTTCAGCCTGTCATTTTACGATGCTCGTATAAGAGGATGAACTTAAGTCTACTGTTATGAGCAAGCAATCGCATCAGAATTTGCGATAGTTTTCTTGGCGTGAAGTATTAGTTGAAAGGGAAGTGTGAATCGGCAAATTGTGTTATTTGGCTGGCACAATTCTCCTATATAAGTGTTCGTGACCAGTTATTGAAAACCTATTTATCAGAGCGAGAAATGTCGAAGTTGAGAGCAATTCGATAAATTGCAGCAGAACTGACCTCGATAACCTTGCTGGCCGTTCGATCTTTGTACTTTGCTGTAAATCGGTATTTAGCCGTACCTTCCGGCTGTCGATAGGTGAATTCGCCGGAAATATTAGTATAAACCGCGGGAAATGAGCGGGTTGTTCCATCGGCGTTTAGCTTTTCGACCTCGACCTTTGCTCCGGTGACGCTTGTGCCGTCTTTAAAAAACACACTGCCTTGGATGAGTACCAGCGTGCCTTTATCAACAACCAGGATGAGGCGGTCGCCGAGATCGACTTTTTTATTGGGTCGGACCTCAATGTTATACCTGATCGCGGAGGCATAGCCGACTTTATCGAAAACAAAGTTATAAACACCGGTTTCGAGATTGTTGAATGCGAACTCGCCTTTTTTGTTAGTCGTAACTGTGCTGATATCCTTAGAATCTTTTCGAGCCGTGACGCTTACATCGGCGATGGCTTCGTCGCGGTTGTTGCGTACCTTGCCCTTTGCTCCGCCGGTACTTTGGGCTTGTGCAGTGAACGGTAAGCAGTAGGCAGTAAGGAGAAAGACGAATGTACAACGCACAATGCACAATGCGCAATGCCTAATCCTGACCGATGACCTCTGACTTCCGACTTTTCGCTTAGGCTGCATTTCGACTCCCGACTCTCGACTCCTGACTCCTGACTTCTTGAGCTACATCATTGATGATGTCGTCGAGGCTTCGGGTTGGCTGGTAACCGATCAGGCGTTTGGCCTTTTCGAGCGAAGGAACACGCCGCTGCATGTCTTCAAAACCTTCGCCGTAAGCCTCGGCGTATGGAATATATGTGACCTTGCTGCTGCTTGAGGTGAGCGAAATCGCCTTTTGGGCAAGGTCGTTTATGCTCACCTCGGCGTCGCTTCCCATGTTGATCACCTGGCCGAAACATGCAGGGTTTTCCATCATTGCGGTAAGGCCTTCGACTACGTCGGAAATATGCCCAAAACATCGCGACTGCGTGCCATCGCCGTGAACCTCGATCGGAGCATTCTTTAACGCGGCCTCGACAAATCGCGGCACGACCATGCCGTATTGGCCGGTTTGACGCGGGCCGACCGTGTTAAATAGCCTTGCGACGATCACCGGCAAACGCGTTTCCTTATAATGAGCAAGTGCGAGAAATTCGTCGAGCGTTTTCGCACAGGCGTAAGCCCACCGGTGTTTATCAGTGGCTCCTGTCAGCAGGTCGTCGTCCTCAGAAAAGGGAACCGACACGCCTTTGCCGTAAACCTCCGAAGTGCTCGGTATCAGCACGCGTTTACGGTATTTTGAGCAGCCTGCCAAAACAATATCAGTGCCGCGAAATATCGTTTCGATAGTGCGCACAGGCTGTTCCATGATCAATCGAACACCTACAGCGCTTGCCATGTGATAGACGCGATCCGAATCTGACACTAGAGTATCCATCAAGTTCGCGTTGAGAACAGTGTCGATAAGGAGGCGAAATCTGTCGTGGCCTTCGAGATGTTCTACATTCGAATAGCGTCCCGTTGAAAGGTCGTCAATGATCGTGACCTCGTTGCCCTCGGCAAGCAGTTTGTCTGCGAGATGGCTTCCAATAAATCCGGCACCGCCGGTGATGAGAATCTTCATAACTTCTTATTTGGCATTGACGACAGAAGCGAAGTACGCAACGGTCTTCTTCAGTCCTTCAGCAAGCGGGATCGTAGGCGACCAGCCTAGTAAACTCTTTGCACGTTCGATATTCGGCTGGCGCTGCTTCGGATCGTCTTGGGGCAATGGCAAATATTTGATCTGAATTGGCTTGCCAATAGTTTTACCGACTTCTTCGGCGAGTTCGTTCATAGTGAATTCGCCCGGATTGCCAAGATTTACGGGCATGTGAATGTCGTCACCGGTTGCGTTCATCAGCCTGATAAAGCCGTCAACCAGATCGCTGACATAGCAGAAAGAACGCGTCTGTTCACCGCTGCCGTAGATCGTCAATTCCTCGCCGCGCAATGCCTGAACAATAAAATTTGATACGACACGGCCATCATTTTCGAGCATGCGTTCGCCGTAAGTGTTGAAAATACGGACGATGCGTGTATCAACTTGGCCTTGGCGATGATAATCCATCATCAGCGTTTCCGCGACCCGTTTGCCCTCGTCGTAACAGCTTCGCAAGCCGATCGGGTTTACATTGCCCCAATAACTCTCAGTTTGCGGATGCTCGACCGGATCGCCATAAACCTCGGATGTCGAAGCCTGCAGAATACGCGCCTCGACGCGTTTCGCGAGCCCGAGCATATTCAACGTGCCCATGACATTGGTTTTGACGGTCTTGATCGGATTGTATTGATAGTGGACGGGCGAAGCGGGACATGCGAGATTGTATATCTGATCGACCTCAAGCAGGATCGGCTCGGTAACATCATGTCGGACAAGCTCAAATGCCCTGTTATCGAACAAATGCGAAATGTTAGCCTTGCGCCCCGTAAAAAAATTATCGAGACAGATAACCTCATTGCCCTCATTTAGAAGGCGTTCGCACAGGTGCGATCCGATAAAACCGGCCCCGCCGGTGACTAGAGTACGCATAAAGTGTATTTTGCCACAGAGAGCACAAAGAACACAGAGAAGAGACTAAAAACCGAAACTTTCATACTGTTCTAATTGTCTTGGGCTTCGATTAACGCCTCGAGCACCTTCAGGCCCGCGGCATCTTTAGGACGACCAGCGGCACGCTTTGCAATTATTAATGCGGGTATAGATAAAACGTAGGTTGATTTGCCATCGAGATCGACACGAATTGACTGGTGAACAAGATCTTCGTAATTCCCGAGAGCCTTCACTTCTCCCAACAGATCCACGTCGCCCATTGAGGTCTCGAACGTAAAGTTTGTGCCTTGTTGAAGAGTCGTCCAGTCGAAGATGTACGGCAGATTCTCGGGAAAATTTCGCGGCCGAGGGTTCAGGGGGAGCAAAACGTCAGCAATTTTCTTCAGATTCTGATTTGTTCGGGAATAACAGATATCCAAATCTTCTGTCACGTAGCTACCGCCATGACTTCTGATAGCAACCCCACCGACAATTACAAAATCCACCTCGGCCTCGCTAAAACGTCGGGCCATTTCGAACAGATTGATCATGTCGTCTTAGCCTTAATGCCCGCCTTCGCTCGACGCATTGCTTCTTCAAACTTCAACATCGAATTTGCTGCATCATCATTTCGTTTAATCCTCTCCGCAGGCGTGTACCGCAAGTTTTCGGCAAGCTGCGTCAGGTCAATGCCAAAGTCGCGTGCTTCGGCGATCTTACTTCCGGGCATCGGATCGAGAAGTTTTTCTCTCGGAGTTCTTTTCATATCATTATTTTAAGGCAATTCCAGCGCCGCTGCACGTTTTTCTGCTTTTTCGGCGTCGTTTAGGCGACCGTATTCGTAGATGGCGTTTTCCCAGGTGCCGTACATCGCGTTTGGAAGCATTATGTAGTGCTTGCCGAATAGATCTTTGGCTTTATCAGTCTCGGCGAAGCGGTCAATGATGGATTTCTTTTCAAAAATGTCCGAATGATCATCAAGATTGTCTCCGATGAACATCACAATGCGATATTTCTGCAAAATGATCAGCCGTCGAGGCTCCTTTGTTGAGATCGGTTTGTTTTCCGAGTCTAGTTGTCGAAGCAATACATTTTCGGTCGAAACGTCATTTAGTCCGACGCTTTTTAGATTGTCGATAGTCGCTTGTTTCTGAGACTCTTCTCGATTTGAAACAAAAAACACTTTCACACCTTTTGAAGCAGCGTAATTGAGAAAATCGACCGCTCCGGGGATCGCCTTTGCCTTTCGCTTCATGACCCAAGAATCCCAATCTTTTGAATTAAATCCTATGTGATTCTTGATCTGATTTGCTTGGCCGGGCGAATTGTCCAGGACAGTTTCATCGATATCGATCATGATTGCACGCGGTTTTTTTCGATCTGCCTTGGGTAGTTTCTTGACGTTCTTTTTGTCAAAATCAGCGTCAAGCTGCCATCGAGCTAGGTTGTATGCCTGATATGTCAATGCTCGATACTCAGCCGCCTTTTGCATAAAAAGCGTTGCACCCGCCTGATACTCCGTGTTGTCAGGTGCCTTCGCGGAAGCCAAACCATCATCAGCGGTTGAGATCGTCACGAAATATGTAGCCGCAACCGTGCAAGCTAAAAGAGCAAGCGTGTAAATATTTCTTTGTAATTTCATCTTTTTCATTTGGAAGAGTAATTTGAAACGATTATAAATGATCGTGATTATCCCTTGACAGTAGGTATAAATTTTGCTATTATTATAGTTAGTCGAGAGGCTAACTATTATGAAAGCAGCAGTTAAACCCAAAATGAAGCGATATACGGTCAAAGATTTTCGTAATCAATTTCCGACCGATGATGCCTGTCTCGAATATCTCAAAGATTTGCTATATCCAGAGGGTATCACCTGTAAAAAGTGCGAGAAAATCACCAAGCACCATAAAGTAGCCTCACGCCGAAGCTATTCGTGTCAAATTTGCGGTCATCACGTTCACCCGACCGCCGGAACCATCTATCACAAATCAACAACGCCTTTGACCGATTGGTTTTATGCCGTCTTTCTTATGGCTTCAACACGGTGCGGCATATCAGCTAAACAGCTTGAACGTGAATTAGGCGTTACCTATAAAACCGCTTGGCGTATGTTTAAGCAAATTCGATCTATGCTTGACGAATCCGACGCCGACAAACTGACCGGAAAAGTTGAAGTTGACGAAACATACATAGGCGGTAAGCACATCGGCACAAATATCAGAGGTCGCAACACCAAAACCAAAGCCGTCGTTGCTGGAGCCGTAGAGCGTGACGGTGGCAAAGTCAAAACGAAAGTTATCCCAGAGGTAAGCGCTCCGACCTTACTTAATTTTGTCTGCAATTCTATCGAGACTCAATCGACCGTATTTACCGACGAATGGAAGTCCTACAACAAAGTCAAAGATCACGGCTACACCCACCACCGCATTTATCACGGTAAACGGGTTTATGTGCAAGGCGAAAATCATACAAATACCATTGAAGGCTTTTGGTCAATCCTCAAAGGTGGCATTAAAGGCGTTTACAGGCACACGAGCCGTCAGCATCTACAAAGCTATGTCAATGAATACGCGTTTCGTTACAACCGCCGAAACGACGAAACGCCTATGTTTCTTCAGTTTCTTGGTCAGGTTCGCAAATCCGTTGACTAGCCCTTTTTTAAGGCGTCCTGAAAATCCTCTTGCGAGAACATTTCTTCGTCGGCTTCCGAGATTTCTTGGACGGCCTGATTAGAAGTCTTTTTCACGTCTTCTTTTTGTTTTATTTTTACGGTGCGTTCACTGACCATAATTTCTCTCGTAATTCACTAAATTTCGCCTGCACGCTATCGCCTATAACTAACTGTTTAGATGCCACCTCTGGAAATTTATCACTACCTTTTATTGTAATTTGTAGTTTTGAGAAGTGAAAATTCAGGTCTGACGCATCTTTGTTTTGAGTAAATTCCTGCCACCCCTCTTCAATAAAGTCTCTTTCCCTAGGGTCTAATTCTTGGTATATCACTAGAACTGTATCCTCATTATTCTGTAATTGTTTTGGCGGTTTATCCACAAACTTTAGTCTTTTCAAGCCTTTACCTCTAAACATTATTTCACCGCCCAATTCTTTTTCAACGGCAATGTCGAAAACTGAATGGTTTACGATCTTCAAAGTAAAAGCAATATAATCTAAAACTCCGTGCTTACCGCTATCCGCAATCCACGCCTTTGTGGGCTGAATGGTAACAAACCATTCAGGAAATTGAGCGTGGGATGCCGCTAATTCATATAGCCATTTTTTGCTTTCATAATGCCCCTCTAATGTAGTGTAATTATCGCCCGCCCGAACCAGAGATTGCTTCAGCCCATCAATTTCTTTTTGTTGTTCCCGCAGGTCTTGCTTGTGGTTCTCTTTAAGCCGTTCAATTCTTGCGCTAAGCGTGTCAATTTCCGTTTTCCGCCCCTCATTTTCGGCATATACAGCTTGATAACGACCTCGCAATTCATCATCTGGCTCGGCGTCCGGTAAGATTGATAACCCTTTTCCTGAATCCCCATTTTCTGTGGCTTGACCGCTTCGCCACTGTTTCAACCAGATCAGGCCGTTCAAAAGCCACACGGTTGCACAAAGAGTAGAAACAGAAATAAGACTGACTGCCCAAAGCGGCAATTCTTTGACGTAGGCAGAATATCCGGTAAGTGTAGTCACTGCCACACCTCCTGCATACCAAAGTACCTGAAAGATAAAATTGCCGAGAACGCCCTGCGTGAGAGGCTTATTGGCAAGCGGATTTTGCATAAGAAAAGACCAAAAATGTTAATATAACATAAAATCATTCATTTACCTCCCTTGAGGGTATAAGCACGTAAATGATTTATGCCGGAAACGCCCAAGGAAAAACGGGACATTGAAAAAGAGAAGAATGTCGAACGTGAGAAAGACTCATGGAGAGAGGATCAGAAGAAGCATGAATATTATTACGACGACGCTCACGGGTATGAGGAATATGATCCAAACGAACCGGAAGTCGAGGATGATGAAGCGTAGAGTCTTGTCGAGCAGCTATCGTATCTACGCAGATTGATGCTTGACGATGAATGTTTGTAGGTAAGCGATCTTTTCCCCGTCAAATCGATAGATGTCGCAATATGAATATGTAGTTTCTACTTCATTTTCACGCATCGTCATATCGCCATAGCATGCGGCCGAGTCGCCTTCGGAGATGATCTTGTTAACGCCTATTTTCGGCGGTTCACATTCGCCCATCGAAGCCATAAATTCGCGAACCGCGTCTTTGCCTTTTTTGGCAGTGTCGCCGGCAATTGTCCATTCGATATCGTCGGTGCAATGATCGAGAAACGTCTCGGGCTTGTTTTCCTCAAAAGACTTATTTACATCTTCAATGATCTCTTTATTTCTGGTTGACATGGTATTTCTCCTTTTTTGCCAGTTTACCAATTACCCGAAATGCTGAGAAGACTGAAAATCTATTTTTTGGGCCGCTCGTTGGCTTTCAATACACGCTTGCGCAGGCGGATAGCTTTTGGTGTGACTTCGATCAGTTCGTCGTCGGCTATGAACTCGAGTGCGCGTTCGAGCGACATTTCACGTTGCGGGACGAGACGCATTGCTTCGTCAGCGCTGGTCGTTCTCATGTTGGAAAGCTTTTTCTCTTTGATCGGGTTTACGTCGAGGTCAACCGCACGTGCGTTTTCGCCGACGATCATTCCTTCATAGACTTTGACCTGCGGTTTTACAAATAGTACGCCGCGTTCTTGAAGATTATAAAGAGCGTATGTGTTTGTCTCGCCAACGCGGTCGGAAACAAGCGAGCCTGTTTGACGCGATTTCATCTCGCCCTGATATTTGTCGAATCGCAGGAAGAGCGTGTTAAGCAACCCTGTTCCCTTGGTTTCCGTCAAAAACTCGCCTCTAAAACCGATCAGCCCACGCGAAGGCACTTCAAACTCCAACCTGACGCGGCCTGAGCCGTTGTTGATCATTTTGGTCATTTGTCCTTTGCGGCGGCCCATGGCTTCGGTAACGACGCCGATGAATTCTTCGGGAACGTCGATGACGACAAGCTCGATCGGTTCGAGCAGTTCGTTGGTCGTCTCGTCTCGTTTTGTGATGACCTCAGGTTTTGAAACCTGGAGTTCGTAGCCTTCGCGACGCATCATTTCGATGAGAATAGCAAGCTGCAATTCGCCGCGTCCCGAAACCTTAAATTGTTCAGCGGCCTCGGTCTGTTCGACACGCAAAGCGACGTTGCCGAGAAGTTCGCGGTCGAGCCGCTCCTTGATCTGACGTGATGTGACAAATTTGCCGTCGATACCAGAGAACGGCGAAGTGTTCACGCCAAAGATCATCGCGATCGTCGGTTCGTCCACGTTTATGATCGGCAAAGCCTTTGGATTTTCGACGGATGTTATCGTTTCACCGATCTCGATATCGTCAAAACCCGCAAGGGCGACGATCTCGCCCGTGCCGGCGTCTGCGACGGTTGTTCGTTCAAGTCCCTCGAAAACGAAAAGCTCTTTAACACGAGTCTTTACGATTGAACCGTCACGTTTTGCGACCGCGACTTCCTGATTCTTTGCGATGGCGCCTGAGAAAATGCGGCCGATCGCCAGGCGTCCGACAAACGGGTTGTAATCGATATTCGCGACCAGCAATTGCAGCGAATCGTCACGCAATGCATGCGGTGCCGGTATCGACTCGATGATCTGATCAAATAGCGGGATCAGATTTTTTGATTCGTCCGCGAGCTGTTTTTTCGCGATGCCGTCGCGCGAGATCGAGTAAAGAACAGGGAATTCGATCTGCTGATCGTTTGCACCGAGATCGATAAAAAGGTCATAGATCTCGTCCAAAACTTCCTCTGGACGCGAATCCTGACGGTCTATCTTATTTACGAGTGCGATCGCCGGGAGCTTTAGTTCAAGCGCTTTTCTTAAAACGAAACGCGTCTGCGGCAGGCAGCCTTCGGCGGCGTCAACCAGCAGCACAATGCCATCCACCATCTTCAGTACGCGCTCGACCTCGCCGCCAAAATCGGCGTGGCCCGGTGTGTCCAAAATATTGATTTTGTAGTCGCCATAGCGAACCGATGTGTTTTTCGCCATGATCGTGATGCCGCGTTCGCGTTCGAGGTCCATCGAGTCCATGACGCGGTCAACAACCGCTTCGTTGTCGCGATGAGTACCCGATTGTGCCAGCATCGCATCGACAAGAGTAGTCTTGCCATGGTCAACGTGAGCGATAATAGCGATGTTTCGTATCTTTTCTGTAGTCAGCATAGTCGTAATTCCTTGCCCGAAGGCAAACGAGTATAATGACTTATTGACTGCGGAAAGGCAATGTGGCAGTTGGCGCTGCGTTTGCGGGCCCCTGATTTAAAGTAGGTTTCAATCGCGGGGAAAGAAAAATGACAATCAGATCGATCTTTATTATCGGCACATTTGGTCTCAGCCTGCTTCAATACGGATGTGGTAACCAGAACAGCGTGAATTCATCATCTTCTAATTACCAAAACATGGCTACTTCTTCGGCGGGCTTGATGACATCGCCAACGGGAATTATCGAGCAGAATTCAAATGTCAGAGGTGACGGGGCGCCTTTGGAAGAAGCCAAATCCAGCTGGAAACTTATGGAACGATGCAAACATACTCCAGTTGATAAGATAATAGCCAGACCCACACAGGGAGTCGCTCCTTTGACGGTTTCTTTTGACGGTAGTACCTCATACGACCCAGACAAAACAAAAATTGTTAGATGGCAATGGGGTATCAACGATGGCACAGACACATTAATTGATGGGAAGAAGGTTGAACATACATTTCAGAAGCCCGGCACGTACTCCATACTTCTTACCGTGACAAATCAAAATGGTGAGAAAAACAGCGATTGTGGACATAAAGAGTCTGTAAAAATAACAGTTTTAGAATTGTCAGACAATTCAAAAACAAAAAAGTAAATGGAGTTGTGAGTCAATATGAAAATTATTTTAATCGGTGCCAGCGGGACTATTGGGAAACGAATTTATGACCGTTTTGCCAAAAAGCATGAGGTTGTTCAGGCGAGTCGGAGCGGCGGTGACGTTTCGGTCGATATTACTGACGCGGCTTCGATACAGAAGATGTATGAGTCGGTAAAGGGTATCGACACCGTTATCTGTGTGGCAGGGCCGGCGAAGTTTGGTGCATTTAGCGAACTGACAGAAGAAGACTTTTACGTCGGCATTCGCGGCAAGATGATGGGACAGGTCAATCTGGTGCGGATCGGTCAGAAATATCTCAACGACGGAGGCTCGTTCACCCTGACGACGGGCATTTTAGCTGATGAGCCGGTTTTCGGCTCGGTTTCGCTGTCGCTGGTGAACGGCGCTGTGAACAGCTTTGCAAAAGCCGCCGCTCAGGAACTCCCGCGTGGAATGCGTATCAATGTTGTTTGCCCGACGGTCGTAGAAGACTCCGCCGAAGCCTACGCCGAGTTCTTTCCCGGCTTCGATCCCGTTTCAATGGACCGTGTCGTAAACGGCTACGTTCGTGCCGTCGAAACCAGAATGACAGGCGAGATAATTCGGATTTACTAAGAAGTTAATTGGCGAAAGCCCGCAGTTAAGTAAGGGCGGTAAATCCAACTTGCGTGTATCGCCTTACGTGTGGGTTTTTGCAATTTTGGGTTGGAAAGTTACGTCAAATCGAGAAAACCACGTCATATCGAGAAAGTTGGTATTCCAATTTGCAGCGAAATGCGCTAGGTTGAGTCGGGAAGATCTGGTTTTTGACGTCGGATCGCAGATTTTTGACAACTTGAAGCGAAAAAAAATGGTGGGACAGTGGGACACTTGATGAGACGACCTAATAAAATCAACAACTTAGCCTGTCCCACTCTGTTTGGGACAGTGGAACACTCTGGGGCGTCACGAGGTTATTTTGTTGTTTGCCGGATGGCTTCGTAAAGGACAATGCCCACGCTGGTCGCGAGATTGAGGCTGCGGACGTTATTGTTTGACATTGGGATCGTAAGACATCGTTCCCAATTTGCACGGAGAAGGTCTTCCGGCAATCCGCGCGTCTCGGGCCCGAATACGAGACAATCGTTATCGCGAAACTGCCATTCTGTGTACGGCAGATCGGATTTGGTCGTCAGGTAAACAAAACGCGATTCCGGTAAACTCGCATACAGTTCGTCCATATCGATGTGACGATGCAGTTTTACCTCGTTCCAATAGTCGAGGCCCGAGCGTTTGAGTTCGCGATTGTCCATACGAAAACCTGTGACGCCGACGATGTGGAGTTCGGTAAAGGTAGCCGCGCACAGCCGGGCGATGTTGCCGGTGTTCGGCGGTATCTCAGGTTCGTATAGTGCGATGTGAAACATAGACAATGCATAATGCACAATTCACAATGCAAAATGCAAAACCGCAATCGCCAAGTGCATCCTTTTCGACGTTATTTTCATCAATTTGTCAGGCATAATGTCCGGCATTTGTGAGAAGTCGTGCCGACTGTGTTAAAATCCGCTGTTGTCTCTTTCCCCTCAATTTATGGTGAAATTTGTCCGACGTTTTTCTAAGATCGTTCTACCGGTGCTATTGACGATTGTCTCGGTGTCTATGGTGTTTGCACAGGCTGGCAGCGATGCCAACCCAACTCCGGCAACGCCGCAGGCGACTCCATCGACCGCCAAAAATCCTCAAAAGCCAACAACCGCCGAACAAGTAGTCGAAACAGCGATTTTTCTATATTCTGGCGGCAGGGCAAATCTCGATCAGATTCGAAAGACGACAACCGAACGCGGACGTTCAACCATTACTTCGGCCGACGGCAGGTCAGTTCAAGCTTCTTATCGACGATTTGCAATTCGCGGCGAGTCTCTTGTCAAAGATCGCATTCGTCTCGATCAGGAATTGCCGACCGCCAAGTTTTCGCTTGTTTTTGCCGACGAAAAGACCGTTGGTGTTTTCAACAACACCGTCTTTACGCCTAGAGAAGATGCGGTGAAAGGATTTGAAGACCCGATCTTCCGCGGGCTCGATGCGTTTTTGAGATACAAGGCGAACGAATCCAAACTAGAGCTTCGGCCAAACGAAAAACTTTACGGCGTCGATTATTACGTCGTCGATATTACAGATAAACAGGAACGAAAGACTCGCTTTTATGTGAGTGCAAAAACCTTTAGGATAATGATGCTCACCTACGAAGATTCGGGAGTCAGATATCGTCGCAAATTCTACGATTACAGGTACGCTCAGGGATCTCTCGTTCCATTCCGCACGGTTCTGTGGGCCGACGAAAAGCAGATCGAAGAAACCGAGACCGGCACGATCACCTATGGCCAAAAGGTTGACGAAGGCCTATTTAAAGTAAATTGATCGACAAGCAATTAGTTTCATTGCTGCCCCGCAGACGAAAGTCTGACTGCCCCTGCGATCGCCGAAACGGGAACTCCTTCATTGAGCATTATCTGTTCCCAAGTTAAAGCTGATACAGAACCCGCGTTTCCTACTGCTGTGAAGCGAAGCTTCAAAAGGGTTCCATTGTCATCGAGCGGCAAAGGGCCATACATAACAACTCTCAATAGCCCCGGTTCTATAACATTAGTAACCGACAAAAGCCCTCGGCTCGCGGTTTCTGTCAGATCAACCGGATCTGTCATAGGTTGTATCACCGAGGGATCGTATCTTAAATCGAATTCGTAGGAAATAATTCCTTTGTTTTTGGCCCCACGTACCTTTATCGGCACAATGACGTCTTTGCCGGTCACCGCCGTGAGTTCCGGAGCAGAAACTTCAATGCTTCCTGATGATCCGAAAGTTTTGAAGGTCGGCCTCAGTCCGGCGTCTGTCCAATTTCCAGAGACTTCTCCCAACAAGAGTGCTGAATAGTCTTGGGTAACGCTTTTTGTGACGGACGGGTTTGAGTAGCTTGCCGGGCTGAATATCCATGCACCGGTGTTTCCTGTCGGAGAGCCAAGTGATGCGACGTAACGAGCGATCAATGCAGCGTCGAAAGATGATACGCCGCCGGTTCCGCTTACCTCCGCGACAGTTAACTGGGCGCTTGTAAGAGTTATGTTTCCAGTCACGTACTGTGAGATTCTGGCCGCGTCGAATGAGCTTAAGGAGCCATTTTCACCACCCGATTTACTTGGAGTGATAATGTATGGCCCTCCTCCAAATCCTGTTAGCGAATAGGTGCCAAGAACTCCTGTCGAATCGGATAAATTAGGCGAGCCAACTGCGTTGACCGAGACGCCGGAGACATAACGGGGCGGAGACGGCGATCCGATTGAGTTGCCGTAGGTTACGGAACCGCTGATAACAGCAAGCGGTGTCGGTGTGAACGTTTCGGTTGCAGTCGCGGTAGGTGTAAACGTTTCCGTGGCGGTAGCAGTCGGAGTAAACGTTTCCGTAGCCGTCGCAGTAGGAGTAAACGTATTTGTTGCGGTCGCGGTGGGAGTAAAGGTGTTCGTTGCTGTTGCTGTAGGCGTAAACGAATTTGTCGCGGTTGCGGTCGCTGTCGCTGTGTTTGTTGGTGTAAACGTCGGTGTTGCCGTGTTAGTTGGTGTCGATGTGGAAGTAGGGGTAGCGCCTGCAGAGCACGTCGGGAACTTGAACGAACCTACTCGCAGTCTCCAGCCGGCCGAACTGGTAGTGGGTACATATTGGTTAACGTACCAGAATGTGCAATCGTCAGTTGAATCAACATTAATCGACGTATAATCTCCCCATCGATTGCTTCCGGTTTGAGAACCAGTTCCGGCAACTATAGAGGCCTCGCCCTGCGGCATAGTTCCCAGTGGATCACCGGCTAAACGCCCTGTGTAACGAACGCTTGGAAAAACGGTCGCATTGGCAGCGCTGTAGCCCAGGGCCATATTTCCGCTGGCGTCCATGGCGATCGATCCCATCCATCGATGAATACCGTCGGTGGTGCCGGGTGCATATGTGCCTTGCTGAAAGATCGACGGTGTGCCGCCTGAAAGGCGAATCTCATACCAACGAATGCCGGACATTGTCGTTGAGGCCTCGACCGATTGGTTGGTTACGAGGGATTCGTGTGTGCCAAAGTTGCGGTATGCCAAGCGGTGCGATGGACGTTGGCGATAGCCGAGATGATCGATCTTAGTTGTAGTGCTTGGCTGCGGTATGCATGCACGTGCTGATGGTGTGCAAAAAACCGGCATTGTGTCTATGGCCGAAACTGGAAGAACGTTCGTAAGCGTGAATGTCGAGCTGGCAGGCACTGCAAAATTTGCTGCAAACTTCCACACATTCAATGCATCACTTGGAGCACTGTAAGGCCCGCCATTGTCCATGCTGCCGACAAAATAGTTTGGCGAGTTGGCGGGCGGTAGTGTAGAACCATCCAGATCGCTTGGTAAGAGGCCGTCGCCGACGTTATAGGCCGCACCGCCCGGCGCTGCCAAAAACGAGATCACTTGGGCGGCAGGATTACCTGCGACTAGTTGTGCGCGATTGACGGCATAAGCGCCTACGCCCGCAAACGGCCCGGCGCTGGAAAATTCACGTGTGCTGATATACAGAGCGTCATGCCACATTCCATACTTAGGGTAATCTGGAAAGTTTGTGCCGGTTGAGAAAGCGTATCGATAATAACTACCCGTCGGGTCACCGGTTGTTGAGATCGCGACACAGTTAAAATACGTTGGCCCGGCTGCCGTAAATTGTGTCAATATCCAACGGTCGTCCAGTTGATCGTAGATCACCACAGGATCGCCGGCGTTTTCCGTTTGACAGGCTCCGCCAAATCCGGACCAAAGAGTGTTGATATTTGACGGACCCAAAACGGAAGTGCCTGATTTATTAAACATCCGGTACTGCGAGTTGGACATGGCGACGTAATGATTCGGGCCTACGTCGCCAACCGGATCGGGCGGCGAACATCCGGTGCATCCTAAAACTGCATCAAAACTAATGATCGGGGTCGGCATTACAAGAGGGGCAAACGGCGAAACTACAGATTGAACAGCTTTATCAATATCCTGAGGGCCTAGCGGTCCGTTGAATTTGGGTCGACGCTCTTCGAATTTGTCTCTGTCAGGGTTGTCCGGTGTAGTTGTGTTTTGCATAGAACGCAGCGGAGGCGAAATATCAAAACGAACTGGCGTCGAAACTCCTCGATATGTTCCGCGGACGATTTCCTGCGGTAGCGTGGGATTAGATTTGTTTTGCGCAGATGAAAATTGCCCCTCGATAAGTACGGCAAACAACATTAACACAACGATTCCAATCGAATTATAGAATTTCTTCATCTTATATTCCTGTACCTTTTTATACCCGATCAATGGGAGGTTTAGTATTTATACCACAGATGTCGAAACACGCACGTATTATCTTGCGGTGTTGGCCCAGTTTCCAGAAACCTCGCCCATAAGATACGCAACGTAATCCTCGCCCGACAACACTCCTGTGATGTTCGGGTAGTTTCTGTTTGCCGGGACAAATATCCAGTTTCCGGTCGATCCCGACCCGGCAACTGCCGCTGTATAACGAGCGATCTGTGCCGCATCGAATGACGATATTGAACCGTTTCCACTGACATCGGCTGCAATCAGTTGATTGGCGTTCAAGACGATGATCCCGGCAACGTGCTGTGCGATCCTTCCGGCGTCAAACGAAGTTATTGAGCCGTTAACGCCGCCAGTTTTTGACGGTGTGACAATATATGAGCCGCTTCCGAATCCGCTCAACGAGTAATTGCCGTTAGGAAAGACGGTTGTGGTTGATACGTTAGCAGAACCAACTCCGTTGATGAGAACATTTGAAACAAATGGCGGCGGCGGGCCTGTGATCGCATTACCGTAAGTAATGGTTCCAGAGATCATCGCTGATGGAGTTGCGGTCGGCGTGTTTGTTGGGGTGTTTGAAGGAGTAGGCGTCGAACAAACTCCGCCAGCGATCAGCGATACATTATCGACAGTGAAGTTTGAGGCGCCTGTTGTCGTCCCCGTGTATGTGAACAGGATCGCGTGAGAAGCACCATCGGCGAACGAGCTTACATCAAATGTCCGCAGTGTGTATGACGTTTCCGCTGAAGCGGGTTCAGTAAAGGTCGTGAGCGTCGTGCCGTCGATATTCACGGTTAGCGTGTCGGTGAACGGCGTGATCACCTTGCCGATCCGTAGTCGGAATGTGAGTGTTGCGGGAGCTCCTGACGGAATAATCACAGATTGCCCGACGGTTGCCGTCTCGGCAGCCGCGATTCCGCCAAACCATATCCAATTGTCTCCGGCAAACGGAGAGGCAGTTCCGCTGTCTGTTCCACAGATCGCAGTGTTGCAGATCGGAGTGCCGAAAATCGTAGAAGTTTGCACGGTCCACGCTGTCCACGGATTTCCGGCCTCAAATGTGCCGTCAACAATATGATCCGACGGAGTACATGTCGGCGTTCCGGTAGCGGTTGGTGTGCTTGTAGGTGTCGCGCTTGGCGAAGCACAGCCTGCACCGCTGGCGAGCAGCGTTACGTCATCAATGACATAGCTGCCAGTTCCGTTAGACGGGCCGATGTACTCGAATTGAATGTTATGCAAACCTCCGTCCGCAAAGGCAGACAAATCGACAATTCGTTCAGTGTAACCGGTCTCTGCTATCGAGGGTTCAGTGTAACTTTGGACGGTGACGTTATCGATCTTTATATTAAGGACGTCGGTAAACGGTGAGGTAACCGTTCCGATCCTCATCCAAAAATGGAGTGATGCCGTTCCTGTTGGGATCGTAACGTTCTGGCCGAGTTTTGCAGTTTCTGGCAAAGGAATGCCGCCGAACCACGCCCAAGTCAATCCGCTTCTAGGAGGAGCCGCACCGCTGCCCGTTCCACAGGTTGCTTCCGTACACAACGGCGTACCAAAATTTGTCGAGGTTTGTGGATCGATCCAGAGCGCACTTGGAACACCGCCGGCCTCGAATCCGCCGTCAAGGATAATGTTCAGAGGTGTGCATGTCGGCGTCGCTGCGGCGAAATTCTCTGTGTCTGAAGCCCGCGCAACAATCGTCTGGCTCAATATGAACATAGCCAACATAAGACAAGCTGCAATTGTGATCGAAGAAAAAAGCGTTCTCATTTTCGCCGCCGTAAGGCTGTAACTTGACAGTCTAGACTGTGATTAGATAGCATTGCAATTCGCTCTGTTATCAAAAGGGCGATGTTTTTTTGAAAATTTGTGGGGCACGCGTGCGAAATAGTTTTTGTTTAGTCGGTTTTTTGGGCATGTACGTCAATTGGTAGACAGCCTCCCTTACAAGGAGGAAGTTGGGGGTTCGAGTCCCTCCGTGCCCACCATTATCTAGTCGCGAGTCGCGAGTCTTGAGTCTTAAGTATGAAATTCCTGCTTAAGACTTATCACTCCAGACTTACGACTCGTAAGTGCGGAGTCGTAGTTCAGTTGGTTAGAACGCCAGCCTGTCACGTTGGAGGTCGCGGGTTCGAGTCCCGTCGGCTCCGCCATTTTTAGTATATAAAAGACGCAAGTAAAAAAAGAGATCAGAACTTTCAGTTCGGTCTCTTTTTTTGCGTTCTTAGGTGTCTTCTTGGCAATTTATCTCCTGATAAAGACTGAATCCAAAGCTAACTCTTAAGCGAAAGCAATTGTATAGTGAATCTTCGGTTTGTTTTCATTACTACTTACTAGTTGATGATCGAAAGAAACATGCCGTGTAATTGCTATTTGAATTAAATAGAACTTTGGGAGACTGAAAATGAAATTATTACTAACTTTTGCAATGGCCGCATCAATGGCGGTTATGAGCGCTTGCGGCGGGATGACGGCTAATAACACCGCGGCACCTGCCAACACCGCACCGAAAATGGCTTCGGCAAATACTAATACAAACACCGCACCGGCACCCGCCGAAGGCCCGATGGTAGGCGGAGCTGCGATGTTAAAAACGAAAGACATTATCGACAATGCCTCGAATTCAAAAGACCACACAACACTTGTTGCAGCGGTAAAGGCTGCCGGATTGGTTGATACTCTGAAAGGAGCAGGGCCATTCACAGTTTTTGCTCCTGTAAATGCCGCGTTCGACAAATTGCCGAAAGGAACCGTCGATACGCTTCTCAAACCTGAAAGCAAGAAAGCGCTGACGGGAATCCTGACCTACCACGTTGTTCCGGGCAAGATGGACGTTGCCGCAATAATCAAAGGGATCGAGGAAGGTAAGGGCAAGTTTACGATGAAAACGGTCGCTGGCGGAACGTTAACAGCCACCATGGAAGGCAAGGATGTGACCATCGCCGACGAGAAAGGTGGCAAATCAAAGGTCACAATTGCCGATGTTATGCAGTCAAACGGTGTGATTCACGTTGTTGATAGTGTTTTAATGCCTAAGTAGTTCACCTGCTTCCCTGGCATTAAATTAAAGACGCGGTTACTCTCCTGTCACCGCGTCATTTTTTGTAAAATAGTGTAAAAGCACAAAATAAAAGAGACCGGATCAAATGTTCCGGTCTCTTTTTTAGCTCTCTATGACTTTGTATGTTTACCCGTTTCTTAATTCCGTCAACACCTGTTTGGCGACGGCTTTGAGCGTATCGAAAACGCCGGTACCGTTTGTCGCAACTGCTTCGAATATCGGTTCGTTCTTGCGGCAAAGCTCGTGAGAAAGCTCTTCTATCGGTGTTACATTTGGCAGATCGCGCTTGTTCAGCTGTAGGACATAGGGAATCTCTTTTAGATCGTAGCCCTGTGTTTGCAGGTTATCCTCGAGGTTATATAGTGCCTCGATGTTTGCGTCCATACGCTCGTCTTGGCTATCGGCAACAAATACGACGCCGTCCACACCCTTAAGAATTAGTTTTCGCGATGCATCGTAATAGACCTGGCCCGGAACCGTGTAAAGATGAAAACGTGTCTTGAAACCGCGAACCGTTCCCAATTCGAGCGGCATGAAATCAAAGAATAGCGTTCTATCTGTTTCGGTAGCCAGACTGATAAGTTTGCCCTTCGCCTGCGGCGCAGTCGAATCATAGATGTATTGCAGATTTGTTGTCTTGCCACCGAGTCCCGGCCCGTAATAGACGATCTTGCAATTGATCTCTCTTGATGCGTAATTGATAAAAGTCATGATTGGTCGATTGTCGAAAATTAGTTTGAGCTAATTAGCTAAAAAGGCTGTCGATGTCTTCGTCCGTGATCTCGGAGAAGAACGAATTTTGGTTTAAATGATAGGCGGCCGAATCCCTTGTAGCTTCGTCGAGAATGGCGGCTATGTCGTAGCTGCATCTTTTTGTGCGAATTTTGACGAGCCCTAATGTCGAGCGTTCGTCAAAAACGGTGACGAGCAGGCTGCGGCCAATGATGTTGATAAAGATACTTTCGCGCTCACCTTCGTGAAAGACTGACGGAAAAGCGTCTTCACCGATGAGCTGGCCCATGCTGTGCGTGGCCGCGACATTTCCCGCCGCAAGCGAGGAAAAGCTCGTCGTATCCATACCGTTAATATCGCCGTGAAAAGCGATCGGCTGACCGTCTCGGTCGATCAAAAATACTACGCGAGCGGCGCACTCGACACAAAGTCGGGCCAGGACGCTCTTGAGTCTTTGAAACTGATGTTCTTGTAGAATAAAAGGCGAATTTGCCATTATGGTGGTTGCTAGTGACTAGCTTAGGGGGCAAGTATGACTGAGTGAATTGTTAAGTCAAAGCGGCTGAATAGCCTGTGGGCGGCGTTCCGCTCATTTAAATCTAACACAACGAAGCAGACGGCTACAAGAGATTTTTTTAAAGCTCGATTAAATGCAGCGGAGCTCATAATATTTATTGTCCGCCAACTTTCAAAAATGCTAGAATTTTACTTATCGGCGGCGCTCGCCGATATTTACCCTGTGCTACCTAATAACTCTTACCTTGCCGAAATTCCGAGTTCAGCCTCGCCTCGATGAAACATCATCTTTTTTCCGACAAGCCCGCTGGGTTGAATTGCGTCGCCATTGGCGGCGGAACCGGGCTGTCGATGCTGCTTTCCGGATTAAAACGTTTTGTGAACGCAGGCGATATTGAGCCAGTCTGGCTGGAAAATCTTTCGGCGATCGTTGCCGTTACGGACGACGGCGGAAGTTCCGGGCGGCTTCGAGACGAACTTCAAATGCTGCCGCCTGGCGACATACGCAATTGCATGGTCGCACTGTCTGAGGATTCCTATCTGCTCTCACAGCTTTTCAGGCATCGCTTTAGCGGTGACGGAGATCTGGGCGGACACAATTTTGGCAATTTATTCCTCGCGGCACTGACTGAGATAACCGGTGATTTTGGTGAGGCCGTTAAACTCTCTTCGGAGATCCTTGCGAGCAAGGGCCATATTTACCCGGCAACTGTTGCCGATGTGACACTGGCGGCCGAGTTAGATGACGGTTCAATCGTTAGAGGCGAGACAAAGATCTCTCAACTAGGCGGCAATATGAAACGGCTCTTTCTCGATCCCGAAGATTGTCTGCCGATGCCAGAGGCACTTTCCGCAATTCACAACGCAAATGTTATAACGATCGGACCCGGTTCGCTTTTCACAAGCCTTTTGCCTCCGATCCTGGTCGAAGGTGTGGCCGAAGCGATCGCAGCGTCGCGTGCGATCAAAATATTTGTTTGCAATCTGATGACTCAACCGGGCGAAACGGACGGTTTCAGTGCTCGACACCATCTCGAACTCGTTCGTCAATACGCTCCTGCGATCGATTTTGATTACGTGATAGTCAACGATCATCCTATCAGCGATTTGCAGACTCAAAAATACTCCGGCGAAGGAGCTGAGCAGATCGGCGTTCACGGATCGATCTCACCCGCGACGATTGAGGGAGCCGAGATCGTTTATGGTAATCTGTTGGACGACGGTGACAAGGTAAGGCATAACGCCGCAAAGCTCGCTGATGTCCTGTTATTATGTGCTCTGCAGCCACGAGAAAAGGCCTCGGTCGGCAATTAGAACTCTTTAAATTTTACACGTGAAATCTGAACTCGACATTCTAATAATGGCAGCCGGCCTTGGCACACGGATGAAGTCCAACCTTGCCAAGGTGCTGCACAAACTCGACGGACGATCGCTTATTAATCATGTTTGCGAAGCCGCTTTATCGCTCAACCCGCAAAAGATCTACGTCGTCGTTGGACACCAGTCTGAGGACGTCAAGGACGCGGTTTTGAGTGAAAATGATGCAAATTTGTTCGGTTTTGCATTGCAAAAACAACAGAATGGCACCGGCGATGCTGTTAATGCGGCACGCGAAATTTTGGAAAATACCGATTCGACACTGTTGGTCCTTTCTGGTGACGTTCCGATGATTCGTTCGGAAACGCTCGATGCTCTCGTGAAAAAACACAACGAACATCTTGGCCGAGGCGCCGCTTGTACGGTGCTGACCGTCAGGCTAAAAGACCCAAGCGGCTATGGCCGCGTATTGCGTGACGAAAACGGAGCATTTGAAAAGATCGTCGAGCAAAAGGACGCAAACGACGAAGAAAAACTGATCGATGAGATCAATTCCGGTATCTACTGTTTTGATACGAAAAAATTGTTTGCGGCTTTGTCGCAGGTTAAGAATGATAATGCTCAAGGTGAATATTATTTGACCGACGTGCCGAGCATCTTGCGAGAGCAAGATGATGATGTTGCGATCTTTCTATGCGACGATCCGCATGAGATCGAGGGCGTCAACGACCGCCGCCAACTTGCGGCAATGGAAGAGACAATTCGCCGCCGTACTGTCGAAAAACTGATGATAGAGACTGGCGTAACATTTGTCGATCCGAAAGCTGCATACATAAGCCGCCGTGCAAAGATCGGCCGTGACACAGTAATTTATCCAAACGTAACTGTCGAAGGCGACAGCGTCATCGGCGAAGGTTGCGTTGTTCGGCAGGGAACACGGATCGTAAATTCGAGTATCGGAAACGGCGTCGAGATACGCGATAATTGCTTTATTACCGATTCGACCGTCGGCGACAAATGCACGGTCGGTCCGATGGCGCATCTTCGAGGCCACGCAGTTATGATTGAAGGTTCGAAGGTCGGTAATTTTGTCGAACTAAAGAAAACCAAGCTCGGAAAAGGCTCCAAAGCCAGCCATCTGACCTATCTCGGGGACGCAACCATCGGCGAAAACACAAACATCGGTGCCGGAACGATAACCTGCAATTACGACGGCAAAAATAAGCATGAAACCCACATTGGAAATAACGTAAAGATCGGTTCAGATACAATGCTTGTTGCTCCGATCAAAATAGGTGACGGTGCTGTAACCGGTGCCGGAAGCGTGGTGAAAAAAGACGTTGAGGCCAACAAAGTAGTAGCTGGCGTTCCGGCTAAAGAGCTGAACAAAAGTAAGGAATAGAGAAGAGAATAGTCGTTTGAATTAGACTTATGTGTGGAATTGTAGGATACGTTGGAAATAAACAAGTTGTGCCGTTGATCATCGAAGGCTTAAGGAAGCTCGAGTATCGTGGTTACGATTCGGCGGGGATTGCGGTGGTTGACGGTGACCATCATATGGAACTGCGGCGTGCCGAGGGTAAGCTGCGGAACCTCGAAGAAGCAATTCGCCTGAGCCCGCTCGACGGCAATTACGGCATCGGCCATACGCGATGGGCGACGCACGGGCGTCCGACTGAGGAAAACGCGCATCCTCATCGCGATCAGTCGGGCAAGGTCGTTGTTGTTCACAACGGCATCATCGAAAATTACCTCACGCTGAAAGAGAGGCTGCAGGCGATCGGGCACGAGTTTCATACCGAAACCGACACCGAGGTCGTCGCTCATCTGATCGGCCATTACATAGATACAGAAAGTTTGTCGCTTGAGCTTGCCGTTCGAAAAACGGTGAAAGAGTTAAAAGGAATCTTCGCTCTCTCGATCATCTCTTCGGACGAGCCGGATATGATCGTCTCCGTTCGCGAAGGCCCGCCGGTCGTGATCGGTTTGGGCGACGGCGAGTTTTTTGTTGCGTCGGATATTCCGCCGATATTAGCACATACACGCGATGTATTTTTTCTCGGCGACAGGGAAATTGCTGTGCTTACAAAAGAGTCTGTTCGCGTCACGGATTTCGACGGCAATGTGGTTGAGCCCCAGACACAGCGGATCACTTGGGACCCTATTCAGGCTGAGAAAGGCGGCTTCAAACATTTTATGCTGAAGGAGATATACGAGCAGCCGCGTGCAGTGCGCGACACCTCGCAAGGGCGTGTTTCTCTTGATAACGGAAAAGTTTATCTCGATCCGATGGACATCTCGGACGACGACCTACAGGGCATTACATCAATCAAGATTGCCGCCTGCGGCACTTCGTGGCACGCCGCTCTCGCCGGAAAGTACATGCTCGAACAGCTTGCACGCGTTCCGGTCGAGGTGGATTATGCGTCGGAATTTCGCTATCGCGATCCGGTTTTGAGCGAGAATGATCTGATAATCGTAATTTCGCAATCTGGCGAAACCGCCGATACAATTGCGGCTATGCGTGAGGCAAAATTGTCCGGTTGTAAAATCCTTGCGATCTGTAATGTTCAGGGTTCGATGATCACACGCGAGGCAGATGGAACCATATTGACGCACGCAGGGCCTGAGATCGGGGTGGCATCGACCAAAGCGTTTACTTGTCAGATGGTCGCTTTGTATTTGTTCTCCTTGTATCTGGGACAACTACGCGGCAAGATCGACGAGACGCAAGCCAAAAAACTCGCACAAGACCTCGCCGAACTTCCGCTAAAGATCGAGCAATTGTTGAACAATGCGGATTCGATCGAGGAACTTTCAAAAGAGTTTTTCCGTTCGCAGGATTTTCTTTATCTCGGCAGAGGTATCAATTTTCCTGTCGCCCTCGAAGGCGCCTTAAAATTAAAAGAGATCAGCTACATCCACGCTGAAGGTTATCCCGCTGGCGAAATGAAACACGGCCCGAATGCACTGATCGATGAAAAATTGCCGGTTGTGATCGTCAACACACGTGAAAAAAATAATGCGGCAAGCGAATTGCGTTACGAAAAAACGCACTCGAATATCGTCGAGGTCAAATCCCGCGACGGCATCATTTTGACGGTTTTGACTGAAGGCGACACGATGAGCTGCAAAGTGTCCGACCACGTAATCGAGATCCCCGAAACATCCGATTTACTGGGTCCGATACTCTCGATAGTGCCATTGCAGTTGCTCTCGTATCACATCGCCGTTCGAAGAGGATGCGATGTCGATCAGCCGAGAAACCTGGCAAAATCTGTGACGGTGGAATAGTAATGAAAGCAATTGTCGTCCGCGAATTTGGTGAACCAGAGGTAATGAAGATCGAAGAGCTTCCGACGCCCGCGTCGTCTGGCTCCCAAGTTCTGGTTCAGATCAAAGCTGCGGGTGTTAATCCTGTTGATGCTTATCTCCGCACCGGAATTCATGCCCACGCTCCAAATCTGCCTTACACGCCGGGTAAAGATGCCGCCGGCATTGTCGAATCTGTCGGCGAGGCTGTAACCAAGTTCAAAGCGGGCGATAGAGTTTATATCGCCGACTCATTGACAGGAACGTATGCTGAATATGCGTTGTGCGAAGAAAAGCAGCTCGGAACTTTGCCTGGCAACGTCAGCTTTGAACAGGGAGCGGGCGTCTGGACGCCGTATGCGACCAGCTATCGTGCTTTATTTCAAAGAGCCGATGCAAAGGCGGGCGAGACCGTTCTCATTCACGGAGCATCCGGCGGCGTTGGTATCGCCGCAATTCAGTGGGCAAAAAACGCAGGCCTGACAGTCATAGGAACAGCTAGTTCTGAAGATGGCAAAAAACTCGCGGCCGAACAAGGAGCAGATCACGTCTTCGATCACACCGACGACTCGCATCTCGCGGCTGTAAAAGAGATCACAGACGGCAAAGGCGTCGAAGTCATTATCGAAATGCTCGCTAATGTTAACTTGCAGAAAGATTTTGATGCGCTCGCAATGTTTGGCCGTATTGTCGTGATAGGGAATCGCGGAAGCCTCGACTTTAATCCGCGCGTGATCATGGGCAAGGACGCAACCGTTTACGGAATGTCGCTTTTCAATTCTTTGCAGCCCGACCGTGATAAGATACACGCTGCAATATTCGATGGACTTAAATCCGGAGTTCTAAATCCTATCATCCGCAAAACACTTCCGCTTGCCGATGCACCATTGGCCCATCACGAAGTAATGGAAAACAAGGCTTTGGGCAAGATCGTCCTTGTGCCTTAAACCGTCACCTCTTAAATTCATCCAAAGCTTCAAATACCTGTAGAGCGTATTTCACGTTTCCGAATGGGGCCGAGACCTGAACGCCTTGAATTACGTCGCGAACTTCGAGCAGCGATTCCCGAGCGATGTTGATGCCTTCTTCGCGGGCTTCCTCTTTGCTTACGTCAGAGGCTATACGCATGCGTTCGAGGATCTCTTGGGTTACCTCGACGCCCGGCACTTCGTTATGAAGAAATTCGGCGTTGCGGAAGCTAACGAGCGGCCAAATACCGGCGATGATCGGAATTCGGACGTGATCGATCATATCGAGAAAGCGTTTTAGCTGCGCGGTGTCGAAAACCGGCTGAGTGATAGCGTATTCAGCACCAGCTTCGACCTTCCACTCGAATCGTTTTATTTCCTCTTCCATATTCACCGCGCCGGGATTTACACCGACTCCGATCGAGAACGCGGTCGGTTTGCCGATCGGGTTGTTGCCTAGATCAAGGCCGTGATTTAGTTTGTTGACCATGTTGGTCAGGCCGATCGCGTCTATGTCAAAAACGGCGGTCGCATCAGGGTAAGGCCCCATCTTTGGCGGGTCGCCCGTGATCAGCAGTAAATTGTGCAATCCCAAAGCGGAAGCTCCGAGCAGATCCGACATCATGCCGAGCAGATTGCGGTCGCGGCAGCAGTAGTGCAGGACGGCTTCGATGCCGATCTCGCGTTCGACGAGAACGGCAGTCGCTTGGGCCGACATTCGCGTTTGGGCACGCGGGCCGTCTGGAATATTTACGCCATCGACGCCGGCGTCTTTTAGCAAACGGATCGAATCGAGCGTCTTCTGAGCATCGCATCCTTTGGGCGGCAGAACCTCGACCGACGTAACAAATTCGCCGCGAGCGATCTTTGCCGACCAGCGGGAACGATCCTCGGGCTTTACGACCTGAACGTCGTCCGGTTTCAGTTCAGAGATCGTGACCGGCTCATTTTCTATTACCGCTCTCGCCGTGACACGCGGACTGATCGAGCGGATGCCGTCCGCAATAAGCTTGATGTGCGTCGGTGTAGTTCCGCAGCAGCCGCCAACGAATTTTGCACCGACCTGGACAAAACGCCGTGAAAATTCGGCCATATATTCAGGCGAACCCATGTAAAACTGTCGCCCCTGAACGTCACGCGGCAAACCGGCGTTTGGCTGTGCAGAAAGCGGATTGGTTGTGACCGAACGCATTTTTTCGAGAGCGTTGAGCAGATGGTTTGGGCCCATTCCGCAGTTCAGGCCGATGACATCGACGCCGAGTTTGTCGAGCTTCTTCGTAAAATGCTCCGGTGTGTCGCCGTAAAGTGTTTTGCCGTCCATTTGGATCGTCATCTGGGCAACTATCGGCAGATCGGTCAGTTCACGGACGGCGCGAATCGCCTGTTCGATGAGCGGCAATTCGGAAAAGGTTTCGAGGATGAAAAGGTCAACGCCGCCTTCGAGCAATGCTTCGATCTGCTCTTTGTACATCTCTCGTGCCTCGTCGAAAGATGTCGGGCCAAACGGTTCGAGACGCAAACCCAAAGGCCCGATTGCTCCGGCAACATAGGCCTTGTCGCCTGCGGCCTCGCGGGCAAGTTTCACGGCGGAAACATTGATCTCGCGTAATTTGCTTTCGAGGCCGTACGGTTGCAATTTGTGCCGCGTCGCACCAAAGGTATTGGTCTCGATAATGTCCGCACCGGCGGCAACGTACTCCTCATGGACCTCGCGGACAAGGTCTGGATTTGTGAGATTAAGCTCGTCGTAGCTGCGGTTGATATAAACGCCCTTATCGTAAAGACGCGTCCCGACCGCTCCGTCAAAAACGTATATGCCGTCTGAATCCAGAAGTTCGCGAAAGTTTTTCATAAAACAAAAAGCCTCGCCAAAACAGCGAGACTTTCAAGATCGATGTGTCTATTGGCTGTTTAGCAGTTTATTTAACGTGGTCGCAAGTCGCATTAACTCACCACGATTGATTCAGTATTGATATTCCTAATGACGCTGTCAAGCGCTAACTGATTCTAGGTCTTATCGTTTTGCATCCTTTGAATCTTTTTCACTGTTGTCACCTTGTGTAAGGAAATTCAGCTTTCCCGCCTCTGCCGGGCTTAACTGTACCCCAAACGCAATTGCCACATACGCCAAAACCGGGTCCATTTTCATCTGCAGAGCAAGGCCGCCCGGTCGCAGTACAGTATCGGGAATGACACCTATGTGTTCGAGCCGCGAGCCATCCTTCATGACAACGTCGCCGATCGTAATGCTCATTCCCGGTGAGAAATATTGGGCATTGTCCCATTTAGTTATTGAACGGAGTTTCAAAGGAAAACCAATGCTTGTCATCACGCTTCCGCTGCTTACGTCTCCGTACACGACAGCCCGTTTTTCCAGTTGAAGAACGCGAGCAGTCACCTCGGCGGCTGATGCAGATGCAGAATCAATAAGCACCGCGACTTTGCCTCTATAAATCTTGTCCCTGTCTACGGGCTTAGACATTCGCAGTTCGGATTTTGACCGCTTCACCATATCAGCGATCTTTACCTTTTCTTCAAAGAAATATCCTATGAATGCCTCTTCCACTGAAACTAAACCTCCGGAATTGCCTCGTAGATCAAGGATAAGATTCGGGTACTTAGCCGCAAATTTCATCATTTTAGCGATATCGTTATTTTCAGCATTAAATGTATAAAGTTTACAAACGACAACAGTAGGACTGATCTCCGAACACTTGAAAATGTCACGTTTCGTTTCTTGTCGATCAATTAGGTCGTTCCAGAATTTTGCTGAGCTGACACTGCTGGCAGTTATGCGAACTGTTTTTTCAGCATTATCGGGCCGCCTAATCTTTAATTCTATCGTCTTGGCAGGATCGAGACTATAAAGCACAAAATTGATCTTCCAAAGGTCTGTGCGGTTTGGTACAAAATTTCCGATCTTTAGTACCTGATCGCCAGGTTCCAGGCCTTGCTTAAAGGCATCACTTTTTTTGTCGACTATTGTAATGAAGCAATCGTCGCCTATCATTTGCCATCTAACACCGTAATCAAAATTGTCCGTGCGCGGCAGGCCTAGAGATGTGTGAGAGTCGTTGAGTTCTAAAAGCACTTGCGCTGGAACACGATACATTTGCCAGTTATACTCAAGAGTTTTTAGACGTTCTTTTGCTTCTTTGATTCTTTTTTTTAGATCTATTCCGTGAAAGGTCTTGTCATAATAATGCTCAAACATTAGCCGCTCGATCTCGTCAAGCATTTGTGACGCGTATTCTCGCGCACGTTTGGCATTAGCATCCGGGTTTGGCTTATTGTCATCCTTGTCCTGAGCCCCGACGTAGACCGCCGTTACTGCGATGATGACAACAAGTGCAAAACAAGTTAGGTAAGCGTACCGAGCTGAGCAGATCTTAGGTTTGGCAGATATGACCGGTACTATTTTTTCTGACATTTTGGACAAAAATAAGTTGAACGACTACCTTGTTTTAACCTTAGAATTGGCGATTTGCAAGCATTGCAAAGTTCACCTTCACGGTCGTAAACGAACCATCCGGCATCGGTGGAACCGCTGAAATAATTGCCTTCCAGGTTTTCGGGATCGACTACGCGGCTTCCTGCGTGTGAGACGGCTTCTTGCAAGACGGCACGAATACTTTCATGCAGGCGTATGACGTTTTGTTTAGAAAGTTTATCGGCTGGCTTTCTCGGATCCAAACCTGCGGCGAACATCGCTTCACAGGCATAGATGTTGCCCAGGCCGCAGACTCTTGTTTGGTCGAGCAGAAATTCTTTCAGGCTGCGTTTGGAATTTTTTGTCCTATCAAAAAGATATTCGATAGAAAAATCATCAGAAAAAGGTTCGGGTGCGAGTTTTATTAATTCCTTCGCATCGTGAAGATCGTTAGTATCAACGATTTTCATCAATCCGAAATGCCGCTGGTCGTCAAAGACCAATCTGGTTTCGTCCTCC